>DATMNI010000189.1:0-20101 GCA_035570275.1 Candidatus Acidiferrales bacterium | reverse complement strand
GTTTGGTTTTAACAGCACCACTGAAGTATCGGCCTACTTCCGCTACCTGTGCTCCTATCAGTCTGCCACGAACCGCCGCCGGAACGATCCAAGTTCCTCTCCCGTATGGACCCGCCCCACGCGGGCGCTTTGCTTGTGGGGCAGATTGTCAATCTGCGGCGGATTGTTAATCCGCCGGGGCGCGATGCGGCAGCGAGCCAGCCCCGCGTTGGCGTCTCGCCCGCAAGGTGCGACAGGCGGATTGCCAATCCGCCGCAGGTTAACAACCTGCCCCACATGCCGCCGCCGCGCTGTTGAACCCATCGTTCAACCGTAGCTTACTGCCCTGCGCCCGCACTACCTGCCTTGCTTGCTGCTCCACCCTCGCCTTCCCACGCTTCGACCTCCGGAGGGCCGTTTGTGGCCGTGGAGTGGTCCAGCCATGCCACCGGGTGGCTTCGAACGCTGCCATCGCGGCCCGTAACGTCCGCCCAGTTGACGTCTTCTCTGAGCCGGAGAAAGACGCCCTGGGTGCCCTGGTATGTGCCCTCGGCCAGCACTACTTCGTCGCCTTCGCGAAATACCGTGCCAACGGGTCTGTCGCGCATCGTGTTCTCCTTTTTGGCATGGGCCTCCTGGCCTGTGAGGTTTTGAAGCCTTCGAGCCCGGCCACCCAAGCAACACAGGCGGACCCGGAGGGTGCCCCGCCGGTGCCACTCACAGTTACCTGACCACGACGACTGGCGTGATGGTGATCTCCGTGCCAATCACATCGCCTGAGATCACGATCTCCACCCGCCGATTCTGCTGGCGTCCACTCGCCGTGTCATTGGAAGCCACCGGCTGCGTCTTGCCGTAGCCCTTGGCCGTGACCGAACTCTGCGGCATTCCCTGCTGAGTCAGATAGGCGCGCACAGACTCGCCGCGTTGTTCGGAAAGGCGCTGATTATAGTCGTCTCCACCGACGCTGTCGGTGTGACCTTCTACCGCCAGCCTCAGTCCCGGATGTCCGGAGACGATGCCGGCCACTTTGGCCAGTTTCTCGCGCGCCAGAGGCCGCAGGGTGAACTTGGCCGTGTCAAAAAGGACATCCGACATGTTCACGATTAAACCACGCGCGGTGTCGCGGGTTTGCAGGATGGCGTTGAATTGCCTCAGAAGCTGCGCTCGCAGTTCCACCTTCTCCGCCTCTGCCTGCGCTTTATCCTTGGCGGCGCGGTCGAGCAGCGCGTCGCTATCGCGTTTCAGCCGGTCGGCTTCGTTCTGGGCGGCGGCCGCCTTAGCGTCGTTCTGGATTTTCAGCCGGTCCGCTTCGTTCTGAGCGGCCAGTGTCCTGGCGTCGTTCTGGAGCTTCAGCCGATCCGCCTCGTTCTGCGCGGCGGCTATCAGTGCCGCGTTGTCACGCCTGGCACGGTCCGCATCAGCCTGCGCGGCTGCCATCAGTGCCGCGTTGTCACGCCTGGCACGCTCCGCATCGGCATCCCTGGCAACCTGCGCTGCCTCCATCCGGGCGGCGTGGTCGCGCTTCACGCGGTCGGCTTCAGCCAGTGCCGCAAGCTGCGCCGCTTCGGCCTCGCGCGCAGTGCGCGCCGCGTCGGCTTGTGCCGCAACCCGTCCGTTTTCAGCGACTAACTCACGGTCTACTCCAGCCTGGCGCTCGGCGGCCAACCGCTCTGAATCGATCTTCTTCACCGTGATGATGCGGGCATCTTCGGCCATTTGGACGGCCTCACGCGCCACCGTGCCAATGGGCTTCTTTCCGCCCTTTCCTATCAGGTAGCCCTCCGCATTCTCCAGGCCGATGAGGGCCTTTTGGAAGGTATCGTTGGCGTATCTCTCGGCGCCGGTCCAGCGTGCAATCTGGATGGCATTTCGCGCCTCGTACAACTCCAGTGGCACCTTCGGGTCGAGCCGCAGTGGCTTGATCTCGGCCGGGTTCACATTCAAGGTGTACTGGCCCCGCTGTAAGAGCTCGTACTTCGCGTCCACCTGTTCAATCGTTCCGACGGTATCTTGCCTGACGAAATTCTCCATGACTACCACGTCGCTGGGCTGGGTCACCGCGAAATAGGGCTCAGCAGTTACAATCAAGCCGAACGACTGCAGCTCCGCTGTCGTATCCAGCTTGGACTTGTCTCCATTCAAGAGCACCTCGCCAACGTTAGTGGCACGGCCCTCGGGAGTGATAGCCCACATTACATAGGTCAGGTACTCGGGGCCATACTTAGTGGCCGGCTGCAGCTTCTCCATGCGCGCGTCGATCTTGATCACGCCCTGTTTACTCTCCACCCTGGCCTCGCCGCGGGCCTCGGGTAAGAGCGGCGTTCCGCGGAAATCGATGTTAGTGGATCCGCTGCGGTGATTGTAATTAATCGCCTTCGTGGTCCGGGCTATTACCGTGACGCGATAGATAGGCATCGCGCCAGCGGTCGTCCTGGCCGCATTCTCGGTTGACTGCTGAACCGGGTTCGGAGCTTGCGGCGCCTGGGCCGCCACAAGTCCACATACTGTCAGGAACGTACCGATGATCTTCATTTTGTCCTTGCTTCCCGTTCTTCTTCCCACTCGCCTAACGCTCTCGCGCCGAGTGCTCGTTCAGGAGAGCCATCAGGGGCGCGGCCGACTTGGGCGCAGGCCTTCCGTTGGTCACGATGTCCCGGTTCTCCAGTTTATGGCCATACAGCGTGGCGTTGTCATCCAGATCCTGCCGCAGGGTAGCTCCTTCCAGAGCCAGGCCGGCAAACAGGCCTTGTGAACGCGACCACGAAAGAATCTCCGCATGCATTTGGGCGTCGGTTTGAGCCGTCGCTGTCCGTCCGACCGGGCCGGCGGCGACCGAGCCTTCGGCGCCCAGGGTGAACTTGCTTGACAGCAGCTTGTCCGCTCCGCGTTCCGACATAACCAGCATGATCAGGTCTGTGGTAGAGCCGCCGATCTGAAAGCCCACGCTACCGCCCTCGATGCGAACCGTGGCGGGGGCCGACCAGCCAGGACCGCTCTTGTTACGGCAGGACAGATACCCCTTCCCAAATTTCCCGCCGACCAGGAATGCCGCGGTCTTCAGTGATGGAACAATGACGATGCAGTGCGCTTTCTCAAGGAGATCCTGCGGAATCCCCTTGTCGGGTGCCGCCATGACCTCCGAGAAGACCGACGCAGCCTCTGCCAGCCGCTTGGCGGGCGCCTTGTCGATCGCCAGCAACGATGTAGTGAGTGCCAAACCGGCTAGAATCGCGAATTTCATTTTCTTACCTCTTCCTTGTCGGACAAATATGTTGTGACCTGTCTGCTAGTGCACGGTGGGCACCATCCCCGGCCGCCCGGCTCGGGTAACGCCGTCCGGCTGCGGGTAACGCCGGCACTGTGCAGGCTAAGGGGTTGTGAGGTGACTTAGACAATTGCGGCTAACCACGGGTGTTGAAGCAAGGGCCTGGCGGCTGCGGCAGATGCAGGTTCTGTTATGGAAAGTGCAGGGTTTGCGTTTGCGGAGGAGTCCCGTCGGATCCAGGCGAAGGGCCGCCTGCTGCGCCGGAACTCCTGTCAACCAGTTGAGTCTGCTACTGGCGGTCGTGCTCGTGGTCGCGCTCATGGTCGCGCTCATGGTCCCGATTGAAGTCCCGGTTGTGGTCATGGTCGCGGTCCCACCGATGGTCGTGCGCGATGTGGCCGCGATCGCCATCCCAGTAGCCGTCAAAGTAGCGCTCTCCATCATGATGAGGTGAGACCCAGCGTGCGCCGGAATAGGCTGGACGGGTCCAGTATCCGTCGTGCCACTTATAACGGTTACCCACGGGGTACCAGTAGCCGGCGATCCAGGCATATCCGTCGCCGGGGCTTCGTGGCTGAACCCTAAGTTCCCGAACCGGCGGCGGCGCCCCGATTCTCACTCCGATGGAAACCTGGGCAAAGACAACCCCCGCTGCCAATAGCATCATTACAATCCATTTAGTTTTCACGTTTCAACTCCTTTTGGCTCGATGACATAGTGCACAGGAATCACAGCGGGCACGTTGCTTGCCAAGGTATAAGTGCCATTAGGTACATGTGGGATGGCTAAAACCTTGTGGAGGCAGACTACGGCAGCGAGCCGCCCCGCGTTGCAAGCCTTGCCCTCAGGTGCGACAGGCGGATTGACAATCCGCGGCAGGTTACCAACCGGTTACCAACCTGCCCCACATCTTAGCTGCTTGTCCCAGCCGAGAGGGAACTGCTTCTTTCGAACACTGTTCGTAGAGCATCGCGATAGAGGTGGATACCTTGCCGCGAATACGTCAGATAGCCCTGGTTCCGGAACCGGTTCATATATTGGGTGACCACTTCCCGCGTGGTGCCGACGTACCGTGACAGCATCTCGTGGGTAAAGGGCATCATCCGAACCGATCCGTCCGCCTCCGGGCTGCCTAACCGCTCCGAAAAGTGAAGGAGCGAGCGGGCGAGCCGCCGTTCCACACTGTCGACCGCCAGGCTCTCGATGCGGCGCGTGAAGTCGGCGTTGCGCTGCGCCAGGATCTGCAGCATACCCACCGCCAGGCGGGGCCGTTTCATAACCAGGTCTTCCATGTCGGAAACTGCCCAAGTCATCAACTTAGCCCTTTCGATGGCTGTGGCCTGTTCGCTCCGGCGGGAAAAGTCGAGGAAAGCCGACTCGCCAAACAACCCGTCGGGCTGGACGATTTCCAGCAGCACCTCGCTGCCGTTTTCGGCTATCTGCGAGATCCCGACTTTGCCCGAAATCACCAGATAGATACTCTCCGAAAGCTTATCCTGGCCATAAATCATCTGACCCTTGCCGAACTCCGTGGTGCCGGAGACCGGTAAATGCGATAGTATATCTTCAATTCGGGTGTGAAACCCCGACGATGTGCTGCTTGCTGCCATTGTGTTCTCCTCCAGGTGTAAAGCGCATCTCTCTGTTCCGTTGTCATGGAACTATTCCATTGCAGCCAGAATTTGTTCCAGCGGAATCGTGGCGAACGTCGTGGCATAGTCGGATATCCCGTAGGGAATGATGAGCTGCCGGTTATGCACGAGGCTGCCGCACGAATAAACGACGTTCGGCACATAGCCGTCGCGCTCGTTTGTATTTGGCTCGATCAGCGGTTCAGGCAGGCGGCCGATCACCTTTGCCGGGTCGTCACGATCCAGCAGGAAAGCGCCGATGCAGTACTTTCGCATTGGCCCCACGCCGTGACTGATTACCAGCCAGCCGGCTTCGGTTTCAATGGGCGAGCCGCAGTTGCCCAACTGGATGAATTCCCAGGGAAACGCAGGCTCCAGAATGAGCTGCATGGTATGCCAGAAATGGAGATGGTCGGAGAACATCACGTAGATATTCTCCTCGTCCTGCCGGCCGAGCATCGCATAGAGGCCCTTGATTTTTCGGGGAAAGAGCGCCATGCCTTTGTTCTCGACGGCTGGGCCGTTCAGGGTGTAGAACTTGAAGTGAAGAAAATCGGACGTCTCGAGGAATTGGGGCAGGATCACTTTTCCGTCGTACGCCGTGTAAGTCGCGTAATAGGTGTGCGTGCCGTCTTCCTCGTGGAAGAGGACAAAGCGGGCGTCCTCGATGCCGTTGCGCTGCGCAGGAGTTACAGGGAACAAAACCCGCTCGGACAAAGATGACTCCGGCGTGAACTGAACCTGGTAGTTGGACCGGGCCAGCATCAGCGTTTGTGCGGCTACACTCTTAGCCGTTTCCCGCTCCAGCTCCGGGATCTGTTTCCCGGCGCGGTCGATGCCGGCGCGCAGTTCTTCCATCGTGAATGCATCCGGCAGGCCGTTGAGAACCTCGCGGTTGAAGCCGCCCATGAGACGGAGTTCCTCAAGCTTCCGTTCGAACAGCGCCTTTTCAAACGTCGAGTTGGGTACTTGCGCCGGCTCCATGCTGTAGCGCGAGGGCACGTCCATGGTGATGTTACTGTCCCCGTCCAATAATCCCGTGCGAAAGGCGATCGAGGAAACGTGCCCCTCGGCCGTGGCGCGTAAGCTCAGGATGAATCGCAGCGATCCGGGCGGAACATCCGACTGATCCAGGTGCGGCACCATCGAGGGATTGAACAAAGCCGCGGCTTCGAGCGAATACTCGTGAGTGAAATACCCGCTCAGCAATAACTTCCGTTCTTCGGACAGTCTTTGACCATCGAGCAGAAACGGGCTGACCTCGTCAAACCTGCGGTGGAGGAATTCCTCGATCTTTATCTGGCGGTCGCCGAATTCCGCCCGGACCCCGTCCAAAAGGGCATGGACGTCGTTTTCAGGCAGCGCCATAACCCGGGCAGCGACCTTAACGGAGCGCTTGTCGCTCATGAGACGAAAGGGCCGGGCCAGCACATGCGTGCGGTCCGGGTCAAGAGTGACGGTGCTGCGCTTGACGTCGATTGGTTTCATGTAGCGGTTTTGGCCGACATACCAATTCGTTGAACGCCGGTCGCGGTGTTTTGCACCAGCCGCATTTCCGCCAGCGACAGGAGAAAGGCCAGCATCGATTCCGCCCCCTGGTTTTCATTGCCCCGGTCCGCGTGCAATCCATCGCGGCAGCCGCCGGTCTGCTGGCAGTAGACTTCCAGCCCCAGATCGTTCCAGCCGAGAAACCAGTCGAAGGCGCGTTGCGCCTGTTCATACCACCACGGGTCGGCTGTGGCGCGGTAGGCTTCCAGGCATGCCGATACCGTGGTCTGCGCCTCAATGGGCTGCTGGTCGAAGTCCGCGCGTGCGCCGTTATGCCGGTAAAATCCGTTGCTGCCAATGGGCCGCAGCCGGCCATGCTTTGAGGTCTGTACGCCCACCAGCCAGCGCAACGCCTGCAGGCCTCGCTGGTAGACTCTATCCTGCCCGGTGGCGCGTCCGCTGACAATCAGGGCATGAGCCAGCTTGGCGTTGTCATAAGTCAACCCCTCTTCGAACCAGGTCCAGCCGGGCTCGGCGACTTTGTCGAAGATCGCCATCAACCGCCCGGTCAGTTCTTCGCGGACATCGTCGACCAGGCGGTCGCTCTTCATCCAGCGCAGATATTCGTGAATGCCAATCATGCTGAATGCCCAGGCGCGCGGCGAAGTGAAGTTCGTCACGGCCGGCAGCGCCTGCGCGAAGAGACGTTCGGCCATGCGCTTCGACCTCCAATACGGCGAGCGCCCCACCGCGGTGCCTAACGCCCAAATCGCCCGGCCATGACAGTCTTCGGACCCTTGTTCGTCGAGCCAACGGCGGTCGCTACTAAGGAAATTGTGGAAGCGGGCCGTTTTTGGATCGAAGGCATGGTCCAGGAACGCGGCGTAGGTTGTGGCCAGCGCCCGAACACCCTTCGGAGCTTCTTCCAACTGGCCCAGCAACACCGCCAGAATCAGCGCCCGGGCATTGTCGTCCGTGCAGTAGCCTTCCGAAAGATTCGGCGCCGTGAACTTGGCGTGCTGGAAGATGCCCGTCGAATCGGTCATATCGTAAAGGTGACTTAGATTCAACTCCGGCGACTCATGCGGCCGCTGCCTGAACCCGTTGGCGGCAGCCGATTTGCCGGGCGCCGCCGCCCCCTGCCGTTGTGCCAGTTCAAAGGAGCGCATATACAGCCCTGCCGTGTGGCTCCACACCATTTCCCGGCCCAGCTTGTAGGCGTTACGGCTCATGGCACGGCGGCGCTTTTCATCGCGCAACAACCCGCTCACCTCGTGCGCAACGGCCTTCGGGTCCCCGAATGGCACCAATACGCCGCGCTGGTCTTTCAGCAATTCCGCGGCATGCCAATACGGCGTCGAGATCACGGCTTTGCCCGCGCCAAACGCATAGGCTAATGTTCCGGACGTACTCTGGGTTTCGTCCAGATAAGGTGTAATGTAAAGATCCGCCGCTCCAATGTATTCGGTCAGCTCATGCAGTTCCACAAAGCTATTGTGGAAGATGACGTTGTTCTCCAGTTTGCTTTTCTTGACGATAGCCTCAAGGCTGCGGCGGTAGGCTTCGCCTCGCGTGCGCAACTCGTGGGGGTGCGTGGCTCCCAGCACTATGTAGACGACGTCGGGAAACTCCGCCACGATAGCCGGAAGAGCATGGAGCACATGTTCAATCCCCTTGTTCGGCGACAGCAGCCCGAACGTCAGCAGGACTGTTTTTCCGCCCACGCCGAACTGGTCCTTGTAGTCGTCCGGGGCGGCAAATGTGACGTCGGGAATGCCATGCGCAATGATATCGATCTTGGCCGGAGGCGCCCGGTACACTTCCTGCATGATCGTTCGTCCCCGCTCCGTCATGACCACCAGCCGGGTTGAGTACGCGATCAGTTGCTGCATTACGAGGCGCTGGTCGGGGTTCGGCTGGTGCAGGACGGTGTGCAGCGTGGTGACGACCGGCGCATTCAACTCGCGCAACAGGGTCAATAAATGGCTGCCGGCCGGACCGCCGAAAATTCCGAACTCGTGCTGGACCGAGACAATGTCCACGCCGCTGGAATTCAGGAAGTCGGCGGCGCGCCGGTAAGACTCGAGATCCTGCTCCTCAATTTCGAAGCGAACCACATCCGGATACCGATAACATCCCTCGATGTCATTAACCGGCACCGCGAAGCACCAGCTTTGGGAATGCCGCGCTGCCACGGCCCCAAGCAGGTCGGATGTAAACGTGGCAATGCCGCATTTGCGCGGCAAGTAGTCGCCAAGAAACGCGATGGTTCGAACGCTGGACGCTGTTTTCATAACTTGTTCACGCGGCATTGTCGAGCGTCTCGCCCCCATCCGCTCTCTCGCGCATATCCCGGTCGGTACTGTCCTGGCACTGGATACAACGCGGCGCCCAGGGCACGGCCGCGAGGCGTTTGGGGCTGATCGCCGATTCGCAATCGATGCACGTTCCAAAGCTGCCGTCGCGGATCCGTCGCAATGCGGCTTTCACGGCACGCAGCAGGGTGGAATCGCGGTCCACGTTTCGAATCGCCAGATCCCGTTCCGTGGCATACTGAATCTCATCCATTTGGTCCGCGCTCTTCTCAATGGCGATGTCATCCCGCTTTCGCAATACCTGGCCCAGTTCGGCCTCTTTTCGTTCCAGGATCTCCCGATACCCGCCCTTCTCGCTATCTGCTGTTTTCATAGCCGTCCCTTCGCCCGCACGGGCCGCCTATCGTCATTAGCACGGGATGTTCCAGAACAGTAACCCCAGCGATTGGGAGGCTGAGAGTGCTGATCCAGCCTTCCCGTTGTGGAAATCCACCGGCCCGGATGCAAACACTGCACCTGCAATGCGAGATTTGCCGAGCCGCCATCGGGGAATGCCCGTTCTTGAGGGGGAACGAGTTACCGCCCGGGAGAACACCTTCGGGAGAATCCCGTAGGCTGGGAATATCCCCGTGCCGCGCAACAGTGAATCGATTACCTGGTCCCTCGGTCTTCCAGCCGTGACGCTTGAAACATCCTAAGAGGGATCGATTCGCCGTCCTGGTCCGCCAACCGGATCAAGCGCCAATCGTATCGATCGCCAATCGTATCGATCGCCAATAACGATCGGCGGACGGTGTCTACGATCGGCATCGCGAAGTCGCGCGCCCACGCAAACGCGGCGTTACCTGGCCTGCAATTCATCGTTGACCGCGATCTTCCCTGGCGGCGGAGTTCGTGAGACTCGAGTACGGTCATAGTACCACACTGCTCGCCGGCGACATACTCATTAGGCCGCGACGGCCCTTGGTTTCCACCGCCATCGTGTGCCGCTATGGCGCGCCGGTTACGACTGCCCATCGCTCCCGGCCCGGTTCCTCCAGACGCAGCCGATTCAAATCGGCGGCTGGCCTGGCCTTTGCAGTCGCTCATCACCCGCTCCGCGGAACCCCCGCGCCCAGCATCGTCCGGCCGCAGACGCCTCCACCGCGGAGCACGCGATTGCGCTGAATCCGCTTTCGGAATCGCGATTTTCCAGGCGCCATTGTGCTCGCCGTCGGCGGGGCCCGATTCGCTGCCGTGAAGTTGGCCTCGGTAGCCGGCAAAGGCGACCGGGTAAGTCACGGCGGGCTGTGACCCCATATTTGCCGCTCCTGAATCTGAGAAGCCGTGAAGCATTATAAGCAGGAAGAATTGTCTCTCGCAAAGCCGCAAAGAACGACAGGAAACCTAAGAAATTCTTCTTTGCGGCTTTGCGCCTTGGCGAGATAATTTGTTCTCTTCACGTCTCCCTGCTGCTCGCGGCGGAGCGGCCGTGTTGGTCGTTTTTGGCCCCAAATTTGCTCCAGTAGATAATGGTTGGCTTATCCACCAAGGCGAAGACAAGCATAGCCGTCTTCCTTCGGTTTAGACGATGCCGGCGAGCACCTCTCCGCCCGGTGAGAGTAACAAGCTGTCCGAAACTATGCCTCGACGCAGGGGTGAAAGAGGGAACTGCCATGTCATTCGGGATTTATATCATCGGTTTCTTGATCATGCTCGGCGGGCTGATTTATGCAGCCGTGATACTGCATCTCGCCGCGCATTGGATTGCCGTGGGTGCAATTGTACTCCTGGGCCTTGGGATTCTGAAGGGCGTGCAAGCCACGCGGGGAAAAGATCCCTCGCAATAAGACGTGGGCGTTCCGGCCATGCCGCGACGTTGACTGGCGTGCTATCGCTCAAGGTTGCATCTGCGAAAACAAATACCTATGAAACAAGACCTGCTTCCAGCAGGGCTCGCGGCACGGCCCAAGCTCCGGGGTGATGCCGGAGCCATTGTCCTGTTCGGGACGATCGCGGCACTGTACTTTACGCGCGAGATTCTAATCCCCTTGGCATTTGCTCTCACGCTGGCATTTCTATTGACTCCCTTGGTGGCGATTCTTGAGAAGCTGCGCATCGGCCGCGTAGCGTCTGTTTTCACCAGTGTCGTGGTTTCCATCGCGCTGGCCGGCGGCATTGGCTGGGTCATCGCCAACCAGTTGGTTGACGTCGCCAATCAACTCCCTCAATACCGCGAAAACATTCACGCCAAGATCGAAGCTTTTCACATCCCGGCAACCGGGCAGTTAGGCCACGCTGCCGAAAGCGTGAAGGAGATCGCGCAGGAACTCAGCAGCCCGGACCCGTCATCCCCGGCCTCGCTCCCGCAGGGTCAGAAGCGGCCCAGGAATGCGCCGCCGGCGCCCACGTCTCCTGTTCCCGTTCGAATGGTCCAGCCCCAAGCCAGCGGCTGGATGCAGCTTCGTGATCTGGGCACGCCCATTCTTGCGCCTCTGGGACGGACAGGAATGGTGGTCATCTTTACGGTCTTCATGCTGTTGCAGAGAGAAGACCTGAGGAATCGTCTGCTGCGGCTGGCCGGCCTCGGTCAATTGAACCTCATGACGCAAGCGCTCGACGACGCGTCACGCCGCGTCAGCCGATACTTACTGATGCAGTTCCTGGTTAATGCCAGCTTTGGAGCTCTATTCGGGCTTGGTCTTTATTGGATTGGCGTGCCCAATCCGGCGCTATGGGGGGTGGTGGCCGGCATCGCGCGGATTGTGCCGTACGTGGGAACGCCAATAGCCGCGATGCTGCCGCTCGCGCTCTCGCTGGCCGTCTTTGATGGATGGCACCGGCCACTGTTCGTGTTCCTGCTGGTAGCGGGCCTGGAACTGATCGTCGGCAACTTCGTCGAACCCTGGCTCTACGGCGCCCACGTGGGAATCTCTTCCCTGGCGCTGCTGGTAACCTCCGTCTTTTGGGCCGTTTTGTGGGGACCGGCGGGCCTGATCCTGTCTACGCCTCTGACGGTCTGCCTGGTGGTTCTGGGGCGCTACGTCCCCCAACTTTCCTTTCTGCATATCCTGCTGGGAGATGAACCCGTTCTGGGGACCGAGGCCCAGATCTACCAGCGGTTACTGGCGATGGACCAGGTGGAAGCACAGACCATTGTTGGCCAGTTTCTTAAAGGAAAGCCCCTGGTTGAGTTGTACGACTCGGTGCTCATCCCGGCTTTGAGCATGGCCGAACAGGACCGGCACAAGGGTTCAATCGACGCCGCCAGGGAAGAATTTCTTTTTCTCAGCATCAATGAAATGATCGCCGAGTTTTCCGAGTATCAACCGGCGGACAGTTCGACCGGGGAAGAATCCGAACCGATACCGGACGCCGTGGAGCATCCTAACCCCAGGGTAATCTGTCTTCCGGCCCATGACCGGGCCGATGAGATCACCGCCGCCATGCTGGCTCAACTCCTGGAGCAAAAAGGCTTCGCGACAGTGTCCTTTCCCAGCGCCGGGGCTTCTCCCAATGATTGGCTGGCATTGCTTGAAACCGGACGGAGCGACGTAGTATGCATCTCGGCGTTGCCTCCTTACGCGTTCTCGCCGGCGCGGGCCATGTGCAGGCAGATCCGGGAACGGTTCCCAAAACTCAAAGTGGTGGTTGGCGTATGGGGATTCAGCGGCGATACGCAAAAAGCCGAGGCCCGTTTCGAGCGCACTCAACCCGATCGCCTGTCCACGAGCCTGGCGCAGGCCGTGGAGCATGTTGAGGAACTCGTCCGTCCCAAGCCGGCGGCGGCTCCCCTGGTCGCGTGACCGAGCCACGGCCCCTGCAATGCGGTTTTGAAGCGAATGAGTTCAGATCTCTTTGGGTTGGGAACCACTTGCCGGCCACCATCATCCACTGCTGATCTACATTTGAAAGATGCCTTCCCTCAAAAGAATTGAAAGGGGTCGATTCAATTCGAAATCATAGTCCTTAAATAGAGTGCGATTTGTTCAATTTATCACAGACTCGGGTGCGGCGTTCAATGTATCATTCTTTTTCTGTGATTACTAGCTTGTTGCGGAAAAAGGATTTCAAATAGCTCTGTAGTGTTCGGATCGCAGCAAAGAAATCCACATCTTCGGGGCGGTGGCAAATGGGCCGATCCGCCGCCGCGAATCGGTTTTTTCCTCAATCGGTTGGGACCCAGACACGCAAGATCCTGAATGTAGGAGGATATCCCTCATGCCGATGCCAGTCCGCGCCCGCATGGGCCGTGAGTATCGTCGAAGCCGCACACTGCAGCTATTGAACAAACTCAACCTGCTCCTGCTGTGCCTGACGTTTAGCATTTGCCTGCGGGCCCAATTGCCCGTAAACCTCGGTTCAGCCAGTACTTTCTCAGTGCTTGCCGGCTCTACCGTAACTAACACCGGCCCGACTACCGTTAATGGAAACGTAGGCGTAAGTCCGGGCACCGCTGTGACTGGATTCCCACCCGGAAGTGTCGTGGGGGGCGCGATACATTCGGCCGACGGTCCCGCCGGTACGGCCCAAGGCGACTTGACCGCAGCCTATCTCGACGCAGCGGGGAGGCCGACGCCCACTATCATACTGGTCCCCGACATCGGCGGACAAACTCTGCCGCCCGGCGTGTACAAGACCGGGTCCACAGATTCGCTGGGCATAACCGGCATTCTCAGGCTGGCCGGCAACGCCAATAGCGTCTTCATCTTCCAGATTGCGAGTACACTCACCACGGCCAGCATCAGTCAGGTGATCCTCCAGGGTGGCGTGCGGGCTACCAACGTCTTTTGGCAGGTAGGCAGTTCGGCAACTCTCGGCACGAATTCTATCTTCAACGGAACCATCATGGCCCAGGCATCCATCACGATTACGACCGGCGCCGCGCTGAATGGCAGGGCTTTGGCACGAACCGGGGCAGTCACATTGGATACCAATACGGTCGTTAACCCAGGACTGCCGGCCGGCGGAGCGCTGACCGTCACCTGTCCACTGGGCGCTGCCCAACTCGGCGTACCATACACATCCTTCCTGGTGGCCACGGGCGGAACGCCCCCCTACACGTTTTCCACCACGGGGTCGCTGCCGCCGGGTTTGAATCTGGACGCTTCCACCGGAGTGGTCACTGGCACTCCGAATGGGGGAATCGTGTCCACTGCCTTTGTCGCCAACGCCGCGGATTCCGAAGCGGGTCACGCGACTAATAATTGCAGCATCACGACCACCGTACCCATCCAGCCAAGCGCTCCGACTCTCTCGACTTGGGGCTTGGGTGTGCTTGCGCTATTGCTGGCAGGTTACTCGGTGCAATTCATCCGAAAAGCACACCCGCGCTCTACGCTGTAACTCGAACTGTCGTCAATCTTGGATATCGCACCGTGTAGTTCAGGCGAATACAAGGAGCTTCAGGGTGGTCCTCGAAATGGCGCGCACTGAGTTGGAGAAAGCAACGACGGCGTTGCGGGAATACAGGCACGGTCACGCAGAATAGTTCAGCGTAGCCCACTCAAACCGGTTTCTTCGCGACCCCGCTTCTTGCGAAATCTGTGTTTTTCAGCGAGACACGTGATTTTTCGGAACAACACCTGACACACAAATCTAATCGGCCGGCGGCAGCGTAAAATAGAATGTCGATCCCGCCCCCGGCGTCGATTCCATCCACATTCGACCGCCATGCCACTCGATGGCCTTTCTGCAGAATGCCAGTCCAAGTCCGTTTCCGGGGTATTCTTTTCCGTGCAGACGCTTAAACACCCCGAACATCCGGCTTTGAAATGCCGGGTCTATACCGGGTCCATTGTCTTGCACGGAGAATACCCAATCGGGATCCAGCCGCCGGGGTGAAAGGTGAATCCGTGGCGAAGGCGCGCCGCAGTATTCGACGGCGTTTCTAATCAGATGGTGCAGCACCTTGGTGAGTATTTCGAAGTCTCCGCACACCCGCGGTAAAGGGTCATGGGTTACCGTTGCGCTCCGTTCGGTTATCTGCTGGTCCGCGCAGAGGAGCGCCTGCCGAAGGACCGCTTCCATGTCAGTCCGGGAGCCCTGCCGGCCGCCAGAGCCCGTGGCCCAGTAGTCCACCACATCGGCCAGCAGCGACTGCATTCTTGCCGCCCCATCCTGGATGCGCTCCAGGAATACGCCGGCATCGGAATCCAGGCGGCCGGCGTAGGTTTCCGCCACCAGTTGACTGAATGAGGCCACGTCCCGGAGAGGCTCGCGCAGATTGTGAGCCGCCATCGAGACAAACTCTTCAAAGTCTGCGTTGGCCCGGTCCAACCGCCGCTGGACCTCGATGCATCGCCCGGTCTCCGCGTCGAGCGCCTTGCGCAAGCGCCCGATTTCGTCTTCCGCGGGGTTTTGGTCTGAGTTGTCCATTTTCAGTCCGCGTGCCGGGGGCCGCGCTCCTTATGGCCGCCGGGAATTGTGAATTGGAACGTCGCGCCCCTCCCTGCCGCCGATTCCACCCAGATTCGTCCACCCTGGCGCTCGACAATTTTCTTGCAAATCGCCAGGCCGATGCCAGTTCCGGGAATCTCGCTTCCGTGCAAGCGTTTGAACATGCCGAACACCCGGTCGGTGTCTTGCGGATCGATGCCGATTCCGTTGTCACGCACCGCAAACAGCCAGCCTTCGGGGTTTCTCTCCGCCGAGATATGGATTTTTGGCGTTTCCTCGCCCCGGTACTTGATCGAATTGGAAATGAGGTTCTGGAAAAGCTGCATCAGCGTAACCTCTTCGGCCACCAGAGTTGGTAAAGCATCGGAAGTGACGATGGCGCCCGACTGCGCAATAGCCACGTGCAGGTTTAATAGCGTCTTGCCGAGAACGGCGCCGCAATCGATGGTGGCGAAGCTGTCCTGTTCCCGCTCGGTAACCTCCCAATACGCCAGCAGGGCCTTCAGCAGGGCTTCTATCCGCAATGCCCCATCCACGGAATAGGAGATGAATTTGTCCGCGTCCTGGCCCAGCTTTCCTGCATACTCCCGCCCCAGGAGCTCGGTAAAGTTCACTACCATCCGTAGCGGTTCCTGCAGGTCGTGCGTGAGCGCATAGGCAAAGTGCTGCAGTTCGGCATTGGTGGTCCGGAGTGTTTCCTCAGCCTGCTTGCGGTCGGTTGCGTCCTCAATCGCCAGCAGGATGGTCCGTGCCTGCGCATTCGGATTGTAGATCTCGCTGGCGTTGAGCAGCATCACTTTCCGTCCGACGCGCTCAAATTCATGTGTCACCTCAAAGTTCCGGAACGTGGAATGCGCCGGCAGAATGTTCTCCAATAGCTCGCGCAGCCTCGGGATATTCCATTGCCGGTTCCCCAGGTCGTAGATCAGCCGCTCCTCCGTCTCCTCCCGCGCGGCCTGGAAGGTTTCGTAGAACGACCGGTTGGCTTTCATGACTTCGAGTTTCTGGTTCAGGATCACCAGAGGCTCCCGCACCGTTTCTACGATAGCTTCGGCGAAGTCAAGACCGCGCTTGGCGGCGTCGATATCAATCAGCATCAGCACCGCGCCGTCGGTTTGGCCATTCGGTCCCACGGATGGCAGGATGCGCAGCGAATACCAGCGGCCGATGGCGTCGCGAATATCGCGCGGTTGCCGATTGCCGCCCTCCATCGCATCCAACAGCAACCGCCTCAGGTCGGGCAGTTCCATTCGAGGCCGAAGATCCGTGATCGACCGTCCCACATCGGAGGCGATCAGATTCAAAATAGGTTCGATGGCGCGGGTAAAGCGGCGAATGCGCAGATCTCGCCCAACCATCACCAGGGGTATGCTGATGCTCTCCAGAAGATTGGCCAGATCCCGGTTGACTTTGCTGAATTCCACGTTGCTGATCTTCAGCTCTTCGTTCAGCGTATTCAATTCTTCGTTGGCCGATTCCAGCTCTTCCTGGGCGGTTTCCAACTCCTCGTTGCCCGCCTGCGCCTCCTCGCTGGCTGCCCTAAGCTGCTCCAGCGTAGTGGCATGATCTTCGACGATCGATTGCAGATACTCTTTGGTGGCTGCCAACTCTTGCCGCAGCCGGGCGCTGTCCCCGTTGTCCTGTATGGCCGGCTTGGGCATCGCGGCCGGGCCGCTGCTGGGTAGGGCATCTTCGAACAGAACCAGGAAATGGCGTTCCCCGGTAGAGGACGAGCCCCTGAACGGGATCACCTTGATGGTGACGTCTTTTAACTGGCCGCCGTCTTCGATCCGGAAGCCGTCTTCTTTGGCTGCGGCGTCGCTTTGCCTGGCAGATCGGATCGCCTTACCCAGACCCGCAATCAAGCCTTCGCGTGCCAGTTTCAGTAGATTCCGGGTCGGCTCGCCCGGCGAAAGCTCCAGGTACGGAGCGGTGCGGCCCCGGAACTGAACCACGTTCATCTCATCGTCGACGATGGCGCCGGGGGGGCCATGTTCGGCCAGGACCAACCGGTCGGCTTCTCTTAACACGTCCGGCCCCAACCGGCCCGCGGCAGCGGTCTGACGGAGATCCACCCGGCCTTCGGCGCGGAAGCCTTCGGTCAGGCGTGACACCGGCTTGTCCGCAGCCGGTGGTATGCGATAGATTTTGTGGGACTGCTGCACCTGGTGAAAAGACTCCGAAAGCTTGCCGGCGCTTTCCGAGGGACCGAGCACCAGGAAGCCCGTCGGCTTGAGGGCGTAGTGAAGAATCGACAACACTTTGCGTTGTAATTCGTCTCCCAGGTAGATCAGAACGTTACAGAAACTGATCAGGTCCAGCTTGGAGAAAGGCGGGTCCTGCGCTACGTCGTGCCTGGCAAAAACGCAGGCGTCGCGGATGACCTTCGCAATCTGGTACCCGCGTTCCGATCGGGTGAAGAACCGCGCCAGGCGCGGCGGCGCGACATTGGCCAACGCGGCGCCCGTGTAGGTGCCGGCGCGGGCTTTTTGGATCGCCGTTTCGCTGATATCGGTGGCGAAAATCTCGAACGGAAAGCTCGCTCCCGCTGCGTCCAGAAATTCCATCAAACAAATGGCGATCGAATAGGCTTCCTCGCCCGTGGCGCAACCGGGCACCCAGATCCGGATTGGATCCTGGGGCCCTCGATTCTCAACCAGGGCGGGGAACACTCTCTTTTTCAGTTCCTCAAAGACCGCCGGTTCCCGAAAGAACGATGTGACGGTGATGAAACAGCTCTCGCACAAGGCGTTGGCTTCCTCGCGGTTCTGCTCCAGATCCCCGCTGTACTCTTCCAGTGTTTCGAATCCGCGCAGGGCCATGCGGCGCTTGACGCGTCGCCCCAGCGTGCCGTGCTTGTAGTGCGTGAAGTCCACACCGGTGGCGCTCCGCATCAGCCGGAGGATCTTGGCCAGCGCTGCATCCCCCGCCGGCTCAATCGCCTCCGGCTCGACCGGGACTGGAGAATCCCGCGCGACGGAAACCAATTGCTGCGCGATGCCGGCCGGCGGCAGGACAAAATCCACTACACCGGCGGCGATGGCGCTTCTGGGCATGCCGTCGAACCTGGCGGTTCGAACTTCTTGAGCGAAGGTGGTACCGCCCGCGGCCTTGATCGCCTGTAGGCCTAACGTCCCATCGGATGCCGTTCCCGACAGAACCACGCCGAACGCCTGGCTGCCCCGGTCCGCGGCCAGGGCGCGGAGAAAAGAGTCGATCGGCATGTTGCGGCCACTGTCGGGCCGAGGCGTGGTATGAAGAATTCCATCGGAAATGCCCAAATTGCATCGCGGCGGGATTACGTAAACATGATTGGCCTCGGCTCGCGTCTCGCCTTTCACTTCGGAGACCGGCATTTTGCTTTCTTTGGAAAGCAACTCCGTCAGATGGCTGTCGTGAGTCGGATCCAGGTGCTGAATCAGCACGAATGCCATGCCCGTATCGTCCGGCAGATGGCCGAGCAACTCCGTGAAGGCCTCCAGTCCGCCGGCGGAGGCGCCTACGCCAACAATGGGCGGGGAAACGCCTGCGGCCCGTTCTCCGGCGGGTGGCAACGTCGCCACCGCCAAGACGGGCCTTGCGGCGGCTGCGGAGGTCGATGTCGAGGTATTCAGAACCGCGGCTGTTGGTCGCATGGGTTGGGGCGCGTCATTGGCATCCGGAGAAGGGGCACTCGGAGCAGGGGCACGCGGAGAACGCGCGACTTCGCCTGGCTGACTACTGCCGGTCTTTTTGGCCAAACGCAACACTACCTTTCTCGCCGGAATGAACGGGCGTAATGACCTGGAACGGACGCGCGAGGAAAACTCAGTGCACACGACGTGCCACTCCCACGCCGGTCTGCGCCGGTGCCCGATGCTCGCGCTTAGCCGCCAGCTAACTGACTGAATTCTAACGCCCCCTTGGTCTCACAAGGTGGCACGGCGGGCATTCAACCGCCGTCCGCCAACGCTGGGACCAGCCAGCAGATCCCTGATAATCTTGCCGATCTGCATGAATTGATCGAGGCCGGAAGGCTTGGTGATGAATTGGGAGACCCCCAGTTCCTTGAGCAGCGCCTCGTCTCGCCGGGACCGGGAAGAACTCCACACGCACACGGGAACGCCGCCGAGGTGGCCGGCGTTTCGGATTTCGCGCAAGATGTCTTCGCCGGTATACTTGGACAGGTTCAAGTCCACCAGGATCAGGTTGGGAACGGCCGCATCCGCATAGGCCCCCTGCCGGCCGATGAAAGCCAGGGCTTCGCCGCCGCTCGCCAGGTGAACCAGTTCAAATCGGAAATCATCCTGCTTATTCAAGGCCCGCTCGAGAAGGAAGACGTCTGAGGCGTTGTCTTCAATGACCAGGATTCGGGCGGCGCGAACAACCGAAGCGTGTTTCAAGCTCACTCCCAGCGGCCAACCATCGCCGGCCCTCTTTAATCATTCCACAATTGATGGCGGCGCCATTTGCGGTGACACCTGCCTGGCTCTTACGACGAACCGCTTGGGCGCGGATCCGACATAGGAAAAGGGATAACAGGTCACCATCGTCAGCACGTTTTCAGACGAGGGAGCCAGTGCCGCGACATTGTCCGGCTCGACGACGATGAGCGATTCGACGATGTATTTGAAATCGCCATGCAACGTTGAAAATTGAATCTCGTCCTGGGTCTTCAAATCCTTTAGCTCGCGAAAGAACGTATCGCGGTGACCCGCCACGCCGACGTTTCCGGCTTGCCCGGGCAGCGCCGTCGCTGGAATGTGGCCTATCGCCAGTTGTAAGGTATTTCGGTCGATGCCTTCACGCACCATTGCCGACAAATGCAGTCTTGGAACCGAAAGTCGTCCAATAAGCGCGGTTGGAGACGAGCCTCGTTCCATGTTGATGGCGCGGTTGATGGGGCGGTTGATCGGGCGGCCGATCGGCATGGCCTTGCCGTTAGCAGTGGCGACAGCGGCCGCATCACTATTCCCCAGGCGCTCCAGCGACCGGTCGAATTCCCGGCTTTCATAAGATTGGTACAGGACTCGCTCAAGATATTCATAACTGTAGAGCCCGAG
>DATMNI010000188.1:0-6452 GCA_035570275.1 Candidatus Acidiferrales bacterium | reverse complement strand
TCGGATACAGAGAGTTGAATACGAATCGAGTGGACGCGCGGCCATCCAGCCGCCTACGTCTTCGAAGCTTCAACTCAAACCATTGGCGGCCGGATACGCACGGCGAAAGTCCGCGAAGCCCCGGCCGCCGCAACGACTCTTTTTCACCCCTCCGTTTAGCCGTAGTGTCTCCGCCCCCCGATCGCAGGCCCCCGCACCCCGCTCGCCGGCCACCGGCCACTGGCCACCGCCCCCCAGGCCACCGGCATCCGTTCCACGTATACTGTCTGGCATGGCTCTACGTAAGAGATGGCTTGGCTTCCTCGCCGTAGTCGTTTCCGCATATACCGCTACCGGCTCCATTGCCGGCGCACAAGACAGCTTCGCCCTCCGCGATGGCGACCGAGTGGTCTTCTTCGGCGACAGCATCACCGACCAGCGCCTCTACACCACCTTCACCGAAACCTACGTGGTCACGCGCTTCCCCCGCCTGAACGTCTCCTTCGTCCACTCCGGCTGGGGCGGCGACCGCGTCTCGGGCGGTGCCGGCGGCCCCATCGATGTCCGCCTGTATCGCGACGTTCTCCCCTACAGCCCCACGGTTCTCACTATCATGCTCGGCATGAACGATGGCCGCTACCGGGCCTATGACCAGCCGCTTTTCGATGAATTCGCCGCCGGCTACAAGCACATCGTGGACACGGTGAAGCGCGCCTTTCCCGGCATTCGCATCACCGCCATAGAGCCCTCACCCTATGATGACGTCACTCGCGCCCCCATGTTCGAAGGCGGCTACAACGCCGTGCTGGTGCGCTATAGCGACTTTCTCAAACAGCTTGCCGGCGAACAGAAACTCGGTCTTGCCGATCTGAACGCGCCCGTGGTGGCGGCCCTGCAAAAGGCCAATGCCGCCGATGCCGCCAATGCCGCCAAGCTCATCCCCGATCGCGTCCATCCCGGCGCCGCCGGCCACCTGCTGATGGCCGAAGCGCTGCTCAAAGCCTGGAACGCGCCCGCCATCGTCACCGATGTCGAGATCGATGCCGGCCGGAAAGAGGCCGTGCGCCAGCTTGGCGCGCACGTTGCCGGCCTGCATTCCGCCAATGGCATCTCCTGGACCCAGACCGATGATGCATTGCCCATGCCCGTCGATATGCGCGATCCGCTGGTGGCGCTGGCCATGCGGTCATCCGATTTCATGGACGCCCTCAACCAGCAGCCCCTCAAAGTGCGCGGTCTGGCCGCCGGCCGTTACACCCTCAAGATCGATGGCGAACCCGCCGGCGCCTTCACCGCCGCCGAACTGGCTGCGGGCGTCAACCTCACCACGCTCGCGACTCCGATGGCCCGGCAGGCAGCCGAGGTCCACGCCCTGACGCTGCGCCACAACAACCTTCACGCCATGCGCTGGCGGCAGGTCCAGGTCCCGATGGAAAAGGACAACACGCCGCACCTGCTGAAGGCGCTTGACGCGCTGGACGAACTCGAAGCCGACGTGCTCAAGGAACAGCGCACTGTCGCGCAACCCAAGGCACGCCGGTATGAAGTGGCGCCGGAGTAGCGCGGGTCGCCAAGGGCGGGGAATCCACCGGCGGCTGGTTGCGCTACTGCTGCCGCCTTACCGCGGCCGCCGTGGTCATACGCCGGCGAGCGACAGCCGGAACGCCACCATCTCTTGCCCGTTGCGAACCAGCAGAATGTCGCCGGCCAGCACCGGGTGGTTCCAGGTCTTGTCATCCATCGCCGGGAAGCGCGCGATCTCGGTGAACTGGCCGGCGACCGCCGCGACCAGCGCCAGTTGACCCTCCTCCGACAACACCAACAGCAAGTCCTGGTCGGCCAACAGCAGCAACTGACCGTGGCCGTAGCGTCCACCCTTCCACTTGCGCTTGCCGTCCTGGAGGTCGATGCAAGCGAGAATGCTGCCGTCGAGCCCGAAGGCAAGGCCCTCGTGAACCACGAAGTCGTTGAAGTAGGGCTTCAGTCCGACCGACGTCCACACCTCCTCGACGGTCCATCCGCCTGGCCCGCGCGCCACCGCGAGGCGGCGCACGCCGATTCCTCCGCCCATGTCGTTGGTGGTGACCAGGACGCCGCCATCCGCGGTCACGGCCGGCTGCAGAATGGAAGCGCCCGGCCATGAGTGCTTCCAGAGCACTTTGCCGTCGGCCGGCGCGACGCTGGTGGCGCCATCGCCGCTCAACAGTACGACCTGCGCTACGCCGCCGATGGTCAACAGTTGCGGGGAACTATAGCTGCCGCCGGCGTGCGGGCCAAACCAGCGCGGAACACCAGTCGAGAGGTCGTAGGCGACGAGCCGGCCGGAGGCTGCGACAATGACAAGGTCGTCAACCACCAGCGGTGAGCTCGCGAAGCCCCAGCCCGGAAGCTGGGCGCCGGTGTCGGACGCGGCATTGCGCGTCCACACCACGGCGCCGTTACCGGCGTCGAGCGCGTTCACGATTGCCGTCGCGCCAAACGTATAGAGGCGTCCGTCGTGGAGGGTCGGCGTCCCGCGTGGGCCGGCGCCGCCATTTGACTCCCAGAAGCGGGCGGCGTCGCGATGCGTCCAAACCGGTTTGCCGGTGGCCGCGTCGTAGCAGGCGACCACTTCGAAGTCACCGCGTTGTTCCTGAGTGTAGATGAGGCCGTCGGCGACCGCGAAGGAGGACCAGCCCGGTCCCACCGGCCGGCGCCACAGTTCAACCGGCGGCGATGCAGCCCAGTCGGTCTTGATCCGCACGCCGGTGACTGTGCCATCGCGATGGGGACCGCGAAAGCCGGGCCAGTCGATGTGCGAAGTGGAGTGGCGAGGCGCCGCGGCCTTCGGGGATGCGATGGCCGTTCGTGCCGCGCCCGAAGGCGCCGAAGCCACGGCGGCGGACCCCACCGCGCCCGGTTCCGCAGGAGTCTTTTCTGCCGCTGGGGCCGCGGGTGGAGCTACCGGCGGAGCCACGGGTTCGACGCCAGTTCGGACTAATAGCTGTTGCTCGTGGGTCTTCGTCCAACGCCAGGCGAGCTGCGAATGGCCATTGCCGGTGATGCCATCGGTTCGTACCAGCGCCCAGAAGCCGCACGCTAACAGGATCGCTGCGACCAGCGCCGCGCGTCTGGGCCCGGCAGCGAGGGGGCGGCTGATCACCGCCCAAACGACCAGCGCGAGGCACAGGCCCGGAATCACTGAGAAGTTGAACATCATCCCCATCATTCCCCCCACAATCGACGGGTGGAGGATGCGCGGAGTCAGGGCTACCGCGACCACGATCAGCACGAGTGCGCCCCAGCGCTCGAAGTGGGGCACGCGGCTCAGGAACGCCCACCACACCAGGACAGCCAAAGCGCCCACGAGTCCGCCGAGCATGGCGAAGATCGTGGCCTCCGGCGCGACGACCGGTGTGCCAAACTGGACTAGCCACTGCAGCGTAACGGCGACAACGCCGGGCCACAGCCAGAGTTGCTGACGATTCCGGTCGCCATTCAGTGTGAGGTTCATATTGAAATGATACGATTCGCACCGGCCTTTTGTTCCGACGCTTTCCCCTTTGCGGCTACAGTCCCGGCCGCCGGTCGCGGCGGTCTGGCGCAAAGTGGCCGCCCGGCGGCGACTCCGCTATGTCCGCGGGCCTTCGTGATTCGGCGGGGTCAGGCTGGAGTTGGCAGTAGCGAAGGACGGATATCCGCGCGCTCCCCAACCGGTCTCCAGGCCTCGCCTGTCGCGAAGGGGCAGGTAATCCGCTGACGGCTGCGTTTCCAGTCGGAGGGGGAACCGCCTATTCGCCCTACGGCGTTACCGAGGATCTATAGTTTCCTTTGGCTTCTCAGCGACCAACCGCTGGTGGCGATTAACAACCTGGGGATTCCAGTCTCCTCTATCGTCGACGTCTTCAAAGAAGCGGATTCGAAATCGATGAAAAACATCCAGGACCGTGTGATCGTCGTCGGCTCCGTCCTCATAGACGACGATGCCGCCGGGCTTCAATGCTTTCCAAAACTTGTCGGCATCATCTCTGGTGGGAGTCCGAACGAAGGTCATGACAATCAGGTCCCACTGCTCCATTCCAAAAGCGAATTGGTCATCGCGCGCGATGACAGCCTTGAGATTGATGCCCAGCCTCTCGGCGCTTTGTCGAGCGATTCGAACCGCCTCGTCCGACGGATCAAAACCGGTAACGTTCCATCTCTGTGTAGCCAGGAAAACCGCGTTCCTTCCTTGCCCCATGCCGACATCAAGTGCCTTTCCTGGAGGGATGCCATCGATTGTCCGCATCAGAAGCGCACTCGGACGCGCAACGAAAATCGGTGCGTCCTTCGCGGCGTAGAGTTTGTTCCACAGGATGCGCGACCCTTCGGGATCCCTATAAGCTCGTTGCCACAACTTCGCCACCTGGCGATCTGCCTCTTGCTCCGAGAGACCGTGTTTGATTAGTTCCCGGCGATACGGAGGCACCAAATCCGTGGGACGGGAAGCCGGAGGGCGGGTAGACAGCCATTCGAGGAACTGCTGGAACGATTGCTCATCGGAAGACGGTGATTGCGCGGTCAATCCGAACGCGAGGAGCAAGGCGGCGGCAGTATGCCAAAAGCTAAGTCTCATGCACCCCACGGCTCATTCTACCTCTGCCAACGAACTGCTTGCGGGCCAGGGCGCCAGTTTTGGATGACGCCTGCACAGCCGGGTGCGGATAGAACGCGCGGAGCCGCGCAGCGTGGACCTGAGACTGGACCGCGCGAGCCGGGGACATCTGGGCACGGCCATCTGGGCAACGATATGGGCAACGGCCGCAGCGTTCCAACTCACCGACGGCCGGCGAGTGGCTGATATACTCGGCGCATGTGTGGAGGGCGCCTGGGTAAAGCCGGATGGGCGACGCTTCTGTTCGTGGGCATGTTCGTGGGAGTGTTCGTGGGCAATGGGGCCGCGCAAAACTGGCCCTCGTTTCGCGGACCCGGCGCATCGGGTGTCGCCGATGGCCAGAAGCTGCCGGTGGCCTGGGCCGTCTCCGCGGGGACCAATATCGCCTGGAAGACGCCTATTCCGGGCCTGGCACATTCGAGCCCGATCATGTGGGGCGACCGCATCTTCGTAACCACCGCGGTCAGCAGTCGGCCGGACGCCGGATTCAAGCGGGGACTCTATGGCGACGGCGACGCGTCCGATGACCGTAGCGTGCAGCAGTGGAAGCTCCTCTGCCTGAACGCCAAATCCGGCGCCATCATTTGGGAGCGCGTGGCGTACCAGGGCGTGCCCAAGGAGAAGCGCCACGTCAAGGCCACGTACGCCAACGCCACGCCCGCCACGGATGGCGAGATGGTGGTGGCCTTCTTCGGCTCCCAGGGCCTGTACGCCTATGACCTGGACGGCAATCCACTCTGGACCAGAGACCTGGGCCGGTTGGATGCGGGCGCATACGATCTGCCCGAGTACGAATGGGGCACGGCCAGTTCGCCGATTCTCTATCGCGATCTGGTCATCGTGCAATGCGACCAGCAAAAGGGCTCGTTCGTGACGGCTCTGGACCGCAAGACGGGCAAGCCGGTATGGAAGACCGAGCGAGATGAGCTGCCATCGTGGGGCACGCCCACCATCTACCCCGGCAAGACGCGTACCGAACTCGTCACCAACGCGGCGAATTTCATCCGAGGCTACGATCCCATGACTGGAAAAGAGCTCTGGCGGCTGGGCGGCAGCTCAAAGATTACCGCGCCCACGCCGATCTACTCAGGCGATCTGATCGTGGTGGCCAGCGGGCGGCGGCCCGAAGCGCCAATCTTCGCCATACGCGCCGGCGCCGCGGGGGACATCACGCTTGCAGCTCAGCATAACGGGAGCCGGTCGGTGGCCTGGTCAAAGACACAGCGCGGGCCTTACATGCCCACACCGTTGTTCTACCGCGGGCTGCTGTACGTGCTGGGCAACGCGGGAATTCTGGACTGTTACGACTTCCAGACCGGCCGCGAGATCTATCGCGAGCGCATCCCGCATCAGGGGTCGGGTTTCAGCGCATCGCCGGTGGCATCGGACGGCAAGATCTACCTGTCGAGTGAAGATGGCGACATCTTCGTAGTCAACGCCGGTGAACGCTTCGAGTTGTTGAAGACGAACTCCATGGGCGAGCCGATCATGGCAACACCGGCGATCTCGAGCGGCATGTTGACGGTGCGCACCCAGCACCAGGTCTTTGGGATCCGGCACAGGTAACTTCCCTGTGGGGTAGGTTGATAACCTGCGGCGGATTGTTAATCCGCCTCCGCGATGCGGCAGTGAGCGGCCGTTGTGGGGAGTTCGCGCAAGCTCCCGGCAGGCGGATTGCCAATCCGCCGCAGGTTAACAACCCCACAAGCAAAGCGCCCGCGTGGGGCGGGTCCATACGGGAGAGGAACTTGGATCGTTCCGGCGGCGGTTCGTGGCAGACTGATAGGAGCACAGGTAGCGGAAGTAGGCCGATACTTCAGTGGTGCTGTTAAAACCAAAC
>DATMNI010000187.1:0-3906 GCA_035570275.1 Candidatus Acidiferrales bacterium | reverse complement strand
GCACGGTTGCGGTCCATGACTCGCAAGGAATTCAAGCTCGAATAGCAAATGGTGGAGGCGCGCCGCTTCCACCGCCCTGGTCCGTCGAGGGAACGGGCGCCTGCTACATCGTCCGCGACGCCAACGGCCTGCCGCTCGCCTGCGTCGAGGGGGAGCCGGGCCAGCGCCCGTTAGTAACAGACGTTGATCCAGCGGCCCAAAGCCGGGCTCCATTGCCAGCAGGTTCCGTAGCCTCCACCGCAGCCACCGCAGCCACCTATCCACAGGCCAACGCCGCAGCCACCGCAACCTCTGCAACCACGATGACCTGCACAGCCGCAGCCCCCGCAGCCGCCCACGTGGCAACCGCCCACGTGGCAGCCGCCCATGTGGCATCCGCCGCAGCCACCGCCATGGCCTCCGCAGCCTCCGCACCCTCCGCAGCGTCCCGCCGCAAGCCTTACGCCGGGGCTAAATTCTCTTTCTTTGTCGAAAACGTAAAAGGTCCCCAAGCTCACATCAAACACTTCCTCCTCGGCGAGGAGAATTCTCTTCCCAGTGTCCTGGGACGGCACATCTGTTGCCGGCGCGTTTGCCGATGCGCCGCCCATCATCGCCAAAGAAACCCCGGCAGCCGCCCACACGGGTAAGGCTGTCTTTGAACGCTTCCGTTTGAAGCCTTGCTTCGCCTTCGCCATAGCGGAACCTCTTTTTCAGAACTCGACCAATGAACCCGCAGCACATTTCGTGCACACTTCACCCTAGCAAGGACCAGTGACATCGCGCTAGGTACAGAAATGACAGAGAATGACATAGATGTCAGACACGCGGATGGACTTATCAGCGCCAGCACGCACCGCGTGTGGCGTCTCAGGAGCTGACGGGCTGCTGACCCCAGAAGATGCACCCGACATTGCCCACCTGGAAGGGCAGACCCTTCCAGCGAAGTCAACTTCAACGAAGGCCCTTCGTCCGTACGCTCCCGTACGATCTTGACGGCCGAAGCTGCGCTAAGCTGTGCCGAACCCGACCCAGCAGCATTACTGCCTTGGGTGTCGGGGGAAAGCTCCGCCGGACTGCGTTGCGTGAGTGGGTTCGGTGGGGTCACTTGAGGCCAGAGCTGCTGGGGGGCTTGCTCTGGCCTCTCTTACTGAAGAAGAGGGTGAAGGAAATGTTGGCTGTCATTTGCCGCCTTGTTGTATGCGGCTGTTAACGCCGTCGAACCAAATCGCCGCTACCCCTCGATGCTGAAGTTCCTCGTCGTCTTTGTAAGCGTTGCGGCCATCGCACGCAGACTGATGCCCTAGACCGCCAGGCTGTTGTCCCGGCTTGAAGCTGCGTGGCCGGAGTTGCCGGGGCCGTCGTCATTTCGTCACAACGGCGGGCTAGATCGTTTGAGCGGGTTGCTCCCCGCATCGTGTTGAACGACCCTCACTTGCCTCGACTGCCCCCTGGCGGTCGAGGCATTTTGTTTTCACCGTGACGCCAACTGGCAGGTGCGGCAATCACTGTGGCCAAATCGTTCCAGCGTTGCCGCCAGCAGCGGCTCGTAATCATGCACTCCGGTTTGTGCAAGTTCGACCATGAACTTGGCTACCAGTTCGGTTGCCGGATCGTGCTTAACGACGAGCCCGAGCTTCTCGCAGGCGGCGTCAAACGCAGTTGACATGTTGTGAAGCGTTTCCGGCAGGAAAGGCTGTCCGGAAAAGATTGGGGTGATCGGCATTGCTCATCCGGCGGGTCGCGCCCGCCGCCTCAGCACAACAACGGGCCGTAAATGGCTGTGGGTCCTGCCAGAGCACAAGATACAAGGCTACGTCTTGCTAAATGACGCCAAAAGATTGTTAGTTCACGCCAAGGCTGGGTTGCTCCAAAACAGCGGTGGAGTGAACAGACCCACCCGCCCAACTCAACCAACATCTGCAACGCCACTCTGCAAGTTGCAGAAGGGCCTATCGGAGTGCGCGGCCAAATCGAGGGGGGATTTGGGCTATGCAACCGGGGGTGAGGATGTTGGAATAGATTCCTACCTGAGTTGTGCCCCTTCCCCACACTTTCAGCGCCGCCAAGCTAAGGCCCTCGGCCGTTGTCCCGGCTATTGTCCCAAGCTCCGACGCCAAATCTTTAAAGCGTTGAGGTCATCGATTTCGTGGCGGCGGGTATGCCGAACCTCAAGAAGCATGCCCTCGGGACTAACACTGCACTGCATCAGTTCTATAGCTCTTTGCCGATCACGCGATCGACCGAGTAAGGTCCACCGCCGCGTATCGCGACGGCGAACATCACAATACCGAGCAGAAGCACGTATTCGAAGCCATCTTGGTTGATGGAAAATCCCGCTTTGAAATGCACGACAAGGAGGGCGATGCCCAATTCTATGGCGAGCGCCGCCGCGAAAAACCGCGTAAACAAGCCGATAATAATGCAAATAGCGCCGACCGTTTCTAGAAACATGGCGGCAAGCGCGAATAAGGTAGCGGGCTCCAATCCTTGTCTGGCCATCAAGGCGCTAACGCCGGCGACGCCGGCGCCGGTGACCTTTGCCCAGCCATGCATAAACACAATGTAGCCGATGATCACACGAACGAGGGTGTAGGCAATGTCGCGCCAGGACGCGTAAAATCCCGCGAGACCAGGAAAGATCAATTTCGTCTCGCCTGCCGTCATGGCGTCTCTCCCTCAGCCCGCCGCCCAGCGCGGCGTCGTCCTCGTACAACACCCTGTTGGCCGGCGATATTCAACAGCCGATTCGACATGGCCGCATCTGGCGGATTTTGTTGCACGAGGCGCCTTTCATATTTGCCATCTAAAGCGCATTGCAGACTTTGCGCGAGGATGCTCACGCATGGAGTCAGTGTCGAATTGCTCGTCTCCGACGTTCGTCTACGTGCGGAGCGCAAGGATTGCCGGAAGTTCCTCGCCCGCGAGGAGTGCACCGAGGGGGGAAGCAAGGACCTACTTCGATGATCGTCTCTTGAGGCCGCGCCGCTTTCGCCGCCCTGCTCCGTCGACGGACCCGATGTCTTGCGCGTGTTACATCGCCTGGTACGCCAACGGCCGGGCGCTCGCCTACCCAACCCATCGCACCAGCGGCCTCGGCTTAGGCAGCGCGTGGCATTCAAAAAGGCAAAGCCCCGCACGAAGCACGCAACGCGGCGGGGCTTCTTGGATGAGGAAACACGGGGCTACAGATGAAATCCTTCCCCATCCGCCCGCCCAACGCTGCTGAGCGTCTACGGTTCCGCCTGAGGCCCGGCGGATCGCCGCCAATATTGCCAAGCTGCTGGAAGCTGTTGCGCAAGACTTAAGGAATGGCGCGCGCCAGTAACCCGCGGGCACCGTAATGCCCAGACCCGGCCTTGTGCGACCGGCGGGCTTGCGGGAGTCGAACGCGTGGGCGCCCCCGACGTAGCGGATACGTTCAAAACGACATATCTAAACTAGCAAGGACTTTCAAATGACCAAACCGATCGATGCCTTGAAGACGATCGCCAGATATGTCGAGGCTAAGAAGCCGAAGACGCTTGCCGAGGCCGAGCACATGCTCGACCTGATCAGCGGGATGGCGGACGAAACCATTCTTGATCAGGACGCGGCAGAGTCATCACTCGCAAAAGGTTTAATTTCTAAACCTTTTTTTCCATAGATCATCGCACGGCCATCGCCCGCTGGCCCTGGCCGTCGCTCGGCAGCCAAGCTGCTCACTCGCGACGAGGCGCGGCCGTCTTAGGCGTCTTGCTCTGCACTCTTATCGGTTGCCCGGGGCATTCTCCGAGCGCGTACTGTTCTGCTGTCCCAGATTGTTAAACTGTGCCTTCTGCTCATCACCGAGCGACGCGTAGAAGGCGGCCAATCTCGGACGCACAGTCTTAGCCGCTTGCACCAGAGCCTGCAGGCGATTGTTCGCAGCGTCGAGCCGCGCCACCG
>DATMNI010000186.1:0-28368 GCA_035570275.1 Candidatus Acidiferrales bacterium | reverse complement strand
ACCGTCCACGCGGGTGGCCTTAGCGATCACGTCGGCTTTGATTTCAAGCGCGCGCAACGTGGCCGCCGTGTCGGTGGAAAAATATGGGTTGGAGGTGCCGGCCGCGAAAATCACGATGCGGCCCTTTTCCAGATGCCGGATAGCGCGCCGCCGGATATACGGTTCGGCCACCTGGTGCATCTCGATGGCGCTCATCACGCGGGTGGGAATGCCCATCTGTTCCAGGGCATCGGAAAGCGCCAGCGAGTTGATTACGGTGGCCAGCATGCCCATATGGTCGCCGGTAACGCGGTCCATCTTCTGGGCGGCCGCGGCCACCCCACGGAAAATGTTGCCGCCCCCCACCACCACGCCAATCTGCACGCCAGCGGCCGCCACATCGGCCACTTCGCGGGCCAGACCTTTGACCCGCCCGGGGTCAATTCCGAAGGTCAGCGATCCGGCCAGTGCCTCACCGCTCAGCTTGAGCAGAATGCGGTTGTAGGCAGCCATTTTATTGCTCGGCTGCCGGACTTTCGGGCGCCGCCGAATCACCTACTTTGAAGCGGACGAATCGCGCGATGCTGATGTTTTCGCCCAGCTTGGCGATTTTGGTCTTCACCAGTTGACCAATGGTCAGGGTAGCTTCCTTCACGAACGGCTGTTCCAGAAGACAGACCTCTTCGAAGAACTTGCTCAGGCGGCCTTCCACGATCTTGTCGAGAATCTTCTCCGGCTTGCCTTCGGCGAGCGCCCGCGCGCGCGCGATGTCGCGCTCCTGGTCCAGCAGGTCCGCGGGAACATCCTCTTTGCGGACGAAACGCGGATCGGCGGCGGCGATGTGCATCGACACGTCGTGAACCAGTTCCTGGAAATCTTCCGTGCGCGCCACGAAGTCCGACTCGCAGTTGACCTCCACCAGCACGCCCAGTTGGCCGCCCTGGTGAATGTAGCTTCCGATCAATCCCTGTTTGGTCACACGCGACGCCTTTTTGTGAGCCGAAGCGATGCCGCGCTTGCGCAGGACAATCTCCGCTTCGGGGACGTCGCCCTTGGCTTCCACCAGGGCGGCCTTGCACTCCATCATGCCCGCGCCAGTTCGCTCGCGCAGTTCTTTCACTAATGCTGCGGTAATGTCCGCCATAAGATTCGGTTCGTTCCTTTAGCTTTCAGCGGTCAGCATTCAGCCATCAGCCCGGCAGGAGTACGCCGAGGCGCGGGGATTGACGAGCTGAAAGCTGATCGCTGAAAGCTTCTTCGCTACCTCTAGTGTCCGCTTTCCTTGGCCGCAACCTCGGCAGCCGGTTCGGAGGTCTCGGACGCGGGGCCCTTACGCGAAGCCTGCATTGGTTCGTCCTCCATGCTGAGGCTCTCCGCCATGATCTTCTCGGCATACTTGGGATCCACGTATTCGGTGTACTCCATCATGCCTTCCTCGGCCGGCGTTTCGTCGGAGACAATCTTGTCGGCGGTGAAATCGTGCTCGGTGGCGAGCGCGCGGCCTTCAATCACGGCGTCGGAGATCTTGCTGGCAAACAGACGAATGGCGCGCAGGGCGTCGTCGTTGCCCGGAATCACGTAGTCCACTTCGTCGGGATCGCAGTTGGTATCCACAATCGCCACCACCGGAATGCCCAACCGGCGGGCTTCCTTGACGGCGATGGCTTCCTTGTTGGAATCGATCACGAACAGCACGTCCGGCAGCCCGGGCATATCTTTAATACCCGACAGGTTCGTGTCCAGGTGCTTGCGCTCGCGCTCCAGCCGGATGACTTCCTTCTTGGGGCGGCCGGCGTAACCGCCTTCCACCGAAGACATGGCCTCAAGTTCCTTCAACCGCTTGATGGATTTCTGCACCGTCAGCATGTTGGTCAGCAGGCCGCCCAGCCAGCGCTGGTTGACGAAGTACATCTGGCAGCGGGTGGCTTCTTCGGAGATGGCTTCCTGCGCCTGACGCTTGGTGCCCACGAAAAGCACGTTCTTGCCCTGGGCCGCCATCTCGCCCACGAAGCGGGCGGCGTCCTTGAACATCTTCAGGGTCTTCTGTAGGTCGATAATGTAGATGCCGTTACGTTCGCCGAAGATGTATTCCTTCATCTTCGGATTCCAGCGCTTGGTCTGGTGCCCGAAGTGAACGCCGGCTTCGAGCAACTCCTTCATCGATATTGCGGGCAAACTACCTCCTATGTCAGATGTGGGAGGGAACAGCCTCCCAGGGTTAGCCCTCCGTTGGTGTTCGTCATACGCCGGTGTTCGGCATTCGCCGCGCGGGCCCAAGGCGAAATCTGCGCTGCGGGACGGAACCGGGGGGCTTAAAAAGCCGCGGCGACCTAAAACGGATCGCCCGGCCCGATTGGCAAAATCCGGGAGGGATATCGGTAAAACCTCCCAGATTTCGCAGGGACCTAACGTTTGGAGAACTGGAACCGTTTGCGAGCGCCTTTTTGGCCGTACTTCTTGCGCTCGTGTTGGCGGGGATCGCGGGTCAAAAAGCCGAGCTTCTTCAGCCGGGACCGCAGTTCCGCATTAAACTCCACTAAGGCCCGGGCAATTCCCAGACGGGCCGCGCCCGCCTGTCCGGCGACGCCGCCGCCGTCCGCAAGAATCAGCAGATCGAATTTCTCCATGGTCTCGGTAGCCGCCAGCGGCTGCCGCACCACGGCGCGCGTATTTTCCGTGGGAAAGTAATTCTCGAACGCGCGGTTGTTGACCTTGATCTCGCCCTTACCGGGCCGCATGAACACGCGAGCCACCGATCTCTTGCGGCGGCCCGTACCCAAATATTGAACTATCGTCGCTGCCACTAAACTCCCTGCCTATTTCACGGTCAGCGCGGTTGGCTGTTGCGCCGCGTGCGGATGCTTGTCACCCGCGTAGACCTGTAGTTTCCGGAACATCTGTTTCCCGAGCTTGGTTTTGGGAAGCATGCCGGAAATGGCGTCTTCCACCAGGCGAATCGGCTTTTCAGCCCGAACGCGCTTCAAGCTCTTTTCCACCAGTCCGCCCGGATACCCGGTGAAATGGCGATAAATCTTGTCTTCTTCTTTACGGCCCGAAACCTTCACTTTGGCCGCGTTGATGACGATCACGTGATCGCCGGTATCCAGGAACGTCGTGTACGTCGGTTTGGTCTTGCCCATCAGCAGCATGGCTGCCTTGCTGGCCAGCTTGCCCAGGATCAAATCCTGGGCATCGATGACATGCCACTGACGCTTGATGGCGTTCTTGGAGGGGAATTCGGTACTCATTGACACACGTCTCCAACTACTCGTTCTCTTTAATTACTTAGCTTACGGGGAGTTGGGGTAGATTGTCAAATCGGTGACAGAACGCAACAGGACTCGCAGCCGTGACGCGGGGCAGAATAGCACACCAACAGCCCTCACGCGCTACGATCAGACTATCGCCAAGCACTGGAAAGACAACCTCCGCGTGGTCCTGGTGGAGACGCGCAACCCGCTGAACATCGGGGCGGCCGCACGCGCCATGGCGAATTTCGGGTTTGCCCGTCTCCGCGTAGTCAACCCTTACGATGTCGCCTTTCGGGAAGCCCGGTCGGCCGTGGGCGCGGCGCCGCTGCTGCAGGCGGCCGAGGAGTTTTCGAGTGTCGCCGATGCGGTAGCCGAGTGCCGTCTGGTAGTCGGCACCACATCCGTGGGCCATCGCGAATTGCAGCACCCCATCCGCCGCCTGGAATACGGAGCGCGCCTTATTAACGGCGGCCTGGCGCAGGCGCCGGTGGCTCTGTTGTTCGGCTCGGAAAAATTCGGCCTGTCGAACGACCACCTCAGCCATTGCAACTGGCTCATGCGCATCCCCACCACCGGCCAGGACTTATCCATGAACCTGGGCCAGGCGGTGGCGCTCTGCCTCTACGAACTGGCCCGCGACCCCAAGGCCGCGGCGGCGCTCCCCGAAAAAATCGGCCGCGCCGATGCCGCCCGAAACGAGCAGATCACCTTGAGGCTGCTGGAAGTGTTGCGGCACAGCGGCTACATCAACCGGCTGACGGCCACCTCGAGGGAAGAGAAAGTCCGCAGGCTGGTGCGGAGGCTGGACGTTGCCGCCCGCGATGTGCCGGTGCTGTTAGGGATGCTCAGTCAGATTCTGTGGAAGGTGCAGGGCTAGGAGGCTGGCGCCGGTTTGTTATGCTACAGGCAGAAGTCTGGAATCCGGACTTCCGGAATTGTCCGGGTATATATCGATGAACACGACCGCTAAAATCCAGCACAAAGGGCAAGTGACCATTCCCACCAGCGTCCGGCGCCAAGCCGGGCTGTCCAAGGGCGACCTGGTGAATTTTGCTTTCCATCGCGGCAAGATTGTGATTACCCCCAGGCTGGTGATTGACCGTGCCCAATTCCCGAACGCCGACGACGAATACACCCCGGCTCAGCGGCGCATCATCGATGCGCGGCTGAACAAAGCCGAGAAAGGTCCGTCCTACGGTCCTTTCAACACGGCCGATGAAATGATTGCACACATGAAAGATGAGCTGAAGAAGAGAGCCGCTGCCAAGAAAATCAAGCGCGTCGGATGAAAATCAAGTACAGCGATGCTGTCGTCGATGCCTTGGGGAATGTCCCGAGTGCGGTGCAGAAAGCCTTCTTCAAACAAACCAAGATGCTGGAGCAGAATCTCCGGCATCCTTCATTATGTGCCAAGAAGTATGATGAAGCCAACGACCGCTGGCAGGCCCGCGTCAACAGGGGCTGGCGCTTCTACTTCAAGATCGACGATGACACCTACTTCATCACCGAACTGATTCCGCATCCCAAGAAATGACCGGGCGCACTGTGCGACATCCGCGCAGGATGCTCCGGCCGATTCCGTGCAAGGTGTAAGACGAATGGCCTGGTCAGCAGTTCTGCACCGTGGGCATACTCTGCGACTCGGCCGGTAACCTCCCCACGATACTCCGACGAGCTTTCGAATCGCTCGGCCGATCACGTTGCGAGGACCGGCGGCCTGCCTCCAAACGTCTTCGGGGTGGGCGGCGCGGAACTCGGAGGAGAGTGTGCGCGGCAGTCCTCGCCAATCATCATCAGGTTATGAACAACCCACGTTTGAACCAATTCGTCGTTGCCGAGCGCATCGCATCCTTTGCCGGTGTATTTCTCGATTCTGCCGATGGCTTCCAGCACGTCAGCGAGCCGGATGCGGTCGTCTCTCACAGCGGCACGGCTTCCGCCAGCACTTTCTCTCGAACCCTGGGACGGAGGCCTCGTTCGGTGACAACATCGACGGAGGCGTGAAGCAGGGACTCAAGATCGAGCAGAAGGCCACTGAGGTCGAACAGCGTGCGTCCTGGTTCCAGGTCAACCAGGAAATCGACGTCACTGCGTTCGTCGTTGTCTCCCCGCGCGACCGATCCGAATACCCGAACGTTGCGGGCGCCTCGATGCGCCGCCACCAGCAGGATCTCGTCCCGCTTCCCGTCCCGAAGTTCCTGGAGAGTCATGGAGCCTCCGAATCCAATCGTATCAAGACGGGGCTCGTATCAAGACCCGGCGGCGCGACGCGCGCGAGCAGGCCATCCGTTAAGCGGCGACGCAGATTATCGCCTGATTCCGGCGCTGGCCTGCCCCTGAGACTGAGAAGCCGTCACGCGTTACGATCAGACTATCGCCAAGCACTGGAAAGACAACCTCCGCGTGGTCCTGGTGGAGACGCGCAACCCGCTGAATATCGGGGCGGCTGCACGCGCCATGGCGAATTTCGGGTTTGCCCGTCTGCGCGTGGTCAACCCTTACGATGTCGCCTATCGGGAAGCCCGGTCCGCCGTGGGCGCGGCGCCGCTGCTGCAGGCGGCCGAGGAGTTTTCGAGTGTAGCCGATGCGGTTGCCGAGTGCGGTCTGGTAGTCGGCACCACATCCGTGGGCCATCGCGAATTGCAGCATCCCATCCGCCGCCTGGAATACGGAGCGCGCCTCATTCACGGCCGCCTGGCGCAGGGGCCCGTGGCTCTGTTGTTCGGCTCGGAAAAATTCGGCCTGTCGAACGACCACCTCAGCCATTGCAACTGGCTCATGCGCATCCCCACCACCGGCCAGGACCTATCCATGAACCTGGGGCAGGCGGTGGCGCTCTGCCTCTACGAACTCGCCCGCGACCCCAAGGCCGCCGCGGCGCTCCCTGAAAAAATCAGCCGCGCCGATGCCGCCCAAAACGAGCAGATCACCTTGAGGCTGCTGGAGGTGTTGCGGCAAAGCGGCTACATCAACCGGCTGACGGCCACCTCAAGGGAAGAGAAGGTCCGCAGGCTGGTGCGGCGGCTGGACGTGGCCGCCCGCGATGTGCCGGTGCTGTTAGGGATGCTCCGGCAGATTCTGTGGAAGGTGAAAAGCTGACGGCCATCATACAGACCCTTAAATATCATGGGCGCGACAGGACTCGGGCCCGTGACCTGCACCCTCTCTCGAACCCGTGGACGGCGGCCTCGCTCGGTGACAAGATCGACGGACGCGTGCAGCAAGGATTCAAGATCGAGCAGAAGGCCACTGAGGTCGAACAGTGTGCGTCCCGGTTCCAAGTCAACCAGGAAATCAACGTCACTACGTTCGTCGTTGTCTCCCCGCGCGACCGATCCGAAAACCCGAACGTTGCGGGCGCCTCGATGCCCGGCTACCAGCAGGATCTCGTCCCGTTTCCCGTCCCGAAGTTCCTGGAGAGTCATGGAGCGTCTGAGTCCAATGGCATCAAGACGGGGCGGCCTGCATTAGTTGTTGCCCCGCCCCTCTCAAATCGCCACGCCGCCGGGGGGAACCTCGCTCGTGCCGACCAACAGCCGGTGCCGGTGGGGGCGTGGATCGGTTGGGGCGTGGAGCCGGGCAGTTGGTTGGCGAACGACGCCCTGCCCGGGCCCGGCGCCGTCAGGGCTGCGCCGCTTCCCGGCGCATGCTATCGATGACCCACATCCGGACCAGAGTGGAGACTTCTACGGTCTTTCGCTTCGCCAGCCTCTCAATCATGCGCTTGGCCATTGCCGGAATGCGAATGTTCAACTGTTTGGTATTGGGCTGACTCCAGTATTCGAGCAGCATCCGTTCCAGATCTTCGCGATCCGGGTCAATTTCGGAGATACCCCGGTCGAGCAAATCGGCTGCGTCGTTCCGATCGAAGAAATCGGAAAGTTCCGAGTAGCTCGCCCCCTTTCGGGGCAGCCGAATTTTGGGTGGGCTCTTCTTCGTTTTCGCCGCTCTCATTGGCGCCTCCGGTACTTCTGTTTTTCGCGCGGGCTCATGGCGCGGATATGGAAAACAACCTCGCGGTCTGCTTCCCGCCGGTATGCAACATGCAGATAGTCCCCTGTATAATTCCTGCCGAGAAGCTCGAAGACGTCTTTCAGCCCGCGGCGCGAACGCACCTTCCAAGGTCCCGATTCCAGTACTTCGAAGAAATCCTCTTCGTCATAACCGTGCTTGAAGGCGCTTTCGACAAACGGTATCACTGCAATCTATGTATAGCATATGCTAGCGCAGTTGGGCGGCAGGGCAAGCGGCGGGTGTGCCGGCGCGCTTTCGTTGGCCAGTCTGGAGCAGTCAGCTCAATAGCTGTTCTACCACCTCGCCGGCTACGTCGGTCAACCGGAAGGGGCGGCCCTGGGACTTGTACGTCAGGCGAGTGTGATCGAAGCCGAGAAGCTTGAGCATGGTGGCGTGCAGGTCGTGGACGTGGACGCGGTCTTTGGTCACGTTGAAGCCGAGTTCGTCGGTTTCGCCGATGCGCGCACCGGCTTTGATGCCGCCGCCGGCCATCCACATGGTGAAGGCGTTGGGATGGTGGTCGCGGCCATCGGCGCCGCCCTGCACCATCGGGGTGCGGCCGAATTCGCCGCCCCAAATGACCAGGGTTTCGTCCAACAGACCGCGGCGTTTGAGGTCCTTCACCAGGGCCGCGGCGGCGCGGTCGGTGGCGAGGCAATTCTTGCGGAGGTCTTTGACCAGATTGGAATGCTGGTCCCAGGCTTCGTGGTAAAGCTGCACGAAGCGGACACCCTTTTCGACCAGCCTGCGCGCCAGCAGGCAGTTGTTGGCGAATGAAGGCTTGCCGGGTTCGGCGCCATAGAGCTCGAGAGTTTCTTTGGACTCCTTGGCGATGTCCATCAGATCGGGCGCCACGGCTTGCATACGGAAAGCCATCTCGAAGGAGCTGATGCGCGTCGAGATTTCGGGATCGCCGGTAATGTTGTAGCGAATCTGGTTGAGCTGCTTAAGGGCGTCCAGCGAATCGCGCTGCTGCTGGTTATCGACGCCGGGCGGGTTGGCGAGGTACAGAATGGGATCGCCGCCGCTGCGGAACTGCACGCCCTGGTACACGGTGGGCAGAAAGCCGCTGCCCCAACAGCTATCGCCGCCGCTGGGACCCTTGCTGCCGGAGCTGAAGACCACGAAACCGGGCAGGTCCTGCGTCTCCGAGCCCAGACCATAGAGCGCCCAAGCGCCCATGCTGGGCCGGCCGAACTGCATGGTGCCGGTGTTCATGAGAAGCTGGCCGGGGGCGTGGTTGAAGGCGTCGGTGACCATGGACTTGACGATGGCGATATCGTCCACGATCTCACCTGTGAAGGGGAGGATCTCCGACATTTCGGTGCCGGACTGGCCGTAGCGGCGGAACTCGAACTTGGGGCCGAGCAGCTTGGAGTTGGGGTTGATGAAGGCGGCGCGATAGCCTTTCAGCAGTTCGGCAGGCGGTAGGGTGCCATCGAATTTGGCAAGCTGCGGTTTGTAGTCGAAGAGCTCCAGGTGGCTGGGCGCGCCGGCCATGAAGAGAAAGATAACGTGCTTGGCTTTGGGGGCGAAGTGCGGGGCTTTGGGAGCCAGGGGGTCGGCGGCGGCTTGGGCGGAATCGGCGAGAAGATGAGCCAGGGCGGCCGCGCCCAGGCCAATGGGGCATTGGTTGATGAACCAGCGGCGGGAGATGGGAACAGTGGCCGGTGGCCGGTGGGCAGTGGCCGGTGACCGGTGGCCAGTGGCCGGTGGATCAGGGTCGGGGGGCAGGGGGTGGGGCATGGTTACTCCTTGGTGATGGTTTCGTCGAGGTTTAGGATTACTCGCGCGACGGCGGTGAAGTCGGAGCTGTGAGTTTGAAGAAACTTCAGGAGGACCGCGGATTCCTCGGGGGTGGGGTTGCGCGAGGTGCACAACCGGAAGGCATAAGTGATGCGGGCCTGGTCGGTTGGGCCGGCCTCTTTCAGGGTTCGAGCGGCCAGCGCCTGGGCGGATTCCACGAACAGCGGCTCGTTAAGCGTGGTGAGGGCTTGCAGCGGGGTGTTGGAGCGCGCCCGGCGCACGCACGACATTTCGCCATTGGGCGCGTCAAAGGACTGCAACATCGGGAACGGGACGGAACGAAATCGGAAGGTGTAGAGCGCGCGGCGGTAGCGGTCGGAGCCTTCGGCAACCTTCCACGTTTTGGGCGCGTAGCTGGCGGGCGGCTGGAAAAGGAATGTGGGCGCGGGCGGATAGACGCTGGGCCCGCCGATTTGCGGGTTGAGCAGACCGCTGGCGGCCAGCGCGATGTCGCGGACCAATTCGGCATCCACACGGAAACGGGGGCCGCGAGCCAGCAGGCGGTTGTCCGGGTCCGCGGCCTGGAGTTCGGGCGTGACGTTGGAAGATTGACGATAGACCGCCGAGGTCACAATCGAGCGGTGCAGCTTCTTGAGGCTCCAGCCGGAATCCATGAACTCCACCGCCAGCCAGTCCAGCAGTTCCTGGTTGGATGGCGGCTCGCACTGCGTTCCGAAGTTTTCGGCGGTGGCCACGATGCCGGTTCCAAAGTACGATTGCCAGACGCGGTTGACGATGGAGCGCGCGGTGGTGGGCGACTTGCGGTCCACCAGCCAACGGGCAAACGTGAGGCGATCGGGCGCGGGGTTGTTCTTATCTGTTGGGGCCGGCAAAGGATGCAGAAACGCCGGCGTGCCGGGCTCCACGGCGCGGTCGGGCTGGAGGAAGTCGCCGCGCTTGAGGATGTGGGTCTGGCGGTGATCGTCGCTGCGATCGGCCAGGATCAGTTGCAGCGCACCTTCCGGGTGCTCACGCCAGACGGCGGCGATGCGTTCGTTATCGTCGCGCCATTCCGGGACCGTAGTTCGCCAGTAGCTGAAGACGGCGCGGGTTTGCGCGGGCGAACGCTGCCCGCGCGGCAGGCTCAGGATTTCGCGCACGTTCCGCGGCAGCGGATCGGCGGCGGCGTCGGGCGCGGATGTGATGGAGAGGCGGATGCGGCCCAGGTTGTTGTTTTCGTTGTCGTCGGAATTGGCGCCGCCGTGGTCCTGCTTCAAATAGATGTTGAGCACTCCGCCCTTGGAATTGACGATGGGCTTTTCGAAATTGAAGACGGCCTGGCGCGGCTGATTGCGCAGGCCGGGACCGGCGTCGATGCCCCAGGCCGTCTCGTCCTTGCCATCGATGGCGAATTCGATGGGGCCGGTGACGCGGCGCTTGCCTTTTTTGTCGTCGAACTTGGGCTCCAGGACCGTTTCGGGGAGATTCAGGTCGGCGGTGGCACGCGCAATTTTCACCGCTGCCGCCTTGTCGGGTGTCTCCGCAGGTGCGGCTTCGACGCGGAATTCGGTGAGCGCGCCGGTGCCTTTGATGGAGCGGCCGGGACCGCCGTTCGGCAGGTTGGGATCGGTGAGCAGTTCCAGACGGATGGCGGTGATCTCGGGCAGATCGGTTTTGGCGATGAACTTGACGGTGTGCTTGGTGGGCGCGTAGCCCTGCGCCAGCATGGAACCGTCATTCATGGGCAGCTCGCGCTCGCCGCCGGTGGAGATGTCGTCCACTTCGAGGCGCAGCAGGGTCCACGGGGGCTGGTTGGCTTTGGCCTGTTCCTCCCACGCGGCCATGCGTTGGGGCCAATCGGGATGGCGGCGCTGGATCTCGGTCTCGATCTCCTGCGCGCGGCGGAGAACTTCGGCGCGCTTCACTTGCTGCTGCGGCGTGTAGACGGCCACGTTGGCATCGTGAGTGTCATTCAGGAACGCGAAGATGCGGTAATACTCTTCCTGCGTGAGCGGGTCGTACTTGTGGTTGTGGCACTGCGCGCACTGGATGGTGACGCCGAGGATGCCTTTGCCGATGGCATCCATGCGGTCGTACATAGCTTCCATGCGGAACTGCTCGGGGTCCGCGCCGCCCTCTTCGTTGATCATGGAGTTGCGCAGGAAGCCGGTGGCCACCTTCTGGTCCTGGGTGGCGTTGGGCAGCAGGTCGCCGGCGATTTGCTGGATGACGAACTGGTCGTACGGGACGTCGCGATTGAGGGCGTTGATGACCCAATCGCGATAGTACCAGACGAAGCGCGGGGCGTCCTTTTCGTAACCGTTGGAATCGGCGTAGCGCGCGGCATCCAGCCACATGCGGCCCCAGCGCTCGCCGTAGTGCGGCGAAGCGAGCAGGCGATCGACCTGCTTGTCCCAGGCCTTGGGGCTTGGGTCGGCCAGGAATGCGTCGAGTTCGGCGGGCGTGGGCGGGAGACCGATGAGGTCGAGCGAGAGGCGGCGGAGGAGGGTGGCGCGATCGGCTTCGGGCGAAGGCTGCTGGTGTTCGGGATCGAGGCGGGCGAGGATGAAGGCGTCGATAGGGCTGCGGACCCAGCCAGCACGGCTGGGTTGGGGAACCGCGGGGCGGACGGGCGCTACAAAACCCCAGTGCTTCGCGGCAGCGGTCTCAGGCCAGATGGCGCCGGCGTCGATCCACTGGCGGATGCGCTCGATGGTTTCGGGCGGCAGGGGCGCCCCACCCATGGGCATGCGGACCAGGCCGCCGGCGCCGGTGAGGCGTTTGACGATCGGGCTGTTGGCGCCATCGCCTGGCAGGATGACCTTGCCGGATTTCCCGCCCGCGAAGGCGGCCGATTTTTCGTCGAGACGCAGTCCGCCCATCTGCACCTTAGCGCTGTGGCAGCCGGAGCAGGATTGAGCGAAGATGGGCTGGACCTCGCGGAAGAGGCCGGCGGCAGCGGCGGATTGCGGCTTCGCGCTCTGGCTGAATGCGAGAGTGGCGGCGAAGGTGGCGGCCAGGGCCAGCAGGACCAGGCTGAACCGGAGACTTGGTTTGGCAGGCAGCATCGCTTGTTTGCCGATCATCGTACCGATCATCGTATCAATCAGCCGGGCGAGGCGGGCGACGGGGTGGGGGTGAGGCATCACGGGGCGGCAGGCGACGGGCTGCGGGTGACGCATCACGGGGAGATCCGTCACAGGGTTCCTGGGGGCTGGGCGAAGCGTAGGGTGAGGGCGCATCGGAAAAGGCTGCCATCTTCAGGTGTAACACGGCGCAGGGGCATTTCGGGTAGGGAGGTCTGGAACTGTTGAAAGCAACGGGAAAACAGAGTAGAAATATGGTCAGTTGGCGTTTGCGTGCCCTACTTGCGGCAGCGAGAAGGTTACTTTCCAACCGAAGCATAATCAATGGCAATGCACGAACCGGCACCCTCGACGGCAGCACCTTCGGGCTGGCCTTCTTGGTGCTTGTGGGGGCATCGCCTCCTAGCCATGAATACGACCCCCTGTTCTGGTTCATGTGCGGGAACGTAGTAGCCTTAGCCGTTCTGCGCGTGCTTCTCCACGACGAGAAGAATGAAGACACCCGTGTCGGCTTCATACGCTAATCTACCGGGCTTAAGATGGCCTCAGTTTTTCGTTCCATAGCTTCACTTCCTGACAATAATCACATCGATCGGGTATTCTGCGGCCTGTATCCACTGTTGCTCCCCAATTCTTCGATAGAAGAGCCGGAGAGAGATGAGGCCATGGATAACCGGAACGGTGGTCTGAGTGGAAATAACTTTCACGCCGGTCGATTCTGGACGAGTTTTTACCATCGGCGTTGGCTCAGTATGCGCCGCCACGAACTCATTCTGCCCTTCCATAATCACGAGATCCTCTCTCTGCTCATACTGACCTTCTTCAGAAGGCTCCATCATCCAAATGGCTATTGATTGCCAGCGCTGGGGTATTGAAGTGCGCGGTGGAATCTGGAAGGCCGAGGGTACAGTCACTTCTAGTTTTTCAATGATGGTGATCAGTGAGACAAGGCCATCCGGGTCAATCTGAACGCTCTCGCACGCAGCAAATAGTAAGAGGCGGGGCATTCTATTGGCCTGCCCAGTACAAGTCTTCTGGCGCGAGGGTTGGTATATCCGGGTGGAAGGTTGTCATGAGGGGCGTACTCCGGCTGGTGAATCGGGGTCTGTAAAAAACCGCCATCACCTGTGCGACCGGGTCCCAGTCTGGCGGCGGCCCTATTGACCTATCGAACCACTGACCGCCGTTTCGTATCCACTCCATTCGAAGGGCCTCATGGGCATAAGCTACATCGTCGTAGCCAAATTCTGTGCCACAGGAAGGACAGATGTCGTGGTTCAACGCATCGTCAGATAGAAACGGGTATGCGCAAACTGGGCACATCATCATATGACCTGCGTTCCCCCGGCCGGCAAAAAGATTGTTCGGCACTCCTGGCACATGTAGTGAAAGTTTGTGGACAATCCGTGACGGCTCGGATCCGGTCGAAAGTAAGTCCGAATAAAACCATTCGCGTCTTGAATGCCGTATTCGTCACTCTTGCAGTCGAACCTGATCGTATCCCCTCCAGCGCGCTTGCACTCAAGGGTACTCGGCTTCCTGGCGGCTCCCAAAAACTGATCGGCAAGCGCCTCGTATGTGCTCTCGTCTGCGGCCGCGATCTCACGCCTTTGCTGCACGTGCTTAACAAAGTGCCCATGCCGTTGTCCCGTTTTGAAACCCTTCGTCAATAGCGCCACGTTTTCGTACTTGCCGGCCAATCATACACGGAGTTCAAACAAACTACAAATATAGTAAATCTCATTGAAATCGTCAATATATTTTACCGAAAAGAAAGCCCTGATAGGTCGCATGCGGTGTTGTAGAACCTGTTCAGCGGAAGCGCGACTATGCCTGATAGCCAGTCGTTTTCAATCAGCCAGCGGAGGAGGTTGCTTTCTCCCTGTCCGGCATCACCGGATCGCCGGCCGCTTCTTCATTTTTCCGGCTGGTCGTACGCCTTGAGCCGCCGGATCCAAATGTTGCGATACCTTACGGGGTTATTGTGGTCTTGCAGCATCAGCGGTTCTTCGGCTCCGTGCGGGGTGTAGTGGGCCACCTGGCGGTAGACCATTGGTCCCATGAGTTCCTTGTGGTGGTGCACCATGACGCCGTTATAGAGCACGGTGACGAAGGCCGGTCTCACCAGTTTTTCGCCATCGAAGCGAGGGGCGTCGAAGAGAATATCGTAAGTGTTCCACTCGCCGGGTTTGCGGGCCGGGCTGGCCAGCGGCGGCCACTGTCCGTAGATCGCGGCCGCCTGGCCATCGGCGTACGTGGGGTTCTGGTAGGCGTCCAATACCTGGATTTCATATCGGCTCATGAGCAACACGCCGCTATTGCCGCGGCCCTGGCTGGTGCCCTTGACTTCGATGGGCGACGACCACTCCACGTGAAGCTGGCAATCGCCGAATTTTTCGCGGGTGAAGAGGCCGCCCCGGCGCGCGTCCACTTCGAAAAAGCCGTCACCGATCTTCCAGGTGGGCGCCACCGACTTCTCGACATTGCCTTCCTTCACATGTTGCTCCCACTGCGAAAGATCCTTGCCGCCGAAGAGCACGATGGCGTCGGACGGAGGCCCGCCGGGTGCGGATGGCGGAGCGATCGTTGGCGGATGGGGGCGGTCCGGATCGTGCACATGCCACGGCAAGCCCGGCAACATGGGTGTGTCCTTAAATCCTAGATCGCCGGGCTTGGGCGTGGGAGTTTGGGCACCGGCTGGAACGGCAAGGGTGGCGATGGCGTAAAGCGCCAGTGAGGTTAGAGCGGCTGGGTAGCACATGTTTCCAAGATTACCGCGACATCGGCACCCCGGAGTACCCCTTAGTACCCCGGGCCCCGGGCCGGCGAGTGAGGTGGGGTGGCGGGGAAGGCGACAGTCCACAAAAGACGATGGTCTGTGGGGCGGGGTGGCGGGGAAGGCGACAGACCACAAAAGACGATGGTCTGTCCTACTGGGGTGATTGAGGGTGTCATGAGCTACACTGGAACGTTTAGGTTGGGTCTGCTTTGATCGATCTGCACTCGCACACTAACGAATCCGATGGCACCTGTTCGCCCGAGGAACTGATCCAGGAAGCGGTCCGCGCCGGCGTAGACACGCTCGGCATCACGGATCACGACACCTTCAAGGGATACGACCAGGCGGTACCGCTTGCCGCCGCAGCCGGCGTCCAACTGGTCTGCGGCATCGAGCTCTCCACCAAGCTGCACGGCCATTCGGTGCATCTGCTGGGATACTTCCTGGCCAACAACGGGATGGGCGATTTCCGCACCTGGGTGCTGGGTCAGCAGGCGGCCCGCCGCGACCGCAACATCCGGCTGATCGCGCGCCTCCAGGAACTGGGCTTCGACATTACCTTGGAGGAGGCCGAGGCCCGCGGCAAGGGCATGACCGGCCGGCCGCACTTCGCGCAGATCATGGTGGCGAAGGGTTACGTCGACAACCTCCGTCAGGCATTTGACAATTATCTGGACGAATCGGCGAAGGGCTATGTCTACCGCAGCGAGCCCCAGTTCGCCGAAGGCGTGGCCCGCATCCGAAGCGCCGGCGGCATCGCGTCCATGGCACACCCCGTGCGCGTCAAAGGCGACGTGCCGGCCCTGATGCCCGAATTACGCGACGCCGGCATGAACGCCATCGAAGCCTATCATAGCGACCACACGGCCGCTGACACCGGGTTGTATCTGGGCCTCGCCAGCTCTTACGGCCTGATGGTAACCGGCGGTTCGGATTTCCACGGCGCCGTCAAACCCGGCGTCCGGCTGGGCACTGGCTGCCAGGGCAATCTCTCGATTCCGAACGACCTCGTCGAAAGACTCCGCGCCGGCGACGCGCAATAAAAAACGCCGGCCCAGGGTCGGAGTATCCCCGGGCCCGCCAGTCTGTCGGTTCCGCTTAGACAGCCAGGTACATGGTGCTGCCGTGCCGGTTGACCAACAGAAGAGTGCCCGCTTTCGAGCCGGCGACGGCGCGCTCGAAATCGGCGGTACTCTTGACGGGCTTGCGGTTGACTTCCTGAATCACGTCGCCGCGGCGGAGGCCCGCTTCGGCGGCCGGGCTGGAGGGGCCGACCTGGGTCGTTGGCATCTCCTGTCGTTGGCATCTCCTTGACCGCTCACTTCCGCCTCTGCTATGCTCTCCTTGACGGTCTAGGAGAGGGATGGCGAAAAAGCTCGATCTCTTGCAGGGGACACTTGACCTGCTCATTCTCAAAGCAGTGTCGCTGGGGCCGCTGCATGGGTACGGCGTCCTGCTGCGCATCCAGCAGATCTCGGGGGAGCGTTTGCAGATTCAGCAGGGGTCGCTTTATCCGGCGCTGTACAGGCTGGAGCACCAGGGCTTGATTGCCAGCCAGTGGGGCGAATCCGAGAACAAGCGTAAGGCGAAATATTACCGATTGACGGCGGCGGGCCGGCGAGCGTTGCAGGCCGAGACCGAATATTGGGACAAGATGGCTGGCGCCATCGCGGCGGTTCTGCGCGCCACGCCAGAGGGGGTGTGATGCTGGTGAAACGCTTTCGTTCCTGGCTGCGCGCCACGCTGCAGCGGCGGGTGGTGGAGCGCGAGATGGACGATGAACTGCGGTTCCACGTGGAGCGGTATGCCGAAGACCTGAAGCGCGGCGGCATGGAGCGCGGCGAGGCGGAGCGGCAGGCGCGGCTGGAATTCGGCAGCGTCGGGCAAACCAAAGAAGCGTGCCGCGAAGCCCGTGGAGCGGACCTGCTGGACTCGCTTCTGTCGGACATTCATTACGGTCTGCGGCGGCTGCGCTCCACTCCGGGTTTTGCCGGGCTGGCGGTGGTGACGCTGGCCTTGGGGATAGGCGCGACCACGGCGGTTTTCAGCCTGGTCAACGCGGTGCTGCTGCGCGATTTGCCTTACCGTGACTCGGAGCGACTGGTCTTTCTCTACGAGCCGATTCCCGGCATTCCCGACGTTCCGCTGGAAGCGTTTGGGCCAGTCAACGGAGATTTCTTCACGTGGCAAAAGCAGAGCCGCTCATTTGAGAGTATGGCGATGTTCACCAACAACGGGCTGAATGCTTCGTTAGGCGACGCGGCGTTCCGCGCCACCGGATCGCGCGTGACTGGGGACTTTTTCCGCGTGCTGGGTGTTTCCCCTGCACTCGGCCGGACACCAGACGATGCCGACACTCAGCCGGGCCATGAACGTGTTGTGGTAATCAGCCAGCCGTTTTGGCAGTCGCGGTTCGCAGGCGACCGCAACGTGCTGGGGAGAGAGATGCTGCTGAACGCGCGGCCGTACCGGATTATCGGAGTGATGCCGGCCGGGTTTGCCTTTCCGCACGGCACAGAGAGCCTGGAGACGACGGGGAAGACGACTGAGATTTGGGTGCCTTGGACGATGACTCCGGAGCAAAGGGCGTCGCGCGATGACAATCCGGGCAACGCTATCGGACGGTTGCGACCGGGAGTGAGCCTGAGCCAGGCGCAGGTGGAGATCGCCGCCATCAGCTCGCGATTCGATCCGCCCTTCCAGCAACAGAACAGAAAGCCTCAGGGTGTGGTTCGCCCGTTTGATGAAGAGATCACGGGCGGCTCGCGCCGCGCGTTGCTGATCTTCATGGCGGCGGTGTTGCTGGTGCTGGTGATCGCATGCTCGAACGTAGCGGGCCTCGGACTTGCCCGCGCTAGCGGTAGGGCGCGGGAGATTAGCATTCGCGCGGCGCTGGGCGCTTCACGTCTGCGGCTGGTGCGGCAACTTCTGGCGGAATCTTTGTGTGTCGCCTTGGCCGGCGGCGTCCTCGGGATGGCAGCCGCGTTTTGGATCGTGCGTCTTTTGGTGGACTTCCATCCGGCTAACATTCCGCGGATTGAAGAAACCTCAATCGATGGACGCGTCCTGCTGTTTACAATTTGCGTTTCGCTGGCGACCGCGGTGTTTTCGGGATTATTTCCGGCGTGGTCCGGTTCGCGTTGCAATTTGAACGAAACTATCAAAGGTTCGGGGGCTCGCAGCGTCAGAAGCGGCGCCAGCCGGCTGCATAGCTGGCTGATTGTGGCCGAGATGGCGCTCACCATCGTGCTGCTGATCGGGTCGGGCCTGCTGATCCATAGCTTTTTGAGACTACGGTCTGTGGATAAGGGCTTTGCATCATTCCGGACGGTTACGATGGGCCTTCAACTGGACGGGCGATACAACAGTCCGCAGCGACAGAACGAATTCTTCCACACCCTGGTGGCGCGGGTCCGAGCTGTGCCGGGCGTGCAGGAGGCAGCGGCCGTTGACCACGTTCCGCTGGGCGGTGGAGAATCGATCAGTTTAATTGAAGTGGAGGGGAATCCGTTCGACGAGAAGACCTCCTTCGAAAGCCGTTCGGTGACGCCACGGTACTTTGCCGCGATGGGAATTCCGCTGCTTGCGGGCAGGGCCTTCGATGATGGCGATGCGGCTGGGCGGACGCCGGTGATTATCGTGAGCAGGAGCTTTGAGCGAAGATATTTTCCGGGACGGACGGCGCTGGGTAAGCGTGTGCATGCAACCGGCTGGCGGACAATCGTCGGCGTGGTGGCGGACGTGCGGATGCGAGAGCTGGACACGACTCCGCCGATGCAATTCTATTCGCCGCTGTGGCAGACCCCAACTGGTTCGGCCGTCGTCGTGGTGCGGGGTACGCTGCCTCTAGAGCGGACCGCTTCGGCCCTCCGCGGCCTGGTGAGAAACATGGACGCGGCGTTGGCGGTCGCCGACGTGCGAACGATGGAACAGTTGATTTCCGAGGCGAGCGCGGAACGGCGTTTCCAAACGCTCGTGTTGACCGTGTTCGGCGGCATCTCACTGTTTCTCTCGCTGCTGGGTCTGTACGCGCTGATGGCGTATTCGGTACAACGGAGGACGGCGGAAATCGGCATCCGCATGGCTCTGGGCGCGCAACCGAGCGCTGTAATGGGACTCGTGCTGCGGCAAGGGGCGACTCTGTGGCTGGGCGGAATTGCACTGGGTTTTGTCTGCGCGTGGAGTGTGACGCGGTGGATGCGCAGCCTGCTTTTCGAAGTACAGCCAACCGATCCGCTAACGTTCGTGGGAGTGGCGGCGCTGTTTTGCGCGGTTGCAGCGATGGCGTGCTATGTGCCGGCGCGGCGCGCGACGCGGGTGGACCCGGTGATTTCCCTGCGGTACGAATAACTGCGACTCCATTCCGGACCATAGCAGAAGGAGGCTGGTAATGAAGATACCGAATTTCGCCTGGCCAACGGCTGTAGGACTGCTGCTACTGCCCGCCGCGTGGAGCCAGGAACAACCGGCGCCAGCGCGGCCGCAGTTTGAAGTGGCGTCGCTCAAGCCCAATAACGGGTGCGAAAACAGCCCCACCCCCAGAGCCGGGAACTTTAGTCCCTCTCCGGGGCGGTTGGAAATGCCGTGTGTCGATCTGCAAAACCTTGTCCAGGCCGCCTTCGGCACGTTCGGCGACGGCGTCAGCATCAACACGCAGCCGCTGCACATGGAGGGCGGGCCCTCCTGGATGCAGTCCGAACATTACAGTCTGTCGGCGAAGGGCGATGGACCGGTACGCACGGAAATGCTAGCTGGGCCGATGCTCCAGGCGCTTCTCGAAGAGCGCTTCCGATTGCAGACCCATCGCGAGACGCGGGAGATGCCGGTGTATGCGATGACCGTGGGAAAAGGCGGCCTCAAAGTGCAGCCGTTGGCGGAGGGCGCGTGCACGCCCCTGGATCTGACGCATCCGCCCGCGCCGCCGAAACCAGGCGATCCCCCGCCGAACGTCTGCGGCGTCATGATGATGGGACCCACCGGAAAAGGGGACATGATGATCGAAGTGCGAGGGTCGACCATGACGCAATTCGCGCAGCGGCTCTCGGGGCGCGTGGACCGCGCCATCGTCGATAAGACGGGCATTGCCGGCAAGTTCAATTTCCATTTGGAGTTTACGCCCGACCCCTACATGCGCGGTCAAAGCGTCCCCGCGGGCCGCGGAGGAGATGTGGGCAATGCAGCCAATCCCAGCAATCCAGCGCCGCCCCCCGACGCCGGGCCAAGCCTTTTCGTCGCCCTGCAGGAGCAGATCGGGTTGAAGCTGTCGCCCGAGAGGGGGCCGGTCAGTTTCTTGATCATCGATCACGTGGAAAAGCCGACCGCGAATTGACGCCCTTTGACGTGCAGAACGGGCGGCGTATCGAAAATGGCTCCCAACATTCGAGGCAGCCGCTCCGTGACCGTCGCGGCTCTGATCGCGGCCGCTACACTATTCACGCGGATTCTTGAGCCCGGTAGTGAGCTTATTGTTGACCTCGCGAACTACGCGAACCGCGAGTTCGTTGCGATGGCGCGATAAAAACAGCCGGACGTTTTTCGGGTCGCGCTTGGCCAGCTCGCGCAGCGCCCACGACATGGCCTTCACAACCAGATCGTGACGATCCGCGATCAGCATCCCGCAGATGCTCAACGTGCGTTTCGGGTCGCCGGCGCCGCCCTGCGCCCGCGAGTTCAGAGGGACCGTGCTAACCAACGCCGCTCGCCGCCAGCACCAGTCATCGGAGCGGGCCCAGGCCCGAATCACGGTATCCCGGATGCGGCCGGCGCGCCAGGCCGGCCCGGCGACAATGCAAGAGAACGCGTCCACATCGCCCCAATGACGCATGCCTTCGCCCAGCTTCTCCACTTCCTGTTGAGTAATCGACTCCATCGCCGGCTGATGGTTCAGGACCAGTTCGTAGGCAACGAACCGCGCAATGAGAGCCTCGATCAGCTCGTGTGCCATGCCAAGTAGAGCCGTCCGATCCAACACGGCAACTTCCCTGGAGATGCGCTTCCGTTCCGCGCGCAGGGCGGCCGCACTGGCTGGGACGGCGCGCAGGCGCGTGATGAACTCGCTGTGAGCCCGCATAACGCCGGGTAGTATACCTCGTTCCGGCGCGCCTTCGTCACGGTGGTGTCATTGAGGGTGTGCGACATAGAAGTGGGACAGTCGCTGAAATGCTGGCCAGTCGAAAGAATCCTAGCGTAGAAGTACTCAGGCGGAGCCGCGACTTGTCGCTCGACCGTTAGGGAGCGGCACAGTACTCAGGCGGAGCCGCAACCGTTAGGGAGCGGCACATTGGAGTTACGGGTCGTGAATTACCTGATCACCTTTGCCTGCTACGGATGCCACCTCCACGGCAGCGAGTCGGGCTCCGTCGATCGCGAGCACAGTGTGCCTGAACCCCGAACCTGGAAGTGGATTTCAGGCGCGCCGCAGCCGAGACGGAACGTATGGATCAGGCTCCCTATCACCTGGACCAGATCCGGCGCGACGCCTTGTTGGAAGCGATTCAGGAAGTGTGTGCCCACCGCGGCTCCCGTCTGCTGGCCGCCTACGTGCGAAGCATTCACGTGCACCCAGTGGTGGAAGCGGGGGTACTGCCGGAGCGGATCATGAGCGACTTCAAAGCTTACGGCAGCCGCCGCCTGAATCAGATTGGGCTGGATGAACCGAACCGGAAGCGATGGGCACGCCATGGCAGCACCCGGTGGCTGTGGAAACCACAGCATGTCTTGGCCGCCATTCAGTATATCGTCTCCGAGCAGGGCGACCCCATGTCCGTGTTCGAGTCTAACGAACCTTGATCGCAAGGTGCGGCGTCCGCTCCCTAACGGTCGCGGCTCCGAAACGGCGCTACATATCGCTGTCAGATTTGGGGCTTGACATGCGACAGTTGTCGCGTGTAGTATGTGACAAGCGTCGCACATAATGCCGGCGCGGACGATGACGATGCGTAAAACGACCGCTGAACCGCTGACACGCCGGGAACGGGAAATCATGAACGCTGTCTTTGCGCTGGGCAATCGCGCGTCGGCGGAGGAGATCCGCGCGCGCCTGACGAGCCCGCCCGGCGATTCGTCGGTTCGCGTCATGCTGGCAAGGCTCGAAAAGAAGGGCTGCCTGAAGCACCAGCAGGACGGCCTGCGCTATATCTACTCCGCCACCATCTCGCCGGCTGTCGCCAAACGCACGGCGCTGCAACAGTACCTGCAGACCTTCTTCGGCGGCTCGCTGGGACGGATGATGACGGCGCTGGTGGCCGAAGCGTCGTGGACCGACGATGAGCTCGACGCGCTCAAGAACGAAATCGACCGTGTTCGCAAGGAAAGGAAGAAGCAGTCATGATGTCCGTCATCTATGCAGTAATGCTCGCAGTGAGTAGTTCGCTGGCGGCGTCGATAGTCGCCAAAGTGACCGTCACGTTGGCATTGGGCCTCATCGGCGCCTGGCTGGCGCGCAGGAGCCGTGCCGCGGTGCGCCATGCGCTGCTGGCGGCGGCGTTTGGCGTGCTGCTGGTGCTGCCGATCGCGTCCATCGTCGCTCCGCCCGTGCGCATCGCAGTTCCGGCCGCGCCACCGGAGCGGACGGCGCCTGCCTTGGCAGGGGCCACCCGTGGGGCCACCCTGGCGATTCCGCCGGTTGCGCCGGAGCACCCAGGCGTTGGGGTTACGCCTGTAGTTCCGCGACCGGCTGGACTTTTACCGTCGGCTCTGTTGCTGACGGCATGGATCGCCGGGGCGGCGCTTTTTCTGCTGCCGGTGGTGATGGGCCTGAGGCAAGTTCGTTGGCTGCGCCGGTCTGCTCTGCCCTGGCGGCATGGGCAGTCGGTGGTCGACAGGCTGGCGCTCGACGCCGGCATTCATCGGCGCGTCGAAGTGCTGCGGCACGGGGCGCTGCCAGGACCGATGACCTGCGGCGTGGTGCATCCTGCCATCGTGCTTTCTGAGGACGCGCAGACCTGGCAGGCGGAAGACCTGAATCGCGCGATCGTACATGAGCTGGAACACGTGCGGCGCGGCGACTGGGTGAGCCACTGCCTGGCGCGGGCCGTATGCGCCGTGTATTGGTTCCATCCTTTGGTCTGGATCGTGTGGCGCCAACTCGCGCTCGAGGCGGAGCGGTCCTGCGATGACGCGGTGCTGGGACGCTCGGAGGCGACCGCCTATGCCGATCAACTGGTCGGGCTCGCCCGGCGGCTGTCGTTGTCTGCGAAATCGCCGGCCGCAAAATCGCCGGCCGCGAAATTGCCGATCCTGGCGATGGCGAACCACGCCGATCTAGCGGCGCGCGTCGGGGCGGTGCTTGACAGCCGGCAGCGGCGTGGCCGGGCGGGAACGTTCTGGGTGGCGCTGGCGTGCGCCGCCGCGGCGGTGATCGTCCTCACGTTGTCACCCCTCACGACGGTTGCCGCGCCTCAATCCGCCGGAACAGACGTGAGACCTGCACCCATAGGGCGGCTTGCAGTCAACACGATGCTGGTGAGTACGGCCGTCACCGCCTCCGATAGGAACGGCTTGAGCATCGAAGGACTCAACGCCAACGACTTTGCCGTAACCGAAGACGGTGTGGCGCAAACCATCAGCATCTTCGAAAACCAAGAAGTGACCAACATCAGTAGCACGCAGAGTTCCATTTCGAGTTACTACATCGTGGGATACTACACTGCTAATCACAAGGCGGATCGCAAGTATCGGACGATCAAGATCACGAGCAAAAAAGTCACAATCGCCAAGCTGGATTACCGCGCTGGTTACTACACCAGATCCTCCGACGTCACGGCCTTGGGTGGTATTGGAAACGGCGGGGTCGATCGCAGCATCGGTCTTGACATTACGCCTCCAGTCTTGCTTCACAAGATAGATCCCGAATACTCGGAAGAGGCTCGCAAAGCGAAGTACCAGGGCACCGCGGTTCTGAATGTGGAAATCGACGCCTCCGGCGAGGTGGCGAACATCAAGGTGAACCGCAGCTTGGGCTTGGGACTGGATGAGAAAGCCATGGAAGCCGTCAGGCAGTGGAAGTTTAAGCCGGGCATGAAGAACGGCCAGCCGGTTACGGTGCAGACGCAAGTGGAAGCGAACTTCCGGCTGTTGTAAAGAATTGTAATTGATTAGCGAAATCGTTGGCGTTGCCGTCAGGGCGCAAGCGGCGCCGGCTGCCGGCGCTGGAACAAACACAACCTAACTGAACGTGATCTGGCTTACGGACCGGACCCTGCCTCCCCTGTCCCACACAGCTTTATAACGGGATAATAGCTGTGAGGTGACGAGATGGGTGATCGCCGGCTTTCCAGCAACGCAAGGCATTTAAGTAACGGGACTGGGCTTGGCCACCTGGTGCTGTTCTTCCTGCTGGGCTTCTCAACCTTGCATGCGCAGACGCTTGGTGTGTCGCCTAATCCGGTAATTCTCGTAATGGCGGCTACAGGACCGTTGGCCGCCGCTCAAACCTTGTCGATAAACGCCAGCGGTTTGGCATCCTCCGTCAATTGGACGGCGACCGTCAGCGCCGATGCGCCCTGGATCTCACTGAGCGCCGCCAAGGGCACAACTCCGGCCAAGGTCAGCCTGTCGCTGGTCGACTGGCGGGCGGGAGCTCAGCCCCCCGGAAGCTACTCGGGGAAAATCCAATTCGCCGCCGATGGGATGACGCCGGTTACGGTGGACGTCGCCTGGACGGTGGTTCCCCCGCCTCCGCCGCCCCACTTCAGCTATCTGTCCGGACCGCAGGGATGCACGCAGGTGAATGGTTATCCCGATCCCGCGGTGTGCGCGGTTCCGGACGAGAAACCGCCCGGGGGCTTTAACCCTCCGCCACCGGGCGGGTCCTACGTCGATCCTAACTTCGGCGGTACTGTGAACGTTATCACCGGCACGGCCGTAACCCACACATACTCTGCCAATAATCCGCTGAGTGCCAGTAACAAGTACCTGATGGCTTTTAATACGTCCGCGGGTAATCTGGACGTGGTTGAGGTTGCCACGGGGAAAGTCTTGTTCCCGAAAGTAGGCAGCAGCCAGGATTTCTTTTGGGATAGTTATAACGATTCGATCTTCTATTATCCGAAGGGCGCGGCTTTCATCAAACACGACCTGGGTTCAGGCCAGGAATCCACCATCGTCGACTACGCGAAGGATGGGCACACATTCACCAGCATCAAGCGCGGCGGCACGTCGGGCAGCTCGAAGGACAACTGGATTTCGTTCTTTGCGCCGACGGAGATGCAGGTGTGCGCCCTGGACCTGAGCGCCATCCAAACCTATTGCGCGGATTACAAGAGCGCTCCCGGCATTCCATACGGCGCCATCGATTATACGCTGGACAGCAAGGGCGTGGATAAGACCAGCGGAAAGCGATACACGATTCTGGTGGCGGGCGGGGCTCCGCCGGGAATATATTCGGTTAACCTGAAGACCGGCAATCTCGATCTGGAGTTTCGGGGGCCGGAAGATCCCGATGGCAATGGAAATCACGATGGCAATTGCGATCCTGGTGAAAAATGCATGTACCCTTCGCATTCCGACACGCTCGAAGATTCGTCCGGTATTCAATACCTTGTCTTCGACAATTTTAGTAATAACCCGTGTGAAGTCTCGACGGCGACTTATCAGTTGAACAAGGGATTGGCGATTACGCAGCCGGTGGAGTTGGGCGGCGGCAAGCGGAAAGTGATGAGTTTATGGCAATGTCCCTTTCCCAATAACAATGGAGGCACGGACGAGCACATAGGTTGCGCCAAGAACGCTCCGTTGTGCGTGATCTCGACTGTGTCGCCGTATCGATCGGCGACGGATCCGCCCCTGCGCTTTCCGCACGCCACCGAGATCATAGTAATGCGGGAGAACGGCATCGAAGTGCGGAGACTGGCCGAGAGCCGTAGCGTGCGCTTCACCGACGAAGGCTCCGAGGCCTATTGGGCTGAGCCTCGAGCGGCCCTCTCCAACGACGGCTCGCTGGTGATCGCCGATTCCAATTTCGGCGTGGAAGCCAGCGCGCGCGTGACGCTGATTGCGACCGGGATGGGAAAGCCGCAGTTTACGGTGCTTAACGCAGCCAGTCAGTGGCCGGCGCTGGCGCCGGGATCATACGCCACGTTGAACGGCAACGGCCTGGCGAACTGCACGGCCAGTGCCGATTCGGCCAACTTGCCCGACACCCTGTGCGGCGCGAAGGTTGCATTTAACGGTTTGCCGGCGAAGTTGGCGTACGCCAGCCCGCGGCAGATCAACCTTCTGGTCCCCGGGTCTTTGCCGGCAAAAGCCGATGTCACGGTCTCGGTTTCCGTCGGCAACGTCGATGGGGCATTGCAGTCGGTCGTTCCGGCCGATACCTTCGCCGAAGCCGCGCCGGCGATCTTTAGTTATTCTCTGGACGATGGGGTGTCGCGCGCTGTGGCGCAAAACGCGACTGGTGTGCTTAATGGCCCCGGTCTCAACGGATCGACCGCCAGCCCGGCAGGCTTGGGCGAGACTCAGGTTCTCTACGCCAACGCGCTCGGACCAGTCGATCAAACGGTGGCGGATGGAAATCCGGCGCCTGTTCAGCCCTTGGCCAGGACGCTGAGAACCGTCGAGGTTTATGTGAACGGAACGCCGCAGACCGTTCAATTTTCGGGTTTGACTCCAGGCATTGCCGCCCTCTACCAGGTGAACTTTGTGTTGAATCCGGCAACGCCGGTGATGCCGGAGGGGAGCAATTTCGTCTGGCTCAGAGTAAATGGCGCGGAAAGCCGACATCTGGTGATCTCGCTCAAGGGAAGCGTACCGGGAAATTGAAGCGGGTGAAAGCGACCTGGCTTACGGCCTGGACCACTCTGGCAGGCCGCGGAAAAAACGACCCTCGTGTGCTATTGAAAAAGGCCCAGAGATTTTGGTACGTTCGGATGGTAGCACCGATGCCATAGATTGTGAGTTTCTTAAGAATACGCCGCCACCGGAAGTCAACCGGGCGGCTGGAGAAGGTATGCCTATCGCCGCCCAAAACGAGATCACACGGGAACAGCTCATCGATGCTCTCAATGAGGATCTGTCGCGTGAATACCAGGCAATTATTGGTTACGTGAACTATTCAGCGGTGCTCAAGGGCGCCGCTTACATGAACATTGCGGGCGAACTCGCGGTCCATGCGAAGGAAGAGCTGGATCATGCTCTGACGATTTCGAATCACATCGATTATTTGGGTGGAATGCCGTCAGTGACGCCGAAGCCAGTAAAGACCTCCGAGAAGGCGGAGGAAATGCTTAAGTTCGACCTGGAGAATGAAAAGGAGACCATTCGACATTATCGACGCCGGGTCAAACAGGCGGATGCGTTGAACGAATTTTCGATTGCCGAAAGCGTGCGCACCATCCTTGTCCAGGAGCAGGATCATCTGGTCGCCCTCGCGACTGCCCTGGGCATCGATCCACCCAACCCGGGGATTGCCGATTAGCAGCTTGCCCCAAACGCCGATGCCTCGCCATGACCTGGAGGATTTCTGGGTGGAGGAGGCGAGTCGGCGGAGTCGCTCAAGCCCCCCGAAAAAGATTCGGCGTAAGAGCGTGATAAGGGACGGGAATTAATTCGCAAGCGGAACCACGGTCCCGATCAAGACAGGTGTTTGGGCGCTCAGTTCGAACACTGGTCAGATGGCCGAACACTCGGAAAGAGGGATTGGGCCTTGGAACGCAGGCTCATCGGTACACCGAATCCGGCGAACCGGGCTTGGCTGCCGGTGAGGTTGCCCGCTACTTGGCCCGCCATACCGGGTTTCCGAACGCGCCATCCGCCGCCACATCCCATACCGCAAAGCGCGCCCACTTCCAATTGCCGCCCTCGGCTTCGGCGGAAAATGCGAAGTCACCGAGCGGGTGGGTTTCATCCAGCGGGACGATCTTGCGAAAGGTCTGTACCCCGTCGCCCCAGACGATCTCCGCCATCTCCAAGGGAAACGTATGCTGGATTTTTGCCCTCACGCGGATGCGGCCGCCGGCGGCTTCCGTGATGCTCACCTCGGGCAGCAGCACTTCCCCGGTTGTCATGAAGAAGTCGCTGCGGCGCAATGCATCCAGCAACTGGCCGTACTGGTCGAAGGCCGGCAGGGCGGGCAGTTTCACATAGTTCACGTTCATGTGGGCGTAGAGTTCGTGGCTGGCATCGATCTGGAAAACGTCCACCTCTGCCATCAGTTGTTTGTGCAGGCCCCAGTTGCTCATGTCATCCACCAGTTTGAAGGCGCGTTCGCCCAGACGCGGCGAAGATAGGTCTGAGGGCAAGGCTTTCCATCCCGCGCCGAACCAGTGCGGGTCCAGAAAATGCGCGCTGTCGCGGATCTTATCGGGATACCCCATCGACCCCTTGGTGCGCGGGTGCGTCTGGTACACGAACGCATTCTCGGCCCGGACCAGATCCAGCAGTTCCCTGGCATCGGCCACGTTATAAACCGTGCCGTACCTGGAGTCCCGCTCCTGGAATGGCTGCGAAGGCTGGCGGCTCATGTGCCAATATACGGGCTTGGGAAAGGCCAGCCCCCAGTGGCCGCCGAAGTGAA
>DATMNI010000185.1:0-3703 GCA_035570275.1 Candidatus Acidiferrales bacterium | reverse complement strand
TGGTCATGCTGAAGCCGATGTAGGCCGGAATCGGCGGGTTGCGCCCCAAGTCCATGGCGAACGTGGGGTCGGTGGAACCGTTGGCCACCGCCAGTTGGTGGTCCGTCTGCGCCTTGTCCACGGCCTGCACCGCGGCTTTCAGATCCGGCCGGGCCTCCAGCGCCATGCGGCGAAACTCCTCCATCGGCATCAACTGCCCGGAGAAATCGAAGGGTCCGGTGACTTCGAATTGCTCTACCGGTGTCCGGTCATTGAGCAGCGTCAAGAGTTGGATCTTGGCCGTGCGCGCGTTAACCAGCGCGGTCTGAACGTCGGTTTCGAACTGCACCCGCTGCAACTCCAGGCGGTCCAGATCGATCTGCGCGATGTCGCCGGCCTGGAAGCGGTCGTTGCTGAGGACCAGCACGCGGTCCCAATAGGCCAGGTTTTCCTGCGCCAGCGCCAGCACGGACTTGGCCTGCAGGGTTTGCACGAAAGCGCCGCGCAGGGTGAAAAGCAAGGTGCGCTCCAGGTCGGCCTGCTGGGAGACGGCGATGGCAGTGCCTTTCTGCGCGCTCTCCTGGCGCAGTTCCCGCTTGTGCTCGCGCTCGTGCAGATAGCTGGCGGAAAGCAGCGGCAGCGTGAAGCCGAAGGGCCGGTAGGGGTTTCCATTGAACGGCTGGATTTGATCGAGCGTGGTGGTCATGTCCGGGTTGGGACGCAGGTAGGCGGTGATTTCCTGCGCCTTGGATTCCTCAATGCCGATCTGGGCCGCCCGCAACGTAGGATTGGCGGCCTGGAACTTCTCGCGGACCTGCTGCCAGGTCAGGGCCGATGGCTGGGCGAATGCGGACTTCACAATGCAAGCACTGGCAAACAGCACTCTGAACAGACTCTGTGCCCGCCGCAGCATCCTAGACCTTGACTGTACGCTTGCCATGATGGGGCCGCTACTTATCTTTCTTCCAGATTCGGCTATCTTTTGGTTGAATCGGCTATCTTTCGACCAAGCGCACTTGGCATCTCCGCCAGTTCGCCGTAACATGCAAACAGAACAGGACGGGGAAACGCCTCGGTAAAGATGGAACGTGTACGACTTTTGCTCTTGGACGATCACGTGCTCTTTCGCGAAGGCCTGAGCCGCCTGCTGGCAAGCGAGCCGGACTTTGAAGTTGCCGGCCAGCACGGTGCGCAGGCGGAGGCCCTCGATTCACTGCGCAACACAGCGGTCGATGTGGTGCTGCTGGACTGGACGCTAGGCAAGGAACAGGGTAGTGCGTTTATCACGGCGGCGCGGCGGGCGGGTTATCGGGGCCGGATACTCATAGTGACAGCCGGGATGAGCGGCGCGGATTCGCTGAGAGCTCTTCACCAGGGTGTGTCCGGAATTTTCTTGAAGCACAACGCGCCGCCATTGCTCACCAAGGCGATTCGTCTGGTGGCCGCGGGCGAGATGTGGGTGGACCAGCGAGTGATTCAACTGATGGCCGAAGGGGTCGATCAGCGCCAGGAGCAAGGTTTCCGAAAGTCGATCGCCGAGAGCGTGCGGAAACGGCTTACGGACAGGGAGCAGAGGGTGCTTCGGGGCGTAGCGGACGGGTTGACCAACAAGAGCATCGCCAATGAAATTGGAGTGTCGGAGGGGTCGATCAAGGCCACTTTGCAGCAGCTTTTCGATAAGACGCGGGTACGCACGCGCAGCCAGCTTGTGAGAGTGGCCATGGAGGGGGCGCTCGGAAGCCCTCGGAAAAGGAGTCCGGTGTAACGCCACCGCTTCCTGACGGTCACGGCTCTGAAGGAAGCGGTGACTCGCGTGCCAGTCTGATACCCCGCCATTCGCTAGAATAGCTTTACGTGCAGCATTTCTATTTCGACCACAACGCCACCACTCCAATCGCTCCCGAAGTTCAGGAGGCGCTGGTGTCGTGTCTCGGTCAAGTGTACGGCAACGCCTCCAGCATCCACTACTTCGGTCAGGGCGCCAAGCGGCACCTGGAAGCGGCGCGGCGGCAGATCGCGTCCCTGATCCATGCCAAGACGGACCATGCCAGGGCGATCCATGCCAACCCGGCTGAGATCGTCTTCACCTCGGGCGGCACCGAGGCCGACAATATGGCGGTGCTCGGCGTGGTGCGCGCCTCCGCTCATCGGTCGCCTCACGTCATCTCCAGCACCATCGAACATCCGGCGGTGCTGGGGCCGTGCGCCCAACTCGGCCGGGAAGGCGCCGATGTCACGCTGCTGCCGGTAGGCGCCAGCGGCGTGGTCAACCCGGACGATGTGCGAAACGCGCTGCGGCCCGAGACCGCGCTGGTCTCCATCATGCATGCCAATAACGAACTGGGGACGGTGCAGCCGATCGCCGAAATCGCCCGTATCACGCGCCAGGCGGGGGTGCCGCTGCACGTCGACGGAGTCCAGGCTTTGGGCAAGATCCCCGTGGATGTAGATGCGCTGGGCGTGGACCTGTATTCGATGAGCGGCCACAAGCTTTACGCGCCCAAGGGCGTCGGCGCCCTCTATGTGCGCAGGGGAACCCGCATGGCGCCCATCTCTTTCGGCGGCCATCACGAGCGCGACCGCCGTCCCGGCACCGAGAACGTGCCCGGCGCGGTGGCCTTCGGCACAGCCGCCCAGCTTGCCGCGGAGCGCCTGACGGACGAAGCCAACCGCCTGGAGGTGTTGCGCGACCGGTTGGAGAACGCCATCCTGGACGGCATCCCCGACACCGGCGGCATTTCCGGAACAGCCGCCATTTCTGGGACAGGCATCAATGGCGCCCGTTGGAGCCGCGTGCCCAACACCAGCAACATCTACTTCGACGGGATTGACGGCGAAGCGCTGGTGATCGCCCTCGACCTGCGCGGTTTCGCCGTGTCAACCGGCGCCGCCTGCTCCTCGGGCGCGCTCACGCCCTCCCATGTGCTCACCGCCATCGGGCTTTCCGCCGACCGCGCCCGCGCCAGCATGCGCTTCTCGCTGGGCCGCGGCACTACCGCCGGGCAGGTAGACGCGCTGGTGGAAGCCATCGGCGCTTCCGTAACCCACCTGCGCAGGATTTCGGTGTATGCCTGAGCAGCCCTGCGAGCGGCCCATCGCCGTCGCCATGAGCGGCGGCGTCGACAGTTCCACCGTGGCCGCGCTGCTGGTTCGCCAGGGCCGCAACGTGGTCGGCATGACGATGCAGCTATGGAACCAGCGCCGGCTGCCGGAGCTGTGGACCGAAGGCGGGGCATCCTCCGGGTCGAGCGCCGGGCATGGCCGCTGCTGCTCGCTCGATGACGTCTACGACGCGCGCCAGGTGGCCGAACAGATCGGCATCCCGTACTATGTGGTCAACTTCGAGCGCCAGTTTGAAGACCAGGTGGTGAAGCCGTTCGTGGAAGAATACCTGGCCGGCCGCACCCCCATTCCGTGCACGCTCTGCAACAACTACATCAAGTTCGACCGCTTCCTGGAAATGGCCGATTCCGTGGGCGCCCAACACATGGCAACCGGCCACTACGCCCGCGTCCGGTATGACGAGGCCTCCGGCCGCTACCAATTGCTGCGCGCGGTGGATGCCAGCAAGGACCAGACGTACTTCCTGTTCGGCTTGACCCAGCAGCAACTCGCCCGTACCCTGTTCCCGCTGGGCGAGTTAAACAAGACCGAGGTGCGCGAACTGGCCCGCGGCATGGACTTGGCCGTAGCCGCCAAAGGCGACAGCCAGGAAATATGCTTC
>DATMNI010000184.1:0-10896 GCA_035570275.1 Candidatus Acidiferrales bacterium | reverse complement strand
TACTGTTGAACCGGCCGCTCTGGAATTCCGCGACACCAACGCCATGGACGCCGTTGTTAACACGCGCATTTCTATATATGTTTGTTATGCTTACATTAGTGAAGTTAACGGAACGGTTGAAGCCTTCCCGTCCGTTGAAGCCACGTCCCCACCAGGGGCGGAAGACTTCAAACGGCGCCAGCGGAACCCAACCAATATTTCCGAATCCGAAGCCCACGCCGATTCCGCGGCCACCAAATCCGAAGAAGCCCACCAGCGCCGGCGACCAGTAGTGCCGGGCACCGAACACGCCGGGATACCAGCCCCAGCCAAATCCGTCGCGATGGAACCACCGGCCGTAATGGTAAGGAGCCCATCCCCACGGATCGTAACTCACCCAGGTCCATCCATACCAGTCTTCCCAAACCCAGCGGCCATTCTGATAAGGCGCCCAATCGGCAGCCACTGCCGGCTGCCAGACGTTGCCGTACTCGGGCACGTTGGTCCAGTTTCCGTACGTGTCCAAATCCTCGGAGCCGGAGATGCCGGGGCCCACGTAGCGCGGGCTGTTGGACTGCAAAAGTGTCCGGTCGCGGCCGTCGCTCCAGCGGTCCCACTCGTCGGGTCCGTTCGCCGTCACAATCTGGAATTCGGGGTCGGAGGCCGTGCCGCGCGCCATCAGCGTTTGTCCGGCCCGAACCCACTGCGATCCTGTGGGCGTGAAAACCTCCACGTCGCCGGTCCGGGCGGTAACTTCCGTCTCGCCTGCTTCGTTCACGGAGATGCGATAACTTCCCTGCTTTGCGGGCCTTACGGAAACGTTCGGAGTGTCGATTTCGGCATTGGCGTCGGAGGGCCGCAATACGCGGTAGGTAATGATGCCGTGTGCCAGCGCCATCTGGTACCGGCCAGACTCCAATTGTGTCAGCCGCAGTTCGGTATTGGCGCCGAAGCGCAGCATGTTGGCCGAGTCGAATTGCACCTCTCCCCGGGAGCCGGCGGCGGTGGCAATGCGGTCTTCGGTCATCAACGGAGCGTTGATCACGCCCGCCACCCAGTCGCCGGAATCGCCGCGGCGGACGGAGACATCGCCATTCATCAAACTGATGCGGGCCACGCCACGCTTGAGATCGTCGGGATCCTGAGCGCGAGCGGGGGTGAAACCAACAGCGGTCAACAGCACCGCGCCCGTCAAAGCCAAGAACCGAAACTTGGGTGTGCGTCCCATAAGAATCTCCCGTTACGTACACCCGGCACAGTGCAAGGTTATAGCCAAACAAAACCCGTTTATTTATCTATGGATTAACCGTATCCCGGCACGGCCTCCGGTGGCCGAAAACCACCACCCTGGCCGCGTTGGCGCATGGCCCTACCGGGCTACTGTCAGGTTGCCGTCCTGCCAAATCACGTGCAGGTGCCGGGCTGTAACCAGACTCTTATCCGCGCGATTTAAGGCGTAATAATCGAAAGAACCGCTGCCGGGAACAGCTTGCACCTGGGGCCACAGGCCCAAAGCGTAGCGGGCGCGGTAATAGTTCAGAACCTGGTCCAGCCCTGGACTGGCGGCAGCCCTTACCGGCCGCCACTTTGAATCCTGTCGAATTGCCTTAATGACCGACCGCGCATTGGCATACTCGGGCCACTCGCCGTAGCGGTTCACGTTGAACTGAAGCAAATACACAGCGGGGACCAATAGCATTGCCCACTCGACAGCCCTCCGATTGAGTCGATGAACCAGGCACAATCCCGCCAAAGTGAGCACCGGGATAAAGTAGAGGCCGCTCCGCCCGAGCGGAAACGCGATCCGCAGAACCCGATGCCCCAGTTCCAGCCCGGCGAAGCTGACCAGAATGGTCCCGGCCAGCAAATAGGGCAGCCCTGGCGATGGCGCGGCCTGCCCTGCGCGCGGCACCGGCCTAACGGCCTGCATCTGGTTTTCAGCCGTCTTTTCAACCGTCTTTTCAGTTACCGTCTGGGGGCTTCGTATGGCCTTGGGGCTTTGCATCAACAGGATCAGCGCCCCGATGACCAGTCCCGCCACCCCGAACCGAACCGCCCCCGCCAGCCATGGCGGCAGGCCCGCTGGATTGCCGTGGTACAGCGAAAGGGCGGTCAGCGAGTTCAGCGTCTGCCGGAGGCTGGTCGCTCCCTGGTTAAAGGTCGGATGATCGAAGGTAGCGAAATCGGTGTGATTTGCAGGGATAACCAGAATCAGGAAGGCTGTGATAAAGGCCGGAAGCCACAAGTCCTGAAACCTGCGCCCGGTGTCTTCCATCTGCTTGGTTTTTCCGATTGACGACTGACACAGCGCCGGCCGAAGGCTGAAAGTAACGGCCAAGGCTATAGTGGGAACCAGGAAAGCCAAATTGGCAGCTACACTTAGCCCAAGACACATACCTGCCAGGTTTAACTTTGTCCCTACAACAGGCTGATCAGATTCCAGATACTCTAACATCAGGTCGAGCGCCCACATCCAGAACGCCAGCGCCAGGCCGTACCCGCGCGCCATCGACAGGTAATCCAGCACCAGCGGATTGAGCGACAGCAGAGCGACCGCCGCCAGAAACAGTGGACCGCTGCCGAAAGCCCGGCGCGCCAACCGGAAAACCGCCCAGAAATAAAGGGCTCCCCCCATCAGGCTAGGCAGCCGCAGCGACAGATCGGTCAGATGAAAGATTTTAGTTGAGATCCGAGCCAGGAACGTATTGAGAACATGATTGTTGGCTGTCGTCAACGCCAGTGCCTCCTGCAGGCTCGGGCCCACGAAACGGTTATACGTGGCGGCCTCCGGCGGCGTGATCGACTGCATGGCAGCGCGGTAGACGTTGACCGCAAAAAGGGTCAGAAGCAACGCCCCGGCCGCTTTCGTCGCTACCGCCGCTTTAATCGATACGGTAGAACCGGGTTCCATTGGCCTCCCCCACCAGAGTGATGCCCCAGAACTTCGAGTAATTCTTCATGTCCTCGGCGCAAAAATCCGAACCGTTGATCCACAGAAATCGTATCCCCAGCCCCTTCACATCACGGCTCGCCGCGCGCCGGATACCGGTTGGTAAATCCACCGTGGAACGTTCGGCGGTGTCCGTGATCGCAACCCAGCGGCCACGCTCCGTCAAAACTTCAACTTGAACTTTAGCTTCCCATGCCGGGTCGCATTCCAGCCAGACCGAATCCACCGTTTCGGCCTGGCTCCACTCCGCTTGCAGGCGGGCTCCGGGCGACATGGCTTGCCAGGTGGACCAACGGGTTGCGTAGCTATTGTCGAATGCCAGCGGCGCCTCCCACCCGTTAGGCCAGGCACTCACCCGCCAGCCAGGCGAACGGCCCAGTTCCCTGCCCTGCGACCGGATGCGCATTTCGGCCACGGTCCAGAAGTTGGCCGCCGCGGCGAGGTTGACCACGCGAACCCCGCGGGCAGTCACCGGGAGGAATTGGAAGGCCTGCAGGTGTTTCGGAGGATGGGCAGCGGGGGCCTGCAGGATGTCCTGCACCAGATTGCCCAGGGTGGACTCGTATTGGACCACGATATCGCGGTCGATGTAGGCATCCGGCCGTCCGGCGAAGGAGAAGATCTTCTCGCCCGCCGGCACAGCCTGTTCGATAGGTCCCTTCAGAGCGAGGTCGCCCAGGCGCTGCAGGATGTACGGCCATTCCGGTTCCCGCCGCAACGCCGCTTTCACTGGAATGGACGCCACCCGCCACGCCCAGTGGTCGCAATAGGTGCTGAGCACCGCGGGCCAGGAAACTACGGCATGGAAGAGAGCTACCGCCAGCAGCACGCCGCGCGACTGCGATAGCCCCAACCCCAGGGCCAAGGCGACAAACGGCAGCGCGGGAATGAGAAACCGCGCGCCGGTGTTGAAATACGCCGGCACCGCGAAAACCACGGCCGCGGCCAGCAACCTCCCGGCCTGGCGTTGGCTCCCCTGGGGTGAGCCAAGCTGGGATGAGCCAAGCTGGGATGAGCCAAGCTGCGGTGAGCGAAGCGCCAGCAGCGCCAAGGGCGCCAGCAGAAAGGCCGGGCCTGCCAAACCCTCAACCAGGCTTCCACGCATCGTGAGTTGCAGGGGGATTTCCCACGCGTGCTGGATTCCCATGTAGTGGCTCAGGCTATCGACATAAATCTTCTCCATCCCGGCGTGGTAGTACGGGTTGGGGAACCCGGCGTTCAGGAAGGGCGCCATGGGGTTGCCGACCCAGATCCAGTTGCGCACAATCCACGGGGCGACCATGAGACTGGCCGGAACCGCCAGCAGTATCAGACCGCGCAGCCGTGCCCCGTGCCAACCCGCAAAAGCCATCGCCACCGGAAAAACCAGGAACGCCGTATATTTGACGCCGAAAGCCGATCCGCACAGTAAGCCTATCAATAACAATATGTTAGATGATCTTACCTCATCCCATACCTGAAGCAGGTAAAAGACTGCGAAAGTCAGGGTTGCAACCGCCAGATCGTTATATGCGGCCGTGCCGTCCATGCCAATCACCGGGCAGGCGTACACCAGAATGGCGCCGAATACGCCGGCCCGCGGAAAACCGAACCGCCTGCCGTAGACCACCATCAGCAACGGGAGCGCGTTGAGAAAAGTGAAATGCACCATGGCGGCCGCCGAGTGGCCCCCGAACGCGAACGCCACCAGGAACAGCATCTCCATTCCCTGCGAGAGGTAGGAGTACATGCTGCGATAATCCCAATCGAAGCCGTGATGCCTCCACATCCGCGCCACGTTTCCCAGATGATAGCCGCTGCCGTCCGGGCTGGTTTCCGGAGCCATGGCATTAAAGAAGTAGCACAGAAAAAATGCCATAAACACCAGGGAAAACAAGAGTAGCCAGCCGAACGGCACGGCCGGTAACCGCTTGCGTCGGGGTGTGCTGGGACTTCCGGGGCGAATCGGCCGTGAACCTGCCCCCGGCCCCCGGCCCCCGAGCTCCGGCCCCAGGCCGCCGACTCCCGACCCCCGGCCCCCGGCCCCCAGCCCCTGGCGTTCTCTTCGCTCCTCCCAAATCGCCCAGCCGATGGCTGCCAGCCCGCCCCACAGGAACACTCCCCGCCGCGCCTGATGCACCAGACACAGGAGTGCGGTCAAGAAGCTCAGGCATGCGCTGCCGGCGATGAAAGCCAGCAGCGCCGCCTCCATCCGGTGCCACACCAGTCCCAGCCGGCGCATCAGCGTCAGGCCCAATGCGACCGAAACGCCCACGGTAAACGCCGCTCCGAACAGGATGTGCACCACTTCCCGCATTTAGTGCGTGAAGCCCACGCTGCGGAGCAGGAAGGATAGCTGGGCGCCGTCTTCGGGAGACACCCAGCGCGGGTTGGCTTCGAAGGTCACTCGAATGGGCTTCTGCACTTCCACCAACCCCTCCGGCACGGCATGTTCCAGGCGGTAGTCGCCGGCATGGTCGCAGCGCAGGGCCACCAGCTTCTTGCCATTCACCTCGCATTGCACCGTCACCGGACCGGTCACCCGGAACGTCACTTCCGGAATCGCGAACTCGGCGGCAAATGTCAGATGGCGCGCATCGGCCACGCTCAGACGCAATTCCGGGTGGAGAAACGCCCACCGCGTCTGGCCTGATTCCGGGCTGATGTCCCGAACCAGAAAGGCGTCGGCGTCCGGATCGTTCATTCGGACTACCCCGCGCGGAACTCCGGGGTCCGGGCCCAGATCGAGCGACCCTTGGGCCGGTGGCGGAAAGCTTCCTGGCCGGCGTCCGCAGGCGGCAGTGGATACTGTGGCGATAACCACCAGCACTATTCCCCAATACACGAAATGGCAGTATAACAAGGTGGCCGGTGAAACATGTTATATACAGAGTAAGCAGCCGTCAAACGGGATGGCGGGGTCAAACGGATGGCGGGGTTTCTTGGAGATCTGCGCTCGGCTCTACGGGCGCTCACGAAGAACCGTAGTTTCACGCTGGTAGCCGTGCTGTCGCTGGCACTGGGAATCGGCGCGAATACCACTGTCTTTACGTTGCTGAACGCAATTTTTCTGCGGAGTCTCCCGGTTGAAGATCCTGGCCGTCTGGCGGCTTTGTTCACCCTCGAAACCCGCGGCCCGGGCGTCCTGCTCTGTTCTTACCCGAATTACATCGATTATCGCGACCACAACACGGTCTTCTCTTCCCTGCTGCTTTACGCGCCCATCAGCATCAGTCTCACCGGTCCGGCGGAGCCCCAGAATCTCATGGGCCAGATGGTTTCCGCCAACTACTTCACGACCCTTGGGGTCAAGCCCCTGATCGGCCGGGGATTTCTTCCCGAAGAGGATTCCAGCCCCGGTGCCAGTCCGGTGGCGGTGATCAGTTACGGAGTCTGGTCCTGGCAATATGGCAGCGACCCGCAAATCACCAGCCGCAGCATCCGGCTGGATGGACATCCGTTCAAGATCGTGGGGGTGGCCCCAAAGGGATTCCTGGGCCTGGCTCAAATGACCGCAGCCGACGTTTACGTGCCGATGGCGATGTATCCGCAGGTTTACCCCGTGCCCGGTTTTGTGCTCCAGCGCCGCGCCCTGCTTTTCACCGCGGTGGGCCGCCTGAAGCCGGGAGTGGGCCTGCCGCAGGCTGAGGCCGGCATGCGGAGCCTGGCCCAGGATTTGGAACGCCAGTACCCCAAAGACAACGCCAGCCGGGGAATCAAGCTCATCCCACTGGCCCAGGCAACCATCAATCCCAAGAACCGGACGGTCATTGCCAACGCCGGCACGTTGCTGTCGATCGTCTCGGCGCTGGTTCTTTTGATTGCCTGCGGTAATGTCGCCAACCTTCTGCTGGCGCGGGCGGCGGTACGGCGCAAGGAATTCACGGTGCGGCTGGCTTTGGGAGCCACCCGTTGGCAACTGGTGAGGCAACTGGTCACGGAAAGCATGCTGCTGGCGCTGACCGGGGGCTTGGCTGGCTTGCTCTTCGCGCGCTGGGCTGCCGAACTCCTTTGGACTTTGAAGCCTCCCATGTTCAACCACGCCGGATTCCGCCTGGACCTGGATGGCCACGTGCTTGGGTTCAACTTCCTGGTCTCATTGAGTACCGGAATCGTTTTCGGCCTGGCGCCGGCGCTTCGCGCCACCCGCAGCGACCTGGCCAACGATCTGAAGGAGCGCTCCGGCCAGCCGGGAACTTCGGGCGGAGCCTGGCGGCCGCGCGCGGTCCTGATCGTGGGGCAAGTGGCACTTTCGATGGTGGCGCTGGTGGGCGCCGGACTCTTCGTGCGGAGCCTTCAAAATGCCGGCGACGTCAACCTGGGTTTCGACGCGCGGCACTTGGCCATCGTGGGCTTCAACCTGACCGACCAAGGCTACAAGGAAGGCCGCGGCCGTGATTTCTTCCAGCAGGTATTGCAGCACGCCGCCGCCGTGCCGGGTGTCACGGCCGTGGCGCTATCCAAGGACTACCCGCTCTCGGTCACGGCGGCCCGCACCGTTCTGCTGGAAGGCCAGGACAGCGTCACCAGCGGAACCGGCCGGACGACCCTCACCTCAGTGGTGTCCCCGGGCTACTTTCCGGCCATGGCGGTCCCGCTGTTGCGCGGCCGCGACTTCAACCCGCTCGATACCAAGACGACCCCCCGCGTGGTGATTGTCAATGAGGCTGCCGCCGCCGCCTTCTGGCCGGGAGAGAACGCCGTCGGCAAGCGCATTCAGTTCGGCGGTGAGGGGCTGCCCGTGGATGTGATTGGCCTTGCCCGCAACGCCAACTACCGCAACCTCGGCGAGGCCCCGCTGCCGATGGTGTATCTTTCGCTGGTGCAATACTACTTTCCAACGGCGGTGCTGATAGTCCGCACGGCGGGAAATCCGGAGGCTGTCCTGCCCGCGGTCCGGCACGAGGTGCAGTTGTTGGACCACAACCTGTACCTGCAATCGGAAACGCTGGAGTTCACCATCCAGGAGTCGCTCTGGCCGCAACGCCTCTCGGCGGGCTTGCTGGCCGTATTCGGCGGTCTGGCGCTGCTGCTTTCGACCATTGGCATCTACGGCGTGATTGCCTATTCGGTGACCCAGCGCAAGCGGGAAATGGGCGTGCGCATGGCCCTTGGCGCTACGCCGGACAACGTGCGCAAAATGGTTCTGGGTGACGGGATGCGCCTGGTGGCGATTGGGATAGCCTGCGGAACCGTGATTGCCCTGGCGGCCTCGCGCACGGTGGAAAGCATGCTGTTCGTGATCGGCCCGCGGGATGCCCTTACCTTCGTCCTGGTGCCCACGCTGTTGTCGGTGGTGGCGCTGATGGCCTGCTGGCTCCCGGCGCTGCGGGCCACCAGAATCGACCCTGCGATTGTGCTGCGGGACGAGTGAAACGGCGCGCCACCCGGCGTCACTATATGTTGTAAACCGCTGGCTGACGCGCGCGGCTCGGTACGGAACCGGCAGCGGCTCGTTCGGAGCCAAAACTCCGTTCCGAGTCGCGACTCCGTTCCGAGCCACGACTCCGTTCCGAGCCGCGACCGTTAGGGAGCGGTTTTGCCGCGAGCTTCTACTTGAGGGGCCGGTCTCGGAGGGCGGCCCTATTTTTTCCTTTGGCAAATCTATCGCGTGCTTACGCGTTTTGGAATCTCTGCCTGGTACCTTGTTGCCGGCGCTCCAATCGGACCAACCCCGAATTCCGCGGCTTCGTGAGATCGAAAATAATTACATTGATCGGCATATGTCTTGACATTTGTCGCATGTGGTGACAGAGTGGAACTGATGGAGTGGAACTGATGGCAAGCCTTCCAAGTTTTCCAAGCACCGGGAATCCTTCTGTCGAAGACGTCCTTGGCCTTGCCGAGGTGGCGCGCATTTTGGGCGTGCATCCGCGGACCATTGAGCGGCGCCGGGGAACGGGTAAAACACTGCGGCCGCTCGAGGCCCAGAGGGAAGAAAAGCTGTATCGCATCTGGCGCGAACTGATTGACTTGTTCACTCCCGAGAATGCGATCTACTGGTTGAGGCACCCGGTGCCCGTTCTGGAGAATCGCCGGCCGGTTGAGGTGATGACCGAAGACGGCGGCCTCGACCGGGTGATCGAGGTAGTCGGGCGCATGAGCTGGGGCATCCCGGCCTGAGGCTCGCCCTTCAAGATGCCGGACTTGCGGGCGTTTTTCCGCACCGCTCCCACCAGCGAATTCTCGGGAACCGTGTATCGCATCTGCCCTGTGCGCTACGCCGGCAATCTGGTTTCGATGCGAGGCTCGTTTCTGCACGGGGCGCGCTATAACATCCGCGGCTACTTCGGCGCGCTCTACACCTCGGTTTCCCCTGAGACTGCCAGGCGAGAGATGGCACGATATTTCACCGTCCCTCCGATCGGCGGCTTTGTGGTGGCATCCATAAGTTTGCGGCTCAGCCGCGTTGTGGACATGAGCCAGGGGAGTCTGTTACGGAAGGCCGGCGTGGTGAGGAAGCAGTTAATCGAAACACCGCTCCTGGTCACTCAGGAAATCGGATTGCGGGCCTGGGAAAACGGCATAGAAGCGCTGCTTGCGCCATCCGCGGCGAATCCCGCGGGGCTCAACCTGGCGGTATTTCTGGATAACCAGCACGCCGGATGGCAGGTGACTCTCGAAAGCAGTTCCCCTGAATGACTCTACCGGGGACAATCTGTTTTGTTTGAGAGCTTCAACAACACCGGTAATGCCTGGTCAGATTACCAGACCAATGCGATCGTTTGGTCGGTAACGCCGACTTCCTGGTCGGAAAACCGCGATAACTCTTTTGTCGCGCTGAACCCTTATCCCGCTCATTAAAAGGATGACACTTGTGAATTCAAGAATAGGCATATGTATTCTGATGGCCACGAATGGCGTATCATCAATGGCCAGCGCCGCAAACGACGCTTTGCACATCTCCACCGGGAGCGGTAAGCCGATTAGGGAGATATGCGACACCCTTGGGAAGGCGTATCATTGGCGGATCAGCTATGAGGAACCGCCTGCGTTCCAGCGCGATGTCGTTACGGAAGCATAAGACCGTTTCTCATGAAGTGATGCTGTTTAACCCGGTACTTCGACTCTCGGCCGTTCTCGTGATGTCCAGTTGTGCCTTTGCCGCAGCCGATACAATCAACGTCAGCCAGCCGCGTGCCATGTTGGCTATAACAGGAGAGTTGGCGAACCACTATGGGTACCTTGTCACCTACGAGGATGCGCCTGCGGATTGGAGCCGCGAGATCCCAAGGGAAAGAAGAGCAGACGGTCTTGAATACCGTCATCTGATCTGGAGGCCCGTGGAATTTCACGTGTCAGGCCGCGCCTGGGGCCTGATGTGATGGATCCGTCGTCTGTTCATAGCGTGCTGAGCGTGGTCGAAGCCAAAGGTGATTCCATATTGACCGCTACCATTCTCCGCGCGGCTCGATTACTCGATGACCTTCTGCTTGCGGAACCAGTCGATCAGGACGTCGCGCAGAAGTCCGGCGTCATCGGGGAATTGAAGACCGGAGGTTCGCAGGTTCTCGGCGGTTCCCTGATTGGCGGCGGTGAAATCGCTTACGGCCAAGGTGTATTCGCGGTCTGGCTCCACCTGGCGGTTTCCCAGGACGGCCGCCGGAAGGTCGCGGCCTTTGATCTTGCCGACAACCAGGCGGTTGTCGAAGGGCATGATGTCCCAGATGTTGCGCTCCAGCAACTGGCCCGCGGGAACGGTGTCGCGGACGCCGCCCTCATTCATGAAGGCGAAATCGGCGCCCGTCTGGCTGCGCATGGCCTGCTCGATCAGGGCCTTGACTTCGTGCTTCGAGAATTGGCGTTTGGAAACGGCCAACGGCCGATCGACCCGCTCCTTAACTTCATCTTCCCAGTGCTTCACTTCGCGCGCCACTTCCGGTGCCGGCTCCACCGCAGCGGAGTCAACCAGGATGTGCTTCCACGTGAAGGAGACGGGCACCTTGGTTTTGGTATCCACCTTGAGTTCCAGGCGGCCGAGTTCTTCG
>DATMNI010000183.1:0-6134 GCA_035570275.1 Candidatus Acidiferrales bacterium | reverse complement strand
CGTCGCTGCTGGATTTTCTGAATTCGCAGAACGATTACCGGAGCGTGCAACTGAATTACCTGAACCTGATTGGTTCGTATTTGACCGCCGCCAGCCAGATGAATCTTGCGGTGGGCCGCGAGGTCATCCAATGAAGGTCATGCCATGAAGGTCATCCCATGAAACTGACGGGGCTCGTGCTCGTACTGGCGGCCGGCCTGGTGCTGGCCGGGCTGGTGCTGGCTGGTTGCGGCGCCAATGGCCGGCAGCCGGATGCGAAGGCCGAGGCGCCTCCGACCGCGCAGGTGGAGCACGAAGCCGACGCCAGCCTGGTCAAGGTGGACCATCCCGAGCAGTTTCCGGTGGCGGCCGCTACTGCCCACATCAGCTCGACGGAGTTGAACGTCACCGGAACGGTGGCCGCCGATGTGTCGCGGACGGTGCCGGTGATTTCGCTGGCCTCGGGCCGGGTGGTGGAGGTACGCGCGCGCCTGGGAGATGACGTCGCCAAGGGCCAGCTTCTGATGCGTGTGCAGAGTTCGGACATCTCCAGCGCCTTCGCGGACTATCGCAAAGCCAACACGGACGAAGTGCTGGTGCGAGCGCAACTGGACCGCGCCAGGCTGCTCTTCGGAAAAGGCGCCATTGCCGCCAAGGAACTGGAGGTGGCGCAGGACACTGCCGACAAGGCTCGCGTGGACGTGGAGAACGCCACCGAGAAGCTGAAAGTCCTGGGCGCCGACATGAACCATCCGTCTTCGGTGATCGATATCGTAGCGCCGGTTGCGGGCGTGATCACCGAACAGAACGTCACCGCGTCGGGCGGAGTGAAAACGCTCGACAATTCGCCCAATCTGTTCACGATTGCCGACCTCAGCAACATCTGGGTGATCTGCGATGTCTACGAAAACGATCTGCACAATGTGCGCATCGGCGAAATGGCGGACATCCATCTGAACGCATACCCTGACCGCGTGTTGCAGGCGCGCGTGACCAATATCGGCCCGATCATGGACCCCAATATCCGCACCGCCAAGGTTCGGCTGGAAATACACAATCCCGGTAACATGCGCCTCGGCATGTTCGTGACGGCGACTTTCCACGGCCAGGACAGACGGACCACGGCGGCGGTGCCGGCATCGGCCGTTCTGCACCTTCACGACCGCGACTGGGTGTATGCGCCGGCCGGAGAAAAGACTTTCCAGCGCGTGGGAGTGACGGCCGGGAAGATGCTTCCAGGGAAGTTGCAGGAAGTCTTGTCGGGCCTCAAACCTGGCGACCGCGTGGTTTCGAACGCGCTGGTCCTGCAGAATACGGCGGAGCAATGATTGTGGGGCAGGTTGGCAACCTGCGGCGGATTGGCAATCCGCCTGGTGGGGCCGCAGGGGATTGCTCGGGCTTGGTACACACATCAGGAGGCGGATTAACAATCCGCCGCAGGTTAGCAACCTGCCCCACATCCAGGTTTTCAACCTGCCTCACAGAAATTTACTGACATGATTCGCGGACTGGTCGATTACGCCCTCAACAACCGCTTTCTGGTAACCGCCGCGGCCGTACTGCTGCTGGTATGGGGCGCCATTTCCTTTCACAGCCTGCCTGTGGAGGCGTATCCCGATGTCGCCAACAACTATGTTCAGGTGATCACGCAGTGGCCCGGCCGCGCCGCTGAGGAGGTGGAGCAACAAGTCACCATCCCGCTCGAAATTGTTATGAATGGCATCCCGCACCTGGAACATTTGCGGTCCACCTCGTTGTTCGGACTCTCCAGCCTGATGCTGATTTTCGATGACGAGTCGAGCAACGACTGGAACCGTCAAAAGGTTCTGGAACGATTATCCCAGGTCAATTTGCCAAGCGGTTTGCAACCGCAGATCGGCTCGGACTTCAGCCCGGTCGGCCAAATCTATTGGTATACCCTCAAGAACACCAATCCGCAGTACGACCTGATGGATCTCAAGTCCCTGGAGGATTGGACGCTCGAGAAACAGTTCAAATCCGTTCCCAACGTGGTGGACGTGGTGAGCTTCGGCGGCATCACGCGCGAGTATCAAGTCGCGATCGACCCCAACAAGCTGGTGTCCTACGGGCTGAACATCGGCCAGGTAGAGCAGCAACTGGCCGGCAACAACGTCAATGCCGGCGGCAGCTTTGTGGAAGCCGGCCTGCAGCAGATCAACGTGCGCGCCCTCGGCCTGGTCCGCACGGTCGGCGATATCGAAGAGACCGTGATCAAAACTCAGGCCGGCGCGCCGATTCGCATTAAGGACATCGGAACGGTGGCGCAGGGCCCCAGGATCCGCCTCGGCCAGATTGCCAAGGCCATCCACCGCGACGATGGCAAGGTCATCGACAATGACGATTCCGTCTATGGCATCGTGCTCCTGCGCAAAGGCGCCGACGCCGATTCCACCTTGGTGGCTATCCACGAAAAGGTGACGGAGCTCAACGAGCACATTCTGCCGCCGGGCGTGAAAGTGGTTCCGTTTCTGGACCGCAGCAAGCTGCTGGAGTTGACCACCCACACGGTGCTCCACAACCTGGTGGAAGGCATCGTGCTGGTGGCGCTGATTCTCCTGTTGTTTCTCGGCAACGCCCGCGGGGCCTTCATCGTCGCCCTGACCATTCCCTTTTCGTTGCTCTTCGCCGCCATTTGCCTGAACCTCAACCATATTCCGGCGAACCTGCTGTCGCTCGGCGCCCTCGATTTCGGCATGGTGGTGGAAGGCGCGGTGGTGATGGTGGAGAACATCGTGGGATACCTGGGTCGCACCCGGAAGTCCGCCACTGCGCTCGATTCCATTCGTGACGCGGCGCATGAAGTCCAGCGGCCGGTGTTCTATTCCATCGGCATCATCATCACCGCCTACCTGCCGATTTTCACGCTGCAACGCGTGGAAGGCCGCTTGTTCAAACCCATGGCCTGGACCGTTTCATTCGCGCTTCTGGGCTCGCTGATCTTTTCGATGCTGATCGCGCCGGTGCTCTCCAGCTTTGTCTTCGGCCCCCACGTGCGGGAGTGGCGCAACCCGCTGATGACCTGGATTACCGCCGGTTACCGCCGCACGTTGCACCTCGCCATCCGGCTCCGCTGGCTGACGGTGGCGGTATGTATGGGCGCGTTGGCCGTCTCGTACTGGCTGCTCTCAAGTGGCATCATCGGCTCCGAATTCCTTCCGCATCTGGACGAGGGCGCCATCTGGGCTCGCGCCACTCTGGCGCCCAGCATCGGACCCACCGAAGGCACTCGAGTCATGAACCAGGCCCGTCTGATACTGGCGTCGTTTCCCGAGGTCACCCAGGTGGTCAGCCAGATCGGACGTCCGGACGACGGCACCGACACCACCGGGTTCTTCAACACCGAGTACTTTATCGACCTCAAGCCAAAGGAGCAGTGGCGGCCCGTATTCCAGCAGAACAAGGATGAACTGGTGGCGGCCATGGACCGCGAGCTGGAAAAGATTCCGGGCGCGCTCTGGAACTTCTCCCAGCCCATTGCCGACAACATGGAAGAGGCCGTGAGCGGTGTCAAAGGCCAGCTTGCCATCAAGATTTATGGCGAGGATTTGAAGACGCTGGAAGAAAAGGGTGATGAGATCGTCCGCGTCCTACGTTCGGTCCAGGGCGTCGCCGACCTCGGCCTGTTTCGCGTGATCGGACAGCCGAACCTGCAGTTCGTGGTGGACCGCCCTAAGGCCGCGCGATTCGGCATCAACGTGGCCGACGTGCAGGACGCCATCGAAACCGCCGTGGGCGGAAAGGCCGTGAGCCAGGTGTTGCAGGGCGAACAGAAGTACGACCTGGTGGTGCGCTACCAGACGCCTTACCGCGATACCAGGGAGGCCATCGAGAACATCCGCCTGGTCACTCCATCCGGCGAGCGCGTGGCCCTGGCACAGCTTTGCAAGGTGGATGTGTTAGACGGCGCGTCGGAGATCTACCGGGAAGGCAACTCGCGCTATGTGGCCATCAAGTACAGCGTGCCCGTCCGCGACCTGGGCAGCACGGTGGAAGAGGCCATGAGCAAAGTGGACAAGCAGGTCAAGCTGCCGCCCGGGTACCACATCGATTGGGCCGGCGAATACGAAAGCCAGAAGCGGTCGCAGAAGCGCCTGGCGATTGTGGTGCCGTTGACCATGCTGGTGATCTGCATGATCCTCTACACCATGTTCAAGTCGTTCAAATGGGTGGTACTGATTCTGGCCAACGTCGCCATGGCGCCGATTGGCGGTCTGTTGGCGCTCTTACTGACCCACACGCATTTCAGCGTATCTTCCGGCGTGGGCTTCCTGGCGCTTTTCGGCGTGGCCGTACAGACTGGCGTCATCATGCTGGAGTACATCAACCAGCTTCGCGCGGTAGGCCAATCGATTGAGGACGCCGCGGTGGATGGCTCCGTGCAGCGCCTGCGCCCCATCATGATGACCATGCTGGTAGCCAGTATCGGGCTGCTGCCGGCCGCGCTCTCCCGCGGCATCGGTTCGGACTCCCAGCGGCCTTTTGCCATTGTGATCGTCGGCGGCCTGGTAGCGGCGCTGATTCTGGGAGTCTACCTGTTGCCGACGCTTTACGTCTGGGTGGCCGGCCCCCACGACGTGCTGCCGCCGCCGGAGAGGACGATGGAAGAGGAGTAGGTGGAGCCTCTTAACACGAAGCCGGCTGCGCACCGAGCGCTGCGGGGAATGTCCCCCCGGCCTGCCGGGAACTACCAGACCGTGTGAACGTTGGAACTGCGAATGCGGCTGTCCCGGCTGATGACCGGCACCCCGAAATACACGGCGGTGGCCGCCACGAGGCGGTCAGGCATGTCGGGAACATCCGCGCGCGGAACCTGCCTCATGGCTTCGATAATGCTGGTCGTCAAAGGCGATTCATCGATCACGTAGTCAACGACGCCGAGGGCCTGACGCAGCTTGTCGTAGGCCGCGAAGGGCAATCGATTCTTTTCGATCAGGTAAAGGATTTCGGCCAGGCTGATGACCGAAAGAACGATTTTGCGCCCAGAACCGGCCGCCTGGTCGATGAAGGCTTTCGCGGAAACCGATAGGCGCGGGTCGCCGAACAAATACCACAGCGCGGCGTGGGTGTCGGCTACTCCGGCGATCATTTAAGAGTCTTCGCCGAAGCCGCGGAACATGTCGCGCCGGTTCTCGTCGATCTCCTCGGCGGACGGAGCGGGGCCATACTCGGCCAGCAGTCCATAGGCCGATTTCAAGGGTTTATTGGACCGCGAAGGGGTTTCCCCTTCCGCCAACTTCTTGAACCAAGCCTCCAGACTGAGACCCTGCGCCGCCGCTCTCGCTTTCAGCGCTGCCGCCTGTTCGTCGGGAAGCTCAATCACAATCATGGCTGATTCCTTCTTCTCTTCTCAAGTATAGGATATGTGAGCTAACTGGTCACGGCAAGTCGGCCCGAGGACTGGTATGCGCACGCGCGGTTCGGCGAAAAGCGCTGTGCCGGTCAAGAATGCCGGTGCGACCACGGCAGAGCGCCGGGATACGGCGCAAGCCGCTCGTACTTCCGGGAATGCCCGTGCGCTCCGGCTCAGAGGAACAAGTCTGCCCGGACGTGCAAGAACTCCGCCAGCTTCTTTGCCTGCTCCTTGCTGATGGGGCGCTTTCCCGCCAGGATTTCGGAGACTCTGCCCTTCGACCCAATGATCGGCCAGAGAGCGTTCGGCTTCAGGTCCCGTTGTTCCAATAGGAAGGCCACCATCTCATGGGGCTTGGACCTGCGCCGCGGAGGATACGCCGTAGTTTCATAGTCGCGAATCAGGTTTCGTCAGAAGGTCCAGGGAGAGCGTCCTCTTCAGGTGACATCTTGCCCTCGCCCTTTTCCATCAGAGACTCAACGATCTCAATCGCGCGTTCGTTCTCCTCTTCCGTGGCGATCACTCGCGGCACGGCCTTAGCCAACAGCCGTCCGTAGCGCTTCAGGTCCATGGATGCGGTTAGAGATCCCATTGGATCATGCTCCTCGTGATCGCCGATTCTATTGATATAGACGATCTGTTTGCGATAGTGCACAAACGCCGCGCCGTGCGGCTCTCGCCTACTTCCCGTACTTCTTCTCGAACCCATTCCGGCTATTCACCACCGTGAATCCCCCATCCTTCCGGGCCGTCAACAGAATCCAATTCCCCTCGCAGCGCTCGC
>DATMNI010000182.1:0-88637 GCA_035570275.1 Candidatus Acidiferrales bacterium | reverse complement strand
CCTTCACGGCTGTCTGAGCAGTGCTACGGGGTCGGGGGAGAGATCTTGGGTTCGAACCCATAACATCGGGTGGTGTGCGGATAGCGTTCATTGTCGCCCCACTTGGTACCAGAGGAAGAGCGCCAAATCGGCAAGGATATGTCCGCCATTCAGCGGGCCTAGATCATCGAAGGTGCTCTCCAATCCATTGGGCGGCCGACACGCACGGCGATAAGTCCGAGGGGACAACCCCAAAAGCCCGGCCGCCCGCAACGAATTTCGACTTACTCTCGCGGCACACGTGTCTCTTTTCCCATTCGCACCTCCAAACGACGTACACAAGAAAGAGTCGCCGAATGATTTTCCCCTCTGATAGTGCTGGTCTTCGATCCGGTGCTTAAAACGCCGACTCCGATTTAGGCTCGTATATTAAAACGGGTCCGTGCCCACGGCAGATCGGCCGACCGCTCGGTCGACCCCTCGCTCGACCCAAGTTGCTCCGTCCATCACCACCGGCGCCACGCCGCTGGCCAGTTTCATGTTGCTGGAAGGGCAACGGGCCACGCCCACTCCGCGCGCTTTCAGAATCGACAGGTCGGCGTCGTTCACCCAGACGCAATGCGCGGCTACGGTGCGGTCAGTCAGGACGCCCAGCGAATCCAGCACCTTGGTGGGCGTCATTTTTCGCGCCGTGAGGGTGTCGTCATTTCCTTTTTGGTTTCCGAAGGATGGATGATCAGCGGCGCGTTGTACTTATTGGCCAGCGCGCGCCGCCTTCATCGATCTCGAGCACCAGGCGCTGCAGCGATTCGCAAAACATCTCACGGCTCAACCCGCGGCGCAGTCCGTACCAGCACATGGAAGGGTAGCGCCGCATGAAGCGCCGGAAGCCGCCGTAGGTCAGGGCGTCGTACAGATCCACCAGGTTGAAATCGGATTTCCGGTAGCCCTCGCGGGCGAAGGCCAGTACGGCGTTCGGCCCGGCCTCGATGCCGCCATGCATGAGGCGCGTGAAATGCACGCCCAGGAAGGGGAACTGCGGGTCGGGCACCGGGTAGATCAGGTGACGCACCAGGCTCTGGCGTTCCGGGCGGATTTGGTAATACTCGCCGCGGGAGGGCACAATGCGCATGTTGCTCCCAGCCCGGCGGCAACGGCGTCGCTGGCCATTGGGCGGAGATCGTGTCGATGCTGCCGGCGACTTAGTTAGGGGAGTCGGAACAATAGGAAGACATCTGGCCTGTTTTTTATCGGGCGATCCGAACATTTTGTCCCGGATTATTCCTCAAACAAAGGAGTTAGATTCGATTTAAGTCGATTTCCAGGCCATCTTGTCCCGCTCCGGCATGCGAAGGCTAATTCGTCGCCAGGTCTTCAGCACCGGCTCGAACACCAGCACATGCAGGCGGCGACGTTCAACCAGCGACTCTCGTGGATCAGGCGTCGGCGGCCAAGCCCCGTTCCGGAGGCTCCGTAGCCATATCTTTCAACGCGCGGCGCTGCACCTTGCCCGTGAGTCCTTTGGGGAGAACCGGTAGAAATATGACGCGCTCCGGGGTCTTGTAGTCGGCGATACGGCTGTGGACCAAGTCGCGCAGCTCCTGCTCGCCAGCGGCGAATCCCTCGCGCAAGGCTACGAACGCGATCACTTTTTCACCGTGGACCGGGTCGGGCATGCCGATGACGCCAGCCTCGAGGACAGCGGGATGGTGATACAGCGCCTCTTCCACTTCCTGCGGCGAAATGTTGGAGCCGCCGCGGATGATGATCTGCTTGACGCGCCCTTCGAACCAAAAGAACCCGTCGGCGTCGCGCCTCACCAGGTCGCCGGTGCGCAGCCAGCCGTCGTCAAAGGCGGCGGCGGTGGCTTGCGGGTCGTCCCAGTACCCCACGCAATTGGCCGGGCTTTGTACCTGCAGTTCGCCGATCTGTCCATCGGCCACGACCTTGCCGGTCAGGCCCGCCACGCGGGCATCCACGGCGTCCAACGCGGGGCCTATAGAGCCGATCCGCGGCGCGTCTTCGCGAATGCAAGTGACGGGCACAGTCTCGGTCATCCCAAAGAGTTCCCGCACCGGAACTGCAAAGAGGGCGCGGAAGCCTTTCTGCAGAGTCACCGGCACGGTGTCGCCGCCGGCGAGGCACAAACGAACAGAACTGACGTTGCGCGGACTGCGGCCCTGTTCTTCGACAACGAACCGCAGCATCGCAGGCAAGATAAGGAAGTACGAGCATCGCCAACGGTCGATCAAGTCCAGGGCCGCGGCGGCGTCGAACGCAGGAAGCAAAACGACCGTCCCGCCGCAGGATAATACCGGCAACAACGCGCAAGCCAGTGCCGCGATGTGCACCATCTGCGTCACTGCCAGCACGGTGTGGGTTTCGTCCAGGCCCAGCAGGATCATCAACTCCGTGGCACCAGTGAGAGAAACGTGGGTGTGCATGACGCCTTTGGGCCGTGCTGTGGTGCCGGATGTGTACAAAATCGCCGCTATCTGGTCGGGAGCGACATCGGGCAAGTCGACGCTGCCCGGCTCCGTGGTTGCCAGCGATGGAAGCGAGGTGTAGATGCGCTGCAGGTCCGGACATTCCGCGCACACTTCCTCGCAGAGGGGTGCCAACTCGGGCTGGCTGAAACACAGCTTAGCCTGGGAGTGTCGCAGGATATAGGCGATCTCGGGGGCCTTCAGCCGGTTGTTGACCGGCACCGCGATCAGCCCCGCTTTGAAGCAGGCGAAATAGAGATTCACCACCTCCACGGAATTGCACCAGTGGATGGCCACGCGGTCGCCGGTTTGCAAACCCTCCCGCAAAAGCCAGCGTGCCAGAGCGTCGGTTGACAGGTCCAGCGCTTCATAGGAAGCTATTTGGCCGCCGCAGATAACTGCAGGTTTTTGCGGATTCCTCGCGGCTGAGTGGCGCAGCATGGTACCCAGGTCCATGGATTGCAGTCTATTCCAGAAGCTTGCGAAATTCAATCGTCATTTTGCGGCGTAGCCAGCTATGGCTGGCAAAACACTACGCGGCCGCGCTGCGCCCACGCGGAATTCGGGGTTAGTGACTTCCCCATTTCGAGCCGAAATTGACCATGGCATCTTTTCTTGTGACGTGGTAGCCTCTGTCTTTGGCCCAGTAGCCGCGGCGTCGGCCAACTCAGGATTACCGCAATTCAGGAGATCCAAGGCCATGTCTGTGGCGCCAAAAGCACTGAGCGAGGCAATCAAAAACTTGGCGTCCCCCCACAGGTCAGTCTATTTCAACGACGCGCTGATCTTGCCGCGGTACTCGTCGGCCTTCTGCAAAATCTGCGCCTGGTTGAGCGTCTGGATCACCGCGTCGCGCACCACGGGCTTGCCGTTCACCATCACGTCGCGTACGTCGTCGGCTTTCAGGGCGTAGACCATCTGCGAGATCGGATCGTACATAGGCACCGCATTCGGCCGGTCGGTGCGCACCAGGATCATGTCGGCGCGCTTTCCGGCTTCGAGCGATCCGATTTCCTTTTCCATTCCCAGCACGCGGGCGCCGCGGATGGTGGCCATTTCGAGCGCCGTAGTTGCCGGCAGCGCCTGCGGGTCGCCGGTCGAAACCTTCTGCAGTTTCGCCGCCAGATCCATCTCTTCGAACAGATTGAAATCGTTGTTGCTGCCCGCCGGGCCGTCGGGACCGAGCCCCACCGCCAGGCCCATCGCCAGCATCTTCACCACCGGCGCCACGCCGCTCGCCAGTTTCATGTTGCTGGAAGGGCAATGGGCCACGCCCACTCCGCGCGCTTTCAGAATCGACAGGTCGGCGTCGTTCACCCAGACGCAATGCGCAGCTACGGTGCGGCCAGTCAGTACGCCCAGCGAATCCAGCACCTTGGTAGGCGTCATTTTTCGCGCCGTAAGGGCGTCGTCATTTTCCTTTTTGGTTTCCGAAAGGTGGATGATCAGCGGCGCGTGGTACTTATTGGCCAGCGCGCGCGCGGCCTTCAGCGTCTCGTCGGAGTTGGTGTAGAGGGCGTGCGGCGCCACGGCGGCCACCACCAGCGGGTCATTGCGGAATCGCGTCAGGTAACGCTCTGTGAACTTGAGGGCGTCGGCGGGCGTCTTGTTATCGGCCACCGGGAAGCCGATGATGGTCTCGCCCAACACGCCCCGCATTCCGGCTTCCTTGGCGGCCTCCGCCACCACGTCTTCGAAGTAATACATATCGGTGAACGTGGTGGTGCCGCCCAGCAGCATTTCCAGGCAGCCCAGGCGCGTGCCCCACCGCACGAATTCGGCCGAGACGTTTTTGGCTTCGGCGGGAAAAATGAATTTCGTTAGCCAGTCCTGCAGCCGCATGTCGTCGGCGATGCCGCGGAACAGCGACATGGCGGCATGAGTGTGGGTGTTGATCAGTCCTGGCGCGAGGATGGCGTCCGGCCGGTCGAGCCGCTGCTTCGGCTGAAAGCGCGCGTCGATTTCGGCTTTGGTCCCAACGCCCACGATGCGCTCGCCGCGGACGGCCACCGCGCCGTTTTCGATGACGCGATGGCGCGCGTCCTCGGTAATGACATAGCGAGCGCTCCAGATCCAGTCGGCCGGTTCGGCGGCCAGCGTGGAGACGAAGAGGATGAGGATGATGGGCAGACGAGATTTGTGGGGCAGATTGTTAATCTGCGGCGGATTGGCAATCCGCCTGCCGAAAGTACGCGTGCTGCCGGCAGGCGGATTAGCAATCCGCCGGACCCAGAGGGTACCCCTAACAACCTGCCCCACAATCCTTTTGAACCTATAAGAATGAGACATCGAATGGCTTCGGAAAGAGATCTTTCAAACGATAGGTTTCGGTTTTGCCGTGCAGATTGACCAGCGTGATTTCGATATCCCCGCAGAATTCCCAGAGGATCTGCCGGCAGGCGCCGCACGGCGGGGTGAGGGTCTCGGTATCGGCCGCCACCGCCACGCGGCGGAATTTGCGGACGCCTTCGGAGATGGCTTTGAAAACGGCCACGCGCTCGGCGCACATCGTAAGGCCGTAGGTGGCGTTCTCCACATTGCAGCCGGTGTGTATCCGGCCATCGATGTCCTCGAGGGCAGCGCCCACCAGAAACTTGGAAAAAGGCGCGAAGGCATTGGCGCGAGCGGCGAGCGCGCCGGATATCATTGGGTCGATCACGGGATCGGTCACGGCTCCAGCCTGGGCAGCAGCGCCTTCAGAAACCGCACCAGCGTGTCCCGCACCATGACGCCCGTTTCCAGCACCTCTTCATGATTGATCCTGGTTTCCGGCACCACGCCCGCCGCCATATTGGTGACACACGAAATCCCCAGAACCTTCATGCCCATGTGGTTGGCCACGATCACTTCGGGCACGGTGGACATCCCTACCAGGTCGGCTCCAATAGCCCGCAGGTAACGAATCTCGGCGGGCGTCTCATAGCTTGGCCCCAGCATCGCCGCGTAGACGCCTTCGGTGATCGCAATGCCGAGTTCGGCCGCCACCTGCCGGGCGCGCTCGCGGTACCGCCGCGAATAGGCCTCCGACATGTCGGGAAAACGCGCGCCCAGCGCATCGTCATTGGGCCCCACCAACGGGTTCGATCCTTGCAAGTTGATATGGTCGGAAATCAGCACCAGCCCGCCGCGCTGCAGCGCCAGGTTAATGCCGCCGGCCGCGTTGGTGAACACCATGGACCGCGCGCCGATGGCGTGCAGCACGCGAACTCCAAAGGTGACCTGCTGCATCCCATAGCCCTCGTACAGGTGTGCGCGCCCGGCCATCACAGCCACGTTCACTCCGCCAATTCCGCCGATCACCAGTTTTCCCGCGTGGCCAACGGCAGTCGATCCCGGCCAGCCCGGGATCTGGTGATAGGGGATTTCGATGCGGTCGCCGAGTTCATCGGCAAACGCTCCGAGTCCACTGCCCAGCACCACTCCGATGGCAGGCAGCACCTGCGCGTGGGCTTCGATATAGCGCTTGGCCTGCTCAATCACGGCGGGCTCAATCACAACAGCATTCCCGCGATGCAGGCCGACATGAAGTTGGCCATGGTACCCGCAGCCACGGCGCGCAGCCCCAGCCGTGCCAGGTCCGACTTCCGCGTGGGCGCCAGCGCGCCAATGCCGCCAATCTGAATGGCGATGGAACTGAAGTTGGCGAATCCGCACAGCGCGTACGTGGCGATGGTGAACGACTTCGGGTCGAGCGTCGCCTTCATCGGGCCCAGTTTGAGAAACGCCACGAATTCATTGAGCACGAGGCGCGTGCCCAGCAGATCGCCGATAGTGGACGCGTCCTTCCACGGCACGCCCATAATCCAGGCCACCGGCGCGAAGAGAATTCCGAACATCCTCTCCAGAGATGCCGGCAGCCAGCCCATAAGCGGCAGCGTGTGGACCCAGCCCAGAATCCCATTCACCATGGCGATCAGCGCCAGAAACGCAATCAGCATGCCGCCGATGTTCAGCGCCAGGTGCAGTCCATCGCCCGCGCCCTGCGCCGCGGCGTCAATTACGTTCACCGCGGTCTTCTCCACCTTGATATCCACCCGGCCCGCGGTAACCGGCTTCCCGGTTTCCGGTATGAAAATCTTGGCCAGCATGATGGTGGCGGGCGCCGTCATGATCACGGCCGTCAGCAAGTGCGTGATCGAGACCCCCGCTATCTTCACGTACGCTGCCATCACCGCGCCCGAAACGTGTGCCATGCCGGCCGTCATGATGGTGAAGAGTTCCGATTCGGTAAGCCCGGCCAGAAACGGCTTGATGGTGAGAGGCGCTTCGGTCTGGCCCATGAAAATGCTGGCCGCCACGTTCAGCGACTCGGCGCCCGACACGCCCATCACCTTCTGCATCCCGATCGCCATGGCCTTCACCACGAATTGCATCACGCCCAGGTAATACAGGATGGAGAAGAACGAGGCGATGAAGATGACGATGGGCAGCACTTGAAAAGCAAACACCACGCCGAACGATCCGCTCTTGGCGCCCAGCGGGCCGAAAAGGAACTGGCTCCCCACTTCGGCATAATCGAGCATGGCGTTGACGCCGTCGCCGATTTTCTTGAAAACCAGCCCGAAATCGGTCTTCAGGACCAGCACCGCAAAGAGGACCTGCAAACCCATGCCCCAGGCCAGCAGCCGCAGTTTGATGTCGCGCTTGTGGGTGGAGCAGAGCCAGGCAACCGCCAGGATCACTACCAGGCCGAGCAACCCCGTGAAGCGCTCCATTACCCGACTACTTCCAGTATGAGTTCGCGCTCATCTGGCTTCTGCGAGGAGATGCGGAAGGCATCCTCCACCATGTCGGCGGCTTCGTCCACGCGCTCGTCCTTGGTGTAGTAGAGGCGGCAAAGCACCGAGCCGGCGTCCACCTTCTCGCCGGTCTTCACTTCGAGAATAATGCCCACCGCCGGGTCGATCGAGTCTTCCTTCTTATCGCGGCCGGCGCCGATCATGTTCGACGCCAGGCCAATGTCTTCGGCGTCGATCGAACTCACGTATCCGGCCCGCGGCGAATTGATCTCGCGCATTCCGGTAGCGTTCGGCAGCAGCTCGAACTTGTCCAGCGCCTGCGGGTTGCCGCCCTGCGCGGCCACCACCTGCTTGAACTTCTTGTAAGCCGAGCCGTCCACCAGATGCTTCTCGGCGATGAGCCGCGCTTCGTCCAGCGTGGGCGCCTTCTTGCCGATGTGGATCATCCGCGCCGCCAGTTCCAGGCAAAGCTTCGTGAGGTCGGCGGGGCCGGCGTTCTGCAGCGTTTGCGACGCCTCCATGATTTCCAAAGCGTTGCCCACGGCGTAGCCCAGCGGCTGATTCATGTCGGTGATCAGCGCCTGCACCTTCTTATCCATGCGGCGGCCGATCCCCACCATGGTCTGGGCCAGGCGGCGCGCGTCCACCTGCTTTTTCATGAAAGCGCCGCTGCCCACCTTCACGTCCAGCACCAGCGCGTCCAGACCCTCGGCCAGTTTCTTCGACATGATCGAGGATGAAATCAGCGGGATCGATTCCACCGTGGCGGTGACGTCGCGCAATGCGTACAGCTTTTTGTCCGCCGGCGCCAGGTGGTCGGTCTGGCCGATAAAGCAGAGCCCCAGTTCGGCCAGTTGCTTCTGAAACTCTTCGGTAGAAAGGTTGGTGCGGAAACCCGGAATGGATTCCAGCTTGTCGAGCGTGCCGCCGGTGTGCCCCAGCGCGCGGCCCGACATCATCGGCACCACCACGCCCGCCGCGGCTGCCAAGGGGGCCACAATGAAGCTGGTTTTGTCGCCCACGCCGCCGGTGGAATGTTTGTCCACCTTGATGCCCGGAATGTGCGAGAGATCGACGGTGTCACCGGAACGCAACATGCATTCCGTGAGCCGGCTCACCTCCCGGTCGGACATGCCCGAGAAGAAAACGGCCATCAAAAATGCCGACATCTGGTAGTCGGGAATCTCGCCCGTGGTATACCCGTTCACCAGGAACTCGATCTCGTCAGGAGCGAGTTCTTCGCCGTCACGTTTCCGCTGGATCAAGTCAACTGTGCGCATTTTAAGACACTTAGCCTAACATTTGACGAGGTGCATTGTAAAGGAACGGTTTAGGGATTTTAGGGATTTAAGGATGGGGCGGCTGCCGCTGCGCGTTACGGGAACAGGCTGGCTGGGCAAGCCCAATCGCGTGTCGCGGTGCGACGACGCGATTTCCCTTGGACACGACCGCGCAGCCGTTGCCGCTGACGCCTTAGATCCAGCCGCACCTCCCGCTCCTGTTACGATAGATCTGATGACCCCCAATCAGCCGGGCCAGGCGCCCAAAATGCCTATCGCTGGTGTGAAGTATATGGTAGCCGTCGGCTCGGGCAAGGGCGGTGTCGGCAAAACCACGGTGTCCGTGAACCTGGCGGTTGGCCTGGCCGGGCTAGGCTACAAGACCGGCTTGCTGGATGCCGATGTCTACGGTCCCAACGTTCCCCTGATGATGGGGATCAATAAGACTCCGATGGCCTTCGGCGACCGCATCCAGCCGCTGGAACAATTCGGCGTCAAGCTGATGTCTATGGGCTTCCTCAGCCCCGGCGACAAGCCGCTGGTGTGGCGCGGCCCCATGCTGCACTCCGTGATCCAGCAGTTTCTCCGCGGCGTGGATTGGGGAGAACTGGATTACCTGGTGATTGACCTGCCGCCCGGCACCGGCGACGTGCAGCTTTCGCTCATCCAGACCGCCCCGGTCACCGGCGCCATCGTGGTGACTACGCCTTCCGACGTTTCGTTGGAGGATGCGCGCAAGGCCATCCAGATGTTCCACCAGGTGAAGGTGCCGATACTGGGCATCGTGGAGAACATGAGCTTCCTCACCTGCCCGCACTGCGGCGAGCGCATCGATGTTTTCAGCCACGGCGGCGGCCTCCGCACGGCCAAACAGATGGACGTGCATTTTTTGGGAGAGCTGCCCCTGGACCCGCAGATCCGCATCGGCGGGGATTGCGGCCAGCCGATTGTGCGTCACAAGACCGAAGGCCAGCCGTTCGTGGAGTTGGCGCGCAACACCGTGGCGCGGGTCGCCGTTGTGGGCCAGGAACAGGGGCCGAAGATCGAGATCAGCGATTAGCTCACGCGCAACGTTTGCCGGGCTCCCCACCACTTGCCGCAGCCATGCTGCGCCAGTTGCAGCAGGTTGCTGGTGAGCCAGTACAACATCAAGGCGCTGGGCTGCTGGTACAGCAAAATTCCGAAAACCAGCGGCATCCAAGTCATGATGCGGGCCATCCGCGGGTCTGCCCCGGCCGCTGCAGGCGTGAACCTCGCCAGCAGCAACTGGGTGGCAATCATCAGCACCGGCAGAAGGCGCACGGGCAGTTGCTCCGGCTTCGCCAGGTCCGCGATCCACAGCAAGTGCGCGCCGTGGAGTTCGGCGATCCCGGTCAACACCGAGTAAAAAGCCGCCAGCACTGCCAGCGGCGCCAGCATGGGGATGCACCCGGCCAGCGGGCTGGTCTTATGCTCTTTGTACACCTCTGAGATCTCGCGCGACTGTTCCGGATCCACCTGCAGTCCCTTCCGCTGGTATCCGGCGTGCTTGTATCTGGCATTAATGGCGTCGATCTGCGGCTGCAGTGCCTTCATCACCTTCGCATGGCGGGTGGCCAGGATGCGAAACGGCGACAGCGCCAGATTCACCAGGAACGTGGTGAGTACGATGGCCCAACCCCAACTGGAGCGGCCCGCCGGGCGCGTTACGCGCGCCTCAACCTGGCGCAGCATCCACTCGAGCGGGCGCGCCACCGGCGCCAGATAACCATAATCCTTCGGCCGGCTGGAGATTGCCGGCGCAGCTTTGACCGGCGAGGTGTCGGGCAAGGCGGCAGCGGCCTTGCGCTGAGACAGGACGCTGTACAAAAGGAACGCGACGAACAGCAGAACGCCGCTCAGAAGCAGCGTGGAAACAATGCGAGCGCCCAGATCATGCATGATGGCGACCCCCAAACCATTATGGCACGGGCACTAGCAACCTTGTGCTACAATGTAGCAATGAAGGCTATGAAGAAAGCTTCCATTCGCGATCTGCACATTCGCACGTCGGCATTGGTTCGCGATGCCGCGGGGGGAGACGTCATCGTGATCGAACGCCGGGGGGAACCGGTGGCCGAGTTGCGGCCGCTGACAAGCCAGAAGCCGAAGGTCAAGTTTCCCGATATGACCCGGTTGTGGGCGGAGATGCCGGCGGTTACGGCGGACAGCACCGATTTCATCTCCGAAGACCGCGACCGATGTACCTAAGATGACCGATGTACCTGGATTCGGCCTACGTGGCGAAGTTTTACCTCAATGAGCCGGACTCGTCCGCGGTGCGGGAGGCGATGCGCCGCGCCGATTCTTTAATCACCTCCGCGTGGTCGGTTGCCGAAGTGACGTGCGCCTTTCATCGCCACTTCCGCGAAGGCACTTTGAACGTGGCCCAGTTCCAACGGGTCGCGCAGGCCTTTCGCGAACATGTGGAGATCGGATTCTGGGCCCTGATTCCGGTGACACAGGTGGTGCTTGCGCGCATGACGGCGCGAGTCGCCGCTCTACCCGCTAGCATCTTCCTTCGCGCCGGCGATGCGGTTCAGTTAGCTTCGGCGGTCGAGAGCGGCGAGCACGAAATCTGGGGGAGTGACCGGCGCATGTTGGCGGCCGCTCCGCATTTCGGTTTGACTGGCCGCAGCGTGTGAATTACCACGCCGTATTGCATATCCCCATACGGCGCTTCCCGCACCACCTCCTTCCCGGTGCGCACCCTAATTACAATTAAGATATTAAGGTCTATTATTGTAGTTTATAACACATCGCAGGAAATGTAACGGGTATATGCTAAGAGCTGGTTAGTAGGCCCCAGCAATGAACATACTCCGTTCTAAGTCACTTGAAGTAACGAAGGCGATGTTAAGCCTGTCGGCAGTCTTGATTTTGGGTTTTGGCGGGAGTCTCCATGCACAGGAGGTTCGAGCGGCCATCGGCGGACGTGTGATGGATTCGCAGGGCGCCCTGGTTCCAAATGCCGCTATTGTCGTAATCAACGACGACAATAACGTCCGGCAGGAAACCAAAGCCAACGGCCAGGGCGTTTGGGTTGCGGAGTTCCTGCTGCCCGGCCACTATCGTTTCACCATCGGCGCGGCGGGCTTCAAGACCCAGGAACGCAAGGGCATCACGCTCTCCGCCAGCGACGTCAAGCAGATCGATACGACGCTCGAAATCGGCGCTTCGTCGCAAACCGTCGATGTGACGGCCGACGCTCCGCTGATCGATACCACGGCCGCCACCAGCGGCACCATCATTTCGCACGAAGAAATCGCCGAGATGCCGTCGGCATCGCACGTGGTGACGCTGCTGGCTACTCTTTCCCCCGGCGTCGTGGCGCAGGATCAGAACAATAACATCGCGCACATGTGGTCCTACAACGCGGCCTCCCAGGTGACGGCGAATGGCGGCCGCAATAATGTCTGGTCGAATACATTTCAACTCGACGGCTCCCCGGATATGAAGGCCGGGGGAGACGTCGCGTTTATCCCGCCCATGGACTCGGTGCAGGAATTTCGTGTATCCACCAATGCCTACGATGCCTCCATCGGCCGGCAGGCCGGCGCCACGGTCAACATGCAGACACGGAGCGGCGGCAAAGGCTACCACGGCGTGCTGTACGAGTTCAACCAGAATAGCGCGATGAATGCCAACCTGTTCCAGACCAACCTGATCGGCGGCGCCGTCGCCCCGGTGCATTTCAATGAGTGGGGCGGAACCTTCGGTGGTCCGGTATACCTGCCCAAGCTGTACCACGGCAAGGACAAGACGTTCTTCTTCCTCTCCTACGACGATACTCACAACATCAATCCGCTGGGCTCGGGCACGATTTCCGTGCCGGGCGCGCTGGAGCGGACGGGCGATTTCAGCCAGAGTTTCACCACCCAGACGGTGGGCGGCCAACTGGTCAGGTATCCGATCCAGGTTTACGATCCGTTGACAGTGGATACCGGCACCGGGAACCGCACCTTGTTTCCGAACAACCAGATTCCCACCAACCGGCTGAGCCCTATCGCCCAGAGCATTCTGAAATACCTTCCGCTGCCGAATACCGCGGGCGACGGGACCAGCAACACTTCCAACGATTACGCTCCGCCCTCAGTACGGCTGGATACCTTCCCGCTGGTGTCGATCCGCCTGGACCAGAACTGGAACAACGACCACCGCACCTTTGCGACCCTCCGCTGGCACCACCTGATCGAACACACCGGCGACACTTTCGGATTGAATAATATTGCAGCCGGAAGCTTCACCGAGCGCGTCAACAAGGGCATCGGCCTGGACCACGTGTGGATGATCAGCCCCACCAGGATCCTTGACCTGCGCTACAGCCTGACCCGTTACGAAGAGCCGGGGTATGACGCAGGCGCGGGCTTTAACGAAACGTCCGTAGGGATTCCGGCCAGCTTTGTGGGTCAGTTGCCGCGGCCGGGCTTCCCCTACATTACCGGTGTTGCCGGCAACTTCGGAACCACCCAGACCCAGAGTTTTCACGCCACAACTTATCACACGTTGGGCGCCACCTTCACGCAGGTGCACGGCAACCACACCTTCCGCTACGGCGCGGAGTTCTGGGTGCTGCAAGACGCCAACTCCGGCAACGGAAACGCCGGTCAATTCGATTTCAACAGCAACTTCACGCGGCAGAACAACGCCAACTCCGGCGGAACCGGTGTGGGCTCCACCTTCGCCACCTTCCTTCTGGACATGCCGTCCGGCGGCAACGTGCCGCGCAATGCCAGCGCGTTTTATTCACAGCGCTACACCGCCGGCTTTGTTCAGGATGACTGGCGCGTCACATCCAGACTTACCATCAATCTGGGGATGCATTGGGACTATGAGCGACCCATCGAGGAGCGGTTCAACCGCATTGAGGACCGGTACGACCCAGCGACGGCGAACCCCATCAGCAACCCGGCGCAAGCTGCCTACGCCGCCATTCTGTCGAATCCGTCCAATGCCGCCAACGCCGGCGTGCAACTGCTGCAGCAAGTCATGCCCGCCAGCCAGTTCAAGGTCAACGGGACTGTGCAGTTTGCCGGCGTCAATGGCGTGCCGCGCACCACTTACAACACCGATCTGCATGAATGGCAGCCGCGCGTGGGTTTCGCTTACAATCTGGGCCATAACACGGTAGTTCGCGGCGGTTTCGGCCGCTTCACCCAGGCGGATTACAACACGGGCGCCCAGTTTGGCTACAGCCGGACCACTTCTTTGACCGGCACCACCGATAACTACCTGACTTCTTTCGACACGATGGCGCACCCGTTCCAAAACGGAATTCTTGCGCCCACCGGTTCGTCGCTGGGAGCGCTGACTAATCTGGGTTCGGGGTTTACCTGGGACAATCCCAACATGGACCGCTTCTACTCCTGGGAGTACAGCCTCCACGTACAGAGCGAATGGAAGGGCTGGCTGTTTGAGGTAGGGTACTCGCACAACAAGACCTATAACATTTCGTGGGCCTGGAATGAGAACGAACCCGCCTTCGCCAACTGGCAGCAGTACAACACGCCGCAGTTTGTCGCGGGACGGCCGGTGGATACGCTGACCTGGAACCAACAGGTTCCCAATCCGTTCTATCATCTGGCTGGTGTGAGCCCGAGCAATTCCATCTACACGAACCAGACGATCGCGCTGAACCAGTTCCTCAACCCGAATCCGCTGTTTGGCGGCATCACCGAGAACAACCCGACTGGCAAGAACCAGTACGATGCCGGGCTGGGCAAGATCGAACGCCGCTTCAAGAAGGGTTTCAGCCTGATCGCTTCGTTCACCTGGTCGAAGCTGTTCGAAGACTCGGCGTTCAACGGCGGCAACCAGCTTGCGTCGCAAGGCGCCATCGAACACAAATTGGGCGGCGAGGACCGCCCCTTCCATCTGAGCATCGCGCCTATCTGGGATATTCCGGTTGGCCGCAACCAGCACTTTGGCGCGGCGATGGCGAAATGGGCGGATGCGGTTGTGGGCGGATGGGAACTCGCCGGGAACTATAACATCCAGTCCGGTGTGCCGGTGGTGTTCAGCACGCCGGCGTTCTTCAGCGGCAAAGATTTCGCCCTGCAGCGCGGTAAGCAGAGCCTCAACCAGTGGTTCGACACCACCCAGTTCTATCCGTTCCCCTCGAAGACCGCTTCGCTGGCGACTCTTCAGTCTTACCCGGCCTGGACCGGCATTCAGAATCTGCCGGGCTACAATTACGCGCCGGCGGCTTCGGACAGCATCAAGAATGGCGTGTACCAGGATTTCGCGGCCAACGTTCAGACCTTCCCCACCCGCTGGAACGACGTTCGCGCCAGCCGCGTGAATGAAGTGAATGCCGGCCTGTATAAGAACTTCACCTTCACGGAAGCCAAGCGGCTGCAACTCCGCTTCGACGTGTTCAACCTGTTCAACCATCCGCGCTTCGGCGCACCGGACACCAACCCGGGCGATGCGACCTTCGGACGTGTCACCGGCTCGCAGCAGAACCAGTCCAGGACCGTGGAACTCGGCGCCAAGCTGAGATTCTGACTCGCGGCGCTATTGTGCCTTGGGGGCCGGCGGCGCTTGTGCCTCCACCGAGACATCCGAAAAAATGACGGTGTCCGATGCGTCCGCCTGATGCGAGCAGACAACGAGCCCGACCAGGATCGGGTTCTTAAACGAAACCTCGGTGTGGGCGATTTCCTTCAGCTCGGCGGCGTCCTTGGCTATGTACATGTATATCCTGACACCGGTACGGACTAACTTCACCTTGAACGTCCCCGGACCGTCAAACGGGAGATCGAATCCGTTGGTGTCTTCGCCCGGTTTGCTCCGCCACTGAAGCCCGGGCATGCCGTTGCCGTGGATCACGACGTCGGCGTAGGTCGCATCGGTGTCCCGAGACTGGCGGACCATGATGCCGGCCTTGCGGTGCTCGGCTCCCTGCCCAAGGAATCGCAACGTGGCCGTGACCGTGAAGTTGCCGGCCATCTCGCGCCAAACATATTGGAACTGATCCTGCCTGGCCCAGATGTTGGCGCCGGAGCCGGTGATCCGGTATTGCCCGTTGGAGGCGTTAAACTCGGCGGACCCTTGGATCGCCGGACCGCCGACGTCGCCGGCGTTGGTAAAGATCCCCAGGTTGATACCCTGGTTGACACCCGGGTTTCCGCTCTGGGCGAAAGCCGAAGCAGACAGCAGGCAGACAAGCGATAACTGACGCATGGTAGACATTATACGTTTCCTTAACAGTCCGGAAGTCCGTGTCATGTTATTGCTTCGTAAAGTGCGGCGCCGTCAGTTGTTCCACCGATACATCCGAGAACAACACCGTGTTGGTCGCCTCCTGGGTATGCGAGCTGACCCCGAGTCCTACTAATGCGGGGCTGCCCAACTGGTTAGCAGTGTGTCCCAGTTCCCTCAAGGGCGCGCCGTCCTTGGCAATCCACACGGTGATGGTAGTGCCCTGCCGGACCAGCTTCAGCTTCCACGTCCCCGGACCTGCTATTGGGAAATCGACCGTGTTGGTGTTGTCGGCCTTGGTGTTGCGGAACTGAACCGATGGCATGCCGTCGCCGTGGATGGCGAGTTGGACGAATGGCGAATCGGTGTCGAGACTCTGGCGAAGCATGATGACGGCCTTGCGGTGCGCGTTGCCCTCAGTCAGGAATTTGGTTGTGGCGGTGACGGCAAAGTTGCCCGACATTGAGCGCCAAACGTAGTGGAACTGGTCCGCCTTGGCCCAGATATCGGCGCCGGTGCCGGTGATCTTGTACTCCCCGGTACCGGCGTCAAACTCCGCGGACCCTTTGAGGGGAGGGGCGCCGACGTCGTCGGAATTAGTGAAGGCGCCGAACTTCCCGGTCTGAGCGAAGGCCGTAGCGGCTAACAGGCAAGCGAGCAACAGTTCACGCATGTCCAGATTGTATCCGAGTTTTCGTTCGATCGGCTTCGTTCGATCGGCGGGACGTGCGCCTAGCCCGGGTACCGCTCCCGCACGGCGGCGACGGACTTGACGACCAGGTCCTCCAACAACTTTGGATCCACATCGGCGAGCTTCTTGATGTAGAGGCAGGCCTTGCCGGTGGCGGTGTACTTGCCGAGCTTGGCGAGCAACGCCTCGGCGCCGCTGAACCCCGTGGTGATATAGAGAACGGTCGCGGCCTTGCGCGGCGAAAAACCGGCAACCGGCATATCGCCCTCGCGCCCGCTGTCATACGTGTAGTGGTAGCTGCCGAAGCCGATTATCGATGGCCCCCACATCGTCGGCTTTTCGCCGGTCGCGCTTTGCATCAACTTGACCAGCGCCTTGGCGTCCGCGCGTCTGGTCTGGTCCGTAAGCGCATCGATAAACGCCGCGACACTTAATTTTGTGGGCTTGGTTTTGTTTTCCGCCATGGGTCCTGCCTTCCGTCTCTTCCCAAGGCTAACGCAGAGCAGGGAATGGCGCGCGCGGCCGGTTTCACTTGGGTCGGATGCGAGCCAGGTGCCGGGTGAAAGAAATATGGTGGACCGCAGTCCAATGTGGCCGCCGATTAACACCGATCAACGCGGATAACGCAGAATTCTAAAGCAGAATTTCTATCTGAGTTCATCGGCGTTTATCGGCAGTCCTGGTTTTTGCACGGAACTGGCAACATCAACTCTGCCGCGCGGCCGGGGCACTGTCAGGACGTCGCGATCACCGCATCACGGGACACGCCCTTGTGCGCGGCCACGTCCGCCAGATGTCTGCCCGAGGCGTCTCGCGCACTCGCTCCCGCAAGGAGTGCTACACTCCACCTGGGTTCAAAATCACGTGGGTTCAAGATCACGTGGGTTCAAATCAAGGGAGGCTGGAAGCACATGCCGACGAACGCTTCTATAACGCTGAAGTCCGCGGCCTTCGCAGCCCTGCTCGCACTGACGGCAGCGGCCCAGAAGGCGGCGGCCCCGCTGGCGCCGCCTCGCGGTCCCTTTACCTGCACCGAACTGATTGGTCTTTACTCCAGCGGCGAGTGGTGGGATGGAGGTTTTTACGGTGGCCTTGGCGATCTCAAGACCAGATGGCAGGGGCGATTCTCCCACTACGGCTATACCTACGAATACGCCAAACCTGACAGCTATGCGTGGAGCCCGACCAACGTCGGCGGGGTGAATAATGTTCGACTGACCGTCCCTTGCGCCCAAAGCGGGGACGCGCCAGACAGGATTGTCTATCAGGCATGGTCCTGGGAGTTGACCTCCGAAAAAGACTGGGTAGATAGTCTGGAGGCCACGCTGGCAACCATTCGCGCCAAACGTCCCAGCGCCAAGCGAATCGACATCATGAGTATCATTCGTTGTCCGATGAACGGATGGTGCCATTCCGACAAACCCCCGCTTGGTCCCAACACCGACCATGAAGCCAAGAAGCAGGACTGTCATGTTCCCGAGTATGTAGACTCGGCTCTGTCAAAAGTTGCGGCGAACCATCCGGATCTGGTCTCCGTGACGGCTAAGTTCGAAGCCGTGAGTTGCCCGGCGCAGATCGACGGAATCCACTTGCACGAACAGAACGGACCGGCGGCCGCCTTCATCGCGGCGTACTACAAGGCCATGCCCTGACCGGGGCTTGACTTGGCCAATCGCCAGCCTTCCTCGCGGACACCTCGGATCGGCCGTCGCCTATGCCGAACAGGGCAAAAAAACCCTCGAAGGCACAACCAACCACGCTGTGGGCTGCGGCCGCGTTTGCCCTGGGGCAGAGGCACGTACGATGTACAATAACCATTGGACAGATGCGGCATCGCTTGAGCCCGGGGGATCGCTAACCGCTAGCTGACCTTTTGTGCACGAGCCGGGAGGACTGAGCCTGCCAAACGGCCCACGCTATTGCCGACACAGAGGGGTGTTCGTGCTGCCTAAATCGATATCCAAACACTTCCGGAACTCCATCGGCTTGTGCTCCTGCTGAGCGCCTGCACCTTCTGACGAACCCCGGCTGATCTGCATTGCCCGCAGGTTGGAAAGCCGTTGATGACCGCACACACGATTACAGGGAGCGAGGCGAGGGAATAGATGAATCGCCGGGAATAATCCGCGAGTGAGAAAACTGGACGTGAGACGATTCGTACTGACCGGAGCACCTGGCGCGGGAAAGACAGCAATCATCCGTCAACTAGAGCTCGACGGGTTCAGTGTAGTCGAAGAAGCAGCTAGTGACGTGATCGCGCTGGCGCAAGCCCGGGGTGTTGGTAGCCCGTGGGAAGATCCTTCTTTCATCGACACAATTGTTGGCCTGCAACGTCAGCGGCAGGTCCGAGTTTCGTGCCGGCCGGATGGAGTGGAATTCCATGATCGTTCGGTGATCTGTACCGCTGCCCTCGCCACCTATCTTGGGTATTCGGCGTCCGACGTGCTTTTGCGCGAGTTGCAGCGCGTTACAGTTGCAGCGATCTACGAAAAGCGCGTCTTTTTTGTGCGGAACCTTGGCTTCATCACTCCCAGCGCGGCGCGGCGAATCAGCTTCGAGGAGGCCCTGCGTTTTGAGCGAATCCACGAAGAGACTTATCGCAATTTGGGCTTTGAGCTCGTCTATATCCCACCTGGAAGTCTCTCGGATCGGGTTAGCGCAATCAAGGCCGCGCTTTCGGACGACGGACGTTAGCTGGATAGAGCTAGTTTGCTATCCGGTGAATTAATCCGCACGGGTAGCCTACTCGATTTCTCTGCCGAACGCCGCCATGCCTTTCGCGAGCACTGTCCGGGGATACTCGCCGGAACCGCACAGTCTGAACGAGCCGAAGTCCTTATACCAGTCGCCGTCGGGCGCATACGGTTCTGATTTGACCCACTCCTGAAGCCGTGCAAGATCCGCGAGCGAGATCTCGCGCTCCTGAACGCGTTCGAGCAAATGTTGCCAGAGGCCGCGAGGAAGGTCAGAGAACCGTATCTTCGGCAATCGCGTCCTTCCCGAAGATCGCGCGGACCAGATCCTTGCCAGCTTGATTCTTGAGCGCTGGCTCCTGCTCAATCATGAAGAGCTTGTATGTGGTCTTCAGATTCTCTTTGGCGTCTAGCTCGGCGAGAACACCACGCTCGGCCAGGCAGACCAGAGCGCGGCTCATAGTGAGGTGGCGCTCTTTCGCCATGCGGCGTACTGCCGCTGCCAGGGGCGCGGGGATCGTGACACTTTGGCGCACGGCCTTCGCTTTGAGACTGCGCCGGGCCTTCGTTCGGGTCGGCATAATCTCATTGTACTGCCGCTCCACCAGTGTGGTGCAGTATGGGTCCTAGCCGATTCGATCGATATCGGGGCGGTTCCAGCGGGAAAAACTCAATTGAGCCGCGGATGAACATGGATTCACGCCGATAGGAGCATCGTTTTAACCCGCGGTCATCGGCGGCATTGATTCCCCCGAGGCGGCTCTGGTGCCTGCAAACTTCCACAACGTTGCGAAGACCTCAGCACGAGACACAACCTTAGGCTTGGCCCCGTTCGCAGGATAGAGCTAACGTGCCGAGCAGAAGACGGCGTCTTGCGGGATCTTCAGCGAACACCGGCGGGAGAGCTTTCTATCTCTTTCGCGATTTTGACTCTTAGTAAACGTCGCCGTCGCCCTGGATGTTATCCTCGAAATGCGAGAAATGCTCGAAATAATCACTGCATTCTTCCCCGCATGTAATTGGGTGGCCACAGCCACCACAGCATGGTTGTGTATCGTTGTCCTCGTCGTAGTAGCTAAAACAATGAGGGCATAACGGCATTCCGTAGTCCTTTTTTGAAGCAAGGTTTATTGGTATTGAGGGGGCTTGCCAAGCAACAGGTGCAGCGAGCCCCGAAGATGTTGCAGCACATCCGCTCCAACCCAGAAACGTGGTCCCGACCCACGTTCCAACGGCTGGGGCAGCGCGCGCGCGGCTTCGGTGGGATCGTCGCGTCTCTAGGCGACCAGCCCCCTGAAATCTTGCAAGTCGTTGTGCCCGTGATGGGTTACCGAAGTCGGCTCTGTGTCGGCAACCTCTTACAACGTTGTGCTGACCTTATCGCGAGACACGCCCTTGTGCTCAGGCGGCTTTTCGCAGGATCGAGCTCAACGTTGCCGAGCCGAAGACGGCGGTGCGCTGACTGCCGGCCTGGTGTACCTTGGTATACTGTCACCGTCGGCAGAGGACGTCGGCGAGATGTGTGCCCGAGACGTCTCGCGGGATCTTCATGCGACGGACAGGATTTCGTCGCGGACCAGGTGGAGCCGAACTTGCGCGGGGCCCGGCCGATCGAAGAAGAATGCGGCGGTTGCTTCAAGCACGTTTTTCCGCAACTCGTCCCACGTGTCACCCTGGGTGAAGATGTTTTCAGTGAGGCATTCGGCGCAATAACCGCCATCGGCTTCCTGAATCACCTCGAACACCAATTCGCGCATATTCACCCCAATTCGGGCATATTCACCAATGATACGGCATCGCGACCCGGAGGGTCGCGGCCACCTACCCTGCTACCGGCGCCGACTCCGCCGCCCTCTTGCCGCTGCGCTTCCAGGACAGCACCTTCTCCTGGATCGCCGACATGTAGATGTAAAACACGGGTGTCAGGTACAGCGGCACCAACTGCGAGAAGAGCAGGCCGCCCACCACTACCAGGCCCAGCGGTTGCCGCGCTTCGCCGCCGGCGCCATAGCCCATGGCGATCGGCACCGCCCCCAGCAGCGCCGCCATGGTGGTCATCATGATGGGGCGGAAGCGGATCAGGCAGCCTTCATAGATGGCCTGTTCGGGGGACAGGCCGTGGTGCCACTCGGCTTCCAGCGCAAAGTCGATCTGCATGATGGCGTTCTTCTTCACGATGCCGATCAGCATGATCAAGCCCACGAAAGCGTAGATGCTCAAGTCCATTCTAAACAGCACCAGCGTGAGCAGCGCACCGAATCCCGCCGATGGCAGACCCGAAAGAATCGTAATGGGATGGATGTAGCTTTCGTATAGAATGCCCAGCACGATGTACACCACCATGATGGCAATCACCAGCAGCACCCAGAGATTGCCCGCGAATTCTGGAATGCCTTGGCGGCGCCCTGGAAATTGGTGCTGATGGTATTCGGCAAGATCTGATCCGATATGCCGGACTATACTGCGAAGTTCTAACTTTACCTACTCACCTGGCGACAAGCAGTTACCTGTGGATCTTCAGTCGATAGTCCTCGATCAAAGGCATGCGTATCACGGTGCACATCTCGAACAGCCTCGAGCGTGCGCTTGGCCCAATGACATCCGTCAGGCTCCTCCCGTATGAAATCTGGGTTCGCTGCCATGGTTCTCGTAGCTGTTATGGTGGACCACAAGACTGCTGTGGGCTGAGCAGAGTTGGCATCGGCCTCTTTCGGCGAGGACCTGCGCACGGACATTCGCCCAGTAGTCTGTTCGCAAGAATTCTTCGTAGTTCATGGCGCGGTATAGCGCCACCGTCTCGTCAGCGGTGTCAGCCGGAGAGGAGGATGGATCCTGCGAGTTCAAACCATGATCGTTTGCGGGTGCGCCCATGACGATACTATAGCGCCGCACTGCTGGCATGAGCCCATTGACGGATTCCAACCTTCCAGATCATAGAGCCCTTTCGGCATCGGGAACTGGCTCCCGAACTGCACTCCCGATCAGGCGCTCTATGTCAATATCGCTGCGCACCTCATGCCGAGGTCGTACCCCATCAATTGCAGGACGCACGCGGCATCCCACTCAAAACTGGTGCCGGTGTTTCCTTCAACACTACGATTTCAACTGCGCAGGTTCCCCGGTCGTTTCGTCCAAGCTTATAGCGAACCTTGTCACCCTCCTGCAGTTCGTTGAAGTCGAAATTCATCAGTTCAGCGTGAAAGAAGAAAATGGTCGTTCCGCCAATACCCGGCCGAATAAATCCAAAGCCAGCCTTCAGACTTTGAATGGTGCCGCTAAGGATGTCCGCTGACGCCGGACCAACACCAACAGCAGCCGCCGGAGCTGCTGTTGGCAAAACGGGAGCAATATTGGCTGCGGCCAGTACCGCCTTCAATTCCTTCCGCGGAATGAACAACCCATTGATCAACGGATCGTTGCGCCGAGAACGGTCTTCAACGATCTGGTGCATCATGACCGGATAGCTCACTTCGTCCAGGAGCACTTGGGCTGTGCGGGTAGTACGCTGCTGTTGGTTTCGGTCCGTCCACTCGAAGTCCCAAGCCGTAAGCATCACTCGCGTGCCGAGGGTGTTGAGTTTGCGGACAAGTGGGAGAAAGTCGCCATCGCAGGCAACGAGCACGCTAACATCGAACCGTTTGTAGATCGCGAGTTCGTAAGCCTCAAGAGCGAGCCATACATCAATGCCCTTCTCGCCTTCAGGCCCCAAGGGTAGGTAGTGGGTAACCACCCCTTCCCGGACTAGAACGTCATCAAATGCTCTCTCCCGCAGCAGGACGCCACGTTGTTCAGCTTCAAACGCCTTGGGGCGGCCTCGGAAATAGTGCGAATCTACGATCTGGCAGTACTTCACGTCGGAACCTTCGCTGTCAGCGACCTGATGCCGGATGAACTCGTGCAGTCCAGCTACACTGATCCGGGCTTTCCGGTCGTGGGAGTAGTGGTAATAGTTGCTGACGTGGGAAAAGAAGTTCCCGTCATAGAACACGCCGATCCGGGTGAGTTTGCTGTCTGCGGCCATGGGAACAGTCTAGCTCAGCGTTTGCACCGTCACGTGTAAACATTCACTTACCCCGCTACCGGCGCCGGTTCCGCCGCCCTCTTTCCGCTGCGCTTCCACGACAGCACCTTCTCCTGGATCGCCGACATGTAGATGTAAAACACGGGTGTCAGGTACAGCGTCACCAACTGCGAGAAGAGCAGGCCGCCCACCACTACCAGGCCCAGCGGTTGCCGCGCTTCGCCGCCGGCGCCATATCCCATGGCGATCGGCACCGCGCCCAGCAGCGCCGCCATGGTGGTCATCATGATGGGGCGGAAGCGGATCAGGCAGCCTTCATAGATGGCCTGTTCGGGGGACAGGCCGTGGTGCCGCTCGGCTTCCAGCGCAAAGTCGATCTGCATGATGGCGTTCTTCTTCACGATGCCGATCAGCATGATCAAGCCCACGAAAGCGTAGATGCTCAAGTCCATTCTAAACAGGACCAGCGTGAGCAGCGCGCCGAATCCGGCCGATGGCAGACCCGAAAGAATCGTAATGGGATGGATGTAGCTTTCGTATAGAATGCCCAGCACGATGTACACCACCATGATGGCAATCACCAGCAGCACCCAGAGATTGCCCAGCGAATTCTGGAATGCCTTGGCGGCGCCCTGGAAATTGGTGCTGATGGTATTGGGCAGTTCGCGGTCGGCGATTTGTTGCACCTCGTCCACCACCTCACCCAGGGCGGCGCCGGGCTTGAGGTTGAATGAAATGGTGGCCGCCGGCAACTGCCCATAGTGATTGATGGTCTGCGGCCCGGTCTCGGTGACGATTGAGGCCATGGTATCGAGCGGGATGAGTTTGCCGTTGGTGTTCTTGAAGTACAGCAGCGAGAGCGCCCGCGGGTCGGCCTGGTACTTCGGCTCCAATTCCAGCAGCACCTTGTATTCGTTCACCGAGCCATAGATGGTGGAGACCCACCGCGGACCGTAAGCGTCGTAGAGCGCATTTTCAATCAGCGACGCGTTCACGTTCATGGCGGCGGCCTTATCGCGATCGATCGTGACGTTGACTTGCGGCGTGGTCACGGCCACATCGTTGGTCACATCGTCCACTCCGGGAACCTGCTCCACCAGTTTGGTAATCCGCTCGGTCTGGGAGTAAAGCTCCTGCTTGTCGGGCGTCTGCATCGAAAACTGATACAGGCTCTTGGTGACCTGTCCGCCAATCTGAATGGTTGGCGGATTCAGCAGGTAAGACTTCATCCCGGCGAACGCGGCGATTTTAGGACGCAGCACCTTGATCAGGTCGTTGACGCCCAGTTTCCGCGTGGTCCGCGGTTTCAAGTGGATTACCAGTTCACCGTAATTCGGGCCGCCCAACTGGGCCGCCGTGGTGCCACCCACAGAGGCCATCAGCGAATCCACGTTGGGGTCCTTCGACACCACGTCGGCAATCCGCTGCTCGTATTCCACCATCTGGTAATACGAAGTTCCCTGCGAGGCCTCCGTGATGATCTGCAACTGGTCCGTGTCCTGGTCCGGAATAAAACCTTTGGGGATCTTCACGAACATGTACACAGTGGCTGCCAGCACCACCACGAAACTCATCATCATCAGCGGGCGATGGCGCAGCGCCAGTTTCAGCGTGGTGTCGTACATGCGCAGCATGCCCTCGAAGAATTTCTCGGTGATGCGGTAGAACCAGCCGCGCTTCTCTTCGTGGGCCGCCTTCAGGAAGCGGCTGCACAGCATGGGGGTCAGGGTCACGGAAACCACGCCGGAAATCAGGATGGCTACCGTGATGGTGACGGCGAATTCCTTGAACAGCCGGCCCAGCACGCCTCCCAGGAACAGCACCGGGATGAAGACCGCGGCCAGCGAGAGCGTCATGGAGACAATGGTGAAGCCGATTTCGTCCGAGCCCTTCAAAGAAGCCAGCAGTGGTTCCTCGCCCAGCTCAATGTGCCGGACGATGTTCTCCAGCATCACGATGGCGTCATCCACCACGAAGCCGATGGAAAGAATCAGCGCCATCATCGAGAGGTTGTCCAGGCTGTAGTCCAGCAGGTACATCACGGCGAAGGTCCCGATGATGGAAAACGGCAGCGCCAGGCTGGGAATGATGGTGGCCGAAACGTTGCGCAGGAAAAGGAAGATCACCAGCACCACCAGCCCCAGGGTAAGAAGCATGGTGAACTTCACATCCGTGTAGGATTCGCGGATGGTGTCGGACCGGTCGTACAGGATGTCCATGTTGACCGAAGGCGGCAGTTCCGCCTTGAACAGGGGCAGCAGATTCTTGACGCCGTTGGTCACCTCCATGGTGTTGGTACCGGGCTGCCGCTGGATGGCCAGAATGATGGATCGGCTGTTGAAATCGTGCCGGTAATACCAGGAGGCGGTCTTATCGTCCTCTACGCTGTCAATCACGTTGCCGAGTTCTTCCAGGCGCACCGGCGAGCCGCCGCGGTAAGCCACCACCAGGGAGCGATACTGAGCCGCCGTCAGCAGTTGTCCGCTGGCCTGCAGGGTAAAGGCCCGCTGCGGACCGATAATGGAGCCGGTGGGCAGGTTGACGTTCCAATTCTTCAGGGCGGTTTCAATCTCGTTCATGCCGATCTGCCGCGAAGCCATCGAGTGCGGGTCCATCTGCGCGTGCACGGCGTACTTCTGCGCGCCCAGCACCTGCACCTGCGCCACGCCGGAGATCATGGAAATTCGCTGCGCGATGCGCGTCTCGGCATACTCGTCCAGCGTATAGAGCGGCAGCGTCGGCGAGGTCAGCGCAATGTACAGAATGGGCTGGTCCGCGGGGTTCACCTTGGTGAAAGTCGGCGGCGTGGGCATGCCCAGCGGGAGCAGCCGCGACGCCTGCGTGATGGCGGCCTGCACATCCACGGCGGCGCCATCCAGCTTGCGGGTAAGCTCGAATTCCAGGGTGATTTGCGTGCTGCCCAGGGAATTCGAAGAAGACATCGAATTCAATCCGGCGATGGTGGAAAACTGATTCTCCAGCGGTGTGGCGACGGCGGCGGCCATGGTTTCCGGGCTGGCGCCTGGAAGGCTGGCGGTGACCAGCAGGGTGGGGAAATCGACGTTGGGCAGATCGCTGACGGCCAGCGAGCGGTAGGCTACGCCGCCAAACAGCGCGATGGCGGCCATCAACAGGCTGGTGGCGATGGGCCGTTCAATAAAAGTCTGGGAAATGTTCATGCGTCAGTCTCCCGCCTGCATCAGTCTCCTGCCTGCATCGGTCTCCTATAATGCGTTCAGTCTCCCGCCTGCATCACGGGCGACAGAGCCTTGGGCGATTTGCGCGATTTCCAGGCGTTCCACCGATCCACGATTGCCGACAGATACGTATAGACCACGGGGGTCAAATAAAGCGTCATCAACTGCGAAAATGCCAGGCCTCCCACTACCGCCAGGCCCAGAGGCTTGCGCGCTTCGCCGCCCGCGCCCCAACCCAAAGCAATCGGCAGGCCGCCCAGCAGCGCCGCCATGGTGGTCATCATGATGGGGCGGAAGCGAATCAGGCAACCCTCGTAAATGGCGTCGCCCGGAGACTTGCCTTCCTTGCGTTCCGCTTCCAGGGCAAAGTCGATCTGCATAATGGCGTTCTTCTTGACGATGCCGATCAGCATGATCAGTCCCACGAAAGAGTAAATGCTCAAATCCACCTTGAAAAGGATGAGCGTGAGCAGCGCGCCAAAACCCGCCGAGGGCAATCCCGAGAGAATCGTAATGGGGTGCACGTAGCTTTCATAGAGCACTCCCAAGACGATGTACACCACCGCGATGGCCACAATCAGCAGCATCCCCATGTTCTTCATGGAGTCCTGGAAAACCTTGGCCGTGCCCTGGAACGAGCCCGTAATGGTTGCCGGCAGGGTGTTTCTGGCGGCCTCTTCGATCTCGTCAGTGGCCTCGCCTAGGGAAACTCCAGGCTTCAAGGCGAATGAAAGGGTGACCGAGGGCAACTGGCCGGAGTGCGGAATGGTCTGCGGCCCGGCATCTTCCACCAGCTTGGCTACGGCATTCAAGGGCACCAGTTGTCCGGTGTCGGATTTCAAGTAGATCATCTTCAACCCGTCCGTGAAACGCTGATACGAAGGCAGCATCTCCAGCAGAACGCGGTACTGGTTGGTGGGGGAATAAATAGTCGAGGCCAGTTGCGGCCCGAAGGCGTCGTACAAGGTTCCCGAAACTGTCAGCCAGTTTAACTGGAGGGCCGCGGCGCGGTCGCGGTCCAGCACTATGTTCACCCGCGGGTTCTTGATCTGCAGGTCGCTGGATACTTCCTGCAGGCCCGGGATTCGGGCCATGAGGCGCTCCAGTTTTGGGGCCACATTGTAGAGTTCCTGCGTGTCCGGCCCGTACAGCGTGTAGTCGAAGCTGCTCTTGGACATGCGCCCGCCCACGCGAATCGCCTGCGGAATGGAGATGAAGACCTTCAGCCCGGGGATGTTCGAAACCTTGGGGCGCAAGCGATTGACAATGTCGTTGATAGTGGATTTGCGCTGGCGGCGCGGCTTGGTGTTGACCATCAGGCGGCCGGTATTCCCCGACGACCCGCCGAAGCCTCCGCCCGTGCTCGAGAAGAAGGTTTCCACATCCGGATCCTGCACGATGATGTTAGCCACCTGGGCCTGATACTTGACCATCTGGTAGTACGAAGTGCCCTGCGCCGCCTCGGTCTGCACGCCGAAGTTGTCGTTGTCGGTGTCCGGGATGAAGCCCTTGTTCACCACCGTGTACAGCCAGCCCGTGACCATCATCACCCCAACGAACGCCGCCAGCATGACGGGGCGGTGGCGCAACACCCACCGCAGCGTGACGGCGTACAGGTGCAGCATGCCATCGAACACGCGCTCCAGGGCACGATACAGCAACCCGTGTTTGTCATTCCGGGTGTCGCGCAGGAACCGGCTGCACAGCATGGGGGTCAGGCTGACCGAAACCATGCCCGAAATCAGGATGGCGGTGCAAATGGTGACGGCGAATTCGCGGAACAGCCGGCCCAGAATGCCCGCCATGAAGAGAATGGGAATAAAAACCGCGGCCAGCGAGAGCGTCATGGAGACGATGGTGAATCCGATTTCCTTGGAACCCGCGAGCGCGGCCTCGTAAGGTTTTTCTCCATGTTCGATATGGCGCACGATGTTCTCCAGCATCACGATGGCATCGTCCACCACGAACCCGATGGAGAGGATGAGCGCCATCATCGAAATGTTGTTCATGCTGAAATTCAGCAGGTACATTACCGAGAACGTGCCTACGATCGAGAACGGCAGCGCCATGGCCGGGATCATGGTAGCCGAGAAGTTGCGCAGGAACAGGAAGATCACCATGATCACCAGCGCCAGGGTGGCCGCCATGGTGAATTGAACGTCATTGAAGGCTTCGCGAATGTTCTTGGAGCGGTCGCCGCGGATGCCCATGTGTACCGAGGGCGGCATTTGCGCCTGGAACACCGGCAGCAGAGTCCGGATATTATCGATCACCTCAATGGTGTTGCTGCCGGGCTGGCGCAGCACCTGCATGCTGACGCCCCGGGTGCCTTCCTTGCCGTATTCGCCGCCGTAGATCAGCGCCGTCTGTTTGTCGTCTTCGACGCTGTCGATTACGTTGGCCACCTCATCCAGGCGCACCGGGGCCCCGTTCACGTAGCTGACGATGAGCGGTTTGTAGTCCTTGGCCCGCATAAGCTGGCCGTTGACCTGCACGTTGTACGCGGTCTTCCTTCCGTAGAGAGTGCCGGTGGGTACGTTGACGTTCCAGTTCTTCAGCGCCAGGTCCACTTCATTGAGGCCGATCTTGCGGGATGCCAGGACGTTGGGATCCACCTGTATGCGCACGGCATACTTGGCGGCCCCGAAGACCTGCACCTGGGACACGCCGGACACCATGGAAATGCGCTGCGCCACCATGGTTTCGGCGTACTCATCCAGGTCCGAGAGCCGCATGATCGGGGACGTGAGGAAGATGCTGATGATACCGAAATCGCCCGGGTTCTGCTTGCGGAATGAAGGCGGCGTCGGCATTCCCGGCGGCAGCAGCGGCATAGCCTCGGCAATGGCCGTCTCCACATCCACGGTAGCGCCATCGATATCGCGGCTCAGACTGAATTGGAGGGTGATGTTGGTGGACCCCTGGCTGCTGTTGGAAATCATCGAGTCCAGGCCGGCAATGGTGGTGAACTGCCGCTCGAGAGGCGTGGCCACCGCCGAAGCCATGGTGTCCGGGTTGGCGCCCGGCAGGCTGGCCGACACGGAAATCGTCGGGTAGTCCACCTGCGGAAGGTCGCTGACCGGCAAGGCGCGGTATGCAATTATCCCGAACAGCGCGATGCCAGCCATGATCAGGCTGGTCGCAATTGGCCGGTGAATAAAGTTTTCGGAGATGTTCACGCCGAGCGCCCCCTCTTAGCCCTGCGACTTTCGTCCGCCGCCGCCCTTTTTGCCCGGGTCGCGGACCACGACCTTGCTGCCGGGCGCCAGCCGCAACTGGCCCTCGGTAACCACAATCTCACCTACTTCGAGCCCCTTGTCGACTACCATATCCTGACCCACGCGGGCGCCCGTGACCACGGTGCGCGATTCCACCGTCCGGTCCGGCTTCACCACATACACGAAGGTGCCGGTCTGCCCGGTCTGGACGGCTTCATTGGGGACTACCACGGCATTCGGCTGGGTTGTCAGGAGCAGGGTCACACGCACAAACTGCCCGGGCCACAGCTTGCGATCGGTATTCGGAAAAGTGCCTTTCAATTTGATGGTGCCGGTAGTCACATCCACGGTATTGTCCACAAAGGTCAGGGTACCTGCCTCTTCGCCGCCCGGATCGTCCTGCGGCCGCGAACGCACCTTGAGTTTCCCCAGCGCCATGTACCGCTTGATAGCCGGCAACTGGGATTCCGGAACCGAGAACGTCACATAGATCGGCTCGATCTCATTGATGGTCATCATGTCCATACTATTGGCCATGACCACGTTGCCCTGCTTCACCGTGAGGTTTCCTGTGCGGCCGTTGATGGGGGACGGGATCTCCGTGTAGCCAAGTTGCACGCGCGCATTGTCGATGGCGGCCTTACTGGCGCCGATATTCGCCTTGGCACTTTCGATGGCGGCGTTGTCCGCCACCACCGCCTGCGCCACGGCATCGGCGTTGGAGCGCAACTGCTCCGCCTGGTCTTTGGAAATGACACCGCCTTTGAACAACTCCGCATACCGTTGGGCCTGGGCTTCGGCGTACTTGGATTGCGCCGTGTCTTTGGCCAGATTCGCCTTGGCCTGCCCGAGCGCCGCCTCATCCCGGGATTCATTGGCGATGGCCTGATTCAGGGCCGCTTCCAGGGGGCGGCGGTCAATTGAAAACAGCAACTGGCCCTTCTTGACGTAGTCGCCCTCATTGAAAGAAACCTTGGTCAACTCGCCGCCCACCTGCGCCTTTACCGTAATGGTGGAGTAGGCTTCCACGTTGCCGATGACCTGAATTTCGACCGGCACATCCTTCTGGGCGGCTGTGGCCACGGTGACCGGCACGTCACCGCCGCCCATGCCCTTCTTGCCACCCTTACCGCCACCGCCGCCACCACCGCCCGGAGCACCCGATCCGGCAGCCGACGCCCCGCTGTTCGAGCAGCCGTATAAAAATACCGCTGCGAGAACGATAAATCCTAGATTCAAAAACCACTTAGGCTGATTTATGGGTGCCCGGCAACGGTAGCGCGCAGATGTTGGCATAGATCGATCTTATATCCCAAAAGGCGATTCGGCAAAAGGTAATGTTACCGCCTTGCGTAGCAATTGCGTGGCAATGGCCCTAATGGACAGTCAATAACGGTGGCCGGTGGCCGGTGGTCGGTGGCCGGTGGTTGTGTGTTCACCAGCATCCGGCATCCGCTTACAGCTTGGGTTTCGGCGGCGGCAACTCTCGCGCGGTCACAGTGTCTGAAAACCCGACGCGGTTATGGCTGCCGTCGCAGAACGGCTTGTTCGCCGAGTGCCCACAGCGGCACAGCGATATCACTGTGCGCCCCGCCAGCCCGAACGCGGCCCCCGCCGGATCCTGAATCTCAAACTCGCCTTCGATGCGAATGGGACCGTTGTTTGTGCAAGTAATCTTCGTTGGCATTCACCAGGGATAGTAACACGCCCGGTGGGACAGACCATCGTTTTCCGTGGTCTGTCGGCCTCCGATTCGTCCATCCCACGCTATTGCTTCTTCGTCGCCGCCGGCGGCGTCTTGCCTTCCTCCACCACATCGCCGAACTTGATCGTCGACCGGCCTTCGTAATGCTTGTAATCCTGGTATTTGACGGTCATCCGGATGGGCACGTTCTGGCCGTCCTTGAAGTGCAGTGTGTCGCTGGCGTGGGTGTAGGTGGGAAACCAGTATTTGCCGTCGATCTGCTCGCGGTAGGTCTCGAATTTGGGGAATGCCTGGTTTTGGGCGTTGAGGCCGGCGCCCTTGCCGTAGGTCTTCACAATTTGCAAATCGCGGTCGTCCACCCAGATCTCGCCTTCGAAGTAGCGCTTGCCTTTGACCATTTTCCTGGCTTTCACCGAAAAGGTGTAGCAGCCGACTTCATCGATCTTCTCGCGGCCCAGGTAATGGATATCGTAATCCGCGATCTCAGGCGTGGTAAGGACGAACGGCTGCACGTTGCGCAGGTCCTGTATGTCTTCGGGTGTCAAGCCGATGTGATGGAGCGAAATGACCGGCGCGTAGACCACCTTTTCCATGCGTTTGCCCTCGGGACTGAAAATAATGTCCGCCACCTCTTCCCACTTTCCGCCGCCTTCCACCTCTTCCATTTTCACGCTCTGCCGGTACGTATAGTTGTTGCGCGCCTGGAGGAACTCCAGTTCCTTGGCGGCAAATTTCTTGATGATTTCATCCGCGTTGACGTCATCGGCGGCCCACATGGGCATACCAAGAGCCGCCAGTGCGGCGCAAAGAACGGTTACACGCATTTTTCCCTCACTCCTGAGACGAACTCACTTCCCAAGCAGTTTCTTGGCGATCGTTAAAAGCTGAATATTACTGGTCCCCTCGTAGATACGCCCGATCTTGGCGTCCCGGTAGAGCTTTTCCACGGGATAATCCTTGGTGATTCCCACGCCGCCATGAACCTCGATGGCCTTCGAAGCCACCTTCTCCGCAATTTCCGAAGAGTAGTACTTGGCCATCGCCGCTTCCGTCAGGAATGGCAACCCGGCATCCCTCAGCCGCGCCGCGTTGTATACCAGCAGCCGTGCCGCTTCCACCTCTACCGCCATTTTAGCAAGTTCGAATTGCACGCCCTGAAACTCGCCGATGGCCTTGCCGAACTGCTTGCGCTCCCTGGCATAGGCTACCGCATGTTCCAGCGCCCCGCGCGCCAGACCAATCATCTGCGCCCCGATGGCGATGCGCCCCTCGTTCAACGTCTCAATGGCGATCTTGTAGCCCTTGCCCACCTCGCCCATCACGTTTTCGCGCGGCACCCGGCAGTTGTCCAGAATCAGCTCACAGGTGGACGAAGCCCGCAGCCCCAGCTTGTCCTCCTTCTTGCCCACCTGGAACCCCGGAAACTCGCGCTCGATCAGGAAGGCCGTCACGCCCTTATAGCCGTCTAGCGGCCTGGCGTTGGCGAACAACAGGAAGAAGCCGGCCTCCGCCGCATTGGTGATCCACAGCTTGCGCCCGGTCAGCAGGAAGTGGTCGCCGCGATCCTCGGCGCGCGTCGCCATGGCAAAGGCGTCGGAACCCGATCCGGCTTCCGACAACGCGTACGACGCTACCGTGTCGGCCGCCAGCCGGGGCAGGTACCGGGCCTTCTGCGCCGCCGTCGCCCACTTCATCAGCGCGTTATTACAGATGGTGTTCTGCACATCCACGATGACGCCCGCCGACGGGTCCACCGCCGAGAGTTCCTCCACCGCCAGAACGGCCTGGAAGAAACTCCCGCCCTGCCCGCCATGTTCCTCGGGGATCTCAATGCCCATCAGGCCCATCTCGAAAAACTGCTTGATGATGTCTTTGCGGAAGACCCCAGCCTCGTCCATTTCCCGGACGTACGGCCGGATCTGCTCCCGCGCAAACCTGCGGACGGTAGTCTGGAAGAGCCTTTCGTCTTCGGTAAGCGAGGTCAGCGGTTTCGGCGCCGCCTCCACGCCTTCGATTGCCGGCATGTCCGAAGCTTACTCCACCGGGGCAGGTTCGCGCTACTATCGACTCATGGCGCCGCGACCGCTGGGTTCCGTTGAACTGGTTTCCGTTGAAGAGTATTCCGCCGTACCGATAGGCCGAATTGCGACTACATCGACGGCGTTCTGTACCAGAAAGCCTGGGCCAACCATAACCACGGCACAATCCAGGCACACCTGGGCGGTTTCATCATGCGCGACTGCCCTGGATTTGAACCTGCTATTGAATTGACCGTCCAGATTCGGTCGGGGAAGTATCTCGTGCCGGACCTGTCGGTCTGTTTGTGGTGGGTGCCGGAGGGGCACCAGGATCGCAGCCACATCCAGGACCCGTATCCCACCGAGCCCGTCCACCTCTGCATCGAGATCTTTTCGCCTGAGGACCTGACCAGAGCGGTCTTCGCCAAGTGCGAGGACTATCACGACTGGGGAGTCGAGACGGTCTGGATCATCGATCCCGAGAACCTCCGCGCGTGGGAGTACCGCAAAGGCCAGCGGCCAAAGCAAATCCCGCTGACGGGATCTTTGACCGCGCCCGGCATCTCGATCTCCCTTCCCGGGCTCTTTTCCGTCCTTTAGCCGCACGCCTGGGCGCAGTTGAGGTATCATGGGGACGTATGGCGACCGCAGCACTGGTTCCAGTGGAAGAATACCTGTCTACAACCTATAAGCCTGCCTGCGACTACGTCGACGGCGTTCTTTACCAGAAATCTATGCCTACTTGGGATCATGGCTCGATCCAGGGTCAGTTTTACATGCTGATCACTCAGGGCTTCCCACAGTATAAGGCGGGCTCGGAAGTCACCGTCCAGATTCGAACGGGCAAATACCTCGTACCGGACCTGATCGTCCAGCATCGCGACCGAATCCAGAGGCCGTATCCCACCGTACCCGTCCACCTCTGCATCGAAATTCTGTCGCCCGATGACCGCCTCAGCGCTGTCATCGCCAAATGCGAGGACTACCACGACTGGGGAGTCGAGACTGTCTGGATCGTCGATCCGGACGGTCCCCGCGCCTGGGAATTCCGCAAGGGCGCCCGGCCCGTGGAGGTCCCGCTAACGGGATCTTTGACTGCGCCGGGCATCTCGATCTCGTTGCGCGATCTCTTTTCGACCCTCGGTTAACGCCGATTCCCTTATTCCACCGCCGCCAGTTCGCGCCACTGCCGTCCCTGCGATTCCGCCACCCCGCGGTACGTCACGTACCCATGGTAAGTATTGACGCCTTCCCGCAGCGCCCGGTGGCGCTCGCACGCGGTCTCCAATCCGAAGTTGGCCAGTTCCAGCAAATAAGGAAATGTGGCGTTGGTCAGGGCAAGGGTCGACGTGTGCGGAACCGCCGCCGGCATGTTCGAGACGCAGTAGTGCAGCACCCCATCCACGAAATAAATCGGGTCGGTATGGGTGGTGGCGTGTGAGGTTTCGAAGCACCCGCCCTGATCAATCGCCACATCCACCACTACCGCGCCGCGCTTCATGTTGGCGATCATTTCCCGCCGCACCAGCCGTGGCGCCGAAGCTCCGGGAATCAGCACCGCGCCCACTACCAGGTCGGCCGTCTTCAGGTTCTCGCTGATGGTCCACGCGTTCGATGCCAGCGTCACCAACTGCCCGTTGAAAATGTCGTCCAGTTCCCGCAACCGGTTCAGGTTGCGGTCGATGACGGTGACGTGCGCACCCATCCCTAGCGCCATCTTGGCTGCGTTGATGCCCACGATGCCGCCGCCCAGAATCACCACGTTGCCCGGCGCCACTCCCGGCACGCCGCTCAGCAGAATGCCGCGCCCGCCCGCCGGCCGCTCCAGATACTGCGCCCCCACCTGCACCGACATGCGCCCGGCCACCTCGCTCATGGGCGTGAGCAGCGGCAGCGAACCGTCCTTTTCCTTGATGGTTTCGTACGCCACCCCGTTCACCTGGGAAGCCACCAGCCGGTCGGTCAGCTCGGGCAGCGGCGCCAGGTGCAGATAAGTAAACAGGATGAGGCCCGGCCGGAAATATTCGTACTCGGCCGTCTGCGGTTCCTTGACTTTCACCACCAGGCCGGCCTTGTTCCAGACGTCGGCCGCGGTCTGCATGATGGCCGCGCCGGCCTGCATGTATTCGCCATCCGTAAGCGAACTGCCGTCGCCGGCTCCGCTCTGCACCAGCACCTCATGGCCGGCCTCCCGCAGGGCCGCCACCCCGCTGGGCACCAGACCCACGCGTGTTTCGTGATCTTTGATTTCCTTGGGAACGCCGATGATCATGCGCCGCTTCTCCGCCATTAGATTACCACCACGCACCCGTGGGATGACGGCTTTGCCGGGCCGGCCGAGCCTGGGTCGTTCCGAGCACGGCCCGCGTTATGGCACACGTTATGCCACAATCGAACCCATGAACTCCAGAGTCGCCCTCGTCACCGGCGCGGGCAGTGGAATCGGACGCGCCGTGAGCCTGGCGCTGCAGGCAGCCGGCTATGCGGTGGTGCTGGCCGGTCGCCGCGCCAGTGAGTTGGAGCGCACCGCTGCCATGGCGGTATCTGGCGGTAGCGCGGGCGGTGGCGCAGTGCTGCCGGTTCCGTCCGACGTCAGCGATCCCGGCTCCGTAAAAGCCCTCTTCGCCAAAGCCCGGGAAGCCTTCGGCCGCCTGGACGTTCTGTTCAACAACGCCGGCTCGAACGCCCCCGCCATTCCGATGGAAGACCTGAGCTTCGCTGCATGGAGCGCCGTCGTGGGCGTCAACCTGACCGGCGCGTTCCTGTGCGCGCAGGAAGCCATCCGAATGATGAAGGCCCAGACACCGCAGGGCGGCCGCATCATCAACAACGGATCCATCTCGGCGCACGTCCCACGCCCCAACTCAGCGCCCTACACCGCCACCAAACACGCCATCACCGGCCTCACCAAGAGCATCTCTCTGGATGGCCGGAATTTCCATATCGCGTGCGGCCAGATCGACATCGGCAACGCCGCTACCGAGATGACCGAGCGCATGAGCCAGGGCGTACCGCAGGCCAACGGAACCATGATGGTGGAGCCGCGAATGGACGTTCGCCACGTGGCCGAGGCGGTGCTCTACATGGCCAATCTGCCCCTCGACGCCAACGTCGAATTCCTGACCGTCATGGCCACCAGGATGCCGTTTGTGGGCCGCGGCTGAGCTCAACTTTTTTGGGGCGGAATTGCCGATCGGGTTGTGTCGTCTGTCACCCAGCCCGCGCTTGACCCTCGCGATGGTTTTCTCTTTGAGCCATCGCCTGTTGGTGGGCATTGCGGTGTGCCGTTGGAGATCGCGTGGACGTGATTGGGCAATGATTACGCACGCGTGGAGTCGGGCGGCGGATTGTAGATCCGCCGGGCCCGTCCCGAATCGCCGCCGCTTTGGCGTTCGCCGGATGCCGCCTCCGTAGCCGCCTCCGCAGCCGCCACCAGCTTGCCCTCGTTGGCCGCGAACAGCGTTCCAGACTCAACAGCCTTGCAACGGCGCCGGGATTCGCGTGAATATATGACGAGGGCAGGCCGGGAGGCATTGCCTCTGGCTCCTGGCCAGCAATACTCCGGAGGAACGCGAAATGACGGGCATCGCTAAAACGATAGGCGGATTCGCGCTGGCCGCGGCCGTGGTCACCGCGGTTGTGGCGTGGGACGGCAAGGCTGACGAGCCGCGGTACACCGCCGATGGTCAACTCATGCGGCCGCTGGATTACCGGGAGTGGGTATTCTTGAGTTCCGGCCTCGGCATGTCATATACGCAATCCTCGGCGCGCGCCGATCCGCTCTTTGACAATGTATTCGTTCCGCGAACAGCTTACCGCGCTTTCCTCGATACCGGACGCTGGCCGAACAAGACGGTCCTGGTTCTGGAACTGCGGGATTCGCGTTCCCGGGAATCGATCAATGCCGGCGGTCGATTTCAGTCCGGGTTTGCCGCCATGGAAGCGCATGTGAAGGACGAGGGCCGCTTCCCCGGGAAATGGGCGTTTTTCCGGTTCGAAGGCTCGCAGCCGTCAGGCAAGCTGATTCCGCAAACCGCCGATTGCTATTCGTGTCACCTCGAGCACGGCGCCGTGGACACAACGTTCGTGCAATTCTACCCAACGTTGTTCGATGTGGCGAAGGCCAAGGGAACCGCCAGGTGACCAGTCGGTTGACCGGGTACCACACGCACGTTCTGTTACAGAAAGTGCAGACCTTGCTGGCAGCATGCCTTCACTTGGCGTCGGAACTGAGGCGCGCGGCAACCATGGCGCCCGGGTCAGTCTGGAAGGCGAGAATTTCCTTGCCGCCATTGACCAGAAATCCGCGCATGCTCCTTGGTGTAGGGTCGGCCACCTCGCCGTCTCCACCTGGAAGCGTCAATTTGAATTGCACCGAGCAGTCGCTCTCTACCGTAAAGGTGCCATTCTCGGCCGTGTCGAGGATCCCCTCGGCGGACACAGTGTGCGATACTTCACTTGGTTGCATCGGTGTAGTGCTGCCGGAGACTGTGTAGCTATATCTCTTCTGGAGATCGGCCGCGGAGCACGTGCCGGGGGTTTTCTTCATGATCCCGTGCTGGGCGCCGCCCGGGTCGGTCTGGCTGAATTGTACGCGGGTTCCATCGGCCGAAAGCGTTCCGCTGAAATTCTGGAATGCGCCGGAATCGTCCTGCAACTTCCAGGTGACCGAACAATCCGATTTGGCCTCGTAGGTTCCTGTCACCGGATTCCCCAGCAGCAGCCCGCGGAAGGTGGCAGATGCCGTCCCACTAAGTTTGCCGCGCCCATCGAAGGTGATGAGGCCCAGGCTGGCAGTGGCTCTCGGCGTCCCGGAGATATCCGTCGAGCCGGTTAGCTGGAATGCATACGGCCCCAACAGATCCGTGGGATTACATACGTCGGCAGCCCGCGCATCCAGGCCCGGAAGCAAAATCAAGAGGACCAGCCAATTCGCCCGCATGATGCTTAGGATAGCACTCAGGGAGCCAAACTTAGCACAGACTTCGCTTTTCTTACGCTGGTCAGACGGCAAGACTTGCACTTAGATACGATTCTGAAACCCGGTAACTTGTGTTCTCAGCATTCGGGTTTGGTCCCAAATTTGCTCAATAGCAGGGTGGAATTGAGGAAAGGATGTTGAACATGAAGACTCTCACTCAATGGCCTGCGTGGCTGCCGATGGTTGCCGTTGGAGTCCTTGCGGGGTGCTCACAGACCATGAAATCACCCGACGTTTCCGACAACATCCGCAGATCGCTCGATCAGGCCGGCCTTAAGAAGGTTTCCGTCAATCAGGATCGCGATAAGGGCGTAGTGACGCTGGGCGGACAAGTCCCGGGCGACAGCGACAAGGCACAAGCGGAATCCATTGCAAGATCCATCGCCAGCGGACAAGTTGTGGCCGACCAGATAGCGGTGGTCCCGTTGGGCGCCGAAAGGGAAGCCAAAGCCATCAATTCGGATCTGGATAAAGGCATCGAGCAAAACCTGGACGCCGCGCTCATTCAAAGCAAGCTGCACGATCGTGTAAAGTACGCCGTCAAGAACCACGTTGTCACGCTGTCGGGCGAAGTGGACTCTCAATCCCAGCGCCGCGAGGCTGAAAGGGTTGCGGCTTCCGTTCCAAACGTGCAGCAGGTAGTGAACGAACTGCAGGTCAAGAATCAAAAGGCGACTTCCTCGGAGTAAACAACCCGGAGCGACGAAGCCCTTGACAAGTAAGCGGCTGCTCTGCTTAGACATTCGACCATAACCAATAAAGGAGAAAGACAAAATGAATCCAAGTTCGAAAGACCAGATCGAAGGCGCGTTTCATGAAGTTAAGGGCAAAGTAAAAGCGGCGGCCGGCCGTGCGATCGGCAATCCCGACTTAGAGGATGAAGGCACAGCCGAGAACCTTGCCGGAAAGGTCCAAAAGAAAGTGGGCCAGGTTGAAAAAGTGTTAGAGAAGTAGCCAGCCAGGCACGATTCAAACGTTCAGGAGAAAGGGAGATCGACGATGGGATTGATACTGCTGATTGTGATTTTGGTGTTGGTTTTAGGCGGTGGTGGCGGATACTACGGCCATAGCCGTTGGGGTTACGGTGGGGGTGCGGGTGTCGGGCTAGGCACCATATTGCTGATTCTGCTCTTAGTCTGGATGCTGGGGATTATCCACTAATGCGAAAAGAATAATGCGGCCCTGCCGGCAGGCCGCATTGGCGTCGCGCCGTAGCGTAACATTGCAGCGGGCGGCGCTTGGCAGGGCGGGACCGGAAGAGTTGGTTGGCTGCTGTTGAACATCCGGCCCCGGTCTGTGACTTCGCTGCGAAACGTAACTACGCCGGTCGTTTCAGAAATACGCCGACGTATCGGGAAACCGCTTGCTAACGCGCGCGGCTCCGATCAGAGCCGTGACCGTTAGGGAGCGGTTTCGTCGAAATACGCGACTGTATTAATGAAACGGTGTATCGCGCCGAAAAGCGGGGACTGCCGCCAATTCCGCTGTTTGGCATTGAATGGCTGTGCCGGTTTGCCCGCGAGCCTGGTAATTGGTGTTCCAGAGAAGGAGTTCTAGTGACAGCCGCTGCGCAAAAACGCAACAAGATCCTCGTGATCGATGTCGGCGGGACGCACGTCAAGGTGAGGGCCACGGGACAACGCGAGGAGCGTAAGATTCCCTCCGGCTCCGAAATGACGGCAAGTAAAATGGCGCGCGAAACCAAGCGTCTTGTCAAAGACTGGCAGTTCGACTTCGTCTCGATCGGATATCCGGGGCCCGTGGTCAACGGACGCCCCAAGCTTGAGCCTCACAATCTCGCCGGCGGTTGGGTCGGATTTGATTTCGGCAAGGCATTCGGGCGTCCCGTCAAGGTGATCAATGACGCTGCCATGCAGGCACTCGGAAGCTACGACGGAGGCCGCATGCTTTTTCTGGGGCTGGGCGCCGGGCTAGGCTCGGCCATGATCGTTGACGGCACTCTCGAACCAATGGAGTTGGCACATCTTCCCTACAAGAACGGGCGCACGTATGAGGGATACGTCGGTGCCCGCGGAATCAAGCGTTTCGGTAAGAAGCACTGGCGCCGCTGCGTAAGAGACGTCGCGAAGCGTCTCCAGGCTGCTTTGGGGGCCGAGTACGTGGTGCTGGGAGGCGGAAACGCCAAGAAGCTCAAGAAGTTGCCTCCCGGCGCCCGGCTTGGCGACAACCGGAACGCGTTCATTGGGGGCGTTCGCCTGTGGAAGAAACCTGTGGGAGACAAGGGCGGCGGAGCCATCGATCGCTAGCTTCTCGCGAGTCTCCCCACAAAGAACCAGCCAGGGTCTGCCTCAGACCGAAAGTGCTCTTCACCGCAGAGGCGCTGAGACACAGAGAGAGCGCTGAGGAAGACCTAAACGGATATGGCTTTCTGCATCGGTCGTAGTTAGTTTCTGTCGCGAAGCTGACGTGCAGCAAAGCAAACACTCCCTAACGGTCGAGCGACAAGTCGTGGCTCTGATGACCTCGTTGACAATACCAGACTTCGTATCAGAAGCCGTGACCGTTAGGGAGCGGTCTTACGCGCGGAAACCGAGTTTCGCGACAGAAACTAGTTATTGACAATCCGGGGTTGGCGTATACGGCGGCAACCCTAGTGCCCCTTCTCTGCGACTTCCTTCGCGTCTCTGCGGCTCTGCGGTTATACAGTACTCCAGCCCGGCTGGTGTCACGACACATCCGGCGCATATCTGGTCAGGAGCTTCCCGAAAATCGGCGGTTCAGAAGCTAGCAACCTAAGCACGCTCCGGCGGAGCGGCGGAAAACGGTCCAACGAGAGCAGGATGCTCGCGACCAAAGCCGGACGCCGGGCGAGACGCGAATGTTCCGCTTGATAAGATGCCAGGTCGCCGGTACCGAGCGCCTCGGATAACGCGACGGCCTGATGAAACGAGAGGCTCAATCCTTCGCCGGTTATGGCATCCACCGATCCTGACGCGTCGCCGACCAACACCGTGTGTCCGCGATACACGCGCCGCAGCCGGCGCGAAACCGTCACCGCGCCGCGCTCGGTACTTGACGCCTCGGCGCCCTGGAGTCTTCCGTGTAAATCCGGAAACTCGCTTAACGCACTATCCAGTCTAAGATGGGAATCCCGCGACAGCAGCGCAATCCCGATCTCGTCCTGGCTCACCGGCGTCACGTAGACCTGGCAGCGCGAGCCCCAGTGCACTTCGACGAAATCGGTCCATGGCGAAACCCGGTAATGCCGCCGAAATCCATAGCGCCAGGATTCCCGGCTCGCGGCGTCAAGTCCGGCAGCGTGGCGCACGCGCGAGTTCTGTCCGTCGGCGCCCACCATCCAGCGGCACGAGGGAAGCTGGGAAGCATCGCTGACGAGCGTGCCCCAAAGCAGACGCACGCCGAGATCGGATGCATGGCCGGCGAGAATCTGGTGCAGTCCCGTCCGCCGCAGCGCGAGTCCGGGTCCGAATCGAAAACGTGCCTCCACGGAGACCCCTGAGTCCAGAAAGCGGATGCCCCGTAATGGGAATGCGTCGCCCCCCGAAAGCCGAACTCCCAGCCGTCGTAAGACCTCCACCCCGGCAGGCATAATTCCTTCGCCGCAGGCTTTGTCGATCGGAGGACGCGCCGCGTCGACCACCGTGACATCGAATCCCTTGGTCCGGGCCGCGATCGCCGCCGCCAGTCCGGCCGGCCCACCGCCAATCACCAGGACATCGGTCTGCAAGGCCCCCACCTCCAAAGGCTAATTCGGAACGGCGCCGGGCTTTTCGCTTCCATCCATCCTCCTATGTGAACTTAATAGAGCAATGCAAATACCCAACGCCCGGCTTAGTAAGTAAACTCACATTAGTAAATAAACTCACAGATAGGCCTCGGAGGGCCTCGACCGAATCCCGCCCCGGTCGCGAATCTTACCGTTCAGAGTTTACTGTTTGATGCGTGCACAGCGGAGAGTTCGCCTTTGCGCCTTGCCTCCCGGCGGCCGCGTCTTTGACTGTCTTTGGGGCGGGAAACGTTGCTGCCGGGGTAGCGGCCGGCATTCGCGTACGAGATATCGATTACCTGGCGGATATAAAACGGCGCGACCGAAAGCCGGAAACTGCCGGCGGCGCCCGCCAGCGCGGAAGCGGTTATTCTTCGGAACTCACTGGGAGTGTACGATCGCCGTACCGAGCGCTGCCCATCTTCGGCGTCAATCGGGCACACGAGAGGCGCGATGAAAACCCGGAACAGGGCCAGCGGCAGCGGGTGACGAACGAGGTCGAGAAGAATGAATCGCCGGCAGTATCTTCCCACGTTGCGAATGAGGCGCACCAAATCGCGTTCGCAAAGGTGATGGCCGAGGTGCATGGCGTACGCGACATCGGCAAACGGCAGCGGGTCGTGTAGTGCGTCGGCCTGAATGATCGGAACTGACGCGGCGATACCGGGGTGCGGATTGATGTCCACGCCAACAACTTCGACCCCGAGCCTGCGCCCAACCTCTTCCAAAACGAGACCGGTGGCGCATCCCACATCCAATATTCGATGCACCGGCTGAGGATCCTCGCGAATGGCGCGCACAATCAGATTTGTGTCACCCAGCCAACGGTGGATTCTGGCGAGGTCCCGGTATGCCCGTGCAACTAATTCCTCGGGAACGTCATTTTGGTCCAGAATCTCAATTTCGTTCTCTCGTATCATCACTCGAATTATAGACAGCGTGCATGTCACATACCATGGCAATACTTGTAAAACTGTCGTTGGGGAGCCGTGGTTGTACGGCAGCAACCCCTCGGGGTTCATCGAGTGTGGCAATAATTGGGTAGAGTGCCCGTGAACGATATCTACAGCGGGGGAGTCGCGACGGACACACGTGTCACTTTGGGGCCGCCTGCGACGGTGTGCGGGGAGGCTTGCGCCCCGGCATCGCTCTTCTCGCCGCGTCGATGAATTCGCAGGCCGCGGCCTGTGACGGCGCGCGAATCGCAACTCCCCGTGGCGACTGACGCCAACCGTGCTGCTGGAGCGGGACGTTGACAGTGTCGTCACGGCGCTTCCTCAGCCCGCTAGCTCCTTTCCCGGCTGCGTCTCAAGTCATGCGCGCTTCCAAGCCGTTCAGCCTCACTCTAACCTGAGACACTTGGGTGTTAGCCGACACCGCTGCCGTGCTGGTTCGGACAAAGAGGTGTGAATAAGTGTGAATTTACAAAGCCTTGAACAGCCTCAATGCCGTTATGGCACGAAGGCTGCTTGCTACTCTGGAGTCGGCCAGGGAATGAGTCTATCTGTGGAGGGCCGTAATCTGTGGAGCGCAAATTGAAGGCAAGACTAAGACGGGCGCTGGCAGTTTGGGTTGCAAGTTTGGCATGGACCGCTGCCGCAATCGCCCAGCAACGCGCGATCGATCCCGGGAAATCCGTGATGACGGTGCGGGTGTACAAGGCCGGCGTGCTTTCCGCGCTAGGGCACAATCACGAGATTGCCGCGCCTATTGCCGGTGGCTCGGTCGATCTTACCGCCCGTCAAGTCGAGTTACACTCGCAAACGCGGGCATTAGAGGTGCGCGACCCGGGGGTTTCCGATAAGGACCGCGCGGAGATCCAGAGCACCATGCTGGGCCCCGAAGTCCTTGACGGCGAGCGCTATCCGGAAATCGCTTTTCGATCCACGGGCGCGGAGCCGGCCGGCGCCGGTTCCTGGAAAGTAAGCGGCAATCTTACTCTGCACGGGCAAACCCGCACAGTGGTGGTAGAAGTGCGGGAAGAAGGCGGGCATTACGTGGGGACCTCACGTTTCAAGCAGACGGAATTCGGCATCCAGCCCGTCAAAGTTGCGGGGGGTTCGATAAAAGTGAAGGATGAAATCCAGATCGAATTCAATATTCAATTGGCGCGCTAAGAAAGATCGAGGCGCGCTTGGGGAGACCTGTTATGTTCGGATTCAATAAGAGTAAAGCAATGGGAACGTTTGCAGTTGTCGTTGGAGTCACCAGTGTACTTACCGCCACGGCCATGGCTCAGAACGGTGGAAGCGCCAGCGGAGCCATCCCAGGCATAACCCCCTTCGGTAAGAATTACCATGTGAGTTTCGATCGCCCGGAGGCTTGGGGACTCAAGTACTTCTCATCGACATCGCTGCTAAGCGGCCTGCAGCCGCCCGAAGCGGCCGAAGGGCACCGGATCGGGTCTGTCAGCGTGGGATTCGAAACGGGATGGTTGCCGACGCTGGACACGGGGCAAGAGCGAATCGGGTTTAACGGCAAGGCGGTCCAGGACCTCAACAAGGCGCCTGTCCTCGCCAGGCCTGTCTTCAGGGTCGGCCTGCCTTGGAAGCTTACGCTGGTCGCTGCCCCACTACCGCCGTTCCATTTATTCGGCGTTACGGCGCACCTCCTCGCGTTCGGCCTGGAGCGCCCGATATTGGAGCGGGAGCGGTGGACGCTGAGCTGGCGCGGATACGGGCAGGTGGGGTCGGTAAAGGGCTCTTTCTCCTGTTCGGACACCGCGTGGACCTTTGCACCGGGATCTCCGGAAAACGCCACGTCGTGCGTGGGCAGGTCGTCGGATGTCGCCACGCTGCGGTATGCCGGGAACGAAATTCAATTCGCGTATAAAATTCCCAGCATGCCGAAGTTGGTGCCCCACGTAGCTGCCGGAGGCAATTTTATGGACTCCGCTTATCAGACCCACGCGCCGGTTGTGAGGGGGCTGGATGAAACCCGGCTATGGACGCGCGGCGCCACATTCTCCGGAACCGCCGGTGTCAGCTATTTACTCACCAAGAGGGCGGCGTTTACGGTGGATGCGTTCTACAGTCCTCTGTGGGTGAACCGAAGCCCCACCTCGCCTCGAACCAATGACGGGCTGTTCAATGTGCGGGCTCTCCTGACCTATACATTGCGCTGAGCGGCCGGCTGGCGCGATTTTCGGGTCGGGCCTACGGGATCACCACGAGCCTGCTCCCGTGCGGATCGCGTTCCCACGCGCCCTCTATATCCATCAGCCGGACCCGCTCGGTTTCGATGCGCAGTTTGCCGTGCGCGGCATGGTTCATCACCTGGTGAAGGGCGTCGGAGAGCACGTACCACCAGCGGAACATTTTCGCAGGCGCGGGTGTCCAAATCTGCATGCTCGAAGTCCGCCTTCTGACCAAGCACTATGGCGCCGTGCCGGTAGTATCGGGCGTCAGCTTCACTATCCGTCCGGGGGAAATTCTCGGCTACCTCGGCCCCAACGGCGCCGGCAAAAGCACCACGGTGAAGATGCTGACGGGGCTGCTGGAGCCGACGTCGGGGCATATCTTCTTCCACGGGCAGAATGTGCGGCAGAACCTGCCGGCTTATCAGAAGCGCCTCGGCTACGTGCCCGAAGAGCCGCATCTGTATCCGCATTTGACGGGGCGCGAATACTTGCAGCTTGTGGGCCGGCTGCGCGGCCTCACGCGGCGGGTGCTGGAACAGAAGATGGACGAACTGCTGCGGCTGGTCGGGCTGTGGGACGACCGGCACTCGCCGCTGGCCGGCTACTCGAAAGGCATGCGGCAGAAAATCCTGCTGCTGGCCGCGCTGCTGCACGATCCGGAATTGCTGATCCTGGACGAGCCCTTTTCGGGGCTGGATGTAAATGCCGCCATGGTGCTGCGCAGCCTGCTGAAATCGCTGGCCGGGCGTCAGAAAATGGTGCTGTACAGCTCGCACGTGCTGGAGGTGGTGGAGAAGGTCTGCAACACAGTTCTGATCCTGCGCAAGGGACATGTGGTGGCGCATGACTCGGTGGCCCGGTTGCAGGAGGTGATGTCGGAATCTTCCCTGGAAGGAGTCTTCGCGCAGCTCACCCAGACCGACGACACCGACTCCATCGCGCGGCGGATTCTGGACGTCGTGTCGGCATGAGTCAAGAACGGCTCGGCATGAGGCATCGCATAACCGCCGGGTTTCGCGACTGGCTGGCAGAGACGCACGTACCAGGCTTCGAGCTGGTGCGGCACTTCCTGGCGCGCTTCTTCGACAGCGACATGGTTGGGGCTTCGGGCGACTGGATGAAGCTGGCGATCGGCCTGGCGGCGGTGCTGTTCTCATTCAGCATCCTGGCGTTGAAGACGTACGCGGAACGTTATGCGCACCTGATGAATCCCTACGCCGGGACATCGGAACGGTACCTGAGCGGCGTCCATACGGACATGCTGACGTTCCTGGCGTTGGCCATGGCTGTGACGGCGCTCGGTACGGCGCTGCAATGGCAGTCGCTGTTTCCGAGCCTGCGGGACAGCCTGGCGCTGGCCGGTCTGCCGGTGACGCCGCGGCAGATTTTCCTGGCGAAATTTGCTGCGCTGCTCCTGGTCTTCGCGGCGTTTGTGGTGGCGTTGACCGGGATGCCGGCGATGTTGTTCGCCTACGTGATCGCGGGGCCGTGGCAGGAGAACCCCTCCACCGGTTCCATCGCCGCGGCGAACTTCGCAGCCCTCGGCGGGGCCTGCGTCTTCGTCTTCTTCACCCTGCTGGCGGTGCAGGGCGTTCTGCTCAACGTGCTGCCGGGGCGGCTGTTTACGCGGGTTTCGTTGTTGGCGCAGGCTGTCGTATTCATCGCCACGCTGGGCGCGGTGCCGCTGGTCGGCGATCAACCGCAGGCCGCCTGGTGGTGGCCGCCGGTCTGGTTCGGGAATCTGCGGGCGGCGATGTTGGGCAGAGCCACGATGCTGGGCGGAGGTGGAGGGGGGCGCGCCGCCGTGCTGGCCTTGACGCTGCCGCCCGCGGTCGCGGTGCTGTCCTATTTGTTCAGCTATCATCGCTACCGCAAGCTGCTGCTGGAGGCGCAAGTCACTCCGGGCCGCAGGCGGTGGGAAGGCGCGGGCGCCTGGCTGCTGGATCTGTGGATTCGCGACCCGCGCGAGCAGGCGGCCTTCGCATTCATCTGGAAGTCCCTGGCGCGCAGCCGGAACCATCGCATGGTGCTGCTGGCCTACGCCGGCATTGCGCTAGGGTGGATCCTGAGCGGTCTGGGCGACATGCCGAAGTCAGCCCGGCACGACGCCGGAACAGTGGGCGTGCTGGTGGTGCTGGTGCCGCTGGTGGCCTGTTGCTGCAACTGCCTGGGGCTGCGCTATCTGTTTTCGCTGCCGGTGGAACTGCGCGCTAACTGGCTGTTCCAACTGAACGAGGGGCAGGGGCGCGGGTTGGGGCGGGAATCCTGGCTTAACGCGGTAGAGCGCTTCCTGGTCTGGTGCGGCATCGTACCCATCTATGCGGCCACGGTGCCGGCGGCGGTCGCGGTCTTCGGCCCGGTGCGCGCGGCGGCGGCATCCCTCATCGGTTTGCTGGCCGCCCTGCTGCTGTTTGAGGTGCTCTTCCGGCACTGGCAGAAACTGCCGTTCACCTGTTCATACATGCCGGGCAAGCAGGAGGTGTGGCTTTCGTCGCTGATCTACGCGATGTATTTGCCGGTGTTGGCGATTGCGGCGCAATTGCTGCTGTTCGGGTCGGGCGACCCGGCGGCGTTTCTGGCGGTGTTGGGGTTCGAGGCGGCGGTGCTGTGGTGGATGCGGCGGCGCCGCCGCGCGTTTGCGTCCGAAAACCCCCTGCTGTATGAGGAGGCTCTCGACTACGCCGTGATGACGCTGGGGCTGCAGGCCGACCCCGCCGCTAACTCTGATGCGCAGCCTGCCGAGCGGGACGCGGCAGTCCGGCAACCCGCCTGCCAACTCGCGCCGGAAATGTTCACTAGCGGCCTCGTGGCATCGCGCGGCATTTTGCCGCCGGAATGGCGTGAGGAACTGGACGACGAAGAGCACAAGCCGGCGCTTTGGGCGAACCTGTTCGAAGATGTGCGCTACGGGCTGCGGCTGATTCGCAAAAACTGGCTGCTTTCGAGCGTGGTCGTGCTCACGCTGACGCTGGGCATTGGGATGAACGTGAGCGTGCTCACCGTGATCAACGGAGTCGCGCTGCAGCCGCATGTCTACAAAGATCCCGACAGCTTTGTGCGCGTGATGACGCAGCCGCGGTTTCAAACCGGGCAGCGGCCGGTCTCTTATCGCGAATACCTATCGCTGCAGGAAACCTCGCGCAGCCTGCGGCTGCTGGCGGCTTTCGAACTGTTTGGCGGCCAGTTGGAAGAGGACCCTTCCACTACGTTCGGCATGGTGGTGTCGTGCAATTTCTTTCAGGTGGATGGACTGGACCACGCCATCCGCGGCCGGCTATTGGTGCCGGACGATTGCCACGCGCCGGGCCAGGCGCCGGTGGCGCTCATCAGTGACGACCTGTGGCAGAGCCGGTTCGGGTCCGACCCGCAGATGGTCGGCCGCGTAGTACGCCTGAACGGCCGGCCGGTGACGGTGGTGGGGGTTGTGCCCAGGGGAACTTCGGGGTGGACCAGGCCTTCGCGCATCTGGCTGCCTTTCACGGCGCTGCCATACTTTTCGCCGAGCCGCAATTTCTTCACGCAGGACGATAATCTTTGGCTGTTTCTGATTGGGCGCCTGGCGCCGGGATTCACCAGGCCGCAGGCGCAGGCCGAACTGGCCACGCTGGAACGGCGCCTGGACCAGTTGCATTCGGGCCGCCGAACCGAAGTCACGGTGACCGACGGATCGTGGATGGAAGAAGTGGAATTCACCGGCCAGAACCTGATGGTGATGGGCTGGGTGATCGGCGCCATCAACCTGGTGCTGCTGATTTCGTGCGCCAACGTGACCACGCTGTTGCTCTCGCGGGCCGCCTCGCGGAAGCGGGAGATCGCCGTGCGCCTGGCGCTGGGCGCGCCGCGGATTCGCCTGATGCGCATGCTGCTGACCGAGAGCCTGCTGCTGGCGTCGCTGGCGGGGGCGGTGAGCGTGTACGTGGCGCGGCGAATTCCGAACATCCTGTATGAGTTTGTGGTGAAGCGCCCGCCCGACTTTCCGCTGCCGCCGGACTGGCGCATCTTCGCCTACATTGCGGCGGTAGCATTTTTCACGGGCTGTGTGTGCGGCCTGGCGCCGGCTTTGGAATCGTTGAAGGTGGATTTGACGGCGTCGCTCAAAGGCCACGTGGGCGCGGTCTCTGGCGCCATCGGCGGCAAAATGTCTGGAACGGGGATGCAGCGTTGGCTGGTGGCGGCGCAGGTGTCGGCCAGCCTGGTGATGCTGGTTGGCGCGGGCCTGTTCGCCCAGGCCGAGTACCGGATCTTGCGCACCGACCCGGGGTACCAGCCGCGAAAAGTTCTGGTGGCTCCGCTGCGTTTTCCGGAAGGCGCCACGCTGGCGGCGTCGCGGACGCTGATGCAGTCCGTCGTTTTCCGCCTGCAAGGGTTGCAGGGTGTGCAGTCGGTTGCTTATTCCGACGAGCCGCCGCTACTCAGCCACGATACCGTGGAGGTGAGCTTTCCGGGAAGGTCGAGCGACGCCACTCAGACCGTGGATGTGTATCCGGCGTCGCCCGGCTACTTCCAAACCCTCGGGCTCTCGCTGCTGCGCGGGCGCGAGTTTCAGGAGGCCGACCGCAGCGCGGTGGTAGTTTCGGAGGCGTTGGCGAAGGTGCTGTGGCCGCGGCAGGACCCGGTGGGCAAACTGCTGGCATTGCCGGAGGGCCGCGTCCCCGTAATTGGCTTGGCGCGGGATGTGAGCCCGGTGCGGTTCGGCGGTTCAGAGAATCCGCCGGCCTACCGGCTGACGCCGCTCAACAAGGAGCACACGTTCCTGATGGTGCGGATCGCTGGCGGAACGTCAAGCCGAACGCCGAACGCCACGCCCGCGCTGCTGGCGGCGGTTCGCTCGACCATTCGTAGCGTGAATCCCGAGATTCTCGGCGTGTCGCGCATTCTGCAGGACTGGATCGATGAGGTGACGGCGGTCCTCTGGAACCTGGTCACGCTGATCGGCATGCTGGGCCTGGTGGCGATTGTGCTGGCGACCACCGGCATCTACGGCGCGGTGGCTTTTGCGGTCAGCCAGCGGACCCGCGACATGGGCATCCGCGTGGCGCTGGGGGCCACCCGTTGGGACATCGTCCGTGAGGTGTTCGTCGGGGGCGGAAAGCCGGTGATGCACGGCGTGTTCTTCGGACTGTGGCAATCGTTGGTGACAGCCACCGCGCTGAAGCAGACGTTCAAGAGCACGCCGATTCAGCTCGACAGTGGAGACCCGATGGTCTACGCGGCGGCCGCGGGGCTGCTGCTGATGGCGGGTTTGCTGGCGATGCTGGCCCCGGCGCGCCGGGCCGCGACGGCGGACCCGTTGGAGTCGTTGCGGGCGTAACGCGGCCATTTTTGGCTGTGTTTTTTCTGTGTCATCGGCTTGCGCTGGACCACGGCCACTCTTCTATCGTTTCAACCAGCCCCGCTGTGACGGGATTCGACTCGACGTACCTGATGATTCGATACCGCTCCTATTCGTTCCGAATCCAGTGGTCATAGGTTTCACCATGCCAGAATGGTTCGCCGGTGCGGCCCAGAATCTTATTAGCCTCTCGCGCCGTGAAGCCTTTTAATGACTTCGTGATTTTCGCAATCGGCACTCAGGGTCAACCACCAGGTGGACATGATTTGGCATTACGCAATAAGCAACCAGGGTGTAAAGCTTGAGCTGCCTTTCCCCGAACCGCAACGCATCCACTACGCACTGGGCAATGGCGGGTTCGCGAAGCCATTTGGGCCCAGATTCGGTGGCAGCCAATTGCCGGTCAACCGCCACAAATGCCCGGCCCGCATTCTTCGCCTCTTGCTCGGCCCGGAAATGCGCGGCTGTACCGTGGAGTCGCCAGGTCAGGAATATCGCCGCACCCTCCGGGTGCCAATAGGGGAGGTTGCGCTCATAGTAGACCATCGGAGAAAAATCCACACAGCCAGGAACACAGCCAAGAATGGCCGTGTTACCGCAACTGTGCCGTCGTGCCAACTGCCAGCGGGTTCGTCAAGTGGCGCTCGGCGTAGTAGCCGGGGTGGACGCGTTCCACGATCTGGGCTACCGGGCGCTCCAGCACGCGGAAGTAGGGCTGCGGGTTCAATCCGATCCAGAAAGCCCAGGCGATCAGCGGGGCGAAGACGGCGATCTCGCGCCACGACAGATCTTTGAGCAGGGCGTTGGTTTCCTTCACCTCTCCCAACATGGTGCGCTGGAACAGCCACAGCAAATACGCCGCGCCCAAGGCGATTCCCACGGCTGCCCAGAAGGCCCAGTTGAAGGACATCTGGTAGGCGCCGCCCAGAATCGTCAACTCGCCGATGAAGCCGTTGAGCGGCGGCATGCCCATCGAACTCAGCGCGGCCAGCAGGAAGACGATGGTGAAGATCGGCATCACTTTCATCAATCCGCCGTATGCGGAGATCTCGCGGGTGTGGCGGCGTTCGTACACCACGCCGACGATCAGGAAGAGCATGCCGGTGGAAATGCCATGGTTGATCTGTTGGATGATCGAGCCCGAGATCCCCGCCGGATTGAGCGCGAAGATGCCCAGCGTACAGAAACCCAGGTGGCTCACCGAAGAGTAGGCCACCAGCTTCTTCCAATCCTTCTGCATCAGGCAGGCCAGCGCTCCGTAGACGATCCCGATGATGGAAAGGATGCCCATGGCGTTAATGATGGTGGGGTTCTTAGCCGATTCGGGCAGCAGCGGCAGTGAGAAGCGCAGGAATCCGTACGTCCCCATCTTCAGCAGGACGCTGGCCAGCACCACCGACCCGGCCGTGGGCGCTTCGGTGTGGGCGTCCGGCAGCCAGGTGTGGAACGGGAACATCGGCACCTTCACGGCGAAACCGACGAAGAAGGCCCAGAAGACCCACCACTGCACGTTGGCGGGAACCTGCGTGCGCATCAGGTCGGAAATGTCGAAGCTGAGGGTTTGGAATTGGTCGTAGTGATAGTAGTACAGCATCAGGATGCCGAGCAGCATGAGCACGCTTCCGATCAGCGTGTAGATCATGAATTTGATAGCCGCATAACTGCGCCGCGGCCCGCCCCACAGCAGGATGATGAAATACATCGGCACCAGCACGGTTTCCCAGAAAACGAAAAACAGCAGGAAATCCAGCGCCATGAAGACGCCCAGCATGCCGGTCTGCAACAGCAGGAAGAAGGCGTAGTATTCCTTCAGCCGGTCGTGGATGGCGTTCCAGCTTGAGAGAATCGCCAGGAAGCCCACCACCGTGGTGAGCATCACCAGCAACAGCCCCAACCCGTCTATGCCGATATGGTAGGTGGCGCCCAACGAGGGAATCCACGGCCCCTTCTCCTGAAACTGAAAGTCCCTGCCGGGGTCGAAATTGAATACCAGGGGCAGGGACACCAGGAAGCCGACGAACCCGGCAATGTTGGCGCATAGCTTGACGGCCCGGGGATTCGAAGACGGAATGAATAACAGCGCCAGCAGGCCGGCAATCGGCGTGAACAGGACGATGGAGAGGATGTGGTCCATAACGCGGTATGGTAGCACGGGCATTCTTGCCTGTGTGTGTTTTCCCCGGTGCGCGAAAAACCCACACAGCAGGAATAGCGGGGCTGCCTGGCCGTGCTACTTTGCCTTAGGCCTGGAGGCCGGCGGCACGATCCCATTCAAGCGGTAGTAGGCCACCAGCAGCCCGTAGTGCTCGCCGGAATGTTCAATCACCGAAATCCAAGGCGAGATGGATTTGGTGAATTGCTCCGGCGGGATTGCCTTCAGCGTGGCGGTGGCGTCGTCGACGGATTTCTGAAAGGCGGCCACGATCTCGGCCTTGCCGTGATACTTCTTGGGGTCCACTTCCTGGTCATCCCACTTCACGTTTTCCCCGCGGCCGGTCTTGGCGGCGTAGGTGTTGCCGGCCATGACGTGAAGAATCACTTCTCCGAACGAGCGCATCTCCGGTTTGGGCTTGTAGCTGTACTTGTCCTCCGGAAAGTCTTTCGCCATGTCCAGGATCTGGCGGTTGACGTAGTTGAAGGTCGACGTAATGGCCTGCGCCGGCGTAGGCGGCTGCTTCGGCGCCTGGGCGAACGCCCCTGCTCCAGCGGCCAGGACGAGGCCGCAGGCACCCAATGCTTGGATATTCCGACTCATGATATTCCCCCTCGATGGATCGTAGCAAATTGGAAGGTGCCAAAAATTGGATCGTAGCAGATCGTAGCAGGTGCCTGCGTCTTTTCGCGGCCGTCATCCGTATACCCAATGCGGTTATGATTTACGAAGCTGCAATCGGCAAGGACTTTCCCGTGGCAGAAACAGACGAGGCCGCCCGGCTTCGGCGGCGCGACCCGGCTGCTTTGGCGGCGGTCGTGGACCGCTATCAACACCGGCTCTACCGCTACCTGCTCCGCCTGGTTCACGAGCCGGCGGCGGCCGACGATCTGTTCCAGCAGACCTGGCTCCATGCCGCCGGACAGATTCACCGGTACGATCCGCGGCGCAGCTTCGACACCTGGCTTTTCGCCATCGCCCATAATGCCGCGATGGATCTGCTGCGGCGGCGTACCGGCGAAAGCCTCGACGATCCGGACCGCGGCGCGGAGTGGGCGGCGGTTGAACCCGATGCCCTGGCCGCGGCGATTACGGCGCAGAGATCCGCCATCCTGGCTGCCGAAATGGCGAGCCTTCCGGCGGTGTATCGGGAAGCGCTGACGCTGCGATTTGAGGAGGGCATGAAGCTCGAAGAGATCGCCGAAGTGACGCGCGCGCCGCTTTCCACGGTGAAGAGCCGGGTGCAGCGGGGCCTCGAATGCCTGCGGCAGAACATGGCCGCGCGATGGCGTAAGGAAGACTTGATATGACCCCGCATGAATCCACACGTCCGCTGCTGGCGCTGAGCGCGGCCGGCTTGCTTGACGCCGATGGGGAGCGGCAGGTGCGCCAGCACATCCGTGAGTGCCCTGCGTGCGCCGCGGGGCTGGCCGGCCTGGCCGCAGTGGCCGCCGGGCTGACCTCGCTGCCATCGCCAGCGCCATCGGCTGCGTTGCTGGCGCGCACGCAGGCGCGGGTTGCCGCCCAACTGGCCGCGCGGCGCGACCGGATTTCGGGCGTCGCTTTGGGCGTGGCCGGGTGCGGTTGCGGCTGGGTGGTTTCGCTGGCCACGTGGGGCGCATGGGATTGGCTGGGCGGCAATCCGGCCATTTTGATCTGGTTGGAGTTTTCCGCTGTCCTGGCCGGCTTGACTGCCGCCGTGGTGGTCCGCCGCCGGCGGCGTGCTGAAAGGAGTTTCCGATGAATCCCGCATTTCCTCCAGAGAACCGTGTCATCCCGATCGGCGCCTGGATTACGGCAGGGAGCCTGTTCGCGGTTGCCTTCCTGGTCCTCAACTTGGTGATCCCGGGTCATGTCCGTCCACCGATGTTCTTCTTTCTCACCGTCGTCGTGCCGGTGGTCGCGGCCGCCTACGCGGTACTGGTGGGATACATTTATGGCGATGCCCGCCGGCGTGGGATGCGCTACGTAATGTGGACGCTGCTGGCGATTTTCCTCTCGAACGGCATCGGGGTGATTCTGTACTTCATCCTTCGGGATCCGTTGCCGGGATACTGCTCGGCCTGCGGGTCCATGATGCACCACGGCTACGCCTACTGCCCGCGCTGCGGCGCCAACATGCTGCCGGCTTGCGGCAACTGCCGCCGGGTGAGCAAGCCTGGCTGGTCGAACTGCGCCTATTGCGGCACCAGGCTGTAGGGCAGACCATCGCCTGTCCTGGTCTGTTGACCCTCTTTAGCGCGGACGGTTGACCGACGACAAAAGACGATCGTCTGTCCCACTCAAGAATGGAATGGAAATCCGAATCCCAGGGAACACATGGCTTTTGTTCGCGGGTGCAGATTAACAACCGGCCCCGGCAGGCGGATTCACAATCCGCCGCAGATTAAACAATCTGCCCCACAAAGGTTTATCATAATTCTCATGTTGCGATCTCAGCTTTGGATTCTGATGTTCCTACTCGCTCCCTTAGCGCCGCGCGCGCTGGCACAGGGGCGGCAGGCCCAGCCCACCGCTCCCACTACGCCAGCCACCCAGACTCCGGCCCCGGCGCCGGGAGGGCGCGGCGGACGCGGGGGTGTGGCGGGTCCGGGACCGGCCGTCGGCGGCGAAATCGACGAAACCCCGGTGGTTACCAAGCATTCGATCAATGCCGGGGGGCAAACGCTGAACTACACGGCCACCGTCGCGCAGATGCCGTTGAAGGACGCGGCGGGCGAAACCGAAGCCCACATCTTTTACGTGGCCTATAACCTGGATAGCGCCACCGATGCCGGGAAGCGCCCGCTGACGTTCTGCTTCAATGGCGGTCCGGGGTCGGCTTCCATGTGGGTGCACATGGGCGGCATGGGGCCGCGCAGTCCGAAACTGGCGCCCAACGGCGGCATGCTTCCTCCGCCGTACGAGATGAAGGACAACCAGGATACCTGGCTGGATAAGACCGACCTGGTGTTCATCGACCCGGTGGGCACGGGCTACAGCCGCGCCAAGAATATCGAAGTGGCGCGCCGCGTGAACGGCGTGCAGGGCGACATTCAATCGGTGGGCGAGTTCATGCGCATGTACATTATGCGCAACAACCGTGAACTCTCGCCGCTCTTCATCGCCGGCGAGAGTTATGGAACCTTCCGGGCGGCGGGCCTGGCGGGCTATCTGATCGACCGCGGCATCGCTTTCAACGGCGTGGTGTTGATCGGCACCACCCTCAACCTGGAAACCATCTGGAGCCGCAGTGACGACCTGGTGTACGAGCTGGAACTGCCCACGTATGCGGCCGACGCCTGGTATCACAAGAAGGTGGCGGCGGATCTGCAGCGCAAGGACTTGAAATCGTTCCTTAAGGACGCGGAGGCGTTTGCCAACGGCGAGTACGCCACGGCGCTGATGAAAGGCGACGCACTGCCGGCCGCGGAACGAAAGGCGGCGATCGATAAACTGGTGCGCTTCACCGGCCTGGATGCCCACTATCTGGACGAGAGCAATCTTCGGTTTGACGTCCAGCATTTCACGCGGCAGCTTCTGAGAGACAAGCACGAATCGATCGGCCGGTACGACGGCCGGTTGACGATGCCGTCGCCGCGCAATGTGGGAGAGACCAGCGAGGGCGATCCTTCGAGCACGCTGATCACGCCTCCGTTCACGGCGATTCTGACGAGCTATTTGCGGACGGATCTGGGATACAAGACCGACATGTACTACTATCCGTCCGGCGGCGTTCAACCATGGGACTACGGCGTGCAGAACGGCTTCGGCGACACCACGGCGCTGCTGCGGAACGCCATGACGAAGAACCCTTACATGAAGGTGATGATCGCCGCGGGTTACTACGATCTGGCGACGCCGTACTACGCGGTGGAATACACTTTCAGCCACATGGGCCTCGATCCCGAGATGCACCAGCGGATCACGTGGGACTATTACCAGGCGGGCCACATGTTGTACATCGACAGCGACTCCCACACCAAGCTCAAGCACGATTTCGGGGAGTGGATGTCGAGCGCCTTGCCGAACCGGGAGACACGGTAGCGGCTTCAACCGAAGCTAAGGCCGAGTCAAACAATAAACTGGACAATTTGCGTCTAGCGTCAGGGGAATCGGCTTGGGAAGCGTGGGATTCAAAGAGGCAAGATTTCACGGTATGACTGGCTATCGCAATGGCGCCTCACGGATGGTCACGCCACCCCTGGGCGATCGCGTCCCGGAAGGGGCAAGTGTCCGGTGGGGGCAGCACGATAAGTCAATATTTCCCGCATCGCCACCCTGATTCTGCGTCAACAGCGTAACCCCGTCGGTGTTGGCAGGCACGCTCCTGGTGCGCCACCTGAGGACAACCCGGTGGTGAGCCGGCGACCCGGAGGGTCGCCGCCACGCTACTCCACAATCGCCTGCATCACCATGTCTTCGAAATCGCGTTGGACGTCGGGGTTGGCGGTCTGCACCATCAGCAGCCCCACCACCTGCTCCACCGGGTCCACAAAGAAATGGGTGCCGTAGTAGCCGCTCCAGCCGAAGCTGCCGGTGGAAAGCAATGTGCCCCTCTTGGCGTGGTCGCTCACCACCCGGACGCTGAGGCCGAAGCCTTCGCCCGGCGGGCGGCCCGGCAGCGTGTCCGGCGCGTGGACGGAGCGCATCATCTCCACGGTCTTGGGGCTCAGCAGCCGCTTGCCGTTCAACTGGCCGCCGTTGGCCAGCATCACGCCCAAGGGAAGATAGTCCTCGGCCGTGGTGATGAGCCCGCCGGAGCCCATGAAGTACACCTTGCTCGACATGAAGTTCGGGTTCGGCGGTTTCTGCAGGCCGGCCGGGGTACGCTGATACGGCGTGGCCACGCGCGGCCAGGTTTCGTCGGGCGGCCAAAAGTAGATGTCCTTCATGCCGAGCGGTGAGAAAATGCGCTGCCGGAAAAACTGGTCCAGGGTCATCCCGGAAGCGATTTCGACGATGCGCCCCAGCGTGTCGAAGCCGGCCTGCGAACTATACGCCCAGCGCGAGCCCGGTTGGAACTCAAGTGGCGTGCTGCCCAGCCGGGGGATATAGCTGGCCAGGTTTTCCTCCGGAAGCCGGTTCAACTTCTCGGCTTCGCTGTTGCTCATGGGGCCGCTGGCCAGGCCGGAAACGTGGGTCAGCAGATCGCGGACCGTAATTTCGCGCTCGGCCGGCATGGTGTAAAACTGGGGCACCGGCGGCGGGCCGCCGCGTCCAGCCTGATCGCCGCCGCGGCCGGCCTGGCCACCGCCGCGGCCCTGCGAGGGCAGCGCCACCGCCACCTTCATGCCGCGAAACTCCGGAATGAAGCGCGACACGGGGTCGGTCAGGCGAACCTTGCCCTCTTCCAACATCATCATGATGGCGAGGCCGGTGACCGGTTTGGTCATGGAAGCGATGCGGAACATGGTGTCCCTGGCCATGGGTTTCTTGGATTCCAGATCCATCACGCCCAGGGCCTCAAGATGCACCACCCTTCCCTTACGGGCAACCAGGGTCACGGCTCCGGTAATATCGCCGGCATCGATGCGGCGCTGGATCATCTGGCCGATCCGTTTCAACCGCTCCGACGATACTCCTACCTCCTCCGGTTTAGCGGCCGATACCGACGCGGCTGCGAGCGGTAAGGCCAGGAATGCGAGAGCGGGCAAAAGCAGGGATGCCGATTTCCGCATGGGCGTGCCTCCTTATTGGTTCCCGGTCATTATAGTCCGAGGCCGACGGCGGAGCAACGGCGCCATGACACACACCGCGACACGCGGCTTAATCCTTCAGCGGCAGTTTCTGCGCCGATGAAACCGGTACCTTCAGATTGTAGGCCAGGATGCGCTGGTTCAATTCGGCCGCCCGGCGGCGGAATTCCTCGGGAGTGCACCGCTCACGGCTGGCGCGCAAACGGAGGATGTCCCCATCGAGATCCTTGCCTTCCAGAATCCAGGAGGGAGCGAAACCATTGTTCCGCAGCAGGCGGTGCGCCATGCGAAGCGCGGGGTCCAGGTAAGGGTTCTCTTCCAGATCGAGGGGCTGCCCGGCGCCTTCCAGACGATCGAACGCCCCTTCCTCCATGGCTTCGCGAATCTTGCGGTCGGCCACCAGATTCCAGATGTCCATAATTGCAGCCTACCAGAAACGAAACCAGCCCGGATTTCTCATCGAACTTGGATGAGAGATCCGGGCTGGAGCCAGAGTAGAGCTAAATTTGCTTCCAACAAGCGGCCGGCGAAACTGATGAAACCTCTCTCAGTCCCGCCGGCTCCGCACCTACGACGCCAGGTTAGGTTTACTTGAAGAACACCCCGCTCACTACGGCGTTGGTTCCCGCCGTCTTTGTGACTCGCAGGGTGACGTGCCCGGAGAGATTCCACACCAGGTATTGGCCCGATGTGAAGGCGCTCACCGAACTGCTGGCCAGCACCTGGCCAGTGACAGTATCCAACACATCGATCCTCTCTGCGCGTCCGATGGCATCCCAGTCCAGGCAATACAGCGCTACCTGATGCGGAAGGCCATCGGTCAGATTGATATCGATGTTAAAGCTCGCAGTGGCGAACCAGGTGGCTGCAATCCGGCCTGTCAAAACGCCCTTCTGCAGCCCTCGAACGTCGGCGGTGGTTGTGACCCAGGTAGCCGCGGCCTGACCGGTTAAGGCGACCTGGGCATACGCCGGGTAGTTGGTAACGTCGTTGGCGATGGCCTCGCCATCAGCCCCGTAAACCGTCTTCCACGTGCCTTGTGTCGTGGTATCGGCCTTGACAAACGCTGCCGTGCCGGATGGTGCCACGATGGTAAACGTTGCTGCGTTGCTGGTGCCGCCCGCCGTGGTGACGGTGATGCTGGACGGTCCAAGCAGGGCGGTGGGTGCGACCACGATAGTGCCCGTGATCTGAGTGGCGGTCATGGTCACCACATTTGCGGTGATACCCGCGCCCAGATTCAGGGAGGCCCCAAGCAGGTTGGTGCCGGTGAGGGTCATCGGTACGCTGGTCCCGGTCGCGGCCAGCGTGGGAGCGCTGGCGGTCAGTGTGGGAGCCAGCGGGTTCACCGTGAAAGTCACGGTGCCCGTGGTGCCGCCCGGCGTAGTGACCGAGATAGTCTGCGGTCCTAGCGGGGCGGTGGCCGCGATGGCCAGGGTAGCGTTGATCTGAGTGGCAGTGACCACCACACCGGTGGCGGTGATGCCCGCTCCCAGATGCAGTGTCGCGGCCGTCAAATTGGTGCCCGTGAGGGTCACCGGTACGCTGGTCCCGAGCACGCCCACGGCGGGAGTGACGGTTGCCAGCGTGGGAGCCATCGGGTTCACCGTGAAGGTCACGGTGCCGCTGGTGCCGCCCGGCGTAGTGACCGAGAGAGTCTGCGGTCCGACCGGGGCGGTGGCTGCGATGTTGAAGGTGGCGGTGATCTTGGTAGCCGTGGCCACCACACTGGTAGCGGTGATACCCGCGCCCAGATTCAGGTTGGCCCCGGTCAAGTTCGTGCCCGTGAGGGTCACCGGTACCGTGGTCCCGGCCCCGGCCAGCGCGGGAGCAATGGTGGTTAGTGTAGGCGTCAGCGGGTTCACCGTGAATGTCACGGTGTTGCTGTCGCCGCCCAGCGTAGTGACCGAAATCGTCTGCGGTCCTACCGGGGCAGTGGCCGCGATGGCCAAGGTTGCGGTGATCTGGCTGGCCGTGGCCACCACACCGGTCGCGGTGATACCCGCGCCCAGATTCAGGGTGGCCCCGTTCAGGTTGGCGCCCGTGAAGGTCACCGGCACCGTGGTTCCGATCACGCCCGCGGCGGGAGTGATCGTGGCCAGGGCCGGAAGCGCGCCCCCGCCATCAAAGAACAATCCGCTCACCACGGCGGAGGTGCCCGCCGTCCTGGTGACCCGCAGGGTAACGTGTCCGGAGAGATTCCAGACCTGGTATTGGCCCGCGGAGAACCCACTCATCGGGCTGCTGGCAAGCACCAGGCCAGTGGCAGGATCGAGTACATCGACCCTCTGCGCCCTGGTGTTGGCGCCATCCCAGTCGAGGCCGTACAGCGCAACCTGATGGGCAAGGCCGTCGGTCAGGTTGATATCGATGCTAAAGCTCGAAAAGCTGTACCAGGAGGCTGCGATCCGGCCTGTGATAGCGCCTTTCTGCAGTCCTCGAACGTCGGCGGTGGTGGCGGCCCATGTAAAGGCCGTCTGACCGGTTAATGCGACCTGGGCATACGCCGGGTAGTTGGTAACGTCGTTGGCGATGGCTTGGCCACCGACTCCGTAGACCGGCTTCCAGTTGCCTTGGGTGGTGGTGTCGGTCTGGGCGAGCGCCGGCACGATTGCGAACGTTGCGTTGTTGCTGATGCCGCCTGGCGTACTGACGGTGAAGTTGGCCTGTCCGAGCAGGGCGTTGGGTGCGACCACGAGAGTAGCTGTGATCTGCGTGGCGGTGGCCACCACATTCGTGGCGGTGATACCCGCACGGAGATTCAGCGCGGCCCCGTTCAGGTTGACGCCGGTGATTACCACCGGTTGGCTGCTTCCCATCACGGCGGTCGCGGGGGCGATGGTAGCCACCACGGGAACCGGTACGAGAATGGTAAACGTCACGGCGTTGGTCGTTCCGCCCGCGGTTGTGACTGTAATGGTCTGCGGTCCCACCGGGGCCGTGGCCGCGATGGCCAAGGTAGCGGTGATCTGCGTGGCGGTGACCACCACCCCGGTCGCGGTAACGCCCGCTCCCAGATGCAGTGTCGCGCCCGTCAAATTGGTGCCCGTGAGGGTCACCGGTACGCTGGTCCCGAGCACGCCCACGGCGGGAGTGACGGCTGCCAGCGTCGGAGCCAGCGGGTTAACCGTGAACGTCACGGTGCCACTGGTGCCGCCCGGGGTGGTGATCGAAACAGTCTGCGGTCCCACCGGGGCAGTAGCCGCGATGGCCAAGGTAGCAGTGATCTGGCTGGTGGTGGCCACCACACCGGTCGCGGTGATACCCGCGCCCGTATTCAGGCTGGCCCCGTTCAGGTTGGTGCCCGTGAGGGTCACCGGCACCGTGGTTCCAACCACGCCCGTCGCCGGAGCGATGCTGGTCAGCACCGGAGCCAGTTGGAAGGTGGTAAACGTCACGGCATTGGACGTGCCGCCCACCGTGGTGGCGGTAATGCTTTGGAGGCCCAACGGGGCAGTCAGCGCAATGTTGAGCGTGGCGGTGATCTTGGTAGCCGTAGCCACCACACTGGTAGCGGTGATACCCGCGCCCAGATTCAGGTTGGCCCCGATCAGGTTGGTGCCTGTGAGGGTCACCGGTACGTTGGTCCCGGTCGCGCCCGTTGCGGGAACGATGGTGGCCAGTGTGGGGGTCAGCGGAAGAACCGTGAATGTCACGGTACCGCTGTCGCCGCCCGGGGTAGTGACCGAAATGGTCTGCGGTCCCACCGGGACTGTGGCCGCGATGGCCAAGCTAGCGGTGACTTGGCTGGCCGTGGCCACCACACCGGTCGCGGTGATACCCGCGCCCAGATTCAGGTTGGCCCCGCTCAGGTTGGTACCGGTGAAGGTCACGGGCACCGTGGTTCCGATCACGCCCGTCGCGGGAGTGATACCAGCCAGCGCCGGAAGCAGCGCCGAACCGCCATCAAAGAACAACCCGCTCACCACGGCGGAGGTTCCGCCGGTTTTGGTGATTCGCAAGGTGACGTGCCCGGAGAGAGTCCAGACCTGGTATTGGCCCAGGGAGAAGGAACTCATCAGGCTGCTGGCCAGCACCTGGCCGGTGGCAGGATTCAGGACATCGACCTTCTGCGCCCTGGTGTTGGCGCCATCCCAGTCGAGGCCGTACAGCGCAACCTGATGGGCAAGCCCGTCGGTCAGGTTGATATCGATGCTAAAGCTCGTAAAGCTGTACCAGGCGGATGCAATCCGGCCTGCGGTAATGCCCTTCTGCAGCCCTCGAACGTCGGTGGTGGCTGGGCTCCAGGTAAAGTTAGTCTGACCCGTGAAAGCGACCTGGGCAAACGCCGGGTAGTTGGTAACGTCATTGGCGACGGCTTGGCCGCTGGCCCCGTAAACCGGCTTCCAGGTGCCTTGGGTGATGGTGTCGGTCGTGGCGGCAGCCGGCACGACTGAAAACGTTGCGGTGTTGCTGGTGCCGCCCGGTGTCGTGACCGAAATTGTTTGCGGTCCGAGCGGGGCGTTGGCGGCGATCACCAGATTAGCTGTGATCTGGGTGGGGGTGGCCACCAGACCGGTCGCGGTGATACCCGCACCCGGATTCAGGGTGGCGCGCATCAGGTTGGTGCCCGTGAAGGTCACCGGTACCGTGGTCCCCATCACGCCCGTCGCGGGAGTGATGCTGCTGGCCAGTACAGGAGCCAACTGGTAAACGGTAAACGTCGTGCTGCTGTCCGTGCCGCCTGCCGTGGTGACAGTAATGCTTTGCGGTCCTAACGGCGCGTTGATGGCGATGGTTAGGGTAGCGGTGATCTGGGTGGCGGTAGCGACCACGCCGGTGGCGGTGATGCCCGCTCCAGGAGTCAGGGTCGCACCGGTCAAATTGGTGCCCGTGAGGGTCACCGGTACGCTGGTCCCGGCCGCGCCCAGTGCGGGAGCGATGGTGGCCAGGGTGGGCGTCAGCGGAAGAACCGTAAATGTCACGGTGCCGCTGTCGCCGGCCAGGGTAGTGACCGAAATAGTTTGCGGTCCGACAGGGGCTGTGGCCGCGATGGCCAAGGTAGCAGTGATCTGGCTGGGCGTGGCTACCACGCCGGTCGCGGTGATACCCGCGCCCAGATTCAGGTTGGCCCCGATCAGGTTCGTACCGGTAATGGTCACCGGCACCGTGGTTCCGACCACGCCCGTCGCAGGAGCGATAGCGGCCAGCGCCGGAAGCAGCGGCGACCCGCCATCAAAGAACAATCCGCTCACCACGGCGGTGGTTCCCGCCGTTCTCGTGACCCGCAGGGTGACGTGCCCGGTGAGATTCCACACCAGGTATTGGCCGGCGGAGAAAGCGGTCATCGGGGTGGTGGCCAGCACCTGGCCAGTAGCAGGATTCAATACATCGATCCTCTGCGCCCTGGTGTTGGCGCCATCCCAGTCGAGGCCGTACAGCGCCACTTGATGGGTCAGGCCGTCCGTCAGATTGATGTCGATGCTAAAGCTCGAAAAGCTGTACCAGGCGGATGCGATCCGGCCTGTCGAGGTGATCTTCTGCGGCGCTCGAACGTCGGCGGTGGAGGGGCTCCACGTAAAGTTGGTCGAACCCGTGAAGGCGACCTGGGCATACGCCGGGAAGTTGGTCACGTTGTTGGGGATGGCCTGGCCACCCGCCCCGTAAACCGGCTTCCACGTGCCTTGGGTGGTGATGTCGCTCTGAACCAGCGTAAACGTTATGGTGTTGCTGGTGCCGCCCGGCGTGCTGACGGTGAGGCTGGCCGGACCGAGCGGAGCGTTGGCCGCGGCCACGAGAGTGGCCGTGATCTGGGTGCTGGTCGCAACCACACCAGTAGCCGTGATACCCGCGCTGAGATTCAGGGTGGCGTTGTTCAAGCTGGTACCGGTGAGGGTAACCGCCTGGCTGCTGCCGATCACGCCCGATGCGGGAGCGATAATGGCCAGCACGGGAGTCAGCGGAAGAACGGTAAACGCAATGGCATTAGTCGTGCCGCCCGGCGTAGTGACCGTAATAGTCTGCGCTCCGACCGGGGCGATCAAGGCGATGTTCAAGGTAGCGGTGATCTGGCTGGCGGTAACCACTACGCCCGTCGCGGTAACGCCCGCGGGCGGGTTCACGACGGCCAGGGTCAGGTTGGTGCCGGTGATGGTCACCGGTACGCTGGTTCCGATCACGCCCAGGGCGGGATTGACGGCTGTCAGCGTGGGCGGCAGGAAGTTAATCACCGTCGTGTCGGTGGTGCTGACGGCGTTAAGCGAGTTGCCACCGGACACGGTGATGGCGTTGACCTGCGGCGAGAGGGCCACGGGCGAAACGTTCACCGTTACTGCGATCGCCGGATAGCTGGCGCCGCCGGCCAATGCATCGGCCCGCGTGCAGGTGTTTCCGGCGCACGTCCAACCGAGGCCGGTCATCGAGACCAACGTCAATCCGGACGGCACGGTTTCGGTCACGGTCACGGGACCGATGGTCGGCGATGAGGTGACGGCGTTGCTCACGGTCACCGTGTAGGCCGCCCCGGACTGCGCTTGCGTGAAGCTGCCGATGTGCGTCTTGGCGATGCTCAGCAGCGCCCGCGGCACGATGGTAAAGCTCAGCAGGTTGCTGGCGCCTCCCGGTGTCGTAACCGAGATGCTCGCCGTGGTGCTGATGGTGGCTCCTGTTGCGGCCGGAGAGATGACCAGGTTAGCGGTCATCGAACTCGCCGTGACGACGGGCGCGCCGGCGAGCGTAATGCCCGCGGGCAGATTCAGGGTGGCATCGATCAGGCCGGTTCCCGCCAGGGTCACCGGTACTGACGAAGCGGCCGAGCCCAGCGCCGGGTTGATGCTGGTGAGCGTCGGAACTGGCGCAAAGACCGTGAAGGTGACGGCGACGCTGGTGCCGCCTGTTCCGGGTGTGGTCACGGTGATGCTCTGCGCTCCCAGGGTAGCAGCGGGGTCGATCACGAAGCTTGCCGCGATCTGACCAAAAGCGACTACCGGTGCGCCGGCGAGCGTAATGCCGGCGGGCATATTCAAGGTTGCCCCGACCAGGCCCGAGCCCGTCAGAGTTACCGGAACGGATGCTCCTCTGGCGCCCGTCGCGGGAGCGATGGCGGCCAGGATTGGAGTTGGCTCCGTGATGGTAAACGTCATGGCGTTGCTGGTGCCGCCCGCGTTGGTTACCGTGATGCTCTGCGGCCCAAGTGGGGCGCTGTTCAGAGTGGTGAAGGTGGCGGTGATCTGATTCACGGTCGCGACCACGGCCGTGACTGTGATATTGGCGCCGGCATTAATCGCGGTCACCGTGTCCAGGCTGGTGCCGGTGAGTGTGACGGCAGTAGCGGTTCCGGCCTTGGCTGTTATGGGAGCGATGCTGGTCAGCACCGGCAGAATATTGAAAGTCACCGAGTTGGTGGTGCCGCCAGGCGTGGTTACCGTGATGCTCTGCGGACCGGTTGGAATCGTTGAGGCGATGGCCAGGGTGGCGGTGATCGAAGTCGGCGTGACGACGGGCGTGCCGGTCAGCGTAATGCCCGCGGGCAGATTCAGGGTTCCCCCGAATAAGGCGGTCCCTACGAAGGTCACGGGTACCGACGTAGCGGCCGTGCCCTGCGCCGGAGCGATGCTGGTGAGCAGCGGAGCCGGGGCGTTGATGGTGAACGCCAGCGCGTTGCTGGTGCCGCTGGGCGTGGTGATAGTCACGTTGACGGGCCCGAGCGCCGCCGTGGGAGAGATCGCGAAGCTGGCAACGATCTGGGTGGCGGTGCTGCTGGTAACGGTGGCGGCGATATCGGGACCCGCGCTCAGCGTGGCGCCGGGCATATTGATGCCCGTGAGAGTCACGGATATGATGTTGGCTGCCGATCCGCCCCTGAAACCAGCCGTGGGACTGATGGTGGAGAGCACCGGAGGCGAAATGAGAACGGTAAAATTGGCATTGAAACTGGTGCCGGTGGCCGTCACTACCGAGATGGCGCAGGACCCGAGCGGGCCAGGACCGATAGCGAAGTCAGCCGTGATCTGGGTGGCGCTGACAAACGTGACGTTGCTCGCCGTGACCGCCGAACAACCTGTTACGGTTGTCCCGGACGAAAAATTGGTTCCCGTGATGGTCACGGTTTGGGTGGTAGTTGCCGCACCCTGGTTAGGCGATATCGATGCGATGGTGGGCTTGATGGCCGAAATCTGCCAGAGCGGACCCTGATCCGCGGCGTAGACCTGACCTAGAGGGTCGATGGCGAGCCCACCGATTTTGCCAAGAGGTGTCGACACAAGGTTTGTTGTGAGTCCGGTGTCGGCGAGGTTGGTGAGCGTGTTGGCCACCAGGTCGTATTTCCAGACCTGCTTGGAGTCGCCGATATATATAAAGTTGCCGTCCCCGGCCACTGAAGCCGGTGTAACCAGCGGAGCGACCAGAGCCTGGGCTGTGCAAGTTACCTTGCAGACCGTGGCATTGCGCATGATGCTGACGTTAGCCGCCGCCACGGCATACAAGTCTGCCTGGTAAAACGCCAGGTTCGCGGCAGCGTTATTGTTCATGGCGCCGACCACACTGATCACGTGCGTGGCGGCGGAGGGAGCCGTCACCCGAAGGATCTTGGAGGTTCCGCCCATGGCGACATAGAGTTGGCCGTCGGGTCCCAATGCCAAGGCAGTCGGAGCAGTCGCTCCCGGACCGCAGGCAGCGGTCAGATTCGCGTCCTTCACGACTGTGGCCGCAATGCCCAGCGTTTCCGACACGGGATCGAAAGCGTACTTCAGGACGCCCTCGCCGAGAGCCGCGTCTGAAATGTAGAGCAGGTTACTTGCGGAATCGAAAGCCGGTGCGCCGGGAACGTCTCCAACAACCGGGAATACCGCACAGGCCGTTAAGCTGGGTGGAGGCAGGGTGAGGTCAACTTTACAGAACCCCAGTGCGTGGTCCACGACCCACATGTGAGTGCCCATCCAGACAGCGCCCTTGGGGGTGGTCAACCCGCTGGAGTAAAAGTAGCCAGGATTGGTGCTGGCCGTAGTGACGACCGTGGGCGGAGGCAGGGGAGACGGTTGAGGCGGGGGCGACAGTCCATCCGGGGCCGATCCAGCCGGCACCTGATAGAGCGACGCGGCGCCCACGAATTGTCCGAACGTCGGATCGTTTACGAGGTAAAGGTTGCCGAGGCTGTCCACGCCTACGGCGGTGACATTGGAGTAAAAGGCGGGGCTGCCGTTCTTGACCAAGGTGCCGGTATAGAAATCGGTCACAGCGGTCGTCTGGTTATTCCGGTACACGCCGGATGCCACGCCTACATAGACCAGGTTGTTGGCGGTGTCGACAGCGATAGACAAGGGCGAAGCGATTCCCAGTTGGGTATTCGCGGTGATGGTGCACGGAGTGGTCACCAAATCGCAGGTGAGCGGACTGGCGACGACGGACACCGAGGCCCCATCCGCAATCCAAAGCTGGCTCCCAACGAAGGCAAGGCCGTGCGGCGCAGTCGCGCTCAACGCGCTTCCCATGCCAACAGGCTTTTGAGGAACAGCGCCGCTGGGATTGGTGATCCGGAAGAGCTTGTTGTTGGCGGCCATCGACACGTAGAGATTGCCATCGCTGCCGATGGCGGCGGCGGCGGGCCTGCTCAACGTGGGGGCCACATTGAAGCCGGAAAACGGGTCGAAAACCGTACCGTCAAAAGAGTATCGATAAATTCCGAGGCTACCGATGCTGCGGTCCGGAAGATATACGTAAGCCGTGCCATCGAACGCCGGCTGCCCGAACACAGCCGTCCCGTGGGGGGTTACCGGCGGTGCGACGCAGTTCTGCAACTGGGAAGCCCCGGTAGCGTCAACGGTAACCTGACAGAAACCCGCGGAGGCGTCCGTTACCCATAGCTGTGTCCCGACCGAGACAAACCCGCCAGGGGAGGTGGATGTCATACTTGAAATGGCTAAAGCGCCAGGCGCGGCGGCGCAGTTAGCCGCGAGTGCCAGCAGAACCAGGGTTCCGATCAGCGACTCGCTTCGACTTCCTACATCGCGTGCTTTCTCTACAGCGGAAAGTTTCAACATGCGGGTACGTCTCTCCTTAGCTCGTTGGGAGCTCTTACAAGTGTTAAACTGCAACCTACCCATTACACGACGTACCCGCGTTTCCAGCCACCCAGTTTTCTACCGAAACCGTACTGGGGAAACTACCAGCTTGTAGTACTTCGAGACTTTCTTTCAGCTTTTTCAGGTGAATGGCCGTGGCGGCCGTTCCCGCGGTATCAGGGCCCCGCGGCGTGGTGATTTACTGCGTTTCGGGCCGCCTGGTAAGAGAGCCGTACGATGGACAAATTGCAGCGGATAGTAGAGGATAAGCAGCGGATAGAGGACGCTTATGGCCTTGCTTATGCCTTGCTTATAGCCGGCCTCCAGCCGGGCCTGGCAGCGCATTTGCAGCGCCAGACCACAGTGAAGTCACGAATCCGCCGGAACCGAAGACCCTGGCTTTTTTACCCCGGCCATTAGACCGAGGCCGTCGATTGGATTCCGTCCCCGCCAGCCGCTAAGTACAAGGCGGAGTCAAATAATAAGCTGGGCAATTTGAATCAAGCGCAAGGTGGGCGGTCGGCCTGGAGTGTGGGATTTGAGAAAGGCACGATTTCACGCAAAGCCGCAAGGGCGCAAAGAAGATGGCTAACGGCAGATGGGTGAGAAGCCAGAACCATTCATGGAGCGGCTCCAGCAGGCCCGGCCCCGGAGTGGTATGGACTCGCTAAGCCGCATCACGAGTTGCAGCCGTTTTCCGATCACGGAGACGCGTTCAGTTCCCGGTTTCGGCAGCCCTTCTGCCCCCAGACGGACGAGGCAGAGATAGATGGTCCCCTGGTTCACCGGCAGCGCTTCCTCGCTGAGCCGCTCAATCCGGCGGGCGATGCCATAGACGTGGAGCGGCCCCATCGCGTCCAGGGTTTTCAAAACCATCAGATCGAGGGTGCCTTGAAGAATATCCGACTTGCCTTCGGGCACCCCATCTCCTGTGGGTTGTATACACAGGATTCTTACTCTTCGTGTGGGATGTCAAGAGGAATGGAAGGCGCACCTCGCGCCGTGCGGCGATCTGTCTGTAAGCGCCAGTCCGGGAATACGCGCGCTGCTCAGGAGTACAATGTCCCTGGGGGTTTCGGATGAAGTTTGTGCGTGCTGTATTGCTGGCGGCGACGCTCGCCCTGAGCGCTTCGTCCGCCGATTTCACCGGGACGTGGAAGGCCACGTTCCTGGGGGACCCGGGAAATTGGCCCAAAATGGTCTCAAAGATGACCTTCGAACTTAGGGCCGACGGCAACCAGGTCACTGGTATGGCCCACATGTCAAATTGGCCGGGAGACGCCCCGCTATCGGACGGCAAGATCGAAGGCGATCGGATCTCGTTTGTCGTGGTCGGGAAGAGCCCATGGAAGTCTGCCAGCCCGCGAGGCGAGGCGAGCGGATTCCCGAGGCTCACTTTCACCGGAACAATCAACGGGAAGGATATGGAACTGCATCTTGTCTGGGACAGTGTAGTCATCTACGGCGACGTGAGCGGCAGTGGCCGGGAATTAGAAATGGCCGGCAAGAAGGTCTCGGACTGACAGGCGGTTCGGGGGCTGCGCGGCGCTTTCTGCATTCGCTACGTGTGCCCAAGGCAATGTCTCGGTGTGGGTTTATCTGGCGGCGTCAGCCATGGATCAGGTACATAACCCAACTGCCCACCAGGGTGGTGGCCGCACAGCAGAGCAACAGGTATGTGGCGGCGTACAGGCGTTCCCGCAGAGATCGATTCCCAAGCAGCGCCATGGCCGCGGAGAGCAGTACGGCCACCAGCAGAGTGAAGGTGAGGTGCGGCACTAGCGTCTCCCTTGCGATGCGGATGGTTCTGCCTGTCGCCTTGCCAGCGCATCGGATACCGCCAGCAGGTTAAATAGGCCCGCCAGGGCCAGCAGCGTGGTTCCATATTCGTGCAGGCGTCCATCCAGGAACCCATGCCCGCCGTCGAAGAGCCGGGTGAGCAGAAACGGGCCGCCGGCGAACAATTTGGCCAAGGCCCCGGCTTTGAAGGACAATACCGTGAAGCCGTCCAGGCCCTGGAGTTCGGCGGGCTGGGGCCACTGATACGCGCCGTGGAGCGCGAGGCCGGCTGCAAAAGTAGCCGGGACCAGGACGGCGAAGCCCGCGAACGGCAGGTAGCGGCGCATGAGCAGATACGCCCCTCCCGGGACGATCCAGCCAAACACGGAGACCATGGCGAACCGGGCGCACTGCACAGCCTTCATCGGACGCCTCCGGCTTCCTGCGCCGGTTGGGAGCGTGGGACTAAGAGAGTCCGTTCCCAGCGGGTTCTGGTGAAGAAGTGCTGCGCCACATCCAGCACGTGATTCAGCGTCCACGCCTGCAGGTCGGCCGTGGGCGCATCGTACGACCAGTAGACAAACAGGGGTTTGCCGACTACATAACGGCGCGGCACGAATCCCCAATAGCGGCTATCTTCGGAGTTCTCGCGGTTGTCGCCGAGCACGAAGAGCATGTCCGCAGGAACGATCACCTCGCCGTTGCGGACGTGGTGTTCGAACATATCGCGGCCCCGCGGCGTGGTATTGAGGTCCGGTGAGAGCGGGAAGTTGTCGCGATAGGCGTCGGGGTACGTCGCGATGTGTTGCGTGTAGGGTTCGATCAACCGGCTGCCGTTGCGGATTACTTGCTGTTTGTCGAGACGGATGCGGTCGCCCGGCAGGCCGATCACACGTTTGACGTAAGTCTGGCGGATGTCCTCCGGGTAGAGGAAGGCAACGATATCGCCGCGCGCAGGCTGTCGATAGGGCAGGATGTGGCGTGCGACGGTTCCGGGATCGGCGAAAGTCACGCGGTCGACCAGCATGTGATCGCCTACGCGGATGGTGCTCTCCATCGAACCAGTGGGAACCACATAGGCCTGGACCAGGGTTGTGGTAGCGAACAGATAGATGGCGATGGTGACGGCCCACTCGGTGACGAAGTTCCGGGGAGTTTGTTTGCGGCCGGCAGACCAGACTGCGGTGGCGTTTTCGCGGACCGTGGTGGCCAGCCAATCGGCGGCGAGATGGATGGCGAAGCGAAGCATGGGCAAGCGGCCCGGAGTTCGCACCACGTCGCGGCAGCGGTCGCGGAAGACCTGCTGCATGGCGATGCCGTACTGCAGGCGAAAGTCGCGCGGGTAGGCGTAGAGAAGGGCGGCGTAAATACGGCAGAACATGCCCATCGGAGCGGATTGGGGCGTCATATATTACCTCCAGCCAACCTGGCGTTGGCGGCCATCACGGCGCCGGCCAGGCGCTGCGCTTCGGCGCGAACCACACGTTTTCCCAACATGGTCATGCGGTAGTAGCGGCGGCGTTCGTCGTCGAGCGCGGGGTCGGGGCGTTCGTCCGACTCCTCCACCAACCTGGCGGCGAGCATCCGCTTCAGGCATCCGTAGAGCGTGCCGGGCCCCAGTTGGAGTCTGTCGCCGGTCTGGCGCGCGACGTCCTGCATGATGCCGTAGCCGTGCCGTTCCTCGCCGGCCAGAGCCAGCAGGATATGGAAAACCGGCGGGGTGAGCGGAAGCAGTTCCTGGGGTGATCGCGGCTTTTCGTCAGGGGATTGCGGCTTTGTCATAAATACATCCGTTACGGATATATTAAGCCACGGAACGGACGATGTCAATAGATAATGATACGCGGCCCTCGACTGGAACGAGTTGGCCCACCGCGCCTATTCGGCGCGCAGCACGTTGACAGGGTCAATTCGAACCGCGTGGACAAGCGCCGGCAACGCGGCCAGCAATGCCGCCGCCAGAATCGCCAGCGAGGGAATCGCCAGGACTCCCAGATCGGTAGCTTTCACCTGGTACAAGAGGCTTTCGATGTACCGAACCGACGCCATACCAAGCGCCAGGCCGGCCGCGGCTCCCACCACCACCATGGCCAACACATCCATCGCAACCCGCCGCGCAATGTCGCCGGCTTGCGCGCCCAGCGCCATGCGAATGCCGATCTCGCGCGTTCGCTGAAAGACCCCGTAGTCGAGCACTCCGTACATCCCCACGCCCGCAAGCAATAGCGCCACCGCCGCGAAGAACAGCGCCAGCATCGCCAGCAGCCGCTCGCGCACGGTAAGCATCCGGATCAGCTCGTTCTGCGTGCGGGTGTTGCTGACGTAAAAGTCAGGCCGTGCGCGGGACACTTCCCGACGGAGAACGGAGGCGAGCGTGAGCGGATTCGGGCTGGACGTTCGTACGATGAACGTCCCCTGGTTAAGCGCTCGCCCCCAGGTTGCGCCCTCGGTCCAACGGAACGGATTGTAGGCCACCGGCGCAATCGGCTCGCGCATCTCCAGGTAGCGGGCATCGCCAACCAGGCCGACAATCTGAAAGTGAACGCCCCGCAATCCCCCGGTCGTCGTCTCGAACGATTTTCCAATCGGGTTCTCGCCGTTGCAGTATTGCCTGGCGAACGCCTGATTGACGATCGCTACGCCTGACTTTTGAGGCGTGAGATAAATATCGCTGGCGCGGAAGTCGCGCCCCGCAAGCAACGGAATCCTCATGGTGTCCAGCCATGCGGGTGAGACGCCCAGAAACCCGCTCCCCACGTCCGGTGTGGAAGGGACGCCGTCGATCGAAACGGAGCTGTATTTGTAGCCCGCCCTGTCCATGAGAGCCCACTCGGCCAGCGCGACCCGTTCCACGCCCGGCACCGCCCGCAACTGCTCGGCCACCTGCTCCCAGGCGACCGCCGGTGCATGTTGCGCGACGGTATCCAGAATGAGCAGCCGCTCTGGCGAAAAGCCGGTGGGTTGAGTCGACAATCGGTCGAACGTGGCGATGAACAGGCCCCCGATAAATAGCACGAGAAAACAGAAGACGACCTGCGCCGTAATCAGAACCTGCATCAGACGCCGGCGCGAGTGGGGGTCTTCTCCGCCTTTCAGTGCGCTCGCCGGTTTGACGGCGGATGCGCGCAGCGCCGGCGCCAGCCCAAACAGCAGCGTCACACCGAGCGTGAGCGCCAGGCCGAACCCGAGTACCCGCCAGTCCGCCGGAAGCGACAACCGCACCGGGTTCTCCGGCGGGTTGATCCGGCCGACGACAAATGGCGTGAACCACGAGGCGAACAGGGCGCCGAGCGCCGTTGCGAAAAATGCCAGCATCGCGCTCTCCACCAGGACCAGTTGCACCAGACGCCATCGTCCCGCGCCAATCGCGACTCGCAGCGCCATCTCGCGCGCTCTGGCCGCGGCTTGAGCCGTCATCAGGTTCGCCACGTTGGCGCACGCAATCAGCAGAACCAACCCTACCAAGGCGCCCAGTGCCGCCAGCGGAAGCCGATAGTCCTTCTGCATTCCGGAAACGCCCGCCGCGGCGGGGTCCATCAGCAGCGTGTGATACGGCGTCGTCCCTCGATTCCCCACGGCGTTGCGCCCATCGGGGGAGCTCTTCCGTTCCTCTTCCTCCAGGTGTTGATAGGCGGCCCGGAGGCGCGCCAGAACCGGCTCACGGCCAACGCCCGGCTCCAGGCGCACGAACGTCCGGAGAAAGTGCGCGATGGCAAGGTTCACGTACCCATTCATCGTGGTGGGAAGGAAGATGTCGGTCACCGTGCCGGGCTCGGTGCCGCTGAAGCTCTCCGGGCCGACGCCGATTATTTCGTAAAGATCGCCGGGGGACGCTTGTCCATGATTGGTCCCCAGGCGAAAGGTTCGCCCGATGGCTTTCGGATCGCGCCCGAACCGGCGCGACCAGTAATCGTAAGAGAGCACTGCCACGGGACGCGCGCCGGGTTCCAGATCGTCATTTTCGGTGAACACGCGACCCGCTGTGGGCAGCAGCCCGAACGATTGGAACATCCACCCGGAAACGTATTGCAGATGGGCCTTCTCCATCTCTTGATCCGAACGGTAGGTCAGGTCGGCGCGGTTCCCGAATGAGAGTGCCAGCAGTTCGGCTTGCCCCTTCACCGCGGTGCGCAACGGGCGGAACATCCGATACTCCCATCCATCGTAGGTAGTGGTGAGGGCGCCGCGCACGGCGAAATCCTGACGCCCAAGCGCGTACAGCCGCTCCGGCTGCGACACCGGTAAAGGCCGAAGCAGCAGCGCGTCGATGACCCGGAACGCGGACGTGCAAGCCCCGGTTGCCAGCGCCAGCGAAAGGATGGCTGCGCCAGAAGTTGCTTTTCTCTTTCTGAGCTGCCGCCATCCGAAGACGACGTCGGCACGCAGACAATCAAGCCACCGGGCAACCCGGGAATCGCGGCCGGCTTCGCGTTGGCGTAGCGTAGCGCCAAATGCTTTTCGCACTTCGGCAGGTTCGCGGCTCTCTTCGTCAATCTCGCGACTCAAGCGGCCCCTGCGAAACCCATTTGCGATACGCCGCCAAAACGTCATTTTCACACCATCCTCAACACAGGTGCTATGCCTGATAGAGCGAGCCGTCCGCGGCTCGGTCCGATTTTGGCACTCAGGCTCCCAGTATACCGATGGCTGAGTATGTGTGAAGTCAGGCGAAACCGCCGAAACCGCCGCCGCGCCGCGCAGCTTGACAACCGTGCCCTACAAACATTGAGCGCACAAATCGGTTAGGTTAGAGGATTGACCGAAACCGATGTTACTTTACGCGCTTACCATTTCCCTGTCGGCTTTCCTGCTCTTTGAAGTGCAGCCGATCATCGCCAAGATGATTCTGCCCTGGTTTGGCGGCTCCTCGGCGGTGTGGAGCACCTGCATGCTGTTTTTCCAGATCGTGCTCCTGCTGGGATATGGCTACGCCCACTGGCTCCACTCCAGGCTGGCGGCCCGAAAACAGGCGATGGTGCACATCGGAATGCTGGCCGTGGGCCTGGCCACGTTGCCTATCATTCCGAGCCAGCGATGGAAGCTGGCCAGCGTGGGGCAGCCATCGCTCACCATCCTGGCATTGCTCGCGCTCACTGTCGGCCTGCCCTATTTCCTGCTCGCCTCCACCAGCCCGCTATTGCAGGCATGGTACGCGCGCAGCCACAGGGGCGGAATGCCCTACCGCCTGTTCGCGCTTTCGAACCTGGCCTCCATGACGGCGCTGCTCAGCTACCCGTTTCTGGTGGAGCCGAACCTGCCCTCGCACCTGCAGGGAATCGTCTGGTCGGGTGCGTTCGTCGGTTTCGCGGTGCTGTGCGGAATCACCGCCTGGCGGACCTCGGCGCTGGCGGCGCTGCCGGAAGCGGGCGCGGGCGCCGTGGAAGATGCCGGCCCGCCGCCCGCATTTCGGTTGCGGCTCTTGTGGCTCGGACTGGCTGCCAGCGCTTCGGTGCTGCTGCTGGCGGTGACCACACACCTGACGCAGGACGTGGCGGCAATCCCTTTCCTCTGGATCGTCCCGCTGAGCGTGTACCTGCTGAGTTTCATCGTCTGTTTCGAGGCGCCGCGGCTGTATCACCGGGCCGTCTTCGTTCCCCTGCTCGTCGCTGCCCTTGGGTTTATGGCGTACCGCTTGTGGCCGGAACACGAAAGCATGCCGCTCCGCCTGGTGATCGGCTTACTCGCCTTCGCACTCTTTATCTGCTGCATGGTTTGCCACGGCGAACTGGCGCGTCTCAAGCCGCACCCGCGCCATCTTACGGGATTCTACGTAACGGTCTCTCTGGGCGGCGCCGTGGGGGGCCTGTTCGTCGGCCTGGTGGCGCCCAACCTGTTTCACGCCTACTACGAGTTTCCCATCGGGCTGGCCTTGTGCGCGCTGGTGGCGTTTGTGGTCTTCTGCCGCGAGCTCTGGAGGCTCCCCATAAAACGGAAAATCGCGGGGACCGCGGCGCTGGTGCTTCTGCTGGGCGGCTATTTCTACTTTCTCCGCGGCATCATGCATCAGATGGTGGCCGGTTACCGCGTGGTGGCGCGCAACTTTTACGGCCAGCTTCGCACCGAGGATGAAGGCGACGTCCGGATTGACGACGATGCCTGCCGCAAGCTGATCCACGGTGTGATCAACCACGGCGAGCAGATGAAGAGCGAAAAGTACCGCCGCATGCCGGTGACGTATTTCTGCCCGCAGACCGGCATTGGGCGCGGTATGCACGCGCAGGAGGGCCGGCCGCGGCGCATCGGGATCCTGGGCCTCGGCTGCGGCACGCTGGCCGCCTATGGCCGCGCGGGCGACACGCTGCGGATCTACGAAATCAACCCGCTGGTGCTCGATATCGCGCAGAGCGAATTCACCTACCTGAAGGATACGGCCGCCAAAGTGGAGGTGGCGCTGGGGGACGGCCGCCTGCTGCTGGAATCCGAACCGCCCGGCCAGCAGTTTGACATGCTGGTGATGGACGCGTTTTCGGGCGACTCCGTGCCGGTTCACCTGATCACGCGCGAGGCCTTCGGCATCTATTTCCGCCACCTGAAGCCAAACGGCATTCTGGCCGTGAACATCTCCAACACCTACCTCAATCTGGAACCCGTGATGGAGCGCGCCGCCAACGCTTACGGCAAAGTCGGACTGGCTTACCACTTCGTGGCGGCCGACGACGACACTATTTGTTTTGGCTGTTCCTGGACGCTGATCATGGACCGCACCACCCTGGATGGGCATCCGGAACTGCTGAAGGATGCCAAGGTGCTGCGCCAGGTGCGCCCGTTCCGCATCTGGACGGACGACTTCTCGAACATGTTCAGCATTTTGAAGTAAGTTTGTCAGTTAACAGTTGTCAGTCATCAGTTGTCAGTTAGTGGCTGCGCTGGGGGTCAAAGAAAAGCCGCGCTCCGGGGAACGTCCCGAAGCGCGGCGTCTTATACTGACTACTGACTACTGAACTACTGACTACTTGTTCCTAGTAATCCATCTCGGGGCCGTGGCCGCCCGGGCCGCCCGCCGGAGCCGACTTCTTCTCCGGGATCTCGGCGATCATGGCTTCCGTGGTCAGCATCAGCGACGCGATCGACGACGCGTTCTGCAGCGCCGAACGGGTCACCTTGGTCGGGTCGATAACCCCCGCCGCCACCAGGTCTTCGTAGGTGTCCGACGCGGCGTTGTAGCCGAAGTTGTTGTTGCTGTTCTCGCGAACCTTGTCCACTACAATCGCGCCCTCGGTCCCCGAGTTCGACACGATCTGGCGCAATGGCTCTTCGCAGGCGCGCTTCACGATGGTGACACCGATCTGCTCATCGCCTTCGAGTTTCAGAGTGGCCAGCGCCTTGGACGCGCGCAGCAGTGCTACGCCGCCGCCAGGAACGATGCCTTCCTCAACCGCCGCGCGAGTGGCGTGCAGAGCATCTTCCACGCGAGCCTTCTTTTCCTTCATTTCGGTCTCGGTAGCCGCGCCGACCTTGATCACCGCCACGCCGCCGGCCAGCTTCGCCAGCCGCTCCTGCAGCTTCTCGCGGTCGTAATCCGAAGTGGTCTCTTCGATCTGGCTGCGGAGCTGCTTGATGCGGCCTTCGATGGCCTTCTGCTGGCCGCCGCCGTCCACGATCGTGGTGTTGTCCTTGTCCACGGTGATCCGCTTGGCCTTGCCCAGATCTTCCAGCCGCACGCCTTCCAGTTTCACGCCGATGTCTTCCATGATCGGCTTGCCGCCGGTCAGAATGCCGATATCTTCCAGCATCGCCTTGCGGCGGTCGCCGAAGCCCGGGGCCTTCACGGCGCAGGCGTTCAGGGTGCCGCGCAGTTTGTTGACCACCAGGGTGGCCAGCGCTTCGCCTTCCACTTCCTCGGCGATAATCAGCAGCGGCTTGCCGGCGCGCGCGATTTGTTCGAGCAGCGGCAGCAGGTCTTTCATGTTGCTGATTTTCTTTTCGTGGATCAGGATGTAGGGATCTTCCAGAACCGCTTCCATGCGCTCCGCGTCCGACACGAAGTAGGGCGAGAGGTAGCCGCGGTCGAACTGCATGCCTTCCACGGTGTCCAACTCGGTGACCATGGTTTTCGACTCTTCGACCGTGATCACGCCATCCTTGCCGACTTTCTTCATGGCTTCGGCGATGATGTTGCCGATGGTGTGGTCGCTGTTGGCCGAAATCGTGCCGACCTGGGCGATCATGTCACCGGACACCGGCTTGGAGAGCTTCTTCACTTCCTCGATGGCCACTTCGACGGCCTTTTCGATACCGCGCTTCAGGGCCATCGGGTTGGCGCCGGCCGCCACGGCCTTTACGCCTTCACGATAGATGCATTGCGCCAGGATAGTAGCGGTGGTGGTGCCGTCGCCGGCCACGTCGCTGGTCTTGGACGCCACTTCGCGCACCATCTGCGCGCCCATGTTTTCGAGCGGATCCTTTAACTCGATTTCTTTGGCAACCGTGACACCGTCTTTGGTGATATTCGGGCCGCCGAACTTCTTCTCGAGAACTACGTTGCGGCCTTTCGGGCCGAGGGTAACTTTCACGGCGTCGGCGAGTTGGTTTACACCACGCAGAATCGCCTGACGGGAAGCTTCGGAATATACAATCTGTTTCGCCATTTTCGTTATCGACTCCCAGCTAGTCTAGCTAGCTTTCTTGGCCGCTTTCGGCGCGGCATCCAAAATCCCGAGGACTTCGTCCTCACGCATGATCAAATACTCGTCGCCATCCAGCTTGATGTCGCTGCCGGAGTACTTGCCGAACAAAATCGTATCGCCCACCTGAACATCCAGAGCGATCACTTTGCCATCTTCGAGGCGCTTGCCCTTTCCTACGGCTATGACTTCACCCTCTTGGGGCTTTTCCTTCGCCGTGTCGGGAATGTAGAGACCGCCGTGCATCTGCTCCTGCGTCTCAATCCGTTTGACCACAATCCGGTCATAGAGCGGACGAATTTTCATGGAAATTGTGACCTCCATCTATGGAATATTGAGTATTTGGAAAGCGGTCAAACCCACCTTGGATGTTTGCCGCGTTCCAGTGACTATTAGTAGCACACTGCCGCTTAGAGTGACAAGAATTTCTTGTAAAATGCTGAACTTGAAATAGTTATTGTACTTGACAGCAACCGGCTCAGATTTGCTCGGCGCCAACGTGGTTGCTTTCTGAGGCTTAGGATGCGAGACACACAGGAGCATAAGTGCAATGTATGATTGCATACCGTTACGGAGGCGTGATATTTGCGCTCTTTCCGAGTTACAAGTGTTTCATGAGCCGGTTGACCGCTCAAAAAATTCCAGCGCTACACCGCTTCGAACACTCCAAGTTCCCGGTTCTTCCGCACCCCATGCCAAGGGAAGCACCGCCCGTTCATAGCCACATACACTCCTGGCGTCAGCGTCTGCACAAAGGCCAGCGCCGTGCCCAGATTGAACAGCCCGTCCGAACTGCCGAAAGTGTAGGGCACCATGGCGCCGGTCAGAACGATGGTCTTGGACGCGATCCGCCTGCCCAGGGCGGTGGCCGTCAGTTCCATCGTGTCCGTGCCGTGGGTGATGACGATCCGGTTGGCGGCGGCCCCGGCGCAGCGCTCCACTACCAGGTCCCGGTCGGCATCGGTCATTTGCAGGCTGTCGATCATCATGAGGGTTTCCACCTCCACGTCCAGGTGGCAGCGGCCCAGCTTGAGCATGTCGGGGGTGTGGGTGTTTTGGAAAAACAGCTCGCCCGTGAGCTCGTTGTACTCTTTGTCGAACGTGCCGCCGGTGACGAAGATCTGGATGCGCTCCGGGTTCATAGCCGTTGAGAACCAGCGTAACGCATGTGCCTTGGGTGGGGCCGCAAGTCCAGTGCGCCGCGGACATGGCCGGTCTCTTCCGATGGCGTCGTACCGGCCCCACCTAACCAAAATGCCGGTCCGGCGTCTATTGATATAGAATTTCTATATCGGAGTCCTATAACAATGGCCGAACGACCCGCCGAGCTCCTCAAAGGTACCCTCGACCTCTTGATCCTGCGCACCCTCGACCTGGGCGCGATGCACGGCTCCGCCATCGCGGACCGCGTGGCCCAGGTTACCAAAGGAACTTTCCAGGTCAAGGCCGGCTCTCTCTTCCCAGCCTTGCACCGCTTGGAACAGGAGGGCTGGATCCAGGGAGACTGGCAGGAATCCGCGGAGGGCCGCCGCGTGCGCTCGTATGCGCTCACCCGCGATGGCCGCCGCCAACTGGCCGTGGAAAAGGACGGTTGGATGCGCATCGTGCAGGCGATGAACAGGGTCCTCGAATCCGTGTAAGTGTGGGAAGGAGATTCCATATGCGGCTGACCGCCAAAATCAACCGGCTCCTCGGCAACCTCTTCCGCCGTCAGTTCCTCGAAAGCAACCTGGACGCGGAATTGAACTCCTACCTGGACGAGATGGCCGAACGCAAGATACGGGACGGCATGGCGCCGGCGGAAGCGCGGCGGCAGGCGGCGCTCGAAGCCGGCGGCCTGGATCTGGTGAAGGAGGAGGTGCGCGGCGCCTGGCTCGGCAACGGTATCGAAACCACCGTTCGCGACGTCCGCTGCGCCGTCCGCGCGCTGCTCCGTTCGCCCGGCTTCACCGCCGTGGTGGTCCTCACGCTGGCGCTCGGCATCGGCGCCTGCCTCACAATGTTCAGTGTGATGCGCGCCGTCCTGTGGCGTCCGCTCCCCTACCCCGCGCCTGATCGCATCGTCATGGTACAGGTGGATGCGCGCAACGTGGCCAATGCGGGCGCCGCCCCCGGCGAAGTGCTCGATCTGAAGGCAGACAGCCGCCTGCTCGAAAACGTTTCCATGATCAGCGTGGTGGACGCAAACCTGGATTCCGATGGCGAAATGGAACATCTGGCGGCGGCCAGCGTGTCCGACGATTTCCTTCCGCTCCTCGGCGTCCGTCCGGCTCTCGGCCGGCTCCTCGAATCCCGAATCGACGAGGGAGTCGATCAGGTCCGCAACGTCCTCATCAGCGACGCCCTCTGGCGCCGGCGTTTCGGCGCGGACCCCGCCGCCGTGGGCCGGGGCATCCGCGTCAACAACATGGATTTGCAGATCGCCGGTGTGCTCCCCCCGGGGTTTCGCCTGTTCCTGCCCCCCTCCGCCAACGCACCCGAGCAGATCGACCTCTGGTTCTCCACAGGCATCGGAGACTCCCGCAAATACCGCTGGTTCCCCATTGCGGCGCGGCTCAAGCGCGGCGCCACGCTCGCCCAGGCGAACGCCGAGCTCCAATCCCTGGCCGCACAGTTCGTCAGGCTCCATCCCGAGACCTACCCCGATGGCAAACTGCGTCTCACCGCCCGCCGGCTGCACGATGAGATGACCCGCGAAGCGCGTCCGGCCTTGTTCCTTCTCGCCTGCGCCGTGGGCTTCGTGCTCCTCATCGCCTGTGTCAACGTAGCCAACCTCATGCTCGCCCGCGGAGCCGGCCGCCGGCGCGAACTCGCGATCCGGCGGGCACTCGGGGCCGGCCGCGGCCGGCTCATCCGGCAGTTGCTGACGGAGAGCCTGGTCCTCGCGCTAGCCGCCGGCGGAGCCGGTCTGCTCCTCGCCCGCCTCGGCCTGGATGCCATCGCGAAGCTGGGCAACGTCCACCTCCCCATGCAATCCAGAATTGCCATGGACGGCTCCGTCACGCTGTTCGCGTTGGTGCTATCCGCGGCCACCACCCTGCTGTTCGGTCTGCTGCCCGCGTGGCGCCTGGCCTCCGGCCGGATGAGCGACCCCTTGCGCGCCGGTCGCTGCGAGACCCCCGCATCCGGGATGCGCCGCTTGCAGCGGGCGCTGGTGATAGCGGAAGTGGCGCTCTCCATTGTGCCCCTGGTCTCCGGCGGCCTGATGGTCCGCTCGTTCCTGAACCTCGTGCATGCGCCCATCGGCTTCGATCCCACTCACGTACTCACCGCCAGGCTCCCCATCAGCTTTCGCATGTATCCGGCCACCGGCCAGCGTTGGGCGCTGCACCGCGAAATCCTCCAACGCGTCCGCGCGCTGCCCGGAGTGGAATCCGTGAGCGCCGCCAGCCCGCTGCCGCTCGCCCCCGCGCAAACCACCAGGCGCGTAGCTCGCGCCGACCGGCCCGGCGTCCCCGGCATTCTTGCCACGCAACAGACCGTCATATACGGATATCTGGAGCTGGTGGGCACGCCGCTGCTCGCCGGCCGCGATTTCACCGCCGAAGATATCGCCGCCGGCCGCCCTGTCGCCATCGTGGATGAGCGCCTGGCGCGGCGGCTCTGGCCGGAAGGCGCCATTGGCAAGCGCCTTGTGATCGAGAGGGGCCCCCGGGAGGAACTCGAAATCGTCGGCGTCACCGCGCCCGTGCGCGCCACCCGCGTGCGCGATGAGAACATCCCGCATTTCCTCATCCCGTACCATCTTTACCCGGTTGAGATGTCGCTCGTGGTGAAGACGCGGGAAACGGCGGCATCGCTGGGACCAGCCATACGCAGCGCGGTGGATGCGTCGCACACTGGCCGCGCGGCGTTCGACATTCGCCCCATGAGCGGCTACGTCACGGATTCCATCGGCGATACGCGCTTCACCATGTGGGTGCTCGCCGCCTTCGCCGTAACGTCCGTGTTGCTTGCCGCCGTCGGGCTCTACGGCACACTCGCGTACCTCATCGCTCAACGCACCCCCGAGTTCGGAATTCGCCTGGCCTTGGGTTCCACCGTGCGCGCCATCATCGCCATGGTGGTACGCGAGGGCGCGGTTTTGGCCGCTGCCGGCGCAGTCCTCGGGTTGGCTGGCGCCTCGGCGGTCACGGGCGCCATCCGGCAGCTTCTCTACAATGTCAATCCCTTCGATGGTGTGACGCTGACTGGCGTAGTCGCCTTGGTCGCCTTGGTTTCTCTGGCCGCCGCGGGCGTTCCGGCGTGGCGGACAACCCGTATCGAACCCAACGTCTCGCTGCGCGCCGAGTGACTTGCATCGGCAAACCGCTTGCTAACGCGCGCGGCTCCGATCAGAGCCGCGACCGTTAGGGAGCGGTTTCGTCGAAATACGCGACTGTATTTATGAAACGGTGTGCTAAGTCACCCGCATAGCCGCCGCCTCGCTAATATGTTCCCGGTTTGTTCCCGGCATCGCTCAACCGCGTCATAGGTCTTCTGGTCCGGTCGAACGCAGTCAGGTTCATACCCGCCGTTTAACGCTGGATGGACTTGCGCGTTCGCGTTTTCGCCGTAACGCATTGGTGGCAGTGCCGGTTTGGCGCGAAACCCAGCGTAACGGAAGCCTGGCAGGCCGCGTCGGACAAGGAAGTGGGAACTCAGGCGGGTTATATTGGTAGTATCCCCATGCGAGGCACGCGCTGGCTTTTGCTGGTGGCCATTGCCGCGATCCTCGGCGGTGTCGCCGTCAAGTATCGAGCTTCCAAAAAGACACAACGGGATCAGGCGATTCCGAAACCCGATGCCCTGTCGATCGACCTGAATGCGTCTGCCATGCACTGGCAATACCGCGACAAGGACCACAAGACCGGCCGCATCATGGCCGATATCGACGCCGAATCCATGCAGCAGGTGAAGGATTCCTCGCGCGTCGATCTCACGCACGTCACCATGAAGCTTTACAACAAGGACAGCGATAAGTACGACCTGGTGAAGAGCGCCGCCGCCTCATTCTCCGCCGACGCCCATCACCTTTATTCGGAAGGCGAGGTGGAAATCACCATCGGGGTTCCGGTGGAAGGCCAGGCCGAACGCCAACTGGTGAGCATCAAGTCCTCCGGCGTCACCTTCGACACCGTGTCCAACCAGGCCGATACGGAGCGCGCCTCCAGCTTTACCTTCCAGAGCGGCACTGGCAAATCCACCGGCGCTTACTATGATCCGGCCACTCACGAACTGCTCCTGAAGCACGATGCGGAGGTGGACTGGCAGCCGGTCGGCCCCAACGCCAAGCCGATGAAAATCGAGTCTGCGACGCTCTCATACCATGAGGCCACTTCCGAAATCTGGCTCAAGCCCTGGGGCCGTATGACCCGCGAAAACACCATCATCGAAGGCAACGACGCGGTCTTGCACCTGGATAATCGCAAGATCCGGCGGGTTGAGGCCACGCATGCCCACGGAACCGACGATTATCCCAACCGCAAGCTGCGGTATGCCGCCGACGAACTCTACGTGGACTTTGACGACAACGGCAAGGTGCAGAAAATCGTCGGCCAAAACAATGCCCAACTGACCTCCACCGGCGAAACCTCGGAAACCAACGTGGCGGCAAATCGCGTGGATTTGACCTTCGAGCTGCAAGGCGACACCGGCGCCGAAACGGAAAGCACCGACCGGGTGCTCTCCCAAGTCAACGCCACCGGCAACGGAGTGGTTACCTCGAAACCCCTGCCCACGCCCGGCCGCCAGCTCGGCGAAACCCACATTCTGCGCAGCGAAGCAATCGACATGCAGATGCGCCCCGGCGGGAGGGAAATCGCCAGTGTGGTCACCAAGGCTCCGGGCAACCTGCCGGCCGACCTTCGGGCCAACCTGGAGTTCATCCCCAACCTGCCGCTGCAACATCACCGCACGCTGGACGGCAAGGACATGGTGATCACCTACGGGCCGCAGAACCGCATCGAGTCTTTCGCCGCCAAAGACGTCAAGACCACCACCGACCCCACGGCGGACCAGCGCAAGCGCAACCGCACGGTCGCCGTCACCACCAGCCGCGAACTGCATGCCCGCTTCGACCCCAAGACCGGCCAGATGGCTGACATGGAACAGTCCGGCGATTTCGCCTACGACGAAGGCGACCGCAAGGCCCGTGCCGTCAAAGCCACGCTCGATTCCGACCAGAACGTCATCGTGCTCGACACCAATGCGCGCATGTCCGACGCCACCGGCTCCACTTCGGCCGACCGCATCCGCCTGGATGAGCGCACCGGCGATTTCAGCGCCGAAGGCTCCGTCAAATCGAGCCGCCTCCCGGAAAAGGACCAGAAGAAGAACTCCGAGATGCTGTCCGGCGACGAACCCCTGCAGGCGATGGCGCGCAAGATGGACTCGCGCAACCAGAACCACACCATTCACTATGAGGGCACGGTCACCATGTGGCAGGGCGCCAACCGCATTCAGGCGGAAACGGTCGATCTGGACCGCCAGAAGCGCACGCTGATGGCCGACAAGAACGTGGTCACCAACCTCTGGGAGCAGCCTAAGGACGAGCCGAAGAATGGCGCGGCATCGCCCGCGGCCCCGGCCGGTTCGCCTGCTGCCCCGGCCCGTTCGCCCGCGGCCCCGGCCGGCTCGACGGCGGCGCCGGCCGGTTCGCCTGCTGCCCCAGTTGGCTCGCCTGCGGCCGCGCCCGTGCTGACCGTGGTCCGCGCGGCCCACCTGGTTTACACCGAAGAGAACCGCCTCGCCGTCTACACCGGCGGGGTGCTGCTCAACCGGCCCGGCCTACAGGTGAAGGCCAAAGAAGTACGCGCCTTCCTGGCCGAATCGGGTAGTGACTCGCGCCTGGAAAAGGCCTTCGCCGAAGACGCGGTGGAGATCCTGCAATCGTCCAAGGATGCCGACCGCAGCGGCACGGGAGACCATGCCGAGTTCTACACGGAGGATCAGAAGATTGTGTTGCGCGCGCCCAGGGCGAAAATGGTGATGACGCCGAAGAGCGGCGCCAAGCCCAGCACTTCCGAAGGCACTGAATTGACCTACCTGGTCAACGATGATAGGCTGCTGGTAATAGGCGCCCCCAACGAGCCGGCCAACAATCGCATCGTCCGCTCTAAGAGTTCCAAGAGCTCTGCGAGCCCCCAGAGCTCTACGAGCTCCAAGAGTTCGAAGAAGGAATAGAAGGCATGGTGGACGGCGCCAAACCCGTGAGCAAACTCGAAACGGGGAGAATCTCGAAGACTTACCGCGGCCGCCGTGTCGTGGATGATGTCACGGTCTTCGTGCAGCAGGGCGAAGTCGTCGGCCTGCTGGGCCCCAACGGCGCCGGCAAGACCACTTCGTTCTACATCATCGTCGGGCTGATCACGCCCGATTCCGGCCGCATTCTGCTGGACGAACAGGACATCACCAACCTGCCCATGTATCAGCGCGCCCGCCGCGGCATCAGCTACCTGCCGCAGGAAGCCTCGGTCTTCCGCAAACTCACGGTGGAAGAAAACCTGTTGGCCATCCTGGAAACGCTGCCCATCCGCGCCCGCGAGCGCCGCGAAAACATGGAGCGCCTGCTGGAGCAACTGGGGCTCGAACAGGTCCGCCGCAGCCAGGGCTACATGCTTTCCGGCGGCGAGCGGCGCCGGGTTGAAATCGCCCGCTCGCTGGTCATCAATCCCAGCTTCCTGCTGCTGGACGAGCCATTTTCGGGAATCGACCCCATCCAGGTGCTGGAACTGCAGCGTATCATTTTCGACCTCAAGCGCTCCGGCATCGGAATCCTGGTTACGGATCACAACGTCAGCGAGACCCTGGCCGTCACCGACCGGGCCTACATTATGGACCGGGGACGCATCTTCCGGGCGGGCAGTCCGGAGGCGCTGGCGCGCGATCCCGAGGTCCGCCGCATTTACCTGGGCGAATCGTTTACGCTGCGAGTGTGAGGATTCGCGCCCGGTTTTCCGCAGCGTCGAAACCGCGGGGCCCCGATGGGCGTAACCATCATCATGAGACCACTGTTCCCGTCATTTCCCGGCTTATTACCCAGCCTATTAATGGGCGTGTTGCTCGGCGCCGCTTCCGCCAATGCCCAGCCGTTCTCGTTCGGCCTGAAGGGCGGCCTGCCGATGACCGATTTCCTGAACACGGCCCAGAGCGGCAACTTCAGCTTCGCCAGCAATACCAATCGATACATCGTCGGCCCCACCGCGGAACTCAGGCTGCCCTTCGGCCTGGGAGTCGAAATCGATATCCTGTACCGGCACTTCAGCTACACGGGGTCGGGCGGCACTACCGGCATTACTACTGCCTTCCTCAACTCCAGCACCACTGCCAATGCCTGGGAGTTCCCGCTTCTGGCGAAGTACCGTTTCCCGGGAAAAATCATCCATCCGTACGTGGATGGCGGCGTCGCCTGGGACACGCTCAGCGGCCTGACGCAGGCCGTCACCAGCACCGTGGCCGGCATCACCAGCCGGAGCAGCAGTGGGAACCCGCCGGAATTGGCCAACAGCACCAGCCGCGGATTCGTACTGGGCGCCGGCATCAGCGTGAAGGCGCTGGTGGTTCGCATCTCCCCCGAGATCCGCTACACGCGCTGGGGCGCCAGGCACTTCCTCGACGCCAACGGGCTGCTGTCGAGCAATCAGAACCAGGCGGAGTTTCTGCTGGGAATCACGTTCTGAGCGCGAATGCCCCGGCTTCAGGCAATACCGGTTTCAATGTGAGCGATGGGCAGGCGGCCGGTTTCGCGGCGCGGGATTCCGCATCAGCAGAGCGATACTGCCGGCCCCCCGTGGCGCAATTTCGAATTTAGTGCCCGCCGGAAAATGCAACGGCGCGCTGTACCAATACGGGTGGTCGAACCGCGGCTTGTAGTTATAGATCCACACCAAAGGCTCGACCGTGCCGTCGGGACGCTCGGCGACGGCCATGAAGGACGAGCCGTCGGGAACGTCCCTCGCACGGACACCAGACACCGTGACCGCGGCCTTCAGGGTCATCTCACCGTCCACCGGAATGCCGCCCGCGCCGGCTTTCCTGGAATCAGCCGGGCCCCCGCCGCTCCCCGCCTCGAATTCGGGCGCCTTCGGTAAGTACTTGGAGTCGCCCTCCGGAGCGCCGCCCTCCACCCAGTCCGCAATCAGTTCCAGTTGCTCCTGCGTGAGCCCGCGATCGTCCTGGAACTCTCCGAATCCTTTCACCGCGCCCCAGGGCGGCATCCGCCGCTCCAAAACTTCGTCCTTAATTGCCTTGGCCCAGGGCCGCGCTTCCGCATAGGTCAGCAGCCCGAAGGCGCTGCCGCCCTGCCGATGACATACCGCGCAGCGGCTATACAGTAACCGCGAGATCTCACGCGAAAAGGTGATGGGAGTGGTGATTACATCGTGGCCGCTGGAGTGAACCGAGAAGAATATCGCCCAAATGACCGGGGCCGGACGGAATCTGCGAGTGAAGTTTGACATGGCCATTTCAAGACGGCTATTTCAAAACCGACACGGGTATCGTAAATACCGCCGTATTCACCACGCCCCTTCGCTGAAACTGCGCCCAAAGCCTATAAGTGCGCGCCCGGGGGAAAATGACGTTGAACTGAATCTGGGGGCCCCCATCCGCCAGGAAGGGATGGGTATGGATCAGGTCGATCAAGTCGTCGCTGGCGGCCAGCATGTGGCCCCACGCCCCCAGGTACTGCTCCAGGCCCTCTCCCGGCTTCACGCGAAAGAACAACATGGTCTTGAAACCCGCAATCGGCTGGGCCGGATCGGTCGCCAGTTCCACGTCCAGGTTCTCGGTGTGCTTCGCGGCCAGGTCGGGGCCAGGCTGTGGGATACGCAAGCCTCCGCCGGGAACGAAAATGGTCTTCGTGGTAAGTTGCGGCGTTCCATTAGTCGGGTAATAGTCCGCGAGTACACGATACATGCCCGCCTTAGGCAGGATGCCGCCATATTGAAAGGTTCCAGCCCCCGATACTATCGGATGG
>DATMNI010000181.1:0-3550 GCA_035570275.1 Candidatus Acidiferrales bacterium | reverse complement strand
ATCGAGGACACGGCGGCTCATCTGGGTACGCCGGTGGTGATCGAGGGCTATGCGCCACCGTACGATCCGCGCATCAACCAGATCAAGGTGACGCCAGACCCGGGGGTGATCGAGGTCAACGTTCATCCGGCGCACGATTGGGCGGAGTTGGTGGACAACACGACGGCCTTCTACGAAGAGGCGCGGCTGGCGCGGTTGGGGACGGAGAAGTTCATGCTGGACGGGAAGCACAGCGGGACGGGGGGCGGCAACCACTTCGTGATGGGCGCGGCCACGCCGGCCGACAGCCCGTTTTTGCGGCGGCCGGATTTGCTGCGCAGCATGATCGGCTACTGGCTGCAGCACCCGTCGCTTTCGTACATGTTCTCGGGGATGTTTATCGGGCCGACCAGCCAGGCGCCGCGCGTGGACGAGACCCGGCAGGACAGCCTCTACGAACTGGAGATCGCGTTCGCGCAGATTCCGAATCCCGGGGCAGGGAAGAGCCCGGGAGAGGGCCAAAGCCCGTGCCCGCCGTGGCTGGTGGACCGAATCTTGCGCCACATCCTGGTAGACGTGACGGGCAACACGCACCGCGCGGAATTCTGCATCGACAAACTGTATTCGCCCGACACCGCCAGCGGGCGGCTGGGCCTGCTAGAGCTGCGCGGCTTTGAAATGCCGCCACACGCGCGCATGAGCCTGACGCAGCAGTTGCTGGTGCGGGCGCTGATCGCGTGGTTCTGGAAACAGCCGTACACGCGGCCGGTGGCGGTCTGGGGGACGCAGCTTCACGACCGCTTCATGCTGCCGCACTTCATCCGGCGCGATTTCGCGGAGGTGTTGGACGATCTGAAGCGCGCCGGGTCCGGCTTCGAACTGGCGTGGTTCGCGCCGCACTTCGAATTCCGCTACCCGGTGTTGGGGCGGGTGAACTGCCAGGGGATCGACCTGGAACTGCGGCAGGCGACGGAGCCCTGGTACGTTCTGGGAGAAGAGCCGGCGGGCGGGGCGACGGCGCGGTACGTGGATTCCTCCGTGGAGCGCATGCAGGTGATGGTGAGCGGGTTGCCGGGCGACCGGTACGTGGTGGCGTGCAACGGCCGGCGCGTGCCGCTGGATGCGACCGGTGTGCAGGGCGAATGGGTGGCGGGGGTGCGTTACCGCGCGTGGCAGCCGCCTTCGTGCTTGCACCCGACGATTCCGGTGCATTCGCCGCTGGTGTTCGACATTGTGGACACGTGGACGGGCCGGTCGGTGGGCGGGTGCACGTATCACGTGGTGCATCCGGGCGGACGCAACTACGTGACGTTCCCCGTGAACGCCAACGAAGCCGAGTGCCGGCGGGGGGCGCGGTTCTTCCCGTTCGGTTCCACCACGGGGCCAGTGACGATTCCGCCGCCGGAGGAGAACCCGCAGTTTCCGCTGACGTTGGATTTGCGGCGGGGGCGAGGGTGAAATCCGGGCCGGTCAATTTGGCGACCGGGCCGGCGCCACTTCATACCGGCGCGGCTTGGGTTGCGTGGTGGTGGCGGAGTTCCGGAATCTGACGGTCACACCGCTGGTGAAGAAGCGGCGCGCTTGGCTGGAGATTGGGTGTCCGCAGCGATGCCTTTGGTCCCGTCACATTCTGGGAGCGTCAGCGGAGGCAGACGCGGCAGGTCTCCCAGCTATCGAGGGCGTTGGCACGCAACAGGTCAGCCCGGACGTCGCCCGGAATCTGGACTACAACCTCAGGGTCAATGAGCCGGCTAATGGAGAAATACCACATTGCAATGAAGGCGGGTTACCTGGACGAACGTGACCGATCCGGCCCTCCGCAAGGATAATGTGCGAAGGCAATCGGCGTAGGAAAGCTTGATCAAGAAATACGGGGGGACTTATTGCGTGATGGCAGTCAACGGCCGAGAGCGGCGGGACGCGGCCCGGCACGACCGGACACTTTCAACTTTCAGGAGCATCGTTCGAATATTGTGGCTGGTCTGAACGAATATGGAATGGCCCTGACGGAATTAGGGCTCGGTGTCGGGCTGCACCAGCACACGGGTACGGTGGTTGAAACCCGCGATGAGGTGTACAGTGTGATGGAGTCTGTGAACACGAAATATATGAAGTTCGCGCCGGAGGTGGGCCAGTTTCAGAAGGGCGGGGCAGACGCCGCGAAAGTGGTAAGCGACTTCGCCGCGATAACCACCCACATGCACTTGAAAGACTACAGCAACGGTAAGTACATGGCTGGTTATTGTCCGCTTGGAATGGGCGTGGTGGATCTGGAATCCATTCTCAAGACGCTGGAGGAGGCGGGGAACAATCCCGACGTGATGTACGAACTGGACCGCGGAAACGCGCCGATGAGCGCCCGGGACACAGCGGAATTCGGCAAGGCCTACCTCATCAGGCTGGGTTATAAGTTTCCGATGGCGTAACTGCACTACGCGGCCTGCGGGGAGAGTTGCCCACGCACGCTCCGACATCTAAAAAGCGGTACAGGAGTACCGGTCTTTTTATCAGGAATCAATACTTTGCGACCTGAAAACGGGTCCGGTTTGCCCGTGCGAATCGAGGGCTTACACCGGAACCATCACCATCTACCACGAACACTCTCCGTTTAAGGAATTGCCGCCTGAGCGGATGGCTCTGACGGCACTCCTGCGCTATTAACGATTAGAATGCTGTAGGTGTGTTTCTCGCCGGGTTTGGCGGAGACGTCGAGGTAACGCATCTCCGGGAGCGGTCCCTCCGGGGTGTCGTGATACGACAGCCCCTGGAACAACGGGCGTCCATACAGCACAGGTGGATTCATGGTTGGCAAACGGGCCAGCGTTCGATTGTCGCGCATGATGAAGAACCCGCCAATACCACTTTCGAAATCGGCCTCGGCGTCCCATGTAACTTCATTTCCCCCGCTACCCTTGGACGTCACCCGAACGTTGAACGGTGGAAGCGGCGGAGTAACGTCAGCCACGGTTCCGCTCTTGACGTATTCCATCCAGATCCTGGCTACTTGTTCGTTAGGCAGCCAGACCGCTTCCAGAGGGTTGCCCTTGTAGGAAGAAGCCGGCACAGCCGTTTGGCTAAGGAAGGGCGCTAGCCAGGCCTTGCTCATGTCCACCGGGCTCATGTCCGCAGGCTTGAGGTTTTGACTTTTGCCGCCCTTGGCCGGCAGGCGCATGGCCAGGCAGGCGTCAAGGAAAGGAATCGCCAGATAACGCGAGTCGCCGCACTCATGGCCCGTGCGTGGATCGGGGGCAAATCCGGCCGGGCCGCCCTTGCTGCGATATTCGCGGGCCCTCGCAAGAGTGGTGATCCATGCGCTGCGTTCCTGCTCTTTCACGCCGGCATTTCCCATGACGGGGACCGCGTAAGCGGCGGCCGGAGTCTCGGGCTGCGGGAAGTCCGGCCGGTTGCGGAACGAGCCGGATCGCAGAAACGCCGCAGCCACCCGATCCGGGTATAGGGCCGTCATCACGTCTGACCAGATGCCGCCTCCCGAGTGTCCCCACAGGGCCCAGGGCACAGTCGCAAGCTCCGGATGCTTCGCCTGCGCCGACAACTCGCCGAGTGCTTTGAG
>DATMNI010000180.1:0-19970 GCA_035570275.1 Candidatus Acidiferrales bacterium | reverse complement strand
AGGCGGCCCAGAAACTGGACGTTGGCTGCGGCCATGGCGCGCAGTTTGCGGTACTCGGGTCCGCTGCCTACGATGCGTAGCGGCCGTCCGCTGCGCGAAAAGAGCCGAACCGCGCAATCGATCCTCTTGTATGGAACCAGTTCGGACACTACCAGCAAGTAGTCTTCGGCCGGCTTCCAGTGAAAGGAATCCACGTCCACCGGCGGGTAGATCACCTCCGATTCGCGGCGATAGGTTTTCCAGATGCGGGTGCGGGCGTTGCGGCTGCTGGCGATGAAGCGGTCCACGCGCGCGGCGGAGGCAAAGTCCCACAACCGCAGATAATTGGTGAGCGGGGTCATGGCGGCGCGCTTCCATCGCGAGGCCGTCCATTCGTTGCGGTATGCCGGGTAGAGATCCCACAGGTAGCGCATGGGCGTGTGGCAGTAGCAGACGTGGCGCGTGGATGATGAAGTGATCACGCCTTTGGCCGGGCCGGATTCATGCGACACCACCAGGTCGTAGCTCCGCAGATCGAAGCTTTCGAGCGCCATGGGCATGAGCGGCAGCATTCCGCGGTGCCAGCGGCGCAGAGGGTTCAGAAAACTGGTGAAGATCCGGTGGCGGCGCACCTCCGGGCTAAGCGTTCGCGAGTCGCAGAAGAGGGTAAAGATGTCGGCGTCCGGCAGCAGCCGGCAAAGCGCGTCCAAGACTTTTTCGCCGCCGCGGCGGTTCAGCAGCCAGTAGTGGACAATCGCCGCCCGCATGGCACCACCGTAGCACGGGCCGGGGCACCCTTTGGGTCCGCCTGTGTGGGTTTGTCTCCAACCGGACTTGCGACTGTAACACGACCTGATTCCGGCCAGGGTCGTTAGTGAGGGATGGCGTCCGGCACCGGGGACGCGACTGCCCCGACCACCAGCCGTACCATCCGATGGGGGCTGTTTGGGCAATTTGCCCAAATGGAGCCAATAACTCCAGTGTTAACAATTAGATAGAAAATCCCGTTTGGGCAGTTAGCCCAAACCGCCAATTTCGCAGGCGATCGCGCGCGCACCGACGTCCAAATTGCAGGTCGGCGATACGACGCAGACGGTGGAAGTGGTGGCGACGACTCTCGGGGACGTTTTGTCTGCCGGCGTCAGGATGGCGCTGCAATCGCCGTCTCCACCGCCAGCAGCATATTGCTCCAACGCAACGTCAGTCCCGAATCTCGTTGCTAACCTTCCTCAGATCGCCCCAGTCTACCTCTATGTAAATTACGCTCGGAGCCGCTGGACTCAGTGGCATAAAGTGGCATACTACCCCTTGACACCGGGCTGTCCGGAGAGTACATTTGCAGGCCACCGGCTAACCGGTTCAGGTGGGTTACGGGAGCTTTGGAAAAATCGGGAATGGAGGAGGGGTATGACACAACGTCTGTCTCGCACGCTTGAGGTTTGCCTTCTGGCGGTTTGTTTCCTGGTGGCTGTTCCGGCCTTCGGCCAGCTCATCACCGCCGACATCTTAGGTACGGTTACCGACTCCGCGGGCGCGGTGCTGCCCGGCGCCAAGGTCACGGTTTTCAATACCGCGACTTCCGAACAGCGAACCATGCTGACCACCGGATCGGGCGATTTCGTCGTTAACCTGTTGCCACCGGGTACCTACACGGTGACCATCGAAGCGCCGGCCTTCAAAAAATCCGTGACCACTTTGACTCTCGTCGCCGGCGACCGCGCGCGCACCGACGTCCAGTTGCAGGTCGGCGATACCACCCAGACCGTGGAAGTGAGGGCGACCACTCCGGCACTCCAGACCGACAGTTCGACTCTGCGGGATATCGTATCGGCGCAGGCCGTGCAGGACCTTCCGCTGAACGGCCGTAACTTCATAACACTGGTTGAGACCACGGTGGGCGCCGCCGCCGGACCGTCTAACTCGATTATCAGCGGCACGCGGCCGGACGAGCGGCGCCAGACCGCCGCCGTGGTGGCTAACGGGCAGAACGAGACCTTCAACAACCACCTCGTGGATGGCATGGACAACAACGAACGCGAGCAGTTCACGATTCTATTCCGGCCTTCCATCGACTCAATTGAGGAAGTGAAGGTAGACACCAACAGTTACCCGGCCGAAGTGGGAAGAGCGGGCGGCGCGGTGATCAATCTGATCACCAAGTCGGGCGCCAACGCGTACCACGGCGGACTCTACGAGTATTTCCGGAACGACAAGTTGAATGCCAACGATTTCTTCGCCAACACCGCGGGCATAGGCCGTGCGGAGTTCCGGCAAAACCAGTTCGGCGGCAGCATTGGCGGGCACATCGTCAAGGACAAGACCTTCTTCTTCGGCGATATCGAGATTTTGCGGCAGATTCAGGGCAAGAATACGGGCTTGCTGGCGACGGCGACGGCCTACGAACTGGCGCACCCGGGCGATTTCTCGGATGTCAAGGGACCCGTGATTGCCCCCTCCCTGCTGGACCCGGTCGCGGTGAAGTATCTGGCGCTTCTGCCGGCGGCGAACATTCCAGGCGCGCCTCCCACCGCCAACTACTCGGGTAATGTGAACAATCAGTATTTCGCCAAGACAGCCGACGTGCGGGTGGATCACCGCTTCTCCGACAAGGACAGCATGTTTGCCCGCTTCACTTACAACCCGACCACCACCGTATATCCAACTCTGTATCCCAAAGTGGGCGACATTAATCCGGGCAATGGCATTTATCCGGGTAACTCCACCGAAGACGCGAATGCCTACATGCTCGACTACATTCACATCTTCACTCCAAGGCTGGTCATGGAATTGAAGAGCGGATTCACGCGGTTGAATATTGCGACTCTCTCGGCCAATCAAGGCACGAACCTGTCCGATAAGTTCGGCATTCCCGGGGCCGACGTCAACAAGTATGTTTCGGGCTTGTTGAATGTCTCGATCAACGGGTACACCGGCCAGGGAAGCTGCAACTCGCTGGGCGACTGCACCTCGGTTCCGATTTACGACATCAACAACGTGTTCCAGGAAGAGGGCGTGCTGACGTGGACGCGCGGCGCCCACAACGTAAAGGTAGGCGGCGGCGTGATCCGGCGCCAGATGAACTATTTCCAGGCCCAGAATGGCACTGGCCAGTTCACCTGGTCGTCGGCAACGGCGGGTGCGCCGCCGAACAGCCTCGCCAACTTTCTGCTGGGCGTTCCCACCACCATCACGCGGCAGCTTGGCCTCTATTACCAGTACTATCGCACCTGGGAGCCTCACGTTTATCTGCAGGACGACTGGCATGCCACCCGCAGGCTGACGCTCAACCTCGGCCTGCGCTGGGATCACATTGGACAGCTTCAAAGCGCCACCGGCCAGCGCTCCAATTATCAGCTCGACTCGAACTCGTTCTGCATTGGAGCCAGTGCCTGCGTGCAGCCCAACTGGGGGCAGTTCGCACCGCGCCTGGGCTACGCTTACAATGCCGGTAAGGGGCTGGTGTTCCGTGGCGGATTCGGCATGAGCTACTTCGCCCAGGATTATGCCGCGGGTTCGCTAAACCTGGCCAACCCGCCATTCGTGACGGTGAATTTCACCTGCTCTCCGGCGGCGTTAACGGGATCGACGGTGTGCCCGGCGGGCATCGGACACCTGCAGAACGGTCCGCCTCCCATTTTGCCGCCCAACGTCTCTCAGTTGCTCGGACCGGTTGCCGGCGGTCTGCAATCGGCTTTAGCCGCGCACTCGGATTATTATCCGGGGGCTAAAGTCATGGAATGGAACTTCACGGTGCAGAAGCAACTCGGTGCGAACGTCCTGACCGCGGCTTATGTCGGGTCGCTTGGGCGTCATCTGCAATATAGCTATAACGCGAATCTGCCCGTGCCTGGAGGAACGGCCGTGACACCGGCATACCTTCGCGCCGCGACACTGCCAAACATTACGGGGATCACGCTCTACGGTACCGGCGGAGCCAGCGAATACAACGCGGCCCAATTTGTCTTCGAGCGGCGCTATGCCAAAGGGTTGACCATGAACGCCAACTATGTCTTCGCCCGCAACCTGACCAGCCTGACCGATATTGCCGAGCCGATTGGAACGGTGGTCAACAATCGCGGTTACGATTGGGGCAACTCAAACATCGGCTTCAAGAATAAGTTCACCATCCGGCTAACTTATGAACTTCCGTTTGGCAAGTCGGCCCAGGGCCTTACCAAGGCGGTGATCGGCGGGTGGCAGGTGAACACGATCTCTTTCTGGCAATCGGGCCAGCCGTTCACGGTGATTGACGGACAGAACTTAATCAATCTGCCGAATATCACATCGGACCGCCCCAACCAGATCTCAGGACAGTCCTGCGCGGCGTCGAACCAGTCGAATTTCGACTGGATCAATTACAGCGCCTTCCAGCAGCAAGCCATCGGCGGTCCCGGTAATGAAGGGCGCGGCCAGTGCTACGGCCCCCACTGGAGAGGCGTCGACTTCTCAGCCTTCAAGGAGTTCACGGTCGCCGAAAAGTACAAGCTTTCGCTCCGTGGCGAGGCCTACAATATCACCAACACGGCGAACTTCGCGCTTCCGGGAACCACCATTTCCAGTTGGACCGTCAGCCGCAACCCGGCGGGCATACCGACGAACGCGGGGACGTTCGGCCAGATCACGGCCACCAACATCGGCTTTACGCCGCGCGTGATTCAGTTGGCGCTGAAGTTCACATTCTGACGCTGTTCATTGCTGTCCAGAGTATAATGTGCGGCCCCGGCCGTACGCTAAAATGGGAAAGCAACAATGAGGTTCCGTGTCAGTATCTATCAGGATGAAGACGGCGTGCACATTGCCGAATGCCCCACAATTCCGGGTTGTGTCAGCCAAGGGCAAACTGAGGCCGAGGCAGTGTCGAATATCGCCGATGCAATCCGCGAATGTCTGGCCGTCCGGGCCGAACTCGGCATGCCACCGACCGTGACCACTCGCGAGGTCGAAGTGGTCGTCTGATGCCCGCTTTACCGGTGCTTGGACCGCGCGATGTTGTCCGCGCGTTTGAACTCGCGCGTTTGAAGACCTGGGTTGGAAGGTAGCGCGTCAACGTGGCAGTCACATAGTAATGACGAAACCGGGCGCCCGCGACCCTCTCGGTTCCCGATCACGCGGAGGTCGCGCGTGGGATGCTCCGAGTGTTGATCGCCAAGGCCGCCTTGACCGTTGAGGAGTTTCTGGCAGCGGTCAAATAGGTGGGCATACTCAAGCCGAGGTCGCTTTCCCCGGTAGACTAAACACGTTTACGTTCCCAAATCGGGACTGCGACCGGTGGATCGGAGCCCGCACGATCCGCGCCTCAGGCGTCGCGCGTTTCGCCGACCGTTGCTTCAGGAATTTGCGTGCCGCCTCCATCGCAGCTGGTCAGCCGGCACCAGCTATCATCGAATACGAGGCCCTCGTGGAGACTGACTTCAAACAGAACGCCGCCTTCCATGACGAGCTGGCACCCCGGTACGATGCGCATGTCACCAGCAACGCCTGCGACGTCCTGGCGCGCGAGGCGTTTGTGGATTTGGCATCGCGGTGCGTATCCCCGGGAAGCGCGCTGCTGGATTTCGGCTGCGGTACCGGCCTCGATGCCCTGCGGTACGCGCGGAAGGGATATCGGGTCCTGGCGTACGACAACTCTGCCGGGATGATCGCGCAGTTGGAGCAGCGTTGCAAGCCGGAGATCGCCTCAGGGAAAATTTTGGCGTGGTCGGAGCCGTATCCTTCCTTTTTGGCGCGCTTTCCGTTGGCGCCCACTCCGTCCGCGGTAGTGGCCGATTTCGCGGTACTCAATTCGATCCAGAACCTGGAACCGTTGTTCGAAGCCTTTGCCCAATACCTGGCGCCCCCGGGCTGGGTCATCTGCAGTCTCTTGAATCCGCTCCATTGGTTGAAGCTGAAGACTCCGGGTTGGTGGGTCAAGGCATTGCGGGAACGGAACGGATCGCCGGTGTACTCGGCCGCCCCCTACACGACCTACATGCACTTCGAGCCGGCGTTGCTCCGGTCGGCGCGCCGGTTCCATTTGGCGGGACGCGGCAATTCGGGCAAGTTTGTCCGCTACGATGCGGGCCCGCCCGGCAGCCGGACACGCTCCTGGTGGGGGGAGGCCGACTCAAGCCGCAAGCGGCTGGAGCGGATGCTCTGGCAAACTCCGGCGCATCGGATGCTCGGTCATTTTGTGTTCCTGGTCTTGCGGAGGGACGCTTGAGTGGCTTCCCGAAGTCGCTGAAACAGGGAATCCGGTGGATGGCGAATTTTCCGCGCTACGGCGCCGTGGGGCTGCGGGATCCCCAGCAGGAGGTCCGGGTCTGGCTGCACGGTCTGGACGAAACGCTGGATGTAACCTGCAACAATGCCGTGGCCGCGCTTCGTCCATTCACAATCGGTGTGATGCTGCGGCGCAACCATCCCGAGGACTTGAACGGCCGGCCGCTGCGCCTCTGCATGCAGGAACGGGGCGGCACGGAGCGCTTGCTCGGCGTGATCCACCTGCGCTTTGTGCAGAGCATCCCGCGCCCGGAGCACAGCCTTTGCCTGTTCGAGGCGTCCGGCTTCGAAAACTTCTGCGTCGGCGGTCTGAAGCTCCGGTTGTACGACCTCTATGAGCAGTGGCGCGCCGGCCGCCGGCAGCGCAGGAATCCCTATAACTTTCTCATGACGACTGACGGCGTGCGTTGCAGCCATGTTTTCTACATCTGTCCGCGGCCGGTGGTATTGGTGACGGTGGAGCATGAAGGCGCCGGCAACATGTTTCCCATGGATCTGATCGGGCCGACGGATTCGCCGTGGTACACGATGGCGCTGCGGAGTACCAGCCCGGCCGTGCGCCTGATGCAGCAATCCGGGCGAATGGCACTAGCGAGCATTCCGCTATCGCTGAAGGCGGCGGCCTACGAAATGGGCACGCACCACAAGAAGACGAACATCGATTGGGCGTCCCTGCCGTTTCCTACGACGGCATCGCCGTTATTCGGTTTGCGGGTGCCGGTGGCTGCTCTTCGCATTCGGGAAGTGCGGGTCGCCGATTCTCACGAGGTCGGCTCGCACACCCTCTTCATCACCTCCGTTGAGCATGAGACACTATCTTCGCTTGACTCCGGCATGCAGTTGTTCCACCGCTTCAGTTCCTATCGGCGTCATCGGCGCGACAAGGATGGGTAGCCAGCTTACTGCCTCAGCAGCGGTTCGATCAGAGCCCGCGCCGCTAACGCTAACCTTAGAATAGCCGCGGGATGTTAACGCCCGGCTGTACGAAAACGTACGTGGCGATCAAACCTTCAGTGCCAATCTGCGTGGTCCCAAATTCAGGACGAAGACGTGACTGCCCAATCTCCCGGCTATGCGGTTTCCTGCACCCGCCAATTTTACCACTGTTACCATAATCCTCGTGTTATCACGGTTTTATAGGTACCATGAATAATCTGGCCATGAAGAGGTGTGACCCGCTGCTTAGCGACATCGATCTCCCGCTAACCGGCACGTTTTTCCCGGCGGGCTTCCGGCTGAACCTGGCCACCAACTCGCGGGATGTGCTGGAGGCGGCGGCGGAATGCCGGCGCCACTACCAGCCGGAGTTCGAGTGCCAGACGATGGCTGTGCTAGAATGATATAGCTATGGTGGAAAAAGTTAAAGTTCCGTAGTTAAAAAACGTTGCGGATCTCGGCAATTGACTGCGGTTTCGTGCTATCAAGGAACTTGAGGTCACCAGTGAGGTCATTTTCGAACTGGGGCCGAAGCCGCTTTTCGGCTGCGATTGCAAGTTTAAGGTTCTTGACAGCTTCGTCCAAGTTCGTTTCGCGATGATGTTCTTGCTTCGCGGCGAATCGTGAAAGCGCACAACCCAGATTGTATTGAATTACGGCATTCAGCATCGGCTCTGGCCTGTCCTCCCAGACAGGTATTTTGAGAGCTTCGCTGAGCCGCCTCACGGCTTCAGGAAGATCTTCTTCTTCGTCATCAATCCAGGCTAAGATATACAGCGCGCACTGCTGGTTGGGGCGCTTACGCAGACTCTCGTCGGCCAGTTCTCGTGCGTTCCGCAGTTCCTCTGTCCGCAGTTCTTTCTCGACTTCGGCCTTTTCAGCGATCCTCTTTTCCAACCATATCCCAGCGAGGTTGTTGAGCATCATGTACCGCCGGCCACTCTTCTCGACCGCGATGTCAGAGTAAAACCGAGCACGATCCAGGTCGTCCCTCTGGTTAGTTTTCTGGAAGGTCTTCCGGTAGAAACGGCCCAGGCCACTGAAAACTTCAACTATCCGCCTTTCGTAAACAGGAGTATTGAGAAGATTGTAGCCAGCGATTGCTCTTTCATAGAACATGACCTTCTGACGTTTTTGCCGCCACTTAGCGTCATCGAAAGTGTCGAAATCCACCATGAGCGAGTCCGACAGAAACCCTAGCTCGTTCAGGATACTGCTCAACATTCCGTCGATGCCCCCAAACAACGGAAATTGAATCTGTAGTTCGCGGCGCTGGCGAGCCGCTTCCACGCGAATGTCGCGCAACTGCCGCCGCGTCCTCAACTCCATGAACCGGACCTGGGCATCCATCTTTTCCATAGCGGTGGTGGATGAAGAAGTGTTGTTCTCCAGTTTTTGCAGGTATTGCTGAGCACTGAGAAAAGTAGTGAACCCAAGCGCCAGGGCATATAGCGAGGAGAGCCCTATCAGAGTCGTCACCAGCGTTTGTACACTCTCCGCACGTTCTTTGTATAAATTAAAGGCTTCCCGCATACCATTTGTGTCATGAATGACCAAAGGGCCTGCGCGATGAGAAGAGTATATTTCCGATCCGATAAAGAACAAGACCAAAACGTTCACGGCCACGATGGCACTTACACCTATCACCCCCACGAGATGTGCTGTTCTTGGAGTCACTTCACCGCCTCACTTCACCGCCTCACTTCACGAGGTTAGACGAATTCCCGACGAATCCCAGCACCCAGCTTGGGAAGATTCCTTGGGCCAGCCTGCCCACAGACGGCAGAGTCAGCGCCAGGCTTAACCCCGGCGATAGCGGTTCGGCGTTGACCGTGGCCTGGCCCGGCTCCTTCACGTACATTACCACCAGAATGCGGAGATAGTAACAGGCGGGCACGGCGCTCGACACCAGAGGACAGTCGTGCTGCCGAATTCGCTGGACACTGGACTGCGCTCTGGGAGCCAAGAATACTCTAACCAGAGCGGTCTGTCAATTCAATCGTGCCCATGTCCGATATTCTACCAACGCTGAATATAATGATGGTGGCGCGGCTTGTCGGGCAGTCGGAAAGAAAGGAGCCTACCAGGATGCCGTGTTCTCGAACCCGTGGAACACCGCGTTCGTCAGCGAGCGCACCTCAGCCGGGCATCGACATGCTGTTGACTCGATCGGTTCCACGCTCTCGCGGGCAGACATTGGCCAGCTACACGGGCAACCGATTCCGCGGCCCAGCCGGATTACATGCCTGTGTTGCTGTTCTCTTTCGCCCGGCCAGTTTACCACTGTAACCATAATCCTCGTGTTATCACGGTTTTGTGGGTACCATGAATAATCTGGCAATGAAGAGGCTTGACCCGCTGCTTCGCGACATCGATCTCCCGCTAACCGGCACGTTTTTCCCGGCGGGCTTCCGGCTGAACCTGGCCACCAACTCGCGGGATGTGCTGGAGGCGGCGGATGAATGCTGGCGCCACTACCAGCCGGAATTCGAGTGCCCGCCGATGGAATTCCGCGTGGTCGTGGAACCCCACGGCGGGCCGGCGGGCCTTCCCCGGCCGCGCGCGCAGGGTCACATATTCTCCATGGTTTCGGACGGCGACAATTACGCCGTAGTCGATTCGGAGGGTTGGTTCGCGTGCTTCTATCTGTCGGCGGAAACCGCCGCCGATCACGCCCGGCTGCGCTGGTACTATCTGGAATCCATGGCGTACACGTTGCTGGCGCATCGTTATGTAGTGCCTATTCACGCCGCCTGCGTGGCGCACAACGGCGCGGGCATTCTGCTTTGCGGCGCGAGCGGGGCGGGAAAGAGCACCGTTTCCTTCGCCTGCGCCCGTGCCGGCTGGACCTTCCTCAGCGATGACTGCACCTTCCTAAAGACCGACTCGGATGACCGCATCGCGATCGGCCAACCGCACCGGGCACGTTTCCGCGACGACTCGCGATCGGTCTTCCCGGAACTGGCGGACTACGCGCCTTCCACCCGCCCGGGCGGCAAGCTTTCGCTCGAAGTGCCGCTCAGCGATTTTCCGCTAATCCGTACCGCGTCGCGGTGCCCCATCCGCGCACTGTTCGTGTTGGACCGCCGCAGTGGCGTCAGGCCGCGCGCCGCCCGCCTGCCGCCCGGCGAAGCGGTCGACAAGTTGTTCGAGGACAATTGCACATATGGTGCGGAAGTCGACGCAATGCATGAAAGGGCCATCCGCAGGCTCCAGGGCCTTCCTTCCTGGCGGCTGCATTATGAATCGTTCGACGACGCAGTACGCCTTCTCTCGGAAGTCATGCTTACGGAACGCATAGAACCATGAAATTCATATTCCCGCTCTTTTTGATTGCCACCGCGGCCCCCGCGCAGGTAGCTTCGGCTACTCTGTCGGGCGCGGTGCTCGACCAATCCTCCGCGGCGGTGGCGGGGGCCACGGTGACCGTTACCCAGCCTGCGACGGCCTTCACCCGCACCGTCGCAAGCGACGCCCACGGCAACTACGTCTTCGACCCGCTGCCCACGGGCGCCTTCACCGTCACGGCCGCGAAGCCCGGTTTTCGCGATTACGAGGCTACGGGCGTGGTGCTCGAAGTCAACCAGAAAGGCCGGCACGATATCCGGCTGGCGGTAGGCGCGGCGCAGGACCGCATCACGGTAACGGCCGCCGTCTCGCCGGTGGATACCGAGGACGCGGCCATCGGCTACCGGCTGGACAACTCCAAGATCGCCGGCCTTCCGCTGGCCTCGCGCAACGTGGTGGCGCTGGTCACGCTGGGGCCGGGCGCCATTCCCCGTCAACTGGGCGGCTTCGTGCACGATGTGAACAACGACATCCAGGAAGGCTCCCGCGGCTCGGTGGCGCTGAACCCGCCGATCAACGGCGGCCGTTCCACTATGAATTCCTTCCTGCTGGATGGCGCTTACGACACCGACCGCAATACCTTCGCGATCGCGGTCTACCCGCCCATCGATTCGGTGCAGGAGTTCCGCATCCAGTCGTCCTTGGCACCGGCCGAGTATCCGCAGGCCGGCGGCGGCTCCATCGACGTGGTAACCAAGTCCGGAACCAAGGCCTTCCACGGCAGCGCCTTCGAATATTTCCGCAACGAGTTCTCGGACGCCCGCAACTTCTTCGACGACCCTACGCTGCCGCGGCCCATCTTCCGGCAGAATCAGTTCGGAGGTTCGCTGGGCGGGCCGGCGCCGGGCTTGAAGCATACGTATTTCTATGGCATCTATGAGGGCATACGTCTGAAGAGCGGGACATCGCAGCAGAGCGTGGTGCCCAACCAGGCCACGCGCGCGGGCGATTTTAGCGGGCAGACCCCGATCTTCGATCCGTTGAGCCTGGACAATGCGGGCGTGCGCACGCCGTTTCCCGGCAACCGGATTCCGCAGAACCGCATCGACCCGGTGGCCGCCAACTTTCTGACGCGCTACGAACCGCTGCCCAACGGCGCCGGCGGCAACTACCGCGACGCCACGCCGAACGACAACCCCAGCGATAGCGTGTCCGCCCGTGTGGACCATCAATTCGGCAATCGCAGCAGCCTTACCGGGCGCTATACGTTGAACGGCGAGCGCAATCTGGTGTCCGGGTCATTCCCGCTGCTGCCGTTCGATGAACAGGTGCGGGCGCAGCAGGCCGCTATCGGGTTTACCACCAGTTCCCACAAGTGGATCGACGAAGCCCGGCTTTCGTTTACGCGCCTGCGCATGTTCGACGTGCCCGAAAGCGCCTTCAAGGTGAACGTGGCCCAGCAACTCGGACTGGCCGACCCGCCTACCGACCCGCTAAACTTCGGCTTGCCGTACTTCAACGCCACCAACTATGCGATGGTCACCGATTCGCCTACCCTGCCGCAGGTGCAGCGCGACAATCTCTGGCACCTGTCCGACAACCTTTCCGTGAGCCGCGGCCGCCACACCGTGAAGTTCGGGGGCAGTTTCCTGCGCTACCAGTTGAATTATCTGCAAAGCAACCAGTCGCGCGGTGAGTACACGTACACCGGCGTGTTCACCAGCGTGGATGGCTCGGGCACCAATACCGGCGACCCCTTCGCCGATTTCCTGCTCGGCTTTCCGCAGAATACCGCCCGCACCAAGGGCTCCGGCCAGGCTTATTTGCGGCAGAGTGTCACAGGCGCCTTCGTACAGGACGATTGGCGCATCAGCCAGCGCCTCACCGTCAATCTGGGGGTTCGCTACGAATATGCCACGCCGTACACGGATGCCCGGAACAATCTGCTGAACCTGGACTATTCCACGCTGCCGAATCCTCCCGCCCTGGTGCACGTGGATTCCGGATCGGAACCCCGCCGCACGAATTTCGCGCCGCGCGTGGGCCTGGCCTGGCAGTTGCCCGGCCTATCCAGAGTGCTGCCAGGTGTGCTGGCGCATGCGGGCGGCCTCACGGTGTTTCGCGCGGGCTATGGCATTTATTTCAGCCCCGAAATCGCCGTGGAAAGCTACGACCTATTGCTCAATAGCGAGCAAAACACCATTAACGAAACCCAGGGCGACCGCGCCCCCGTCCTGACCACGCGCAACGGTTTCCCGGCGACATCGGCAACCGGTTTCGCCAGTTACTTCGGCCTTGACCCCAAAGCCCGCACCCCTTACGTGCAGCAGTGGAACGCCGGCGTGCAGCACGAGTTGCCCGGCCACCTGCTGTTGGAATTGGCGTACATCGGTTCGAAAGGAACGGAACTGGGGCGCTACCGCCAGTTCAACACGCCGGCGCACGTGGAGACTGGCGAGAATCTGCCGCCGCGGCCAGGCGATCTGCAATCGCTGCGGGCGTTTCCCTCGTTGGGCGAAATCATCCAGCGGCAGCATATCGCCAACTCGTCTTACCAGTCGCTGCAGGTGAAAGTGGAGAAGAACATGTCGAGCCGGCTGTCGCTGCTGGCCAGCTTTGTCTGGTCCAAGTCCATCGACGATGCCGATTCCGTGATCCCGGGCCTGTTCGATTCGGTGGGCGCGCAGGATGAGCGCAACCTGCGGCTGGAGCGCGCCCTGTCGTTTTCGAACCCGGGCCGCCGCATCAGCGCGGGCTACGTCTTTCGATTGCCGGAAGCGCGCTTCGCCGGTCCCGTGCTGCGCCGCTGGTCGCTCAGCGGAACCGTGACGCTGCAGGATGGAACGCCGGTGAACTCGTTCTTTTTCGCCATCGATTTCGCCAACTCCGGCACGCCCAACCGGCCTAACCTGGTGCCCGGCCAGAGCGTGGTGCTGCCGCGCGATCAACGCACGTCGACCCACTTTTTCAATACCAATGCATTCACGGCGCCCGCGCCTTTTACGTTCGGAGATGCGCCGCGCGACAGCGTCCCCGGCCCTGGCAACAACATCTTCGATTTCGCCCTGGAGCGCCAGTTCCGGGTGCGCGAAGGCCACTCCATCCGGTTCCGCGCCGAGACATTCAACACGTTTAACCATCCCAACTGGGGCATTCCCATAGCGAACCCCGACTTCGGCCCTTTGTTCGGCGAGGTTGCCACATCCGGAGAACCTCGCCGCATGCAGTTCGCGTTGCGGTACGATTTTTAGTTGCCGAACCCGTGGCCGGATTGTCCCAAGCTTCCGCCCGGTGCGGCGGCCGTTCTGGCTGCGCTGCATTTGGGCGAACCGCGTTTGGATCTGTTGGCGTCGCTGGAAGAACGCGGGTGGGGCGAGGCGCTGGACTTCGCCGACCGGTCGCAGCTTACGTTGGTCTTGCGAGGCGTGACCTTGCACGGCGTGGCGCTGCCGGGTGAGGCGCGGGCTGCCATGCCCGAAGCCGTGGGCGAACGGCTGGACCGGAACGCCAAGGATAACCTGGAGCGGCTGCGGCGCACCGAGGAACTATATCGCGCCATCGCCGAACGCTTCGGCGCGGCGGGCATCCCGTTTCTGGCGCTCAAGGGGCTGACGCAATGCCAGTGGGTGGGCGTGCCGCCGGAGACGCGGGCGCAGTACGACATCGACATTCTGACTCCCCGCGAGGCCCTGGATGCGGCACGCGATGTGTTGTTAGCGCTCGGCTTCGAACCGATCGAGGACATGGAAAAGTTCCCCACCGATCACCTGCCGGCAATGGTCCGCAAAACCGGCTGGGAATGGCGCGGCAACATCTTCGATCCGGAGATGCCGCTGACCGTGGAGCCGCACTTCCGCTTTTGGAATCCGGGGACCGAACGGCTCCGTGCGCCGGGCGTGGAAGAGTTCTGGAGCCGCCGGCTCACTTCTCAGATCGCCGGCACGGCGCTGGGGGTGCTGCATCCGGCCGATGCCCTGGGGTATTCCGCGCTGCATCTTCTGAGGCACATCCTGCAAGGCAGCGCCCGGCCGTTCCATGTTTACGAATTGGCCCGCTTCCTGGACGCGCGCGCCGGCGACGATGCGTTTTGGGAGGAATGGCGCGGCCTTCATGCGCCCGAAATGCGCCGCCTGGAAGCCGTCGGGTTCCAGTTTGCCTCGGCATGGTTCGGTTGCCTGGCTGGCCCAGTGGCGCAGGAAGAAATGGACCGCTTGCCGGCGTCCACCCGCGCCTGGTTCGAAGACTTCGCGCTGGCGCCGGTGAGTGGCCTGTTCACCCCATCCAAGGCCGAGTTGTGGCTGCACATCAGCCTTTTGAATCGGCCCGCGGACATCTTCAGCGTGGCGCGCCGCCGTTTGTTGCCCCTCAACCTGCCCGGCCCAGTGGATGCCATCCATATCCCCGCGAGCCAGATGACGTGGCGGCGGCGCATGCTCAAAGGCAAGCGGCGCGCGGCTTTCATCGCTTCCAGGCTGCGACACCACACGGCTGCGCTCTGGCCGACGGCCGCCTCGGGCGCCCGATGGTGGTGGCGAACCAACGGCCTGGGCCCGCAGTTCTGGATTTTTCTGGTGGCCGCGGTGGTGTTCAATTTCGGGATGGTCATTTTCGCCCTGCTCTACAACCTGTTTCTGACGGACCTCGGGTACAAGGAGGATTTCCTGGGGGTGGTCAACGGCGCCTCGCGCGTAGGCGGAGTGGTGGGGACGATTCCCGCCGCTTTTTTGGCCTACCGTTACGGACTGCGCCGATGCCTGTTGGCCGCCATCGTCACCCTTGGCGCCCTGGAAGTGGGGCGCGCGGCCGTTGGCGCGCGACTCCCATTGGCGGCCCTGGCCTTCCTCAGCGGCGGCGTTTTTTCATTGTGGGCTGTGATTCTCGGCCCCATCGTCGCCGGCACGGTGGATGAGAAACGCCGTCCGGCGGCCTTCAGCTTCTTCTTCGCTTGCATGTTCGCCACCGGCATGGCCGGCAATTGGGTGGGCGGCTGGCTGCCGCTCTGGATGCACGGCAAGCGCCCGGTGCTGCTGCTCTCCGCGGCAATGACTGCCGTGGGCGTGCTGCCGGCCCTGCGGCTCAAGACCGGTGCGCTTCCCAGTCTGGGCGCGCGTATTTATCCGCGCAGCCGATTCCTGTGGCGCTTCCTGATTCCGTTTGCAGTCTGGCACCTGGCCACCGGCTCCTTCAACCCGTTCAACAACGTGTACTTCGCGCGGCTCGGTTTTACGGTCCCGCAGATCGGCAGTATTTTCTCCGGATCGCAACTGGTCCAGGTGGCCGCCGTGCTGCTGGCGCCGCTGGTGATCCGGCGTGCCGGCCTGGTGGCGGGAATCGTCTGGATGATGGCCGCGACGGCATTCGCGCTGGGCGGTCTGGCCACGCCGACGCCTGGCGCAGCAGCCGGCACTGTCGCTATCCTGGCCTATTTCGCCTACATGGCCTTCCAGTGGATGAGCGAGCCGGGGTTGAACTCGCTGCTGATGAACCATGTGGACGAACGCGAGCGTTCCGGGGCATCGGCCATTACGTTCCTGGTTGCCTTCGGCGCCCAGGCAGTGGCCGCTTTCGCCGCGGGGAAACTGCTGGTGCAGTTCGGTTACGGCCCGGTGCTGGCCGGCGCCGCCGTGCTGGCGGGCGTGGCCGCGCTGCTGTTCGGAAGGCTGTAGGGCAGGTTATTCAGGTTATTCCTGGCAGTTGACTTATTGAGGTCGCTGTGAGAAAGTCAGGCGTGAAGCCCACTACCATACGGACCAGCGTGGACCCTCCTCTTGATTTGCACGGTCGGCTCCAGCTCGACCCGCCGCTCGTCGCTTCCACAGGCAAACTGATCGATCTCACCAACGAGCAGATCTACGAGATCCTTGAGCTTCCCTGACATCGACGTGTGGCCAGCGCAGGCGGGACATCGGCTTCCTTCACGTTACCCCCATGGGGGCTCGCTGTGTTTAGGCCGGGGCCCGATCCCGCGAGCCCGCGAATTCGTAGTAACAGGCGGGGGACGCAATATGAATCAGCAAATTGACCGATTGCAGGTGAGCGCGGAAGGCGTCGTGGCGCTGCCGCACTCGTTAATCAGCCGTCTCGATCTGCGATCGGGAGACGAGATTCTGGCTCGTACCGATGGAGCGAAGATCGTTCTTCACCGAATCAATCCTCGACGAAACCCGCGCTCCGAACCAAGGCCACTCGGATTCGGAAGCGGAGACTTTCACCTTCCGGATGGTTGGGAGGCTCCTATGAACGACGACGAAGTGGATGACTTTCTGAATGGGCGCTGAAGAAATCGACTTCGCCCGAGACTCGCGGAAGTACGCGCCTGATGTTTACCTCCTGGACACATCGACGCTTCTCTGGGCGATCATGGACCCGGGCCGCCTTTCGGAGACAGCAAGAGCAATCTGGCAGGACCCAAACAGATTGATTGCAGTGAGCGTGGTCTCCTATTGGAGAGTGGTGGATCAGGCGTGTACTGCCTTTCAGCGACTTGGAAACAGTTCCTATCCGCGAAGAACGGTTGCCGGACATTCACAAGGATCCCTTCGATCGGATGCTGGTCGCTCAAGCCCGCACCGAAGATTGTCGCTGGTAACCTGCGATGCAATTATTCAGTCTTATCCGGCTGTTCGCATTGTCTGGTGAGACTCCCGGTGCGCCACCGCTCAGTCGAAGCTGACGTCGCAATCCTGTCCAGACTGTCCAACAGCTCCCGATGGTACCGCTCCAGCGTGAATCTCCGGCGCCAATTCTCGCGGGCCGCTTCGGACGCCCTGGCGCGCGCCGCCTGCCCCGCCGTCAGAAACTCGATTGCCGTTCGCGCCATCTCCTCCACGTTCCCGGCCAGCCATCCGCCATAGCCTTGATCGAGGATCTCGGGGATGCCGCCGGAGCGGAACGCCACCACCGGCACGCCCGCCGCGAATGCCTCCGGAATCACGCGGGTGGTGCCTTCGTGCCCGGCGGAGGGAACCAGCACCAGGTCGAGTTCCGCCAACGCCGGATAGACATCCTGCACCCAGCCGGCGAATTCAACCGGCAGACCCGTGGCGGCCGCGCGCACTTCCCCGGCATATTGCGAGCCCGAAAACAATGGCGCTCCGTAGATGACGAAACGGCAGTCCGGCACCGCCCGGTGGATGATGGCGGCCGCGGCCAGGAATTCGCGCTGGCCTTTTTCGGGGGCGATGCGGCCCAGGCAGCCTACCCGTTGCGGCCCCACCCGTTGCGGCCCTACAGGTGGCGGCCCCACCTGTGGCTGTCCCACCCATGGCCCCGCCCTCTCGCTTCCCGCCACCACGGGCGGACCGGCGACGCCGTTGTAGATCACCGATCGCCGTTCGGCAGGAACGTAGCGCGTCCATGGTTCGGCCACGAAACGGCAGGCGGCGATGACCCAGGCCTTGAGGCGGCGAAGACTGAATCCGGTAAATGTGCGGATGGCGCCCGGAAACAGAAAGCTGTGAGCGTGAAAGACCACGGGGCAGCGCAGGTTTGCCCAGGCAGCCGCAGGAATGAGGCGGGGGCCATTGAGATAGACCAGATCGGCGTTGAAGTCGCCGACCAGACTGCGGATCTGGCGCGCCAGTTTGGGCGTTTCGGCCGCGAAACGGGCGACGTCAGCCATGGATTTGGTCCCCGACGAGTAAGGGCCGCAATCTATCCGTGCGCTGTCCAAACCCAGTTCGCGAATGCGCGCGAAAAGCGGGCCTTCGCCGGGCAGGCCGACCAGGCTCTTCCAACCGCGCCGGCGAATGGCCGGCAGCAGTTCCAACAAGCACTGCTGGGCGCCGCCGGGCTGGCTGAACTGATCCAGCAGAAGCAGGTTCATACCCGGACTGCCAGCGCCAGAACCCAGAAGTATACCGGCAGAACCCGCCAATAGGTCAACAGGTCGCCCGAAAGCATCTGCACCGATTGGCCCGCCCAGAAGCAAAGCATCCAGGTCCCGAAGAACGACCGGCGGGGGTCGGCGGCACGGGCAGCGCGGCCGGCATCCCGCAGGATGCACACGTTCAGCCATAGCAGCGCCGCCAGGCCGGCGACGCCGGTCTCCACCAGCAGGCTGAGATACATGTTGTCCGCCACCACGGCGCTGCCCAGGTAGGTGGTATACGGCAAGGTCTTATAGCCGACGCCGAACAGTGTCTGCCAGGGATTGGCGGCGATCCAATCCAGCAGCGTGCGCCAACTGGCCACGCGGCCGGAAAGTATGCCTTCGGTCTCCGAGAAAAAAAACTGGGCGGAGCCCGAAAGACGCAGCCAATACATCTCCGCGAAGGCCGGGAACAGCTTCCAGGTCAGCAATGCCGCCGCCCCAATGCAGGCCGCCAGCACCGGAACCAGCCTGGCGAAGCGGAGCCGCCGGCGATTGACCCACACCAACACGGCCAGCGCCACCGCGACGTTGACCAGCGAGCCGCGCGAGAAGGAGAGCACCAGTGCCGCGAACAAGACCGCGCCGCCCGCCACCAACGCCTTGCGCGACACCGGCGATTCGGTTCGCGGCCGCGCCAGTGCCACCGCGATCATCACCAGGAAAAAGGCGCAGAAGTTACCCAGCGTGCTGGCTTCATAGAAGAGCCCCTGGGCGCGCCGGAAAACGCCCGAATCCAGCCAGATGAACTGCGGCCCGTATCCGGCCGGGGCCGGGAATTGGAAGTAGAAATCCACACACGCAAAAAGGGCCGAGGCCGCGGCGATCCAGAAGAGGCGGCGAGTGGCACGGAACGCGTCCGGCGACAGGTCCCATGCCCGCGCTGGTCCATAAGCGGTGTGAAAGAAGACGTACACCGGGACTGCGAAGAGCAGCACGCGTACCAGGCTCCCGGCGGCCGCCGCGGCGCCGGAATAGGCTGCCGCAAATGCCACGCTGGCCAACATGGCGCCGCCGAGCGCCAGCAACGCCCGGCTCAACCCGCATGGCACTATGCGCCAGTCCGGGAGCCTCAGCAGTCCCGAAAACAGGCCCATCGCGGCCCACAAGAGGCAGACGTGGGGACCGGAATTGCCAGCCGGAACCGGCAGTGGCGGAAGCAGCAGCGCCGCTGCAAAAAAGCCGGCCAGCCAGCGCCCCGGTTTCAGCAGCGTCCACCAAACCAAGGGCAACAGAACGGCGGGAGCGGCCAGTAGCGCTTTGGCGCCCACACTGCGCGCGGTGGCGATGGCGGCTGCCCAGCACCCGAAGATTACCGCGGCCGATAGCGCCGCCAAAACCTGGCTGCGGCGCTGGGGCCAGGCGGCGCTACTCATCGCGGCTCGCCCGCACATCGCCCGCCCGTACGTCGCTCGCCCGCAAATCTGGGGCCTTGGCCACCGTCTGGAAAACGTTGCGGCGCGAACCGGCCCGCTGCTCCTGGTAGCTCATCTGCATCGTCAGGTAAACCACGGGCAGCACCAGCCCCAGAAATAGCGCGGCCAGCACGTTGAGCGGGATGTTGGGCGACGAAGGCCGCTCGGGCACAATGCCGGGGTCGATGAGCCGCAGGCGCTCCCCCCGGAATCCCGCATCGCCG
>DATMNI010000179.1:0-92647 GCA_035570275.1 Candidatus Acidiferrales bacterium | reverse complement strand
ACGCTGATTGCCGTCACCGAATCGGATGGCGAATTGGCCCTCAACCGCGTGGCCGTGGGCGAGCACATCCTGCTGGGTGGCGATAACGTCGATCTGGCGCTGGCCGGCGTGGTGGCGCAGCGCCTGGCCGAAAAGGGCACGCGCATCGATAGCCGCCAGCACCTGGCCTTGTGGGCCAACTGCCGCGCCGCCAAGGAGAAACTTCTCGAGCCCGATTCCAAAGCCAAGGAAGTGCCGGTCACGATTCTCGGCAAGGGCTCGGGGCTGGTGGGCGGCACCATCAAGGCTTCGCTTTTGCGCACCGATATCGAACAGGTTCTGGGCGAGGGTTTCCTGCCCGCCGTCGCCAGCACGGAGATGCCGGCCACTCAGCGTCGCCTCGGCCTGCAGGAACTCGGTCTGCCCTATGCGGCCGACGCCGCCATCACCCGCCACATGGCAAAATTCCTGCGGCAGCAGGCCGCCACCGCCGAACACGGCACAGTGCGGCGCGGACCCAGCGGCCTGGCCTGCCCCACCCACGTGCTCTTCAACGGCGGCGTGCTGAACGCCGCCCTGGTGCGCGAACGGATCGTTGCCTCGTTGGATTCGTGGCTGGGCGCCGAAGGCATGCCGCCCGTGACACCGCTTAGCGGCGAAGACCTGATGCACGCCGTCTCGCGCGGTGCGGCCTATTACGGCGTGGCGCGCGGTGGACGCGGCGTGCGCATTCGCGGCGGCGTGCCGCGCACTTACTATGTCGGTGTGGAAAGCGCCATGCCCTCCATCCCCGGCTTCCCCGCGCCGCTCAAAGCGTTGACGGTGGTCCCGTTCGGCATGGAAGAAGGCACCGAGACGCGCATTCCCGGCCGCGAATTCGGCCTCGTCATCGGCCAGCCCGCCGAGTTCCGCTTTTTCACTTCCGCGTCCCGCAAGAACGATCAACCGGGCGACCTCATCGAAGATTTCGGCGACGCGCTGGAAGAACTCTCCCCGATGGAGGTCAGCTTCGAAGGCGGCGCCGGCGCCGAAGTGGTCCCCGTCGCCTTCGAATCGGTGGTCACCGAAACCGGCATGCTGCAGCTTTGGTGCGTGGCCCGCGACGGCCGCCGCCGCAAGCTGGAATTCAATGTGCGCGAACGAGTGCAATAGCAATTTGTGGGGCAGGTTGTTAACCTGCGGCGGATTGTCAATCCGCCTGCCGCAACTTGCCAGTACTCCCGCGCCCGAAAGGACCCTCCCATGAAAATCGGCATTGAGTTTGGCACCACCTACTCCGCCCTCGCCTATATCGACGAGCGCGAGGCCGAAGACCGCGACTCTCCGCCCATCCACATTTTCGAGACTCCCCAACTGGTGGCCGGCAGCCGCGGGAACTGCTTCCCTGGAGTGATCTGGAGCTTCCCAGGTTTGGATACCGGCTGCGGTAGCGCCTACGTTAACTCAGTTTCGGAGTGCGTGGCTCACTCTGAGCCGAAATGCGCCATCCCCCAGGAAGGCGAATCGCGCCCTTCTACTCCGGTCCCGCGGGTCGCACCGATACCGCCAGATGACGGGAGCGGGACTTCACGGGAGTAATCGTGGATAGCAGCCCTGAAAAGGCTGGCGTCGGCGGTTCGATTCCGTCCCAGGCCACGATAAAACTCAATAACTTAGACTGGCTTCGAATCGCCGAGGCCGGTCGATTGACGAGATATCCGGAGCGTCAATTCCGGCGGATGCTAAACTGAATTGGGATTGTTATGTCGCTTCCGGTATCGCCCTATATCGACCAGGAAGATGGTGCTCTTAGGATCGCAGGCACTCGTGTCGGGCTCTCGTCCATCGTGGCTCACTTCCATGAAGGCCGAACTCCCGACCAGATCGCCCACTCCTTTCCAACGGTCGCGCTCGCCCAGGTATATGGTGGTATCGCCTACTACCTGGAGAACAAGAAGCTGATCGACGACTATCTCGGCGAAGTCGAGCGTGAGTTCGAGCGAAGAGTGCGGCCGTTGAGCGAGACGAACCCAGACCTATTTGCGCGCCTTGAGGAGGCTCGGCTGCAGATGGGCTCGAAGCGCGCGTGACCGTCCGCTTCCTGGCGGACGAGGATATCGACGTCGACATCGTCCAAGGTCTGCGTTCTCGCGAGCCCGCCCTCGACATCTTGGATGTCAAGAGCGCCGGCTTGAGAGGGACCAAAGATCCAGCGCTCCTCGAAATTGCGGCCGAGCAGGATCGGATCCTGATCAGCCACGACCGGAATACGATGACGCGGCACTTCTGCGAGCGCCTCGCGTCCGGAAAGTCGTCCCCCGGCTTGTTCATCATTCCCAATCTGCCGAGCGCCATCGGCGACACAATTGAATGGCTGCTTCTCGTATGGGCCGCATCTCAATCGGAGGAGTGGCGCGATCAATTGTCTACGTACCCGTCCGCTGATTCGCGCAGTCAGTAGTCGCGAATCGGTTGACTACCAATGCCACGCTTCAAGCAGCCAATTCCAGCCCCGGAACGAGACGAACACCGTAAGCGGCAGGCAAAGCCCGATGGAGTGCCACGGGAAACCGTCCCTGGCCACCATAAAAATCAATAACTCAGACTGGCTTCGAACCGCCGAGGCCGATCGATTGACGCGAGGTATCGGGAGTGTCAATTCCGCGGATGCTAAACTGAATTGGGATCTGTTATGGCGTTTCCGTTATCGCCCTATATCGACCAGGAAGATGGTGCTCTTAGGATCGCAGGCACTCGTGTCGGGCTCTCGTCCATCGTCGCAGGATTTCAGGAGGGCGAATCGCCGGATAAGATCGCCAAAGAATTCCCGACGGTCACGGTGGCGCAGGTGTATGGCGCCATCGCCTACTATATGGAGAACAGGAAACTAATCGGCGATTTCTTTGCCGAGGTCGATCATGAGTTCGAACGCAGAGTGCGGCCGTTGGCCGAGACGAATCCTGAACTGTTTGCGCGCCTTGAGGCGGCCCGCCAGCAACTGAATTCGAAGCGCACGTGACCGTCCGCTTCCTGGCGGATGAGGATATCAGGGACAGCATTATCCAAGGTCTGCGTTCTCGCGAGCCCGCCCTCGACATCTTGGATGTGAAGAGCGCCGGCTTGAGAAGGACCAAAGATCCGGCGCTCCTCGAAATTGCCGCCGGGCAGGATCGGATCCTGATCAGCCACGACCGGAATACGATGACGCGGCACTTCTGCGAGCGCCTCGCATCCGGAAAGTCGTCCCCTGGCTTGTTCATCATTCCCAATCTGCCGAGCGCCATTGGCGACACAATTGAATGGCTGCTTCTCGTATGGGCCGCATCTCAATCGGAGGAGTGGCGCGATCAAATTGTTTACGTACCCGTCCGCTGATTCGCGCAGCAGCGCAGTCGCGATCGCTTGATTACCACTGCCACGCTTCAAGCAGCCCAATTCCAGCCTCGGATCGAGACGAACACCAGGGAAAGGCAGACGAAGTCCGATGTAGTGCTTGGCGATTCCGTCCCTGGCCACCATGTGTTCAATTACTTACAGGCACTCCAAAACGCAGTTTCATTCCATTTCATTCCAAAACTTTTGGCTCGTCGGATTTGCCTCCGTGGAATGAGGCTGTGTTTTGGGGGAATTCTTTCATGGCAGGGTCGGCTTCCGGCCCTGCCATTTATGCCACCAGAAGGCTCACAGCGCCGCTCAGTTCACTTGCTACCAGCCGGTCGGACCCAAGAGCATCCCTGGCAACCAACAGACTCGCCGCCACAAGAAGCATCCCGATTGGAACTACACGTTGACACCAAAACCGCACTGATCGTCACATTGTCCAATTAATTCTTCCGCGTCGCCTTAAGGTTCCGGTAGACGACACCCAAAACGTTAGCTGACTATTTGCCGCGAAAATTCAGGCTAGTTGTCAAGCAGCCGTATTGCATTCCACCCAGAAATCGATTTCTCTCGCATCCAATTCATCCGCGCTCTCGCCCGTTAGTTGCCGCACGCGCGATTCGATATTCTCAATCTCGCAGCACAGGAAAATCAATCGACGCAACATTGTCCCGTGCATCTCCTCAAATGTCTTTCCATGAACCGGTTCGAAAAACTCAGGGTCAACATTTTCGTTGAAGTCGAAGCAGCGTTCCACGGCGACTTTTATCAACTCATAAAACGTCGCCAGCAGTTGCTCGAATGCAGGAATCGCCATCTCACGCAACTCGCGTCGGGATTGCATGAGGCGACCTACTTCTACGTCGGTTCGTGAAATTGGAAAGAGCTTCATGATGGATATTTTATCCCTCGCACGTATGGCCGTCCAGCCTTCGCGGGCGGTCCCGATCTCTCGTCGTTTGAAAATTGCTTTGTACTATTGCCGACCTCCACCGATTTGATAGAACCGCCGCAACCACTTGTCCATCGGGTCTCGAATATCCTCGTCAACGTATGAATTTGGGATGACGACCAATCCGCCACCCACCGTCCTTACAACGAGGCATGTTTGGTCGATGTCGATATCCCCGCGAGCCCACCCTCGGCATCGCTGGTTCACATACGAAAGCTTTGCGATGTTGGAAACCGCCCCGTGACTCTCATCATCCCAATTGTCTGCGGTTACCTTTCCGCCACGCCCAGCAGCTTGATTGGTTGAAGCCTGCTGGACTGCGCTTGTCGGGTGCGCTGATTGGCACGCAACACAGATCAGGAAACTAGCCAGAGGAACGCAAATGGTTGGTCGCATATAAGTTGGAGCACTCCTGGCATTACGTTAGCACGGCCTCTGGCTCTTCGGCAGTGCATGACTGCAATCGGAAGTTCTTCATGGTCTAGCGAATTCCTCAAGCGTATATTTGTGGCTAAAGGTCAGTTTTTCTTTGACTATATTGAAGACCTGAACCGTCCTATCTTTCTTTGGTCCTTCCAATATCCCAGTGTGTCTGATGTCCTCCTAATCTCAAGGTAGTCTTTAGCGTTTTCGTTTTCGTCCCCTGTGTGGCGTTTCAATAACCTGCCGACTTCCAGATCGCAAACGCCCTGCGGTAACTCTTGTGTTCTTTCTTTCCCAACAAGACAGGTGAGGGCAAATCGTGCGATACGAATCTCGATCACCATATTCTTGCCTTCTGTCTGAGGGAAAGGAGCAGTAAAGTCAACGGCCCATTGTTTGGTTTTGGAGTCGAAGCTGACCACGCGATACCCGTAGCTAAATTCCCCTGGCTTGGGCTGGTATGCGAGGGCGAGTCTGGTGAAAAAGATCACGAGAACTAGCCATCGGAAGGTTTTCATTGCTTTCTCCTCGGTAGAGCCCATTCTATCGGAACCACACCAACTCCAAGGTCGCAGATGCTAGGAGGAGTCGATTGTGAGCCTCTTTCCCCCTTCCTGACGATGGGTGGTCGGCGTGGCTGTAAGCCCGAGAATTCCCGAGAATGGGGACCCGAACTCAAACTACAACGTCAACGACTTTCCAGGCGGCGGCTCCTGGTTACGACCGCCAAAACACCCCGCGCGGCCACACGGAAGGGCCAGGACGTACCGACAGCGCCAAGTTGAGAGCCTACAGCCCCGAGTAGTGCGACAGCGTGCGGGGGCAAAAAGAACAGATCCGTAATCACCGTGGACACTGTAAGCACCGTCATCAACTCGCGTGGAGACGGGCCTCAATGTCTCGCACCGCATCCCCTATGAAGACTCGTCTCATGTAGCCTTCTTCCGCTCCCCACCGCTCGTCGAAAGGCCCACAAAAGAGTTCTCTGCTCAATGGAAGTCGAGCAAAAGGATTCTCGTGTACAACCAGCCGAACCGGATTCCCGACCTCCGCGGTATCTGAGCGGCTATGCTCAATCATGTCGTCCATCTCATCCAACGTCAGTTCTCGCCCTAACTTGCACTCGTGGTCCCTCACGTTAGGGCAGCGAAGTTCAAGCAGTTCGTCCAGGGTCAGTTCTCGACCTAGCTCCCGCTCACGCTGCTTGGCGGCAAGTTCTTGAAGCGTGTTCTCAAAGGGGTAACGACATAGAACGATAATCGAACTGACCGTTGTGTTAAAGGTGTTCCTTCGCTGGTAGTCGGTCATCCTGCCACTACCGAGAAAAACAGTCCTGATCGGCATGTCTGCATGGACGGTTGCTCCAACTGGAACCTGGAAGCCGACGTTCCCTAACATCGCTCCGTGAATGGCCCATGCGTCGAGTTGTACAAAGGCACCATGCGGATTCGCCAGTACCAACGAGCACGACGAATCTTTATACTCCTGAAACTTCTTTCTCGCCCGATCTATCCGATCCCGCAACGGGGCATAGGGGTCGTTCTGTGTGGTGCCGTCACAGAAAACGCCAATCGGCTCACCGAATTCCTTCACTTCAAGAAAAACCGACGAGCCGCCGAACGGGAGTCGATAATCTGGCTTCCGATTCTTGCCTTCAACGTGAGGTTCGTGCTCAAAGACAGGGTAGCCGTTGCGTGCCAAATAGAGTTCTAGCAAGGCTTCCGAGGCCGTCCGATTGCCAGGATTCGGCTTGCGAATTTCTGCTTCCGTTTCCTGCATTCGGACTCTCCGTTTGGATGATTCCCGGCTCCGGTAATCATTATATGCCCATGCACTCGAATCGGGTCTTTTTGTGCTTACAAATCGCGATTCAAAGGCGATTCGTCGGCTGGCGAGGGCTTTCCGATGCATGGACTGTATCGGGCGCCCTGCATTGCCAGGTGCCGCTCATTACCAACAATCGAGCCGGCTATTCGGCAGTTGATGGCTTAGTCCTGCTCTCGGCGTAGATTATTCCCGTGAGACGCCGTTAGGTGGAATTGCGCAACGCCCGGCTGTCGGCCACACGGACGCGTCGCCAACTCCGCGGACACGCCGTCGTGGGAAGCGGCTGCGCGTGGTATCCTATTGTAGTAGGATACTTTGTATGCCGCGCGGCAACCCATCACCGAAGCTTGCCATCACTATAGACCCTGACATTCACGAAAACATCCTTGCGGCGGCCGCCCGCGACGGGGTCAGCGTCTCTGCCTGGATGACCGCTGCGGCGCGCCAGGCACTGCAGCGGCGGGCTGGTTTGGCGGCGGTTGCGCTGTGGGAAAAGCAGCACGGACGTTTCACGACAGAAGAGATGAATGAAGCTCGCCGCAGCGTGCGCGCTCAGCTCCGAACCTCGCGAACGGTCCGGCGTTCGGCTTGAGCGCCGTCGTCTATGACGCCGCCATTCTCGTGGCCGCCGATAGAAACCAGCGGCGGGCATGGGCTGAACACAAGGCCCGTTTGGAACTGGGCGTTGTTCCATTGGTTCCCGCGCCGGTGGTCGCCCAGGTCAGCCGGTCCTCACAACAAGCCCAACTCCGTCGCTTCTTGACTGGGTGCGTAGTCGTTCCTCTTGGTGAGACCGAGGCGCACGAGGCCGGGCGACTGTTAGGAATAACCAAAACGTCGGATGTCGTTGACGCCGTCGTGGTGACGACAGCCCTTCGGCAAAAAGCTACAATTCTCACCGGCGACTCAGGCGACATGGAACGGCTCGTCAGGGCTTCTGGCCGCGAAGTCGCTGTCGTCGCTATCTGAGGTATAGCGACGACGATCCGTCCAGAATACGTCGTCAGCGAATGCTTCGCGTCGGTCACGGCAACGGAACGCCTTATCTAGGATTGGTGTTCGCCCATTCCTCACTAGAGCCCTCGATCAGGCGCTGCCGAAGACACAACCTGCGGAGGAACCAGTTATACTAAAGGTATGAAAACGGCTGTGTCCATTCCGGACGATGTGTTCAAAGAGGCCGAGCGGCTCGCGCGCCGGACCAGGAAGTCCCGCAGCCAGTTATTTAGCGACGCAATCCGGGAGTACGTGGCGCGGCATGCGGCAGATGAGCTCACCGAGGCGATGGACCGGGTCTGCGCCGAGGTGCAGACCGCCAAAGACGAGTTTGTCTCGCGGGCGGCAGCCCGTGTCCTCGAAAAAGTCGAGTGGTGATCGCACAGGGGGAAATCCGGTGGGCGGATCTGCCGGCGCCTGCCGGCTCCGGACCTGGATACAGAAGGCCGGTCGTGATTGTTCAAGGCGATGCGTTGAATCGTAGCCGCATCGCCACCGTGGTCTGTGTTCCGTTGACAACAAACTTGCGGTGGGCCGACGCTCCGGGCAATCTTGCCCTTTCGAGCCGATTGACGGGACTCCCTCAGGAATCGGTTGCGAACGTCTCTCAGGTCCTAACCCTCGATCGGGATCTCCTCGGCGAATGCGTGGGGAAGTTGCCGCGGGCGAAACTGGAACTACTGCTCTCCGGCATTGACGTAATTCTTGGCAGATGAAGCATGCGTTCGCACTACCGCGGGGGACGATCCGCCCGTTTTGGCGGCAGATCGCCTGCGGGCATCAACTGGCAGTGTAACGGATGACACGATTTTTCAAAATCTTTTCCCCATCCCCTCAACCACTTACAGTCATTCCGCCCCCCAGCCCCAAGGCGCCATAGTAACCTCAGTGGCGCGGGCCTCCCGGCCTGCGCGTCTTAGTTCTTACTCGACTCTCACATGTCCACTCAACCTCAAATCGAAGCAAACCGCCGCAATGCGGCTAAGTCAACGGGTCCACGCTCCATCGCGGGCAAGGCCGTTTCCAGTATGAACGCTCTCAGGTCCGGCATCCATGCCGAATCCACCATCATCACCGGCGAAGACCCCGAGGCCCTTGCCCAACTTGCCGATACGTTCTACCGCGACCACCACCCCGCAACCGCTATGGAGCGCGCACTCCTCGACAACGTCATCCGCGACACCTGGCTTCTCACCCGCTTCTCCCGCATCGACGCCGAAATCATCGATTACGAAATCGAAGACGCCACCTACCCCAAAGACCTCAACCAGGCCGGCAAAGCCTTCATGGACAGTGCGACCGACCAGATCCGCCTCCAGCGCCGCATCGACGCCACCCGCAGGTCGCAAATCCAATCCTTCAAGGAACTCCAGCGCCTCCAGGCCGAACGCTTTGCCCAACCCGCCCCGCAACCTCAGCCGGTGTCCGCACCGCTCGACGTAACTGCCGCACCCTCAATACCCAAGGAGCAAATTGGCTTCGTTCCGCAAACCCCGCCTCAAGCCCCGGGCGCCGAACCCCTCCCCGTCATCCCAGCGGCGGAAACCCGCCTTGCGGCCGTCCCCGCCCATCGCCGCGGCCCGTCGGCTTCGAGCATTCGTTTGTAAGTTATCCTAGTTTCGTAGTCGCGCTCACGGCCCTGAACGCGCAGGTTTGTGGGGCAGGTTGTGAACCTGCGGCGGATTGTCAATCCGCCTGCCGCTAGCCCCGAAGGAACTCGCCCATGAAGATCGGCATTGACCTCGGTACCACCAACTCCGCCCTCGCCTATATCGACGAGCGCGAGGCCGAAGACCGCGACTTTCCGCCGATCCACATCTTCGAGACGCCCCAACTGGTGGCCGCCGGCCGCGTGGAGCCCCGGCGCACTCTGCCTTCGTTTCTGTTTCTGGAAGAGGGCCAGCCGGTTGGCCTGTACGCCCGCGAACAGGGAGCCATCGTGCCTACCCGCCTGGTGCATTCGGCGAAATCCTGGCTCTCCAACCCGGACGTGGACCGAACCGCCAAAATCCTCCCCTGGGATTCGCAGGAGACCGGACGCGTGCTCTCGCCGGTGGATGTCTCCGCCCGCTTCATCGCCAAATTCCGCGAGGAGTGGGACCGCATCAAGCATCTGCCGATGGCCGAACAGGATATCGTGCTCACGGTGCCGGCGTCGTTCGATGAAGAGGCGCGCGAGCTCACCGTGATGGCCGCCCGCGAGGCCGGCCTCTCACGCCTGACCTTGCTCGAAGAGCCTGCCGCCGCGTTTTATTCGTGGATCGCCAACAACCTGGCGGCGTCCCGCAAGAAGCTGTTCGATGGCCAGATCGTGCTGGTCTGCGACGTGGGCGGCGGCACCAGCGACTTCAGCCTCATCCGCGTCTCGCGCGAGGGCGACCTGGTCAACTTCACCCGCACCGCCGTGGGCAAGCACCTGCTGTTGGGCGGCGATAACCTGGACCTCACGCTGGCCTGGCTGGTGGAATCCAAGCTCGGGGCGCCGCTCTCCATCCGGCAGCGCAGCGGCCTGCGCCGCCAGTGTTCTGCGGCCAAGGAAAAGCTGCTCAACGACCCCAATCTCAAATCCGTCGAAATCACCGTGCTGGGCACAGGTTCGGCGCTGATCGGCAAATCGCTCAAAAGCGAAATCCTCCGCGAGGAGGCGCTGGAACTGGCGCTCGAAGGCTTCCTGCCCTTCACGCAGCGCGGCGAAGCGCCCAAGGACGAAAAGCGCAGCCTGTTCCGCGAGCTGGGTCTGCCGTATGTTTCCGACCCCGCCGTCACCCGCCATTTGAACGCCTTCCTGGAACCGGTGGGCCAGGCGCCCGACGCCATCCTGTTCAACGGCGGCTTCTTCATTCCCGAGATTCTGCGCGAACGCGTGGCGGACGTGGTGGGCCAGTGGTACGGCCGGCGGCCGGAGATTCTGGAGAACACCGATCTCGATCTGGCGGTGGCGCGCGGCGCGGCTTACTACTCCTATGTACGCTCCACAGGTAGCGGCGTGCTGGTGCGCGGCGGACTGCCGCGAACTTACTACATCGGTTTGGGCGTTCAGCGCGACAGCAAGTTCCAAGCCGTCTGCCTGGTGCCGCGCGGCGCGGAGGAAGGCGCGGCGCTGGAGATTGATGACGGCGCGCTGCAACTGGTGGCCAACCGGCCGGTTTCGTTCCGGCTTTACAGCTCCCTCACGCGCACGGAGGACAAGCTGGGACACGTGGTGGAATTCGCGGTTGGCGACGCCGATCTCCACATGCACGCACCTCTCAACGCCGTAATTCGTTTCGGCAAGAAGGCCGAGGAACGGCTCATCCCCGTGAAGTTGGGCGCGCGCCTCACCGAAATCGGCACGCTCGAAACCTGGTGCGAATCGAAGATCAGCGACAACCGCTGGCGGCTGCAATTCGAGCTCCGCAAGGCCGCTGGAGAACAGTCGGCCGAACGCAAAGCCGCCGCCGTGGTCAGCGAGCAGGCGCTGAAGGCCGCGCTGGCGTTGATCGGCGCGGTCTTTGCGCCCGGTTCGCAATCGCCCGTCGCGCCATCGCCTGTCGCGCCATCGCCCATCACGCCGGAGGAATTGCCGGCCAAGCTGGAACAGACCATGGGCCTTGGCCGCAACAGTTGGCCGCTGTCGGCCATCCGCCAACTGGGCGACGCCTTCCTGGCCGCCGCCGAGGGCCGCAAAATGAGCCCGGCTTACGAGATTCGCTGGTTGAACCTGGCGGGCTTCTGCCTGCGCCCCGGCTTCGGCTATCCGGGCGACGATTTCCGCATTGAGCAGGCCCGCCGCGTCTACGCAGGCGGCGTGACGTTCGGCAATCAGGTGCAGTGCGAGATCGATTGGTGGATCTTCTGGGGCCGCGTCGCCGGCGGCATGAACCGCAATCAGCAGACCGATATGTACCAGCGCCTCTCCGGCTTCCTGCTGCCGCGCGGCAATAAGAAACCGCAGCGCATCAATGCCAGCCTGCTGCGCGAAATGTGGCGCACGGCATCCTCTGTGGAGTGGCTGCCCATCGGCACCAAAACGGAACTTGGTGAAGCCTTGATCAAGCGCGTGAAGGCGGGCGACTTCAAGGAAAGCGAGCTCTGGTGCCTCTCGCGCCTGGGCGCACGCAAACTCTTCTACGGACCCAGCAACCTGGTAGTGCCGCCGGCCACCGTCACGCGATGGGTGGAAGCCCTGCTGCGCGTGCCGGGCGCAGGCGACGCATTAGCCGCCCTGGCCCGCCGCACCGAAGACCCGACCCGCGACCTGCCCGCCGCCACCCATGAAGCCGTCAAGAGCAAGCTTCAATCCATGGCTCAAGCCGACCGTCTGCTGGCCGTATTGGAGGGTGAGGAAGAGGACGACCGCACGCTCGGCCGGATCTTCGGCGAGGAGTTGCCGTCGGGCCTGGTGCTGGCGGCAGTGGAGAAGGTGGAGCCTACCGTTTAGGACAACTTCTTCAGTGAATACCCCTGAGGTCCGGATTCGAAAGTAAGCTTCGACTTACCGGGCGTGCTGGCGGCTTCCTGGCGCAGGATCTGCACCCGCTGGCCGGTCCGCAAATTGACCAGCGAAACGATATCCTTGCCGAATACCCGCTCCAGGCGATACTCTCCAGCGGGCAGAGCTACCTTATCCACGTGGAACGCGAACGGAATGGAAATCTTGTCGGAATACACGCCCGCCTGCGCGGATAGTGAACTGGTGGCAAACATCGCTGTCAGGCCGAGGGCCAGGGCGAACGTGCAAATAGCTTTCTTAGTCATCTTTTGTTTCTCCTTAGTGCCGGTTTGTTTCGAGTTAGTTTGGAGTGCTGTTCGCCTCCACACCCATATACGCGGAACATGCGGAAAAGTTGGGTCAATTTTTCAAAAATGATATATGGAACTTTGGGCGGAGAGATGGCGTATTAGATGGAACGGCAGGCCCGCGATGCGGCAGCGAACCTCCCCGGGTTGACGGCCGCGCCCGCAACATCTCTTCGAGCCCTTCTATACCACTTCGGAGCCGCGAGGGTCGCGCAGCGGTGGCCTCGAAATACGAGACCGTACCGGCGAGAGACGGTTACGCTGCATCACCTGGACGGGGTGGCCAGCGTGAACCACTGGGACTCGTACCCGGCGGGCAGCACGTAACGGCTCTTTCCCGTGGGAAACAGGAAGTTGCCCACGTCCCAGAAATCCAGGCCGCGCCTCTTCCCGACCAGGTTCGCGCCCAGCCGTGTGGCTAACTCCACGTCGCGATCGAGGCGGGCCGCGAAGGGCGAAGAGCTACCCGTCAGTTCCAGCCGGTTGAACGTGATGGCGATGAGAAAATATGGTGTTGGAATCAGATGGTGCTCCACGCGCGCGATGCGGCCGCGGACCGTGGCGCCGGCGGGGATCAGCGCGTTGCTCGAACCAGGCCGGCGAACGGCTTTAACCACCTTGGCCGACACCAGGTCGCCCGCGGCCGCGGTATCGGTGTCGATCGGCGCGGCCAGGGCCAGCGTGAGAGGCAGCCCGATCGTCAACGCAACCGGCGCGCGCACGGTTAGCCTGGTGGCTGCGGCCTGCCCGTCGGCGCCCGTGTCGAACAGCAGTTGAGATTCCGCCTGGTACTCGCGGCACTCCGAAAAAGTGATGGTGTTCTTAGCCACGTGCGTGTTGCGCATCATAGTCTGGAGCCAGCCCTGGCGCGGCAGCAGAACGTCTCCATCCCCGATGTGAACGCGGTGGTAATCCAAGGTTGCCTCCACTGCGCACATCGACGTGTCAGGCGCCAATTCGGGGGTCCGAATGGTCAGGCGCTGAAGTTCCAGCGAAACCGGATCAAGCCAAAACGAACCGTCGTATGCCGTAGGCCGCCAGGATGCACCGGTCTTGACGTGGTAATGGCTGGCTTCGATTGGCACGTGGTAGTGGTACTCAAGCCCCGTTTGAGTGCCGGTGGAACTCTCGCGGGCGTAGCTGAAAACTACGCCGGGGTTGTCAAAAACATCCAGCAGGTAAGTGGCGAAGGCGCCCGCTCCGATAAGACCTCCACCAATGATTTCGTCCACGCCGCGCGCTTCGAATCGCGTCGCGCCCGGCCAGGAGTGAATCTCAATCCCCTGGGAAACCGCAACCTCCAGCCGCAGGCGATCGGTAGCCTCCAGATGCAGTTCTTCGGTCTTCTTGCCGGGGCCGGTGTTCGCACCGGGCGCACAGGACATCGCGGGCGCGGCGGAATCGGCCTGGACTTCCAGGCGACGCTGAAAATTCTGCCGGTCCACCGTCTCAATACAGGCATAGTTGGACAGACGGCGCGTCATAGCCTGGAGATTGGCGCGCGCGGTCTCCAACAACTTCTCCGGATCGCGCGCAGTCTGCCCGCGCATCACGGCGATGGCGAGAAGAGATAAGGCGAATCGCATAAGACATGCGGCATTCACTGCGGCTGGTGTGCCCTTCTCAACTACCGCCATTACTGCTTGGGATTGGCGGCCACCTTTCGTGGCTTCCAATTCTGCGCGGCCTGGTCCGTGGCCGAAACTACATCGGGTTTAAGTTTGGCCGCTTCCGCCAGGCGAAGTTTCTCAACGCTCTTGTCGCCGTGCAGGAACGCCAGCGTGAGCCAAAAATAAGCCCGGCGGTCATCTTCCGTCATGCCACTGCCAGTGGCGTACCGCATTCCCAGGCGCGCCTGCGCCGGCGCGTAGCCCTGGCTGGCGGAAGCGCGAATCCAACGGGCAGCCTGCTCCTCATCGTGAGCTACGCCTTTCCCGGTGGCGTATAAGCGACCCAGGTTGAATTGCGCCTCGGCGTGGCCCTTTTCCGCCGCCGACAGATACCAGGAGGCAGCCTGCTTTTGATCTTGCGCAATTCCGAAACCTTCCACAATGGCCCAATCAGTCGGGGGGCCATCGGTGTCCGGTGCGTTCGCCATTTGCAGCCAACGCATGGCATCCGCCTGATCGCGCGGGACACCCCATCCACGCGAATACATTTGGCCTAATGCGAACTCGGCTTCCGCATTGCCCTGGTCCGCGGCCTGCCGGTACCAGCGCGCCGCTTCCGTCATATCCCGCCGGACTCCGAGCCCCTGGGCGTAGAGAACACCCAAATCGAATTGCGCCTCCGCCTGCCCGGCATCCGCCGCCGCTTTCCATTCCTTGAAGGCCCTTCCGTAATCCTTATTCTTGAAGGCTTCCCTCCCGGCTGCTGTGTCGGCCCAGGCCGGCAGCATACTCAACAGGATGGAACCCATCCCTAACCACACGCCACGTGAACTGCGATATTGCATGATGTTTCTCCTTTCAGCAATAGCAGCCTGCTGAGTATCTTGTAGCATGAATAGAAATGAATAGATAGGGTATGGAAGGGGCGTACGAGAATCTTCTGGACTTGCACGGCTCGCTTGGACCGGCCACCGCTCTTCCGCAGCGCCCTTTGCGCCGGGCGGGTGCTGACGCGAACGGTTCGGGAACTCCTCGACGCGCCCATGTGAGCACGTCGATGAATCCGGAACCATCGTTCCGGTGGGCGCCGGCTAACTCCATTCTTCTCAGCGACCGGATGCGCCTTTTCCGGCACGATCGTTCCGGTTCGCAGGATGCTTCCGGTGGGGGCCGCACAACAGAATGTGGCTCCAAGACATCATACAGTGCCCGCGGGACGCCCTACTTCTCAAAGAAAGTGTACAAACGTTGAAGTCGACTGCCAGGATCGTGCGTCTGTGACCCATCTTCGCTAAGGGGAAGTTAGATGATAAGTTGGACATTTGAGTCAAGCGCACAAGAAAAACAGGATTTCACGCCAAGCCGCGAAGGCGCAAAGAAGCCGCAAAGGAAGAAGGATAATCGAAGGCAACGTGACCGGGAATCCACTGGCGAAACAGTTTGTGGATGCAGCTCATCGAGTCCATACCACTCTGGGCCGGGCCCTGTTGGCGCTGCTCGCGACGCGTCAGCAACCGGTTCCCATGGTGTACGACGGCGTCCCCATTGAAGTGGGATTTCGGGCGGACCTGATCGTTGAGGACCTGGTGATCGTGGGATCAAATCGGTCGAGGTGGCGGCGCCGGTGCACAAGAAGCAGCTTCTACCGTGAAATCTTGTTTTCTTGAGTCCCACGCTCCAAGCCGATTCCCCTTACGCTAGACGCAAATTGTCCAGCTATTGTTTGACTCGGCCTAACGTGCAGGAGAGCCGGGGTTTTGCTGTTGGCGTTGCCATTCCTTCTGGAACGTGGCTTCGCGCTCGGCAACGTATGTCTTGTAGCCGTCCGGATCGATGAAAGGATTCGACCCGCCGGCCTTCAACTTTTCGTACTTGGCCTGGAGCCCAAAATAGGCTCCATGGGCGCCCAGAAAGAGGTCGCAAGGCAGGCTCTTGAGCACCGCGAACGTCTTGACGTAATCCTGAGCGATCTGCGGGTAGTTCTTGTTTCCCACCAGAATGTATCCGGGGTTCACGTTGGGGCTGCCGATCACCACCGCGTTCAATGTCCGCCCACCCTCCCGAACCTGCATGGTCCAGGTAGTGCAGCCTTTGGTATGGCCGGGCGTCAGCCGCGCCGTCAGCCTGGCGTCTCCGAGTTCGACCGTATCGCCATCGTGCAAAACACGATCGACGTGGGCGCCCGGGCGTCCGCGGGCTGTGCTTTCCTCTTCGGGAACATCCGCATCCATCACCATCAGTTTCGCGTCCGTCTCCTTCTTGATCACGCCGGTGGCGGCATCATGATCGCCGTGGGCGTGGCTGATGAGGACGATCTTCGTATCCTTGTACTTGAAGCCGAGGCTTTCGATGCTGTGGCGGATCAGCGGCACGTCCTGCTCGAAATCCGAATTGATCAAAATGTTGCCCTGTGGCGTGCGCACCAGGTAGACGGCGAGATCGGCCGTGCCTACGTAATACAGGTCTCCGGCGATCTTGAATGCGGGAACCGGACGATGCCACTCCGGATTACCTTGTGCCAGCAGCGTCACACTGCAGGCGAAGAGCGACAACCCGGCGAGGGGGCACCAGGCGCGTTGGGCGATACGTTCAGAAGTCTTCCGGCGTTTCATCAGGCAGATGATATCAGATTCACGGAACCGCGATATGCCGTTTCCGCTCCCACGTTGCTTGCTAGCGGAACCTTCGCAAGCTTGAGAGACTCGGGCACCGGCGGAGAGGCCCACAGGCCCGTCAACAAGGGTACGCGTCAGACGCGCGCCGATCCATCGCTGATGAAGGAATAGATGAGGCGGAAGCGTAGGTGCCAGCGTCACCGCGAGTGCGCCGATGGCGCGGAAGAGCGGGGTTCGGACGCTAGCGGTCAACCTACCCACGCAAAGTGAATCAGGGTACGCCAGCTTCGTGGAAGACACATCCGCGGCTCAATATTGTCAGCCGTGGGCGGAAATCCGAGGACGATACGCTTCCTTTCGACTTTGGGCTTCTGGAAATTGACGAGTAGACAAGGAGTCCGGCTTGGAGGCTCGCAAATAGTTGAGACATTGGGCGGTGTGTTCGTTAGCCAGGCGCTCGACACATTTCAGCTCGACCACCAGCACATCTTCGACGAGGATATCGGCAAAGTATTCTCCGACGGAGTGGCCTTTGTAGGTAACTGTAAATGAAGCCTGGGCGGTAGCCCGGATGCCACGCAGGCCGAGTTCCGTGAGCAGCGCACGCGCGAAGAAAACATCAGTGGCTTGGCGAGGGTCCCGCTAGGAAGATGCGCCGCACAGCGAATCTATCACATGGCAGCGGCCCTCACTTCTCCGCCGTCGCCAGCACCGTCTCAAAGTACGGCGCCTCCTGCTCCTTGTGCACCACCGCGGTCTCCACGTTCTTGAACCCGGCGCCCTTGAGGTAGCGCTCGATCTCCAGTTCCGTGAAGCCCAGCCACAGGTCGGCGTACATCTCGCGCGCTTCTTCAAAATGGTGCCGGCTCAGGTCCAGAATGGCGATCCGCCCGCCCTTTTTCAAAATCCGCCACGCCTCGCCAATGGCCTTCTCCGGGTGCACGGCATGATGCAGCGCCTGGCTCAAGAAGGCCAGGTCCACGGTTCCGGTGCGGATGGGTACGTCTTCCAGATCGCCCAGCCGGTATTCCAGGTTGGCGATGCCGTGGGTTCGCGCCAGGTCCGCGCCGAACTCCACCATTTTTTCCGAGTTGTCGATGGCGATCACTTTGCTGGCCCGCTGCGCCATCAATTGCGAAATGGTCCCTTCGCCGGCGCCCAGGTCGGCGATCACCATCGGCGGCATCAGCTTCAATAGCGCCTCGGCGATGCCCTTCCAACTGCGGCCCGGCACGTATTGCCTGCCCAGGCGTCCGGCCAGTTCGTCGAAGTAGCGCCGCATTTTGTCGCGCCGTTTGCGCAGGGCGAGCCGCAGCGCTTCCTGGTCTTCCGCGGCTTCGGGGATCTCGTGCGCCGCCTGGCGGAACAACTGCATCAACTCGGCCGGCGCCTTCAAACTGTAGAAGGCGTTCTTCCCCATGCGCCGGTCGTCTACTAGCCCGGCCTGCTTGAGCTGCGCCAGGTGCGTCGAGATCTGGCTCTGACCCTTGGAAAGAATCTCCTGCAGTTCCGCCACCGACAGCTCCTCCTGTTCCAGCAGCAGCAGGACGCGCAGGCGGTTCGGATCGGCTGCCAGACGCAGCGATTTTAGAATTGACGCCATACCCTGAAATAGTATAGTATCAACACATCAAGATTTATTGATACGAGGTAAAAACGTATGGGCACAGCAACGCTGAATCCGATCGCCGCCGAGTTCAAGGTCGCCGACCTGTCGCTGGCCGATTGGGGACGCAAGGAAATCTCCATCGCCGAATTCGAAATGCCGGGCCTGATGGCCATCCGACGCAAACATGCCGTGGCCAAACCGCTGGCTGGCGTGCGCATCACGGGTTCGCTGCACATGACGATTCAGACCGCGGTCCTGATCGAAACCCTGGTGGATCTGGGCGCTGAGGTGCGCTGGGCAAGCTGCAACATCTTCTCCACCCAGGACCATGCCGCGGCCGCCATTGCCGCCGCCGGCGTGCCCGTCTTCGCCTGGAAGGGCGAGTCGCTCGAAGACTACTGGTGGTGCACCTACCAGGCCCTCAGCCATCCCGGCGGCACCGGGCCGCAACTGGTGGTGGATGACGGCGGCGATGTCACCCTGCTGATCCACAAAGGCTATGAACTGGAACAGGGCAGCGACTGGGTCAACACGGGTTCGGGCAGCCATGAGGAGGGCGTGATCAAGGACCTGCTCAAGAAGGTCTATGCCGGCAACCCGCGGCATTGGCACGGCATCGTGAAGGAATGGCGCGGCGTCTCCGAGGAAACCACCACCGGCGTGCATCGCCTCTACAAGATGCAGGAAGCCGGCAAGCTGCTGGTGCCCGCCATCAACGTCAACGATTCCGTCACCAAATCCAAGTTCGACAATCTCTACGGCTGCCGCGAATCGCTGGCCGATGGCATCAAGCGCGCCACCGACGTGATGGTGGCCGGGAAGGTAGCGGTCATCCTCGGCTACGGCGACGTCGGCAAGGGCTCGTCGCACTCCCTGCGCGGCATGGGCGCGCGCGTGATCGTCACGGAAATCGACCCCATCAACGCCCTGCAGGCCGCCATGGAAGGCTTCGAAGTAACGACCATCGAAGACACTCTGGGCCGCGGCGATATTTACGTCAGTTGCACCGGCAACTGCGATATCATCACGCTGGAACATATGCAGAAGATGAAGGACCAGGCCATCGTATGCAATATCGGCCACTTCGACAACGAAATCCAGATGGACCGGCTGAACGCGTCGGGAGCCATCCGCACCAACATCAAGCCGCAGGTGGATATGTACTCCTTCCCCAACGGCAACAGCATTTTCGTGTTGGCCGAAGGCCGCCTGGTCAACCTGGGCTGCGCCACCGGCCACCCCAGCTTCGTGATGAGCAACAGCTTCGCCAACCAGACGCTGGCCCAACTCGATCTCTGGACGAACAAGGACACTTATAAGGTGGGCGTTTACACTCTGCCCAAGAAACTGGACGAAGAGGTGGCGCGGCTGCACCTGGAAAAGATCGGCGTCAAGCTCAGCACCCTTACACCCAAGCAGGCCGAGTACCTTGGGGTTTCGGTGGACGGCCCGTACAAGCCCGACCACTACCGGTATTAAGATGTGTGGGTGGCAGGGTTGGCAACCGGCGGATTGGGCAATCCGCCGATTGGCTCGCTGCCGCATCGCGCAGGCGGATTAACAATCCGCCGCAGATTGACAATCTGCCCCACAGAGCCCGTGTTAGATTGAACGACAGTACCGCAGGAGGCACTTTTTGGCACAGAACGAACGATATATTTTTACTTCGGAATCCGTTACCGAAGGGCACCCCGATAAGATCGCGGATCAGATTTCGGACGCCGTATTGGACGCCGTTCTGGCGGATGACCCCTTGGGCCGCGTGGCCTGTGAGGTTCTGGTCACCACCGGCACCTGCATAGTGGCCGGTGAAATCACCACTCACACCTACGTGGATGTTCCGCGCATCGCGCGCCGCACCATCGAGCAAGTGGGCTATAACGACGCCACCTACGGGTTCGACAGCAACACCTGCGGCGTGCACAACCTGATCCAGTCGCAATCGCCCGATATCGCCATGGGCGTGGATACCGGCGGCGCCGGCGACCAGGGCCTTATGTTCGGCTACGCCTGCGACGAGACTCCCGAGCTCATGCCGCTCCCCATCATGATGGCCCACAAGCTGGTGCGCCGCCTTTCCGACGCCCGCCGCCAGGGCTTGCTGAGCTTCCTCCGTCCCGATGGCAAGAGCCAGGTTTCCGTGGAGTACGTGGGCAACGTGCCCAAGCGCATCGAAGCAGTGGTGATCTCCACCCAGCACAGCCCCGAGATTTCTACCGAAGATCTCCGGTGCCAGGTGAGGAAACACATCATCGACGCCGTGGTTCCCGCGGACATGGTGGATTCGCAGACCAAGTACCATATCAACCCCACCGGCCGCTTCGTGGTCGGCGGGCCGCACGGCGACACCGGCCTTACCGGCCGCAAGATCATCGTCGATACCTACGGCGGCATGGGCCGTCACGGCGGCGGCGCTTTCTCGGGCAAGGACCCGTCGAAGGTGGATCGCTCGGCCTGCTACATGGCCCGCTACATCGCCAAGAACATTGTGGCCGCCGGTCTGGCGACGCGCTGCGAAGTGCAGCTTGCCTACGCCATAGGCGTGGCCGAACCGGTTTCGGTGCGCGTGGATACCTTCGGCACCGGCACAGTTCCCGATTCCCGCCTGGGCGAACTGGTTCGCAGCAATTTCCAACTCACGCCGCGCGCCATCATCGACACGCTGAAACTGCGCCGCCCGATCTACCGCAAGACCGCCGCCTTCGGCCACTTCGGCCGCACCGAAGATACGTTTACCTGGGAGTCCACGGACAAGTCCGAAGCGCTAAAAGATCAGGCTGCCCTGGCCCACGCCGTGTAGTGGTGCAGGCATCCGCGCAGGCGGTCGCCGTAGGCATCGGGGTCGGAGATCCTGCTGTCGTAGACCCTGATGTCGGAGACCCTGGCGCTCGACTTGGTCGGGCAAGAAGAACCTAAGAGGGAAGAGTTAAGCGGGAAGAAGAGAACAGGATTTCACGCAAAGTCGCAAAGCCGCAAAAGAAGAGGGATAGTCGAAGTCAACGTGACCGGGAATCCACTGGCGAAACAGATTGTGGATGTGGCTTAGGGAGTCCATACCACTCTGGGGCCGGGCCGGCTGGAGTCGGTCTATGAATTGGTCCTGGCGTCCGAACTGGAACGCCGCGCGGCCTGCTCACGACGCGCGTCGGTAGCCGGTTCCTCTGGTATATGGCTGGCGTATCACGGCTGGTGTAGCATGGCGTCCACATTGCAGTGGGATTCCGGGCGGACCTGATCGCTTAGGACCTGGTGATCGTGGAGATCAAGTCGGTCAAGGTCGTCGCACCGGTGCACAAGAAGCAGCTTCTAACCCATCTGCGGCAAGCCAGTACGGTAGACGCCGCCAAGTCCAGCCCGGGGCCCATACCACCAATTTAAAGAGAGAATGGAACAAACCATGCCGATGAAATATCGCGAGGTGCTAGACCTCTTGCGCCGGGACGGATCAAAGATCGTCAGAAGGTCAGTCATGTGCAATTCATTCACTCGACGAAGCCCGGTACGGTGCGTCGCGGGCACAGGCAATAAGGAGGTTCCGGCAGGAACCCTAAACGTTATACGGAAACAGGCAGGTTTGAAATAAGCGCCAAACGATACCCCATCATCATCGAGCAAGGACCGACCAGCTATGGTGCATATTCTCCGGATATACCAGGATGTGCTGTCGTCGGGGACAGTGAACCGGAAGTACGCGAACTTATCGTGGAAGCTATCGAATTTCACATTGAAGGTCTCAAAGCTCACGGTGAAGCCGTCCCTGAGCCCCGTTTCTCTGTCGATTACGTCGAGGTATCCGCTTAACAGGCGGACGTCGGAAACCCACCCACAATGAACGGAGTCCTTTCCGCGGCTCGCGGTATTACCGTTCAGAGACATGGCGTCCTTATAACGCGAAGCGGTTGCTGCTTGTGCGCCGCCGTCGATGGGCTTCCGAATCAGCGAGCGGCGCTTCCGCAGCGCCTGACCAATTCGGGTCTTCAGATGTTTGCTGCAGCGGCGTTCGCCCCGCTACTCGTATCGCAACGCCAAAAGCGGGTCCAGGCGGGCAGCGCGGTGCGCCGGGACGTAAACGGCCCGCCGCCTGATGCGCCCCGCCGATGCCCCGCCGTTGGGCACGATTCGTTCGCTGGCTTATTTCATGCCGGTGATCGAGGAAGTTCTCGAAATGCGCGTCGGCCCGGATTACTTCCAGTACATACGCCGCAAGCTCGAAAAGATCGCCCGCGATCGGTAGGCCATTCGCGCCATTGGCGCGGATGAGAGAAGACCAACCCCGCACGCCTTCGGCGTGGATAATACTGCTTGCTCGTTTCACTCCGAAAAGAACACGCCTTCGGCCTACTGGATCTCGATCCCACTTACTAAGGATTGGTTGACTACCGATGTGAAGGCAATTACATAGTCGCCAGTGGCACTTGCCGGCTGGGTGAACTGCTCGATGATCGCCGCGTTCCTGCCGCCGGCGGCCGCAACAATATCGAAGTCGGTAAGCACGCGCGTGCCATTGATGCTCACGTTGAACGTGCGGGAACCGGCTGTGCTGAAGTAGGTTTCGGCAAAGTGTAGCCGCACCGTGTGACTCGAACCGGGATTGAAACCGGTTAGCGTATAGGTGAAACTGCCAACGCGCGCGCTCTGATACACCGCCGCGGGAGCCGGGTTTGCAACGCTACCCAGGTTTATGGTGTTGGCGTGATCGATGGTGCTGCCGCCGGCAAAGTCCGTATCGGCGATGAATGGGTTGACCGCCGGACCGCCGCAGTTGATCAGCACGCTGCTCGTAACGGGGCACGCGCTGGTGGCCGCGCTCGCCTGACTGGAGGGCGCGGATGCGCCGGCAAAGTCGAGAGCTTCCACCAGGTAGTAATAGGTTGTGGCACATGACAGGCTTGCATCATCGTAGGCCGTAGTGGTCAGCCCGCTCGCGATCTGGTTGGCGCCCGAGGTTGTAAATCCAGGTGTCGTACTGCGAAACACGCTGTAGGATCCAACCGTGCAGCCCGAAGGCGCGGTACTGCCGGTCCAGTTGAGGTTGATCTGGCCGGTGGAAACGGCCAGCGCATTGAGCCCGCCGGGCGCGCTGGGCACGCCGGTACAAGAGTTGCTCCCGGCAGCCGTTACGGTCATCGTATCGACTCGGGAAAGACTGGCGCTCGCGATGTTGAACATCTGAACCGTGTTTTTACCAGCATTCAGAGGAACCAAGAGGCTCGAGTTTTCAAAGGTCTCAAAATTTCCAGTGATTGGGAAGTGTAGATCGTTAGTGATCACAACACCGTTCACCATGATTCCCTCTGGCCGGTCTGTAACCCCCGGAAAGAGACCGGAGGCAAAGGCATAACGAAAAGTTAGCGTGTAATTGCCGGCCGCCGGCGCTACGACATCAAAGAACGTCGCCGTACCCTGCTGCGCGTACGCCATATCCACCACTTCATGGGCTGGATTGATCGAGTTCGTGGAGTGAATGTAGGAGGGGAACCAGGCGCTCAACTGCTCGAAACAATCGAACCCCGCAAGCAGCGCGTCGGTGAAGTAATACTGGGTTCCGCCTGGAACGGCAACTCCGGCAACCATACCGTTACCGCGTGAAGGCGGCGGACCCGCAGGACAAGTTTGAGCCATCGTGGAGCCGGCGTCTAATGATAACAAAGTAAGTATAATTAAGTATGTCTTTTTCATGTGAGTCTCCTTTTATTTAGTCAATTTAATTGATGTGCTGCTGTTCATGCCTGGTTCGAAGCTGTACGATCTTCGTCATCCAAGCTGGATGGTCCTGCGCGAGCGAGCTTGCGTAATCGAGCGAATCTTTATCACCCAGCGCGATCAACGACTCGACGTATTTCTCCAAGCTGAGCGTGCTCCACGGAGAAATCGCACGGAGATCGCTCTCGGCAAAATACCACCGGCCAAACGCCTCCCAGGGGCCTTTGGCCATGGATGCCAGGAGTTGTGCGTGCAGGAGCCTGATCTTGGCGAGATCCGGAGAGTGCGATTGATCGTATCTTGTTTGGGTAGCGGCGAACTCCGCCAAATCGGCGAGCCAGACCGGCGGCGGCTCCGGCGAGGGCATGTCGAAGATTTGAATCGAAGGGTCTTTGGACGCGACCAGGAGCGAGGCTCCGCTCGGACTAAAGACAGCCGTTGTCACCTCAGCACCGGTCCGCCATGGCAGACTGAGCGGTTCGCCGCTATTAGCGTCCCAGATCCGCGCCGTGTGGTCCCGTGAAGCAGTTGCGACGAGCCTGCCATCGGGGCTGAAAACGGCTGCGACAACGGCTTCGGCGTGCTGCAGTGCGGGCGTGACCGGTTGGCCCGTTTGAGCATCCCAAATGCGTGCTGTGTGGTCCCAGGATGCGGTGACGATACGCGAAGCGTCGTGGTTAAATGCGGCGGAAGTGATCCAATGCCCGTGGCGAAGCGGGAGGACGCGCGGCTGCCCGGTCTTCGCGTCCCAAACCCTGGCCGTGCGATCCGCCGAAGCCGTCAGGATCGATCGGCCATCGGGACTGAAAACCGCCGTGAAGATGTTGTTTTCGTGCTTCAGGGGATTCGGCAGGAGCCGGTTCGCTTGGAGATCCAGAATGTCAGCCACGCCGTCGGCGGTCCCGGTTACGACGCGCGAGCCGTCAGGACAGAAATTGATCGAAAAGACGGCGCCGCGGTAGCGGATTGGCGGCGAGGCCGGCAGTCGTGTTCCGGCATCCCACAGCCGGGCCTGACCGTCATCCGCTCCGGTAGCGATCAAGCGGCCGTCCGGGCTGAATTTCACGTAACGTATGGCATTGGTTGCCTGCATGGGAACGCCGACAGCGCCGCCGGTATGAACATCCCAGACTCGGGCGGTATGGTCCTCCGAAGCCGTAACCACAAACGCACCATTCGGGCTGAATTCCGCCATGAGAACGTCGTCGTCGTGCTGCAGTGGAGGGGTGAGTTGCCTGCCGGTACGCGCATCCCATATGCGCGCAGTGTGGTCCGCCGATGCCGTGACGATCTTGGAGCCATCGGAGTTATAGGCTGCGTAGAGAACTGCATCCCTATGCCCCCTCAGCAGCAACCGGCTGTTCGTTCGAAGTTCCGTGAGCAGTTCAAATGCAAGGGCCGAGGCAGGGTTTCCTTGAGGCCTGAGCCGAAGACTCTCGGCGAGGACTCGAAGAGCCTCCGGTTTGCTTCCTTCCTGGGCGAGATTCAACGCATGGAGGAAATCCAGGCGAGCCTGGTTGGATTCCCTGGATTCGATGACGGATCGCGAGTCTTCCGCGGTCAGCGCGCATGGGAATACAAGCAATCCCATAACGGCCACTACGTTACCCAGGCCCTTTTTCAACGGGGCCTTAATAGTGGATGATCTCATTTGGATAGAATTTCAATTCCATTGACCTTCGGCAGATCGGCTGCCCCCGCGCTGAACACAATTACAATCGCCCCATTTGCGTTGGCCGTTGCGGGAAGGTCTTTCACCACCGCAATGTTCGAACCACCGGCGGCCGCAAAGATGTCAAAGTTGGCCAGTGCGGTTGCACCATTGATGGCGACATTGAACAGCCGCTTTCCGGCCGCCGTCCAGTAGTTTTCGGCAAAGTGCAGCCGCACAATATAGCCGCCACCCGCCGTTAAGCCCGGGATCGTGTAAGTAAACCCTCCGCCCAAGCGGTAAGTCTGATAGATCTGCATCGGCGCGGCATTACTAATTCCCGATGTTTTGACGGGCGCGGTGGATGTCTTAGCGCCTCCGTTGGTAAAGAACTTGTCGGCGGTAAAAGGCGCGACGCCGGCCGTACTCCCCGAATCGATCTGATAAACCGCAACCTGCGAACCGGCAGCCGGAATTGCGGAGGATTCATTCGACAGGCCGGATACACCGGCGCTGTTGACGGCAGCTACCTTATAGAAATAGGCAACACCGTTGGCGGCAGAAGTATCGGTGAAGGTTGTCGTAGTTAGATTCGTCGCCAACGGAGCGGTGGCTTCTCCTCCCGCGGACGGGCCGCGATAGATGTTGTACGAGACTGCCCCCGCGCTCGCATTCCAGTTCAGGCTCACCTGCCCATTTCCGGCGGCCCCAGTGAGATTTGTTGGTGCAGCAGGCACAGCAGGAGCGGGATTGATAGTAAACGCGAGACTGGCAGAGCCGGTACCAGTGGCGTTGGTTGCGGTAATCGTCACAGTGCTCGTGCCGGCGGCGGTTGGTGTGCCTGTGATCGCTCCGCTGGCGGCGTTCAGACTCAACCCTGCCGGCAGCCCGGCGGCGCCGTAGCTGGTAGGGCTTTGCGTAGCCGCGATCTGGTAGCTGAACGCGGCCCCCACTGTCCCGGTGGCTGTAAGTGGACTCGTGATGGATGGGACACCACCGCCGCCATTGGAGACGGGAATGCCGAACACCTGGAACTCCCAAATCGAGTATCCGTAAATTGTGGTTCGCGTGGTACCGTACATTCGCACGTAACGGCCGGTGGCGCTCAAATTCGAATAGGTCTTGACTCCGCCGCTAGTATTACCCGTGACGTCTACGATCGGGGTCCAGGTTGTGTTGTCATTGCTAACCTGAATCTGGTAAGTCGCCCCCGCGGCATTTTCCCAATTAATTACGATTTGATGGATGGCGGCAGACGAACCCAGATCGACCTCCAGCCATGACGGGTCAGCCGTTGGCCCCTGTACGCTCTCCCAGCGACTGGTGGCATTATTGTCGAACGCGCGCGCCGCTACATTGGGTTGTGTGGCGGACGAAGCAGTGGCCGGCTGAAATAGAGCCAGGTTGGTGTCGGTTTGCGATCCCAACGTCGTGCCAATCTCGCCGCTGACTAAAGCAGCGTCTGTGCTGTTCACCACTCCGTCAACGTTCACATCGTAGAAGGCATTACTTTGATTGAGAGCTTGCGTGAAGCTGTTTTGAACAATGGTAACGTCGAGACTGTTGACGACACCATCCCCGTTGACATCTCCCCACAGAATGTTGAGAGGAATGTCGGCGGTCCCATTGCCCGGCACGATGCCAGCCAGATGAAGATTGAGAGGCTGGAGATTCGCCACGCCGGTTAGACCCACGGTAACCGTAGTTCCCGAGGGATCCGGGCTCACCGAACTCAGGCTGCCGACCGCGGAGGCGCCATTTTGTTGCGAGAGGGTGGCGGTAATACCGGAGGACACGGCGGCTGCAAAGTGCAGCGCCACGCTATAGGTTCCAGTAACTGCCCCTTTTCTTGGCTCAATCACCCGCGCCGCCGATGGGGACACGACGAGCCCGAACGTGCCCGCAGTCCCGTGAGTTTGATTCGACACCGCCTCCAGGACTGGCGGCCCGAGCAGGCCGGTGATGCTACCCGGCGGCAGTGCACTGTCATAGAGACGAACCTCATCGAGGATGCCCTGGTACCCAAGGCTTCCACCGCCAGCGGCGGTTTGTCCCATCACCAGGTCGCCGGCGCCGTCGGCAGCCTGTGCTACACCGGTTGCCACCAGGGCGCCATTCACATAAAGACTGCGCGTGCCGGCAACACCATCCTGCACGGCTGCCACATGCGTCCACACCCCCTGAGGGGCTGGCAGCCCGACTAAGTCGCCGCTGGCGCCGCGAAAGACCCAGTTGTTGGCTGAGTTAATATAAATGCCGTATTGGTTGCCCTGAGTGGCGGATTTTGCGATGATTGGTTGCTCTGTGCCGTTGACATTGGCGGGATTCGTCCAAGCCGAGAGGGTAAAACTCTGACTCGCGGCAAACTGCATGGATGGCGAACTTGGCACGGAAATATTCGAAACCACCGTCGTGCCGTGAAGGGTAAAGGCGCCATTAATGAAGCCGCCCTGGGTAAACACAGCTTCGCCATTTGCTGTCCCGGTGTGTCCGTTGTTCGTGACATCGGCAACCGAGTTGTTCGGCCCGAGACCATCCAAGCTCCAATAAGCAACCAAGCCGGTCTGCGTGAAGACCGGGAAAGTGGTTGCGGCTGCCACGTTGCTCGCGTTGGAGCTGCCACTGGCATTGACGGCAACAACTTGATAGTAGTACGTGGTCTGCGGACTCAAACCAGTGTCAATGAATTTTGTAATATTTGCGCCTACGGACCCAACCTGACTGAAAGGACCGCCAGCCGAGGTTGCACGGCTGATGTTAAAGCCCGATTCGTTGTTGGAGTTGTCTGTCCACGTCAAGAGGGTCGAGTTGGCAGTGGCTCCCGAGGCCTGGAGATTACTGGGCGCGGCGGGGGATCCGCTTGGCGCGCCAAGCAGGCCCGAGACAAAGAGGTAGCCTGCGTTTGTCGCCGTATTGAAAGCGGTAAAGTACACCTTGCCATTCGCCACCATGGGCAAACTGAACTTTGTGTTCTGCGTGCCGATGTTGCCAGCCGGAACCGTCGAGTGACCCGTATAAATCGGATTGCCTGAGACATTTCGGGCGTCGTAGGCGTCCACGCCGTTGCCGTTGAGAATCCAGACGATGCCGTTGTTAGTGCCGCTCGCCGAGATGAAGACTCCGGAACCCTTGCCGTTGTATACCTTGGTCGATGTTATCGGCGCAGTCGAGAGGTAATTTGCGGTAGTGGCATCGAACCCGACCGCGCGCTGCTCCAACGGGCCGCCGGATGCCGAATAGTAGATATTGCCGTTGAAGTAGGCCGGGGTTACGAAAAGCCAGCGCCCATTCGCCTCCGGAATTTCCTGGACAGCATTGTCCGGCGTGGCAAGCCCGCCGAGATTGTCGCGGTCAAGTACGTACAGCACAGCCCCCTTGCCACCGCCGACCATGATGTGAGGATGATTGCCGCCCGTCTGATCTGGTAAAAGGAGGAGGCCGGAAGATCCCAGGTCCAAATCGCCATGATTCAGAAAATCCCAATTGTTCGGGGTGAACCAGTTGAGCGTATTCGAGAATGCAACAGAAATCGGCCCGGTGGTATTGGTCGGCAGCTTGAGTACACTTTCACCCCAGTCAGTGCCTTTTGTGAAATTGGAGGGCGATTGATCGAAAGGGCCATTTGCCACTGGTAGAAACATGTTGCCTTGACTATCGACGGCAGGTCCGGCCCCGGCGGCCCAGAATCCTCCCTCTGCGCCGTTCGGCGTAGTGATGAAGGTCTTGACCAGCGCAAGCGTACTGGCATCGTAGCCCAAGAGCTCCCCATGAAAGGGCTGGGTGTCGCTGTGCGAAGCGTACGTGAGGTAAACAACGCCATTGTAGAGGGCCATGGCGCCGCGAAGGTGCTCGCGAAGGGCGTTAAACGGAATGACGCCTCCGGTTCCATCCGACGCGCTTCCCGCAAAGGTCGGGGCGATCAAGACCGGGCTGCCAAATTTTGGCGCGCCCGTTTTCAAGTCCAACGCATAAAGGTATTGTTGGTACGTCGAGTTGGCCTGTGTCTTCACTTTGGAAACGACGTACAGGGTGGCGTTGGATAAGTTGATGACTGGAGTGGTTGTGATGCCCAGCTCGCCCTGAATATCGCCCGATCCGACATCACTCTGCGGAACGGGTATTGTGCCCGCGGGGAGCAGCGAAACATGCCAGAGGGGGACGCTGCTCTGTGCGGTGGAATTACTGTCCGCGTCGAAGGCGTAGACACTGCAATGCTCTGTTGCAACGTAGACGACATTGTGACTGGAGCCGTCGGCAAATATTCCCAGGGCTGTCGAACTCACATAGAGAGGCTGCCCATAGGTTTGACCATCCAAAGCCTGGGTAAAGAGTAGTCCAAAGTTCCCCGGCGACCCTACGTTCGCTGGAGTAAGGACGGTCTCGCTAAGATTGGCTCCCGTGTGTTGCAGATCGGCTTGCCAGGTGGTGATGTTCACCTGTCCAATTGTGATGTGTGCCGTCTGAAACAGTAAGAAAAAACGTAAGAGTGAGTAAGGGTTCGATATGTATCTCAAGGTGTTGTCCGTGGAGGGTTATTGAATCGACACGTGGTCAAATACCGAGGTATTGAGACTGAATTCCCGTTTCGAGGTCACGGCAAGCCCGGCCGTGACGCCTGCGGTCATACCGATATCCCGCGTGGCGATGAGGGTCCAGGAAACCCCGTCGGTCGACATATAGCCCGTAAACGTGCTGGCGGACCTTTGTAGCTTCACCCATACCGGAGTGAGTCCCGGTTTCTTGCCGAGATCCACTGCGGCAACGCCCGCCGCCGTGCGGACAATCATGGCCACACCGTTGCCTGGTGTCGCAAATACGCCTGCAAAGGCCGAATTAGCCGCGGTGGTGGCGCGGACCATGACACCGGCCTTGGCCCATACGTCTGTATTGGTCTCGGAGACCAGGCGGGCACTAATGGTCAAATCCCCGCCAGCCGTCTGGTAGGCGTAGTTGAATTGATCGGAAGCGGCCCAGATATCGGCGCCGCTGCCGCTTACGGTATAAGTGCCGTTGCTGACGGCGAGGCTACCCGGCGTCGACGGATTGCCGATATCGAGATCGGTGAGCTGCGCTCCTGCGGATTGTACATCCAGAGATATGTTGAATGTATGGCTCAACCCGCCGGATGTAGCGGTTACCGGAATGGTGTAGGTTGCCGGCGCCACGGATGACGCGGTGGAGAGCGTCATGATCGAAGTTGCCGGCGCCGTGATCGACGCGGGAGAAAATGAAGAAGCAATACCTGCCGGAAGGTTCGTAGTCTGCAGATTAACAGCGCCGGTAAAGCCGTTCTCAGGGGTTACCTGAATCGTGAACCGGGCGGCATTTCCAGCAATAACCGTGGACGATGTGGGAGTTGCGGAGGGAATAAAATCCGGATTGTTGACCGTGGAGGATAGATTCAGTGAAGTTTGGAAATCGTGCAGCCGGTTAGCGCTGAATGAGGTAATGAGGGGATAGTACACCCGCTTGGATGCGGATGCAGCCGTCGCCAGCGTAAACGTGCTCGTCTGGGCTCCGCCTGAACCGGTGAATGTAAGTTGCTGCGGCCCAAAGCTTCCGGTTCCAGCAGGCAGCCCGTAGGCAGCCAGGGAGACTGCGCCGCTGAAGCCACTGAGCGGAGTGATGGTAACTTGATACACGGCCGTCGCGCCCGGTGAGATGGTTTGCGGAGACGCCGGGCTCACATCGAGCCCATAGTCCGGAGCTGCGGCGTCGGCGACGGTGAGCGAACCCTCCCATACATTTTCCAACGCACCGCTTTGGCCGATTACTTCAATGTTTCCGGCGCCCAGCATGGGCCCAGGGTTGTTGCTGGTTTTGACTGTGAGCGTTACCGGGACCGTTGCGTCCGGAGTTAGAACAACCTGCGAATGGTCGAACGAAGCCGACGACCCGGACCCGCTGCAGGATACCTTGCCGGTGGTAGTCCATGTGCAAGTCCCCGGAAGATGAGCCGCGGATAGATTCACAGTTCCCGAAAATCCTGCGCTGGCAGTTACGTTGAGATGATATGCGACAGAGCTTCCCGGGGGCACCGTTTGAGTCTGCTCCTGCGAGGTGATGGTAAACGCCGGGACGGCCTGAGGATCGGCGTTCGGTACAGTATTGGCCGGGCAGAATGTGATCGTATAGCCTTGTGCGGGCGGCGGCGTGATATTGAAGTCGCTGGAGGCATCGTCGAACGCGTAGCCATAAACTGAAGGACAGGATTGTTTGAGAACCGATCCGCGGTAATTCGTATCCCAATGCACGTTATTGCATGCTTGTGGAGAAGCATAGGGGCCGGCGCAGCAGTAGTTCGGAGTTCCGTATTTGCCGCAGAGGCTGTTGCATCCGACCACATTACCCGATTTATCGAGGATCTGTTGCGCCGCCGGGCAGGAGGTACGCAGATCAACCTGGCAGGCTGCATTGATTCCGTGTGATGGCTGCGGGTCATTGAGCTGCACGGAAAGCGGAAAATCGAAGGCGTCCACCAGGCTGATGTCGTAGTTGTCGCTGCCCGTGGACGAACCCGTCAGAGTAAATTCGGCCAAACTCGTAGTTCCCGCCCCGGCATGTTGGCACTGGAGCAGCCCACCGCAGTCCCCGGTCGCGCACGATCCATGTCCGGTACTATCGAATACACATGCTCGCCGGCCCCAGAAGCGTCCGCCGACCCAAGGTACAGGGACCGAAGTACTGACAGTTGCGCCTGGCAGGAGGTCAAATCCGCCGGCGGAGCCGTTGAAAACGGGTATAGGTTTACCAGCCCCAGCCACCCAAACGGTTTCTGTGCAGTTGTTCTTGAGAATGAACTGACGGTTTTGCCCGAAGGCAGTTCCGATGAAGATGCAAGCCGCCAAGGATAGGATGCAAGGTACTCTTCGGGTTAATACCTTATATAATAAGGCCATATCGAGTGTCTCCTTTAGACATATAAGTAACCGCCTCGTTATAGTACTTTAGTAAAGAGGCTCCGTCAAATAAAAACTTTATAAAGAGTTAGTTAACGTACCACCAGACTGTTCTATCTGGCGTAGATGCGCCGCCTGACCGACACACTTCTTTACCAAGCGGAGGAAGAGTCAGGTTAACGATCTGCGTCTCGCCTAATAAGTGCGACGCGCGGGAGTCAGAGCGTCGGCCAGCAGCACGACAGAACACAGGTATGAGCGTCGAACTCTGAGTGCCTGCCGAGGCACGTGCCTCTGACTCTGGTGGCGCTTGACTCTGGCCGTCACTGCCGAACTGCCGGAGAGGCGATGTGCGAATATGTTTTACGACCCTGCACGGAAGCGCGTCGTGTTTCGTCGGGCGCTGCTCGATCGATGTAATCGAGCAGCGCGATGCGGACCACTATCGATCCCTACGACGGATTCCCACCGCCGCCGGAGCACGAACCTCCGCAATCTCCGTTGCGTTGAACCTGTTCTGCCTCGGAGTGCCCAAGCGCGGAAGAGAGCCAGCCGAGATCCGCGTCTTCCAAAGGCAGAAATGAGGGATGGTCCGGCGACTCTAAAAACCTACTCCTTCTTCCGGCGGTTGGAGGCGCACGAAGGCTCTGTAATGCAGCAGGTCGTAGGTGATCTGCAGCGCCCCGGCGATGAAAAATGGCAAGTTGATCAGCCAGGGCCTGGCAAACAGAAGTCCGGCAAACACCGGAGCTAGGGCGGCGCCTGTGGTTCGGGCCACTCCCGTTATGCCCGCGGCGGCAGATCGCTCTTCCGCGCGAACGATGGCCATGGTGAACGACCGCCTGGTCGGTACATCCATCTGACCGATACTGAAGCGCAGCAGAAGTACGAGGACCGCCAGGGAAGGTTCGGCATCAGGGGTACCAGGGTCAGCAGAATGTTGGAAGGGAGATGGGTATACACCATTGTCTTAACCAAGCCGAATCGCGAGGCCAACCGCGACGCCACCAAGGCAGAAACTCCAGCGAACACGTGAGACCGCCCCTCCCCAAACGCCGACAGATTTGATAGAGTCTTGTGGTGCTCAGGCATATCAGATTTCTGACCGCAATGCTTCCGTTGATACTGGCTCTCCCGGCCTTGGCGCAAAACACCGCCAGACAAGGCAGGGCTTCGGGCATTCCGCGGATGCCAGATGGAAAACCGAACCTTAATGGTTTATGGCAGGCGATGACCACGGCCTATTGGGACATCGAGGATCATTCGGCCCAATCCGGACCCGTGGTCCAGTTAGGCGCGATCGGAGCCATTCCGGCTGGTAGTGGTGTCACCGAAGGGGGTTCGATTCCCTACAAGCCCGATGCACTGGCTAGAAAGAAGGAAAACTTCGCCAACCGGCTCAAGCTTGACCCGGAGGTCAAGTGCTACATGCCCGGCGTCCCTCGTGCCACGTACATGCCCTATCCATTCCAGATCGTCCAGTCGCCGAACGACGTTCTCATCAGTTACGCATACGATTCGGCCGCGCGCGTAATATTTGTGTCCAAGCATCACGAGGCGGAATTAGACACATGGATGGGCACTTCCAACGGCAAATGGGAAGGCGACACCTTTGTTGTCGATGTGACCGGATTTAATGGGAGGCCCTGGCTCGACCGCGCTGGAAACTTCGCGACGGACACCCTGCACGTTGTAGAACGCTACTCCTTATTGGACACGAATACGCTGAATTACGAGGCCACCATCGAAGATCCCGCCGTATTCACCAGGCCATGGAAGATCGGGTTCCCCTTGTACCGGCATCGGGAAAAGAATGCGCGCCTGCTCGAATTCAAGTGCGTCGAGTTTGCGGAGGAACTCGTGTACGGCGATGTCGACAAGAAACCGGACCGGTAAGCGAACAACTAGCGAAGCACTTCTGGGCTTGGGTTTGCATGTAATCGTCGCAATTGCGCACTGTACAGGAGGGGTAATGGCAAGAAAACCTGGTTTCATGGCCGCCGCAATCGGAGTGCTGATCTCGGCACTCCCACTGCCGGCACACCATGCCTTCACGGCAGAATTCGATGTCAACAGGCCGGTAAAGCTACGAGGTATAGTCGTCAAGGTTGACTTTGTCAATCCGCATTCCTGGATTTACGTCGATGTGAGGAACGCGGATGGGACCATATCGCAGTGGATGGTCGAAGGCGGCTCGCCCAATGCGCTGGTTCGCCGCGGTTTTACCAAAAATTCGCTTCCCAAGGGAACCGAGGTCATCTTCGAAGGCTATCAGGCCAAAGACGGGTCCAACCGGGCAAATGGGAGGGACGTCACATTCCCGGACGGAAAGAAGCTATTCCTTGGTTCCTCCGGCCCTGGTGAAGGCCCCCCAGATACGAAGAAATAACGAAGTAATGTTTTCAACCGCACAGCGCGGCGCAGCACGACGGTGGACACCGCTTGTGCGCCGAAATGCTGAAAAAAGGGAGGAGTCATTCCATGCACGCCAGGAATCGCGCAGTAACCTGCGTTCTTTCGGTTGCCGTGTTCAGTTCACTCGCAGAGGGGCAGGCGCGACCGGCCATACCGCCGAGCGAGGCCAACTTCTTCATCAGTACCCCGGCCGGGTGGGTGCATCCGAAAACGCCTTGGGGCGAACCGGATTTGCAGGGAATCTGGCCGCTGAACTTTGCCGGAGTCACGCCGTTGCAGCGGTGCTATGCGCGCCAGCGCTTTCCTGGTGCGGATCCGGAACGTGTTGCGGCCTGCGATCCGCACAAGGAGTTTTTGACCGAGGAGGAATTCAAAGCCCTGCAGGCGAATGCGGCCAAAGCGCCCGATCGGTTCGCCGCGGCCGCACAGCAGGGCGAGGCGGGACGCGCCTTTCTCGCTGGCATTGTGGATCCCATGACTCCGCTGCGCCAGACCTCACTGATCTTCGACCCGCCGGACGGCAAGCTTCCCGAGATGACGCCGGAAGGCAAGCGGCTGGCGTCACTGATGAAGAGCACTTGGGCTCTTCCCGCCGAGAAGCTGGTTTTCGATACGCACCTGGATTTTGACCTTTGGGATCGCTGCATTACGCGAGGACTGCCGGTGTCGATGTTTCCGTTCCGTTATAACAACGGAGTACAGATCGTTCAATCTCCGGGACAGGTCGTGATCTTTTTGGAGATGATCCACGATGCGCGGATTGTACCCGTAAATGACAACGCGCCCATTTCTCCTAACATTAAACAGTGGATGGGCATCTCGCGTGGACACTGGGAACGGAATACGCTGGTAGTTGAAACCACAAACTTCCGAGCCGGTTCGTCGCAGACCAATACAGCCGTGATCGCCTCGCCTCCCGGCAACCGCTTTCCGACGAGCGAGCAATTGAAACTGACCGAGAAGTTCACGCGCATCAACGATCAATTTCTGATTTACGAGATCAAGACCGAAGACCCTGTGGTGCTCACCCACTCGTGGACAGCGCGCTTCCCACTGAAGGTCGATCCTGACTACAAGTTGCTCGAGTACGGGTGCCAGGAAGACAACCGTGTGGTGGGCGATTGGATCAGCGTCTCGCGGGCAGAGCGTTCCGGTAAGGCCGTGACCCCGCCGACGCCGCGCCAGTGAAGTTCGCCATCGGCGCGGCGCTCGCCGCCTTCGCCGCGTCGAGTGCCCTGGCGGGGATTTCCGATCCGGTAAAGACCGGCAGCGGAATGGTCTCGGGCGTCAGGTTGAAATCGGGCGTTCGCGCATTTAAAGGAATTCCGTTTGCCTTGCCGCCAGTCGGTGCGCTGCGGTGGAAAGAGCCGCAACCGCCGGAACCCTGGTCCGGCGTTCGCAAAGCCGACAAGTTCGGCAATGTCTGCATGCAGCAGTCCGCGCCCAAACGCATCCCGGTAAACACCGCGGTGGATCTGCCGGATTCACCCCGGATGAGCGAGGACTGTCTGTACCTAAACCTCTGGACGGCCGCAAGCCGCGCCAACGCGCGTCTAGCCGTCATGGTCTGGATTTATGGAGGCGCCTACACAGAAGGCGCAGGATCGTGCCCGCACAGCGACGGAGAGGCGCTCGCGCGCAAGGGCGTGGTCCTGGTTACGTTCAATTACCGGCTCGGGCCGTTTGGATTCTTCTCGCACCCCGAACTGACAAAGGAATCGGGACGAAACGCGTCGGGCAATCAAGCGCTCATGGACACGATCGCCGTGCTGAAATGGGTGCAAAGCAACATCGCACGCTTCGGCGGCGATCCCGGCAACGTGACGATCTTCGGCGAATCCGCGGGCGCGGCAATGGTGGGCGGGCTTGTCGGATCGCCCCTTGCGAAGGGCCTGTTCCAGCGCGGAATTGCCGAAAGCGGCCAATGGATGGGCCTCGCCATGGCACCGATGGTTCCGCTGGCAAACGCCGAGCGTGCCGCAGCCGGCGGCGGCCGTGGAGCCCAAAAGACCGCTCCTCCCGAAGAACCTCGGCCGCTCCCTTCGCTCTCCGAACTGCGTTCTCGCTCGAGTGACGACGTCCTAAAGACCTTGCGCGGGTCAGGGATGATTATCGACGGCTGGGTGGTGCCTGAGGATGAGTCGATCACCTTCGCTCAGGGGCGGCAGAATTCCGTGGACGTCATCGTGGGCTCCAACAAGGACGAACACCTTTCGTTCGGCGGAAACGTGGCCTTCCGGAACACCGAAATGTGGGCCGGGCGGCTCTTTGCCGAGCGCCAGTCCTCGATTGGCAAACGCGCGTATTGGTATCTGTTCACGCACGAGCCGCCGGTTGAGCCTGGCGCCAGGGATTCGAAGGCGGGACATGCCACTGAGATTCCGTATGTGTTCCACAACCTTGCCGCTCTGCGTCCATTTCCGGATGCGAGTTCTCCGCACCTGGCGTCCGCGTCCGACAGAGATAGCGGGCTGGCGGAGATGATCTCTTCGTATTGGGTAAACTTCGCGAAGACAGGCGACCCGAACGGCAAGCAACTTCCTGCATGGCCCCGCTTCCAGGATCGCAGCCGACCACCTCAGGTCCTTGGAGAACCGAGTGAGTTTCCGGGAGCAGACCTCCTGAACACCTATGACGAGCCATATCAGAAGATCCTGGCGAACCTGACTGCGGGCGGGAGCCGGTAGATCGAGCCGCTTGGCCGCGTTGCCGCCAGGCGTGGCAGGCAGGATTGACACGGTATCGGGCCGGATCTAAACTGATTACAATCGCACGGGCTGAGTGCAGCCACGGCCCAAGAGATTCCACCGGGCAGAGTTTGCGAGGAATCTCCCGCACGGGTGGATGATGAATCGGATCTTTTGTAAAGGCAGATGCATCGCCTTCTCAACCTGTCTGGCGGGTTGGGGGATTTCCTTGGTTTCGCCGGCTCTGATGGGGCAAACCAACGACTATATCGGGCTGGGCACGCCTAGGCAGCGTGCGGGATGGCCGCCTGCCGGAGCCGTTCCGAAGGCGCCGGATGGAAAACCCGATCTGTCGGGGCCCTGGGAGCCCAACGCATTCCGGCAAAACGTGGATCTGCCTGCGACGGGGATCGCAATTCCCTTCCAGCCGTGGGCCGCGAAGCTTTACACCGAACACAAGGACAGCCTGTCGAAGGATGATCCGGAAGCCCGCTGCATGCCCCCCGGAGTGCCGCGGATGAGCACAACGCCTTATCCGTTTCGCATAGTCCAAACGCCCGGTCTGGTCATCATCGTGTATGAAGGCGGCGCGCACGTTTGGCGGCAGATCTTTACGGACGGCCGTCCGCATGCGAAGGACCCAGACCCTTCCTGGTTGGGTGATTCCATCGGACATTGGGAGGGCGACACGATGGTGGTCGACAGCATCGGATTCAACGGCCGCCCCTGGATCGATCAATCGGGTCTGCCCACGACCGACGCTCTCCACGTGATCGAGCGTTTTCGCCGCATCGATCTGGGACACATGGAGATTGAGCACACGGTGGACGATCCCAAGGCGTACACCAAACCCTGGAAGTTTACGACGCACCCGGTCCTGTTAAAAGGGGAACTGATGGAGTACATCTGCCAGGAAAACAATAAGGACGTTGAGCACCTGGTTGGAAAGTAAACGGGTAACGACTTTCCCATCGGAAAGCGAGCGTACTGGATATTTGTTCTCGCACGGGCCGCCCCTTGAGCCCGGCGTGCGCGATTTGAAAGCAAACCACGCAGCGGAGGTTCCGTATGTGTTCAACAATCTCGCCGCGCTTCGTCCGATTCCGGATTTGAGTTGGCCCCGGCTGGCGTCCGCGTCGGAGAAGGACCGTGTGCTGGCCGAGACGATCTCGTCGTATTGGGTCAACTTTGCGAAAACGGGCGACCCGAACGGCAGGCAACTTCCCGCATGGCCACAGCTCACAAGGAGTCGAGCAAACTGGAGAAGCGACGGCAAGGGCCAGAAAGTAGGGTTATCGGAAAAGTAGGCGCGTAGGCCATGAGGCCGGCCGAGGCCCCGACTTCTGCCTTCCTCACGGCAGCGCGAACACAAGCAAAGCCTGGTGATTCCCCGTCGTACCCGCTGCTGGCGCGCCGCCAGCCATTACCGCCACGTATTGCTTACCGTTCTTCCCCCGATAGGTAATAGGTATCGCATTGGCCGTGTACTCAAGCCGGGCCTCCCACAATTCCTGGCCGCTGCCGGCATCCAGGGCGCGAAAGCGCGCATCGTCCGTTGCCCCGATGAACACCAGCCCACCCGCAGTGACAATCGGCCCCGCCAGCCCGAGCCGGCCCGTTCTCCTCTTGGCTTCGGGCAGTTCATCCGTGACGCCTAGATTTACCTGCCAGGCGATCTCCCCCGTGTTCGCGTTCACGGCTGTCAGAAGGCCCCATGGCGGCTTCTGGCAAGGCCAGCGCGGACCACTCATACTCACATCGAAGCGTTGGTACGGGCCGGGGCCCGCCTCGCTGCCCCGGTCGAACGGGGTTACCGAAGGCTCGCGCGTCATTGCATCCTTGTACCCTTCCGGCATCTTCTGCATCCACCCGATCGATCCGTCGTTTTGCGTGAACGCATAGACGTACCCGGAGCGGGGGTCGGACGCCGTGCCGCCCCAGTTGGTGCCGCCGGTGGCCCCCGGAAAGACGATCGTACTGCGAGGCGGCGCGCCTTCGGGATGGTAGAGCCATGGGGTGAACAAACCGGCATTGTAGAGTCCACCGCTTCGCGCGTAGAGTTCGCGGCAGGCCTTAGCGTGCGCCGCCGTGGTGTCATTCTCCGTGACGATATCGTCCGGTTGAAACGCGACGCGCGCCAGCGGCGCCGGCTTCACCGGAAAGGGCTGCGTTCGCGCCGTTTGCTCGCCGGGGACTTCGCTGGCAGGCACGGGCCGCTCTTCCACGCCAAAGACTGGTCTACCCGTGGTGCGGTCCAGAATATACATGAGGGCCGTCTTGCCGATCAACGCCAGCGCCGGAACTCTTTTGCCATCGTGAACGATATCGATGAGTCCTGGGGCGGGTGGAAGATCGAAGTCCCAGATGTCGTGGTGGACCGTTTGAAAGTGCCACTTGTATTTGCCGGTTTGGGCATCCACAGCAACTACCGCATTGCCGAACAGGTTGTCGCCCTTGCGATCACCTCCAAAGTAGTTGGAGGTAGGCTCTCCGAAAGTCATGTAGGCCGTCCCGCTCCGCTCATCCACGGTCATTTGAAATCCCCACATGTTGGTGCCGGAGCGATCCTTCCAACTGTCGCCCTCCCAGGTCTCATGACCCTTCTCGCCGGGCCGCGGCACGGAATGGAAATCCCACAGTTTGGCGCCGGTTCGAGCATCGTAGGCTCGCGAATCGCCGGGTACACCGGTGGGCACGTATTCGCCCGTCGCCGCGCCAACCATGACCACATTCCCGGAGATGGTAGGCACGCCCCGATAGCCCACCACCATGTCGACTTCACCTTCTTTGCCAAAACCCGGATCCACCTTCCCGGTGTTGGCGTTCAGCGCTACCAGTCGCCGCCCCGCAGTGAAGATGATTCTGGGTGGATTCTGGCGATCGCCTGGCCAGAATGCAACACCACGTGAAGAAGGCGCTTCGCCCTGGGACTGGTATCTCCAGAGTTCCCTCCCAGTTTCCGGTTCAAGCGCCAGCACGCGACTGCCGGCCGTCAGATACATTCGCCCATTGACCACGAGAGGCGTCACTTGAGCCGATGGCCGTGCTCCGCTGTCAGCCGGACGATACGACCACGCCGGAGCGAGTTTGCCAACATTGTGGGTATTGATCTGGGACAAGGGCGAAAAGCGCGTCCCCGCCAAATCATGGTTGTACATGGGCCAGTCAGCGCCACCGTCGCTGGGCGTTACCGCTTGCGCGGACAACGGCGGGATGAGCATCCCGGTAACCAGCAGGAGTTTCAAATCAATGTACATCACCCAGATCCCCTCCGCATGATAAATGCAGCTAATCATTCTACCCCCGTACGACTGAAATAGCCGGCGGACGCAACCACCCCTGTTGCTCACACAGCCCAACGACGCACACTCCCTCATCTCAGATTGCAGCGCGCCCGCGCGCTGTTACTGGTATGGCGCCACTGAGTTCGTGGAAGGCAGGACACTGCGGCAGTTGGCGTCCGAAGGTCCGGTGGAGCGCAAAGTTCTGCTGGACATCGCGATTCAACTCTGCTCGGCGCTCGGTGCGGGCCGCAGGGATTCGAGCGCACAAGCGGTCGTTTCCCGCATCGTTGCCGATTTCAGTGGGATTAAAGAGATAGCGATCCGGTACCTGCGACAGACGTGCGTCGATCTATTGCCGTGGGAACAAACCACCGCTCGGGGGATTGCCGATTCCAGATCTTCCCGATCGTGGACGCGTCCCGCTGTCATTTTGGATCGCCAGGACAAGATGGCGTACCCTTGGTCAGTCATTGCACCGTTCGTCCTGCTGCTCGGCCTGGATTGCCTCCTTACCTGCGAAAGGACCTTTCGCAGTACCGTCCGAGAGGACAGTTCATGCAGGAGTTGCACCGGCGGCGGTTGGCCATTCGGAGTTCTTGCTGTTCCACATCAGTACTTTTGGCTATTGCGGATACGGTTGGGATCTCGAATACTGTATAGGTGGATACCTTCTTAACCGAATTCAGGGTCTGGAAATGGGAATGCCAGGAGCGCGAGTTCGCAGTGGTTCGACGGCGGAAGCGGTCGGGCTACGGAATTGAAGAACGCCGTGAGGCTATTGGCCCAAGCAAAAGCCGCCGATGGGATGATACGGAATGATCCGTAACCTAGTCCTAGCGATCTGCCTCCTGGCTGCCGCGGTCCCGTCTTGGGCTTCCGCCAGCCGCAACAGTTCCCGCTCGACAACTCGGAATGCGTCTCGATCCGCCGGTTGGACGACTGCTCGGTCGGCCGAGGCACGCCCCAGAACGTCGGCGAAGAAATGCAGCACCTGAACGCGCACCGGGAACGGCAGAATCACGTGGAGCCCGGCGGCCAGGAGAGCTTTCCAGGCCAGCCATCCCTGCCCAGCCACCGGCAAGACCTCTGGGGCGTGCCCGGGATACGTCGTCGATCACGTGAAACCTCTGAAGCGCGGCGGCGCCGATGCTCCTGGAAACATGCAATGGCAGACGACGGCGGCAGCCGAGGCCAGGACCGGGTAGAGTAACCATCCGGCAGCAATTTGGCGATTCCGCGGCGCCAGTTCGTGCTGATCATTGATGGTGGCTACAATCTGGGCATGCCGTCAATTCGGCTGACCATCGTCGTCCGCTTGGATCGTCTGTGGACCGGCTGGCGGATTTCCGTGAAGAGCGCCAGACGCCGATCGGGACTGACGTTTCCGTACTGCTCTTTGCCGCCGACGGGCCCGACGCCACGAAACTCTTCAGCGATCTCGGGGCGGGCAAATGGCCTCCGCGCGATAGCATTGGAAGTCGGACATTTCGCGCGTCATCAAGCTTTCCGTCTCTCATGGCATCACCAGCAAAAAAGCGTTGGCGATCTTCGCGTGTCCCTGGTCCGCCGGGTGAATGTTGTCCACGGCGGCGTCGGTCACCGGGTTGTACGCGCTCGATGCGTCCACCAGCTTGATGGTGAGGCCGTCGGTCACTAATTCCTGGACGATGGAGGAAATCAGCGCGTTGAACTGCCCAACGGCGGTATCGCTGCCGTTGGCGTACACGCCGCCCAGCGCATAACCGGCCGTGGGCATCCTGAGACAATTGCCGACATACACTGCCGGGCTGATTGGCGCGGAAGACGTCACTGGCAGGCCCGCGATCCAGTCGAAGTACACCGTGCCGCTGACCCAAGTTACCAGCACGGTATGCGCCACATTAGCTAGCCCGGCCACCCGGTAGACGGAGGCGCTATAGGCCCTCGCGCTGCCATCGGTCACACCGGCGTTCGCGTTGACGGTGGCGGCCGGGCCGCCATCCACCGAGACTGTAAATGAACCCGCGGTGCCAGCCTGTTTGATGTAGCCGAGATAAATGGTTGATCCCGTGACGGTAACCGTCGCTGTGCCGGCGACGGTAGCTTCCTTACCCATACCGTAGACTGGTGTGTTTGCCCATGTGCCGGTATAGGCGACGCCCGCGGCCCGGCCCCTGATCTTAGCGGACTCCGGTATAGAGAGCCATGCCAGCGCGGCCCGCGCTGTGTCCGTGTAAGTCTGCTGCCCGGCCGCCGATACGCCGTAATTTCGCATGTCGTTAAAGCCGGTCAGGATAAACGACTGCGCATTGTCGGCCACTGCGGTTGCGTAAATGTTGTCGATCTGTGTCGTGATCTGCGAGCCGGAAACTGCCAGATTAGTGATCGCCGCGCCCTTTGCCGTGCCGATCAGCGCCGCGTAGCCGTTGGCCGGGATGGAAGCTCCGACGTTAACCGTGATGGAGTCGCCATAAGCTTTGTAGGTCACGCTGGTGCCGGTCGCGCCCAGCGCGGGAGCCAGCGGCAGAACTGTGAATGTCACGGTGCCGCTGTCGCCGCCCGGCGTAGTGACCGAAATAGTCTGCGGTCCGACCGGGGCGGTGGCCGCGATGGCCAAGGTAGCGGTGATCTGCCCGGGCGTGGCCGCCACACCGGTGGCGCTGATACCCGCGCCCAGATTCAGGTTGGCCCCGTTCAAGTTCGTGCCAGTGAGGGTCACCGGCACCGTGGTTCCGATCACGCCCGTCGCCGGAGCGACAGCAGCCAGCGCCGGAAGCAGCCCGTCCCCGCCATCAAAGAACAGTCCGCTCACCACGGCGGTCAATCCCGCCGTTCTGGTGACCCGAAGGGTGACGTGCCCGGAGAGATTCCACACCAGGTATTGGCCCGCGGAGAAGGCGCTCATCGCGGTGGTGGCCAGCACTTGGCCAGTGGCAGGATCCAGGACATCGATTCTCTGCGCCCTGGTGTTGGCGCCATCCCAGTCGAGGCAGTAAAGCGCTACCCGATGCGCCAGGCCATCGGTCAGATTGATATCGATGTTAAAGCTCGTAAAGCTGTACCAGGCGGATGCAATCCGGCCTGCCGTAACGCCCTTCTGCGCGGCGCGAACGTCGGTGGTGGATGGGCTCCACGTAAACGCTGTCTGACCGGTGAAGGCGACCTGGGCATACAGCGGGTAATTGGTAACGTTGTTGGGGATGGCCCGGCCACCGGACCCGTAAATCGGCTTCCACGTACCTTGGGTGGTGGTATCGGTCTGGACAAGCGCCGGCAGGACCGTAAACGTCACGGTGCCGCTGGTGCCGCCCGGCGTAGTGACCGAAAGAGTCTGCCGTCCGAGCGGGGCGTTGGCCGCTATCGCCAAAGTAGCGGTGATCTGGCCGGGGGTGGCCACCAAACCGGTCGCGGTGATACCCGCGCCCAGATTCAGGGCGGCCCCGTTCAAGTTCGTGCCATTGAGGGTCACCGGCACCGTGGTTCCGACCACACCCGTCGCGGGAGCGATGCCGGCTAGCACGGGAACCAGTTGGTAAACGGTAAACGTCACATTGGTCGTGCCGCCCGCCGTGGTGACGGTAATGCTTTGCGGTCCCAACGGGGCGGTGATCGCGATGGTGAAGGTGCCGGTGATTTGTGTGGCCGTGGCCACCACGCCGGTGGCGTTGATACCCGCTCCCGGACTCAGGGTCGCCCCTGTCAAATTGGTGCCCGTGAGGGCCACCGTTACGCTGGTCCCGGCCGCGCCCAGCGCGGGAGCGATGGTGGCCAGTGTGGGAGCCAGCGGGAGAACTGTAAATGTCACGGTGCCGCTGTCGCCGCCCGGCGTAGTGACCGAAATAGTCTGCGGTCCGACCGGGGCAGTGGCCGCGATGGCCAGGGTAGCGGCAGTCTGGCCGGGCGTGGCCGCCACACCGGTGGCGGTGATACCCGCGCCCAGATTCAGGTTGGCCCCGCTCAGGTTCGTGCCGCTGAGGGTGACCGGCACGGTGGTCCCGATCACGCCCGCCGCGGGAGCGATAGCGGCCAGCGCCGGAAGCAGCACGTTGCCGCCATCAAAGAACAATCCGCTCACCACGGCGGAAATTCCCGCCGTTCTCGTGACCCGCAGGGTGACGTGCCCGGTGAGATTCCACACCAGGTATTGGCCCGCGGAGAAGGCGCTCATCGCGGTGGTGGCCAGCACTTGGCCAGTAGCAGGATCCAGAACGTCGATTCTCTGCGCCCTGGTGTTGGCGCCATCCCAGTCGAGGCAGTAAAGCGCTACCCGATGCGTCAGGCCATCGGTCAGATTGATATCGATGTTAAAGCTCGTAAAGCTGTACCAGGCGGATGCAATCCGGCCTGCCGTTACGCCTTTCTGCGGCGCGCGAACGTCGCCGGTGGATGGGCTCCACGTAAAGCCAGTCTGACCGATGAAGGCGACCTGGGCATACGCCGGGTAGTTGGTAACGTTGTTGGGGATGGCCTGGCCACCGGCCCCGTAACCCGGCTTCCACGTGCCTTGGGTGGTGGTGTCGGTCTGTACGAGCGTAAACGTTAAGGCGTTGCTGGTGCCGCCGGGCGTGGTAAGAGTGATGCTGGCCGGCCCGAGCGGAGCGTTGGCTGCGGCCACGAGAGTGGCGGTGATCTGGGTGTTCGTCACTACCACACTCGTCGCCGTGATACCCGGGCTGAGACTGAGGGTGGAACCGTTCAGGCTGGTGCCGGTGAGGGTTACCGGTTGGCTGGTTCCGATCACGCCCGATGGGGGAGCGATACTGGCCAGCGTGGGAACCAGCGGCAGAACGGTAAACGTCACCGCATTGCTGGTGCCGCCCGGCGTGTTGATGGCTATGCTTTGGGTTCCTAACGCGGCGGTCGGCGCGATGTTCAAGGTGGCGGCGATCAGGTTGGCGGTGACGATCACGCCCGTGGCCGTGACGCCCACCGGCGTAATCAGGGTCGAACTCGTCAAATTGGTGCCGGTGACGGTTACCGGTACGCTGGTCCCGATCACGCCCAGTGCGGGAGCGACAACTGCCAGCGTGGGCGGCAGGAAGATAATCACCGTCGAATCGGTCGTGCTGGCGGTGAGCGAGTTGCCACCGGACACGCTCACGGCGTTGACCTGCGGCGACAGCGCGGTGGGCGAAACGTTCACTGTCACAGCGATCGGCGAATAGGTCGCACCGCCGGCCAGCGCGTCGGCCCGCGTGCAGGTGTTGCCGGCGCACGTCCAACCGATGCCGGTCATCGAGACCAGGGTCAATCCGGACGGCACCGTTTCGGTCACGGTCACGGGACCGATGGTCGGCGAAGAGGCGATGGCGTTGCTCACGGCCACCGTGTAGGCCGCCCCGGCCTGCGCTTGCGTGAAGCTCCCGATGTGCGTCTTGGCGATGCTTAGCAGCGCCCGCGGTACGATCGTAAAGCTCAGGAGGCTGCTGGTGCCTCCCGGTGTATGAACCGCGATGCTCGCTATGGTGCTTGTGTTCGTTCCAGTTGCGGTAGGAGAGATGACCAGGTTAGCGCTGATCGAGCTCGCCGTGACGACGGGCGCGCCGGCGAGCGTAATGCCCGCGGGCAGATTCAGTGTTGCATCGATGAAGCCAGTGCCCACGATTGTCACGGGTACCGACGAGGCGGCCGAGCCCACTGCCGGGGTGATGCTGGTGAGCACCGGAACCGGCGCAAAGACCGTGAAGGTGACGGCGATGCTGGTGCCGCCGGGCGTTGTCGCGGTGATGCTCTGCGCTCCCAGTGGCGCGTTGTCGGCGATCGCCAAGGTTGCCGCGATCTGGCCAAAGGCGACCGCTGGTGGGCCGGACAGCGCGATGCCGGTGGGCAGATTCAAGGTTGCCCCGACCAGGCCCGAGCCCGTCAGAGTTACCGGAACGGATGCTCCTCTCGCGCCCGTGACCGGAGCGATGCCGGCAAGGACTGGAGTTGGCTCGGTGATCGTAAAAGTCACGGCGTTGCTGGTGCCGCCGGAGTTTGTCAAGGTGATACTCTGCGCCCCAAGTGGAGCGCTGTTGAGAGTGGTGAAGGTCGCGGTGACTTGGTTTACGGTCGCAACCACGCCCGTGACTGTGATATTAGCGCCGGCATTGATCGAAATCACCGTATTCAGGCTGGTGCCGGTGAGCGTGACGGCAGTAGCGGTTCCGGCCTTGGCTGGTGTCGGAGCGATGCTGGTCAGGACGGGCAGAATATTGAACGTTACCGAGTTGGTGGCGCCGCCCGGCGTGGTTACCGTAATGCTCTTCGGACCGGCTGGAATGGTTGAGGCGATGACCAGGGTGGCGGTGATCGAAGTCGGAGTGACGACGGGCGTGCCGGTGAGCGTAATGCCCGCGGGCAGATTCAGGGTTCCCCCGAATAAGGCGGTCCCCACGAAGGTCACAGGTGCCGACGAGGCGGCCGTGCCCTGCGCCGGGGCGATGCTGGTGAGCAACGGAGCCGGGGCGTTGATGGTGAACGCCAGCGCGTTGCTGGTTCCGCTGGGCGTGGTTACGGTCAGGTTGACGGGCCCGAGCGCCGCCGTGGCGGAGATCGCGAAGCTGGCAACGATCTGGGTAGCGGTGCTGCTGGTAACGGTCGCGGTGATATCGGGTCCCGCACTCACCGTGGCGCCGCCCAGCCTGGTGCCCGTGAGCGTCATGGATACGTTGTTGGATGCCGAACCGCCCCTGAAGCCAGACGCTGGAGCGATGGCAGTGAGCGCCGGAGGCGTAGCGACAATCGCTAAGTTCACAGCGAAACTGTTGCCCGTGGCCGTAATTAACGAGATGCCGCAGGATCCCAGCGGGCCAATACCGACAGCGAAGGTAACCGTGATCTGGGTGGCGCTCACGAAAGTGACGCCGCTTGGCGTGATCGCCGGACAGGCTGTTACGGTCGCCCCAGGCGAAAAGTTGGTTCCCGTGATGGTCACGGTCTGGGTGAAAGTTGCCGGAATCTGGCCAGGCGACAACGATGAGATCGTGGGCTTGATAAACGAAATCTGCCAGACAGGACCCTGATCCGCAGCGTAGACTTGGCCCAGAGGGTCGATGGCGAGCCCACCAATGCCGGCAAAAGGCGACGTCACAAAGGTTGGTGCGATTCCAAGGTCGGCGAGGTTTGTGAGTGTGTTGGCCGCGAGATCGTATTTCCAGACCTGCCTGGCATCGCCGATATATATGAAGTTGCCGTCCGAGGCCACGGAAGCTGGTGTAACCAGGGGGGCGACGAGAGAGTGCGCTGTGCAGGCTCCCTGGCAGAGCGTGGCATTGCGCATGATGCTGACGCTGGCCGTCTCGACGTCATATAAGTCTCCCTTATAGAACGCGAGGTTCCCGGCGCCGGCAGCGTTCATCGCGCCGATCACGCTGATCACGTGAGTTCCGGCGGAAGGAGCGGTCAACCTCAGGATCTTGGAGGTTCCGCCCATCGCGATATAGAGTTGGCCGTCGGGTCCAAATGCCAAGGCAGTCGGACCTGTGGCGCCGGCGCCAGCGACGGGGGGCAGGGAGGCGGCCTTCACCACCGCCTTGGGAAGGCCCAGCGTTTCCAACACCGGATCGAAAGCGAGCAACTGGATGCCGTTACCGGTGGCGATCGTATCTGGAATGTAGAGCAGGTTATTCACCTTATCGAAAGCCGGTTGGCCGGGAACGGTGGCGGCCGTCAGCCCCGCGCAGGCCGTCAAACTGGGAGGAGGCAGGATGGGGTCGACCTTGCAGAACCCGAGTGCATGGTCCAGAACCCACAGGTGATTGCCCATCCAGAGAGCGCCCTTGGGGGTGGTTAATCCGCTGGTGTACAGCCAGCCAGCATTGGTGGTGCCCGTGGAAACGACTGTGGGCGCAGGCAGATTGGCCGGTTGGGGTTGGGGCGCCGATCCATCCGGGGCCAATCCGGGCGCCACCTGATAGAGTGTCGCGGCGCCCTTGACCTGTCCGAGGGTCGCATCGTCGATGACCAAGAGGTTTCCCAGGCTGTCAAACCCTAGGCCGGTGACACCATAGTACAAGCCGGGGATGCCGTTTTTGAACGCGTTGGCGGTATAGAAATCGGTCGCCGGGGTAGTCAGGTTAATCCGGTAAACGCCGGCCGCCACGCCTACATAGACCAGATTGTTCGCGGCGTCAAAGACGATGGACGAGGGCGAAACGATTCCGGGTTGGGTCGCCGTGGCAGTGCACGGGACCGGCTTCGTGCAGGCGGACGGGTGGGCGATGATGGTCACAGAGCTCTTCTCGGCGATCCAAAGATCGGCGCCAACGAAGGCGAGGCCGTGCGGCGGAGCTTTTATCGAGGTACTTCCAATAATGGTTGTCGTTTGAGTGGCGCCGCTAGGATTGGTGATCCTGAGGATGCTGCCGTCGACTGCCTCCGTTACGTAGAGATTGCCATCGGCGCCTAGGGCGATCGCCGTGGGCTTTGCGGCGGCGGCAGCCAAGTTGATGCCGGTGGCCTGTCTGAACACCACACCGTCAAAATTATATCGCCAGATTCCCTTGCTGGAGGCGCTGTAGTCCGGCAGGTATACGTAACCAATGGGATCGTACGCCGGCTGACCGAGCAGCGCGGGCGCGTTAGCGCTGCCTGTCGGCGGTATGATGCAGTTCTGTAATTGGGAGGCACCGCCAGCGCCAGCGACAATTTGACAGAAGCCCGCGACGGCGTCCGTCACCCATAGGGAGGTCCCGGTCGAGATAAACCCGCCAGGGGCGGTCGCTGTCATACCTGAAATAATGGAAGTGCCGGGCGCGGCGGCGCAGTTAGCTGCCACTGCCAGCACAAACAATGTTCCAATCAGGGATTCTCTTCGACTTCCTAGACCGTGTAAAGTCAACATACGCAGCCGTAGCTCCCTGGGCTTAGAAACGTTAAACGCACTCCCTAGTACACAACGGGCTGACCCTTCCGGCCCACCGGTATACTCCCACAAGGGACTGGGGAAACTAACGGTTGGCTGTGCGTTAACGAATTTTGTCCCGGATTTTCAGGTGAATAGCGGTTGCGGCCGTTCCCGCGGTATCAGTGCCCAGCGTGGCGACACACGTTCCGGGCGGCCTCGCAAGAGCGCTGTACGATCGACAACTTGTTGATTGGATTCCGTCCCGGCTAGTTGGCGCGAAGAGCTGGTGCGCGCCTGCGGGTCTCCCGCGGAGGCAGCAGCGTGGGGATCGCCGCTATCGAGATCGCCAAAGCCGAAGGCCCCATCGGCATCGCCGATTCGTCCACGATGACTTGGGCGGTGTCCTGAAACCGCTCGTGGCCCAGCGCCCATTTCGTAAAGCGGACACCAGCGCCGTTAACCAAACGCGCACCCTCAGCGGAGACTCTGAGACGCGCATCTCTGAAAGGCCCGGGCGGTGCCCATTGGGCCAGCAGACGGCGAGTCCTGGCAAGCTGGAGAGAGGCGCCTTCCCGCAGTATTGACTATTTCCAGCAAATCCACGCTGCCGCACCGTTAACCGGAAGAACTCTTTCCGGGCGCACCCGGTTGCACAATGTGCGCGCTCTCGGGGGACCTTCCTGACTGCTGGCCCACTGCCGCCGTGCTTAAGGAAAGCAAAGCGGCGGAAACAATCCAAAACCTGAGTGCCATGGCACACAGTAAATCGCCGGGTTTTGCCGTGTCAAATTACGGCACGCCACCCTCGGGAAGACCCATTGACACCCATTGACAACCGGCATAACCAGATGAAAGAATGACACAAAGCTTTAGAGGGCTTTGTGTGTCTGCCCATCCTGCCCTTTTCGGCGACCATGGATGCATGACTCCCCGTTCGCAGCCAACATCCGAAACAGTTCTAGCACCGCCCGCAGGCCCCTTACGGACTATGCGGCTTGAGAGGTACGGGGATTGATACGAAGCATGCGTTGCTCTTATCTTCTGCTGGTGGTAACGGCCGCCCTGGTTCTGATTCTTCCCAACCTGCTGCAGGTTGACGCTCAAACCGCGGCCGCCTCGCCGGATTTCTTCGAAACCTTCTTCGAGACCAGGGTCCGACCCGTGCTGGCCAATAGTTGCTATTCCTGCCACGCAGCCACTGCCATGGGTGGACTGCGGTTGGACAGCCGCGACGCTATGTTGAAGGGCGGCAGCCGCGGTCCGGCGGTGGTGGCTGGAGATCCGGACAAGAGCCTGCTGGTGCTGGCCATCCGGCAAACCGACGAGAAGTTCAAGATGCCGATGGGCGGCAAACTTAAGGATGCGGAAATCGAGGATCTGGCGGCTTGGGTCAAGGCCGGAGCGCTGTGGCCCGCCGCCACCGTCGGTCAATCCACCACGGGCGATAAGTACGTGATCCCGGCTGAGCGGAAAAAGTTCTGGTCCCTGCTGCCCCTGGCGGAGCCGAAGCCGCCGCACGTGAAAGACGCGCAATGGGCGAAAACCGATATCGACCGCTTCGTGCTGGCGCGCCTGGAAAATGAGGGCATGAAACCCGCGCCTCCGGCCAGCAAACACGATCTGATTCGACGAGCCTCGCTGGATTTGACTGGCCTGCCGCCGACTCCCGAAGAGACTGCGGCATTCGAAAAGGATAACTCGCACGACGCCTTCGCCAAGGTGGTGGACAAGTTTCTGGCGTCGCCGCATTACGGCGAGCGGTGGGGCCGCGTGTGGCTGGATGTGGCCCGCTACGGCGAGGACGATTATCGCAGCCTCAACCCCGATCCGCGAGGCTTTCACCCGTATCCCAACGCGTATGTGTACCGCGACTGGGTGATCCAGGCCTTCAATGACGATCTGCCATACGACCAGTTTGTGAGGGCGCAGCTCGCCGGGGATCTGCTGGACGAAAAGACGCGGTACAAGACGCTGCCCGCCACCGGATTTTTGGGGCTTGGCCCGTGGTATTACGACAACGGCGCGGTGGAAGTGACCCGCGCCGACGAACGGCACGACCGCGTGGATGTGGTAACGCGCGGCTTCCTTGGCCTGACCGTGGCCTGCGCGCGCTGCCACGATCACAAGTACGATCCGATTCCCACTACCGACTACTACTCGCTGGCCGGGGTCTTTCTGAACACGGCCTATCACGAGTACCCGATGGTTCCCAAGGCGGTGCTCGACCAGTACACCAGGACGGAAGAGGAAATTGAAAAGAAGCAGAAGGTGCTGCAGGAAATCCAGACCAACTTGGGCAACCAGTTGTCCGGGTCGCTGGCATTCCAGACGTCGAATTACCTTCAGGGCGTGTATCAAGTGGTGGCCCAGAAGCGCGAGGCCGACACCGTGGTGGAGTCCCGCAAGCTCGACTACGAACTGTTGCAGCGTTGGATCCGGTACATGGGTAAGTCCACCGACAAGTACAAGTTCAAAGAGGACTGGCAGGCCATGATGAAACGTGCCGCGGCGAATCCGGCGGCGGCTGGCCGTGGCGGACCGGGCGACGACGGCGGGTATGGTGGCGGCGGGTTGGGGGGTGGCAATTCCGGCGGCGGACGCGGAGGCGGTCCGGGGCCCAGCGTCCCCACCGAAGTCAAAAAGCTGGCCGACGAGTTTCAGGCCAATGTCGTGAAGGTGATGCTTGGCCGCCGCGACCTCACCGAAGAGAACGACATCATTGCCGCCAAGGCGCTGGAGGGTACCACCAAGAAAAAGCGCGCCAACAAGCCGAACGAGTTCATCACCAATGACGATTTCTGCCCGGGCTGCGGCCTGCGCCTGAAAAACATGCCGGAGGCAGAAAGCAATTTCTGGACCGAGGTTTTCCAGCGCGAGCTGCTGGATTCTGACGACCCCACGGCCATGCTGGCGGCCGGCAGCCGCGGCGGCAAGCCCGGCGTGCTGCTCTTTCGCGGCTGGGCCCTGGAAACCCGGACCGGCACGCTGGCACAGCAGCAGATGACATCCATTAAGAACGATATCGCCGAAGCGCGCAAGAAACTGGAACCGGCCTATCCGTTTCTGCATGGCGCCAAGGATTCCGACAAACCGGTTGACCTGCCTCTTAGCATCCGCGGCAACCCGGAGAACCTGGGTCCAACGGTTCCGCGCCACTCGCTCAGCCTGCTCGCCAAAGGCGATCCTTTGGCATTCAGCAAAGGCAGCGGACGGCTGGAACTGGCCGAGGATATAGTGAAACAGCCGATTGCCATGCGGGTGATTGTGAACCGTGTCTGGAAGTCGCATTTCGGCACGGGCATTGTCGAGACGCCGAGCAATTTCGGGCTCACCGGCGAACGGCCCACCAATCCGGAATTGTTGGAATACCTGGCCAGCGGCTTCGTCAAGAATGGCATGTCGATCAAGAAGCTGCACCGCGAAATCATGTTGAGCGCCGTTTACCAGCTCAGCACGGAGAACGACGCCGCTAATTTCGCCAAAGATTCCGGCAACCGGCTCTACTGGTGCGCCAACCGCAAACGCATGGACGCGGAGCAACTGCGCGACTCGGTGATGATGGTGGCCGGCAACCTCGACCATTCACTGGGCGGCCAAAGCGAAGATCTCACGCCAGCCATGACGCGGCGGACGGTTTACGGGCGTGTGAGCCGGTACAAGTTGGATGAGTACCTTCAGCTTTTCGACTTTCCGACCCCGAGCATCAGCGCGGAAAGGCGCTTTACTACGACGGTTCCGCTACAGAGGCTGTTCATGATGAACAGCGATTTCATGCAAGTGGAGTCGGAAGAATTGGCCAGACGAGTTGCGGCCGAACCCGACAACCGTGCACGTATTCGCAAGGCCTACCAGTTAGTGTACGGGCGCGATCCCAACCCGGACGAGATCCGGCTCGGCGTCGCCTACCTCCACGAGGAGCCTCTGAAAGAGTACGAAGAAAACAAGAACAAACCGCCCGAAGGCGGCCGGGGTGGACACGGTGACGGTATGAGCGGGACGCCTGCGCAGACGAACGGCGCAGCCAAACCGGAGACGGCGTCGGCGGCCGCTGCTGCCGGTGAAGATGCCGGCGCCGGCGAAGTTTCCCCCGGAGCCGCGGCACCCCTTGGAGCAGGCGTGGGACCGGGCATGGGAGTGGGCATGATGGGCGGCATGGGCGGCCGGGGTGGGCGCGGCGCCCGGCCCGTGGAAGTAAAGTACGAACCAACCGCCTGGGGCCGGTACGCCAAGGTGCTGTTCAGTGCCAGTGAGTTTTTCTTCATCAATTGACCGGGTAGAAGGAATTTCATGTCCTCACATAAGTTGTCCAATCCGCTAACCCGCAGAGAAGCCCTTCGGCGAGTGGGCGGCGGTTTCGGCATGATGGCATTTGCCGGCATGCTGGGCCGGTCGCTCAGTGCCGCCGAAAGCACGCTGGTTGGCACCGGTGGAGTGGCCAAACTGGATTATCCGCAGCGCGTGAAGCGCGTGATCTTCCTGTTCATGAACGGTGGTTGCTCGCATGTCGACAGCTTCGACCCCAAGCCGATGCTGGAAAAATATGATGGCCAGCCGCTGCCTGGCGGAACCGTTAAGACCGAGCGGCGGACCGGCGAGTTGATGAAATCGCCGTTCAAGTTCAAGAAATACGGTCAGTGCGGCATGGATGTCAGCGAACTCTGGCCCCATGTCGGTGAGGTGGCCGACGATATCTGCTGGGTTCGCTCCGTCTACACCGATATCCCCAACCACGAGCCATCCTGCCTGATGATGAACACCGGCGCTAACCAACAAGGGCGTCCCTCCCTGGGCGCCTGGCTTACGTACGGGTTGGGCACCGAGAACCAGAACCTGCCCGGCTACGTGGTGCTGTGCCCCGATGTTCCCACCACGGTGGGGCCGCCCCTTTGGAGCAACGGATTCCTGCCCGCGATCCATCAGGGGACTTTTATCTCGAACCGTATCGCGAGTGCCGCCGATAACCCCGACGGCGAAGGCATGACCGAAGAAATGCCGGTTGAGGAGATGCCGACGGGTAAGGACGACAAAGATAAGAATAAGCCGGTTAAGGTGACGATTGAGCGGACTTTCGACCCGAAGAAGCTGGTCAGTTATGTCAATAACCCGAAGTTTTCCCTAGTAGAACAACGGCGTGAAATGGACTTACTGGAAAGGCTGGAGAAAATCAGGAAGGAGCAAGCGGGCGAAGATCAGCAGGTGGAGGCGGTGGTTAAGTCGATGGAGACGGCTTACCGCATGCAGACCGAAGCGCCCGACGTTTTCGATGTGCGCAAGGAATCGCAAGCGGTGCTGGATCTATACGGACCTGGCCCCGTGGCGCGCGGCTGCCTGATGGCCACGCGACTGGCGGAGAAGGGCGTGCGCATGACCCAGGTTTACTACTCCAAGGGCGATCCCTGGGACGCGCATGGCGACATTTTCGCGCACAAGACCAATGCCAGGAATTCCGACCAGGCTTTCGCGGCGGTGATCAAGGATCTGAAAACCAGGGGCTTGTGGAAAGATACCTTGGTCGTCTGCGGCTCCGAATTCGGCCGTACCCCGGTGCGCGAAGTGGGTGGCGGCGCGGGGGGTGGCGCGGTGAAGCGCGGGCGCGACCACAACCCGTTCGGGTTCACGATGTGGCTGGCAGGCGGGGCTGTGAAGGGTGGTACGATCTATGGCGCCACCGACGATTTCGGCTTCAAGGCGGTCGAGAACCAGGTACACGTTCACGATATTCACGCGACCATACTGTACTTGTTCGGAATCGACCACACTAAGTTGACTTATCGCTATAGCGGTCGCGACTTCCGCCTGACGGATGTCTCCGGAACGGTCTTGCACGACTTGCTGGCCTAAGCCTAAGACCATGACGAAATGAAGCTGCTGGCGCTGGTCCTCTTCTCTCTGGCGCTGAATTGTGCCCAGACACAGGTGGAGCCCGGCGTCTTTCCTGCCACCTGGATGACGGGCGGCCCGAACTGCCTGGAACTACCGGATTGGCAGGTTCACGAATACAACCCTGCCTTCTACGTTCTTCGCCAATCCGGCTGCATCCATTACGAGAAGCCGTTTCTGTATTTGATTTTCGGCAAGCAGCGGGCGCTTCTGGTGGACACCGGTGCGGGCGCGAGCGATGCCGCCGCTTTCAGCCAAAAACTGGTCGCCAGGTGGGCCAGGCGCAATCAACGCGAATCCGTGCCTTTGGTGGTGGCGCATTCGCACGGCCACGTAGACCACGTTGCGGGCGATAAAGGTTTCGATGGTATGGCTGGCGTCACTTTGGTAACGGCTGCTGTCCCTGCACTGCAAAAGGCCTTTGGCATCGCCCGATGGCCGGAGCAGGCGGGCTCGATCGATCTGGGCGAGCGTGTGATCGACGTCATCCCGATGCCCGGCCACCAACCTGCGGCCGTGGCCTACTACGATCGCCAGACCGGAATCCTTTTAACCGGCGACAACCTCTATCCCGGGCGGCTCTACATCAGCGACTTTCCGGCATATCTGGCCAGCACCCGCCGTCTGGTGCAATTCACCGAAGGCCAACCGGTAGCGCACATCCTGGGATGCCATATCGAGCAGTCGGCGACGCCGTTCGTGGATTATCCGGCCGGCACCACTTACCAACCGCGGGAACACAGCCTGGAACTCGGGCGCGCGCATCTTTTGGAGTTGCTGGCGGGGTTGGAGCAGATGCAGGCCAAGCCGGTGAAACTGGCCCTGCGCGACTTCACCATTGTTCCGAGAGAGCCTCAGCCGGGTCAGCAGAAAAAGTAGCGGCGCGTTCCAGACGGCGGACGAGTTGGGGAACGTCCTGTTGGCCGCCGGGCTCGGGGACCGCCATATCCAGTACGATCCGTGACGCGGACGCAGCGCTTTCCCTGGCCAGAACAATCAGGCGGGTGCCCAGCGAGAGTGCTTCCTGCGCGTTGTGAGTGACGAACAGGATGGTAGCCCCCGTGTTGCGCCAGAGTTGCCTGAGGAGGTGCTGCATGCCGCGGCGTGTGGTGGAATCGAGAGCGCTGAAGGCTTCGTCCATCAGCAGAATTCGCGGCTGCGTAATGAGTGCCTGGGCGATGGCGACGCGCTGCTGCATGCCGCCGGAGAGTTGATCGGGGTACTTGCCGGCGTCGGACTCCTGCAGGCCGATGCGCCGCAAATATTCCAAGGCTTCGCGGCGGAACTCCTGGCGGCGCCGGTAGAAGCGTGGCGTCAGCCGGCCAAGGAGGTTGAACTCACTGACCTCGGGGCCGAACGTGATGTTGTCCAGCACCGTTTTGTCGGGGAACAGCGAATACTTCTGCGGCACGTAGCCACGACTGCGGTCGGGCTGCTCGTGGACGCGGCCATCAACCAGCACCTGGCCGCGCATCGGCTTTTCGGATCCAAGGACCAGGCGCAGCAGCGTGGACTTGCCGCAGCCGGTCTGGCCGAGGACGCAGACGAACTCGCCCTCGTCAATGCACAGGTCGATGCCTTCAAGCACGGGTCTAAGGGGAGTGCCGTAGGCCACGCACGCGTTACGGATCTCGATCAACGGCATGGGTCAAGCCTCCCGGAACCCCTCCCGAAACCCTTCACGAAACCAGGGGTGCAGCCAGCGGTTGGCCATGCGCATCCCGAGATCCACCAGGAACAGGAGCAACGCCACCCACAGCACGTACGGGATGATGACGTCCATTCCCATATGGCGGCGGAGGAGGGCGATTCGATAAGCCAGACCATCGGTGGAAGCGATCATTTCACCGGCGAACAGGAACAGCATCACGGATTTGAGGTTGAGCCGGATGCTGTTCAATACACGCGGCATGATTTGCTTCAGCACCACGCGGTAGGCCACGTCGAAATCGTCCGCGCCCAGGGTGAATGCTTTTACGCACTGTTCCGGGGGGACGGCGCGGACCAGGTTGACGGTGTCCAGAATGATGGTAGGGGCGACGCCGATGACGATCAGCATCACCTTGGCCAGTTCGTCGATCCCAAAAGCGATGAAGAGAATCGGCAGCAGCGAGAGCGCCACGATCTTGTCGAAGAACAGGATGAAGCGGGAAAAGAAGACGCCCACATAGGGGAACAGGCCCATGTGCAAGCCCAGGATCACCGCCGGGATGAGCAGCAGCATGCTGAAGAAGAAGCGGCGCGAAGTGGCCACGGTATCTTTCCAGAGCATGCTGCTCAGGAAACGGCGGCCCAGCGATGCGTTTTGAGACTGCTGCTGTTCTTCGTCCCCGGCGGGATGCAGGACGGCATCGAACATGGCGCGCGCCATCTGCGCAATGGTGGGCATCACACGATCTTCGGGGTTATCGCGGTGGCGCGCTGCCGACACATAGAAGTATGCGCAGACCCCCGCGGCGAATAGTATCCAGGAGAGCAGCAGCGCCCAAGTGCGGCCGGGTTTGGCGTGGATGAGTGGGAAGGCTAGAGACATAAGGCTACAGCTTCCCCTGTGCGGCCAACTGCATGTACGAGAGATTCCAGACCAGCCGCACCCGATCGGGCTTGCCCTGCACCGCTCCATCGGGGTAGCGGATGGCCACATCGTCGACTGACCTGGTGTTGGCGCCAAGCAGGCCGTGGTCGAAACAGAACTGCCGGACCAGCGCCATCTTCTGCTTGAGTTCCGGCGACAAGCCGAAGTCCACGGCGGATTTCGGCGTGTAAAACATTTTCGTGGTGCTGAGTTGTTCCTTGTACGACTCCAGGGTGTCCTGCGAACCTTCGGCAATGGCGGCGAGCACTTTGTCGGACGACATCTGGCTGAGCACTTCGTACCAGGCGCCGGAGATCGCCTTGGCGAATTTCTGGCCGGCGCCGTCGGGCCGGGCCAGCACGTCGGTGCGGACTACGGTCAGGTCCATGATCTCGCCCGGTACCTGCGAGGAGTTGAACAACGACGTGATGCCCTTCTGCTTGAGAATCTGCGAAACCATCGGCTTCCACGTGACCACGGCGCCGGCGCCGGTATCCCCAAGGAATGCGGTGGCGATATCGGAGTCCGAGGTATTGACCAGGCGCACTTTCTTGATTTGATCGCGCATGCCGGCCATGCTCATGGCGCGGTCGAACAGGTACTCCGAAACCGTCTTCTGCACCAGCAGCAACTGCTTGCCGGCTAGGTCCTTCATCTGCAGGCCATGGCGCACCAGCAGCGCGTCGTTGCCGTTCGAATAATCCCCGATGAGCAGGACCGTGGTGGGCACGCCGGACGCGGCGGGCATGTCCAGCGCCTCCATGTTGGTCATGGCGCAGGCTTCGATATTTTTGGCGACAAAGGCATCGAGCGATGGCGCGTAATCGAAGCGCTGCACCTTAATGGCGATGCCGTACTTATCCGCCCACTTGCGCAGAATGCCGGCCTTGTTCATGTAGTGATAGGGCGTCCACCCCGCATAGATCGACCAGCCAACGGTGAAGGTTGGCTTTTGGGCCAGAGCGGAGCCGGCTAACAGCAGGAATAGAGTAATACGGCGCAGCATCGTCGCTTTCCTCGAGTCATAAAACCAGGTGGCGACGTGGCCGGTCAAGGTTTTCTGAATTCTAACATGGCAAGCGCCGCTCCCTAACGGTCGCGGCTCTGAATGTCGCGGCTCTGAATGTCGCGGCTCGGCACGGGCGTGTTCGCCAGGTAGGCTCGCCATCCGCCAAAACGGGTGATTTCCGCGGCGCCGGCCAGGGCGTACGGTTCGCAGATAAAGCACTTCACAGTCTGCCCGTCTTCGAGGACGGCGCTGCCGATACCCAGCGGCGGCGGCACGGCGGCGACGAAGCCTCCAAACCGGTCTTCCGGTACAGCCCACACTTCCACTTCAATTCCGGGACCTGCGAATCCGTCCTCCCGCACCAGCCCTGGTTTGGGTGGCATGCTCTGATCCAGCGCATAGAGCCGATACCCGCGTGCTGTGCGGCACGTGCGCACCGGCCGAGCTCCGCGATCCGTGAGTTGCCAGTTCAGAGGCTGCCCGGTTAGGTGGGCTCCCACCACGGCAACCAACACGCAGCCCGGCGGCGCGACTTCTAACTCCACGCTGGGGCCGGGCACTTCACCCTGCGACCGGTGGAACGCGTCTGCCAACGCCAGCAGCGCTTCGTCGCTGAACGCGGGGCCGATCAAGGAAATGCCGAAGGGCAAGCGCGTGCTGCCGAAGCCGGCCGGCACGGCGACGGCGGCCAGGTCGAGCAGGTTGACGAAGTTCGTGTAATAACCCAGCTTGGTGTTCAGGCCCACGGGGTCGGCAGCTACGGCTTCGTGCGTGTAGATGGTGCCTGCGGTGGGCAGCACCAGGGTATCCATGCGGGCCCATTCGGTTTCCGAAGCGCGGCGCAACTCGCGCAGGCGATACTCGGCTTTCCACGCATCTACGGCTTGGTAGTGGCGGCCTCCCGAAATGATTTTCCGCACCACGGGGTCCATCCGATCGCCGTGGGATTCCAGAAACGGCGCGATGGCGGCCAGGCGCTCGGCCACCCACGGGCCGGAATAGAGCAGGTCCGCCGCGGCGCGGAAGATGGAAAAATCGATTTCCACTTTGCGGCCCCCCCAGCGCTCCATATCGGCCACGGCCTTCCAGTACAAGCCCTGGGCTTCATCGTCACCGAAGAAATCCAGTTGGGTGGCCGCCGGCACGCCGAAGCGGAAGGGGCCGCCGAGCCATGGCGCGGCATCCTGGCCTGGCGCAGGGACGCGGGAATACGGGTCGAGCGGATCGAAGCCGCGCGCGGCTTGCCACACCGTGTGCGCGTCATGGGCGGTGCCGGCGAATACGGAGACGCAATCCAACGTGCGGCACGCGGGCACCACACCGTAAGTGCTTATCACGCCGCGGGTGGGCTTGAGGCCGATCAGCCCGTTGAAGGCCGCGGGCACGCGTCCGGAGCCGGCGGTGTCGGTGCCGAGCGAAAAGCTGACGAGCCCTTTGGCGACGGCCACGGCCGAACCGGAACTGGAGCCGCCGGAAATGTAGCGGCTGTCGAAGACGCTGGCGCAGGCGCCGTAGGGCGAGCGTGTGCCCACCAGGCCGGTGGCAAACTGATCCAGATTGGTTTTGCCGATGGCGATGGCGCCGGCATCCAATAGCGACTCCACCACCGTTGCATTCACCCGAGGCTGGTACCCGTATGCCGGGCAACCCGCGGTGGTGGGCATGCCCGCCACGTCGATATTGTCTTTGATGGCGAACGGAACGCCGTAGAGAGGCTTTGCCCCAGCCAGCGGATCGCGCTCCAACGCAGCGGCGCGGGCCAACGCGGTTTCGCGCGGCACCAGCGAGATCCACACCGGATTGAGCGGCTCGGCCGCCAGCGCCGCGTAGATGGCCTCGATCACATCCGTGGGCTTGGCCTGCCCTGCGGCGTAGCGCGAGCGCAGGGCCGCCAGGCTCGGAGCTGCAGGTGTAACTAGTTTCGACTTCACGCCCTCACCTCCTGACGCAGCGTGACCAGGTTCTGACCGGCGGTAACCAGGTTGCCCGGCACGCAGTTGAGCCTTTCGATGACTGCGTCGAACGGAGCGGCGACAGCGATCTCCATTTTCATGGCTTCCAGAACGATCAGTCTCTGACCGGCTTCCACGCGCTGGCCCGCCTCCACCGCGACGTTCCACACGTTGGCGGTGACGGGCGAGCAAACCGGCCGGCAGCCTTCGGGCACGGCGTCATCCGGTGCGGCCAAATCCAGATCGGGCGGTTCGCGGAACTCATCGGCGCCGGCGACTGCCCAGCGTTCGCGTTCGGCTTCGAAGGCGGCTTGCTGCGTGCGCTTGAACGCCGCGGATTCGCGTTCAATGGAAGACAGAAACGTGTGGTAATCCCGCAGGCTGAAGTTCTGCTCCTCAATCCGCAACGGATATTCACCGTACTTGAAGCCTGCGCGAATCTTGAGCAGTTCGGCGGCCGGGACAGGTTCGAAACGGATCTGATCGAAGAACCGCAGCAGCCACGGCGTGCCGGGTTGGGACTCGCGGGTGGTGCGGTAGGTGTTCCACATCTGGACCGTGCGGCCTACAAACTGGTATCCACCAGGCCCTTCCATCCCGTAAACGCAGAGGTAGGCGCCACCGATGCCGACGGCGTTCTCCGGGGTCCATGTGCGCGCCGGGTTGTATTTGGTGGTAACCAGTCGGTGGCGCGGATCGGTCGGCGTGGCCACGGGTGCGCCCAGGTAAACATCGCCGAGCCCGAGCACCAGATAGCTGGCGGCGAACACGATGCGGTGCACTTCCTCGGCGGAAGCCAGCCCGTTAATGCGCCGGATGAATTCGATGTTGCTGGGACGATCATCTTTACTGCACCACGGCGCGTCCGGCCGCACCGACTGCATGTATTTGCGGATGGCAAGCTGCGTCGCCGGATCGTCCCAGGAGAGCGGAAGATGTACCACGCGCGAGGGGACCACCAAATCGTCGAGATAGGGAATGCGCGTTTCGCAGGTGTCGAGCGCGTCCAGCAGCGCGGCGCGCCGCAGCTTACGTCCATCGTAGTGGATATGCAGCGAACGCACGCCGGGCGTGATGTCCAGGATGCCCGGAAGTGCCAGCGCCCGCAACTGGCTTTCCAACGCGTGGACCCGGAAGCGCAGGTTTAGGTCGAGCACGTTGGGACCGTACTCCAGCAGCAGGCAGCGGTCGCCATCGGCGCGGCGGACAATGCCGGGGCGTTGGCTTAGTATGGGTTCCTCGCGCGTGGCGTCCCGGTCGAGAGCAAGAACGGGTAGTTGCGGAGGTTCGCCGGCGAGAGACTCAATGTAGGCGTCAATGGCGTCGCGCATGGCGGCGGCCTGTTCGAATGAGACCGCGCGGAAACGGACGGTATCGCCGGGCTTGAGCTGTCCCATCTTCCAGAGTTCGGCTTCAATAATGGTGGCCGGGCAGACGAAGCCGCCAAGGCTGGGGCCATCGGGGCCGAGGATCACCGGCATATCGCCGGTGAAATCGACGGTGCCTATGGCGTAGGCGTTGTCGTGAATGTTGGAGGGGTGCAGACCGGCCTCGCCGCCATCTTTGCGAGCCCACTGGGGTTTCGGACCGATCAGGCGCACGCCGGTGCGATCGGAATTGTGGTGGACCTTCCAGGCAGTGGAGAAGAAGGTTTCGATGTCCACAGGCGTGAAGAAATCGGGCGCGCCGTGGGGCCCGTAGAGCACGGCGATTTCCCATTCGTGGGTGTAGGGAACCACTCCCTGACGGTCGTGGCTCGGATCGGAGCCGCGCGCGTCAGCAAGCGGTTGCCTGGCAATACCGAGCACGTCGCCCGCCCGCAAGACGCGGCCGGTGAAGCCACCGAATTGGCCCAGGATGAAGGTGCTGGCGCTTCCCAGATACTGCGGCGCGTCGAAACCGCCCGCGATGGCAAGATATCCGCGCGCGCCGGGGCCACGAACGGTATCGAGTTCCAGCAGCGCGCCGGCTTTGACTTCAATGGCGGTCCAGAGCGGGATGGGTACGCCATCGAGGCGCGCTCCGAAATCGGCGCCGGTGAGGGCGATGGCGGTATCGCAGCGAAATTGCAGCGTAGGACCGGTGAGGGTGATCTCCAGGCCTGCGGCCCCGGCCGGATTACCCAACAGGCGATTGGCAATCCGGAAAGCCAGCGGGTCCATCGGCCCCGATGGCGGAACGCCCACGTGCCAGTAGCCCAGGCGGCCCGGGTAGTCTTGAACCGTTGTCTGGGTGCCGGGCGATACGACGTCAACCGCACGCCGGCGATAGTCGAAATCATGCAATAAGGACGTGGTGACGCCCCCGGCGGCGAACTGGGCGCTGCCGGTTACCTGCCGGAGGTATTCGAGATTGGTCTCGATGCCTTCGATGCGGCAGGTGGCCAGTGCCGTGCGCAGCCGGGTGAGTGTGGAACGGCGGTCAGCCCCCCGCACGATGATTTTGGCGAGCATGGGATCGTAGTACGGCGTGACGTCGGTGCCGGACTCGACCCAGGTTTCGACGCGGCAACTCTCCGGCCACCGCACGCAAGTCAGGCGGCCGGCACTCGGTTGAAAATCGCGGCCCGGATCCTCGGCGTAAATCCGGACCTGGATTGCACAGCCCGCAGGCGCTGCAGGTCCAGGAGTGATGCGCACGCTACCCAGGTGGGGCATCTCGCCCGCAGCCAGCAGCACCATCCACTCCACCAGGTCCACGCCGGTGACTTCTTCGGTAACTCCGTGCTCCACCTGCAGGCGGGTGTTGACTTCCAGAAAGTAGCATGCGCCGCTGCCGGCATCGTAGATGAATTCCACCGTGCCCGCGGACCGGTAAAGAACGGCTTCGCCGAGGCGCCGGGCGTCATCCAGAAGGCGCGTGCGGATCTCTGCGGAGAGGCCGGGCGCGGGAGTCTCTTCGATGACCTTCTGGTGGCGCCGCTGCGTGGAACAATCGCGCTCACCCAAGGCGAGGACTCCACCCGCGCCATCGCCGAAAATCTGGACCTCGATGTGGCGGGCGTTAGCCACGAATCTTTCGAGGTAGAGCCCGGCGGTCCCGAAACTGGCGGCGCCGATGCGCCCGACGGCGGCGTAGGATTCCAATAACTCCGCTGCTGAGCCGCAGTGGCGCATGCCGATTCCACCACCCCCGGCGGCGCTCTTTAGCATCACGGGATAGCCGATGCGGGCGGCCCCGGCCAGTGCTTCTGGGACGCCGGACAGCAATCCGGTTCCGGGCAGCAGGGGCAGTCCGTTATCCGCGGCCAAACGCCGGGCGGTGTGTTTCAGACCGAACTCGCGCAGTTGCTGGGCAGTGGGCCCGATGAAGGCGATTCCGTAGGCGGCGCAGGCGTCGGCGAAGGCGGCGTTTTCGCTCAGGAAACCGTATCCGGGATGGATGGCCTCGGCGCCCGTTCTGCGTGCGGCTTCCAGCACAGCTCCGATATTCAGATAGCTCTGCGACGCGGGCGGCGGGCCGATGGCGACCGCCTCATCGGCCTGTTCCACGTGCAGGGAGTGGCGATCGGCTTCGGAATATACGGCCACCGACCGCACGCCCATGCGCCGCAGCGTGCGGATGATCCGGCAGGCTATGGCGCCACGGTTGGCGATCAGGACTTTGCGAAACATTAGGGTTCGCGACCCAGAGGGTCGCGACTACCGGCATCCCAAATCAGCACTTCGACCGGTGTGGGGTTGTAGGCATTGCAGGGGTTGTTGAGCTGCGGGCAATTGCTGATGAGCGCCAGTACGTCGGTCTCCGCGCGCATTTCGACGTACTTGCCGGGTTCGGAAATGCCATCCTCGAAAGTCAACCTGCCTTCCGGCGTCACCGGGACGTTCATGAAGAAGTTTATGTTGCTGGCGATGTCGCGCTTGTCCATTTCGAGTCCCCCCGGATGGCCCCCGCGATGGCCCCATTCCATCACGGCCTTGAGAAAACTGCTGCGGCAGGCGTGCATGTAGCGCTTCTCGATGGCATAGCGCACCATGTTGCTTTCGTTGGAGCAGGCGCCGCCGACGGTGTCATGACGCCCACAGGTATCGGCCACGATGGTCAACAGCACCGTGCCGCCCGTCGAGATCAGCCGCGTGCCGGTGGTCAGATACAGATTGGCCTGGGTGCGAATGGTGTCCTGCGCGCTGTAGCGGTCGGCGTAGTCGTGCGCGTTGTAGAACAAGGTGTCGACGGCCTGATTTCCGTGTAGATCCACAATGCGGAAGTACTCGCCGGCGCGGATCTCGTGGATCCACGGCTCTCCCGCAGGGATCACGTGCCGGTAGGCGGCGTGGCCGGCGTCCAGGGTGCTATGCAGAAGGGCGCTTGGAACGAGGCTCATAGAAAATAGCGCTCCGTCAAAGTGAAACCGCGGCCGTTTTCAGGGCGCGAGAGGCGGCACGGGTCGTCGGGGCCGGGCGCCTCGACGCGCCGCAGCGAAAGGTGAACGGGCTTAGGGTTGTACTTCTCGCTCGGGTCCAGAGGGTGCGGGCACGTGTTCAGGATGGTCAGCACGTTCATTTCGGCGCGCAGTTCCACGTAGGAGCCGGGCTCCCGGTTGCCGCCGTGGAACGTGATAGCGCCATTCGCGGCCGTATCCAGCCGGCTGAAGAAGTTCACGTTGGCGGTGAGGTCGCGCGCGCCAAGGCCCCACTTGCCGAGTTCCACCAGGAAGCTGTCGTGGCCGTTGCAATAATATTCGTTCCGGTGTTCCTGGTACCGGGCTTCGCCGTATTTCGCCAGTACCAGCGCCCGGCTGGAACAGCCGCCGATGGGATCGTGCCAGCCGGCGGTGTCTTCGGTGATGGAACACAACACGCGGCCCATGTCGGAGTAGAGGACGAAACCCTTGGTGAGGCGCGCGATGTGCTGCGCCTTGAGCGTGTCGGGCATGTTGTAGCGTTCGGCGGGGCACTCGAAGTTATAGAACAACGCGCCCGCGTTAGCGCCGCCGTCCACATCGGTGATGCGCAGGCTGGTGCCGCGCTTCAGCACGTGCGACCAACTGGCGGCGGGCTGCACGGTCTCTTCCCAAAGGATGGGCCATTGGCTCACAAACACGGACCTCCACTTCTACAGAAAAGGCAGGAGAACCTCAACGGCAAGGCGGCCGGCTGGGAACGGTCACGATTGGTGGGAGAGAGGAGGGCCGCAGCAGACGTCCATGGCGGTGAGGCGCAGAAAGACGCGTATGGAGATTCGCGCCCGCGTAACTTGCACTGCACCACCCATTGACATCAACCGCCAGTATGGCAGATGAACCTGTACTCTCGTGCGGAAGATGCACAAATTCTTTTTATCGCGCCCATCAGGTTTCGTTGTCGCCTGCAGGTTCGCGGGAGAAACCACTGCGGCCGGCTGGAGCAGCGGAGCCTGGACCTCTGTCTTCTCCTCCGCTGCTCCTCTGTCGCTCGACCAGCCCGGCCGCCGGAAAGCTGGGCTAGAAAATGTACTTCGCGCCGAATTGCATCACGCGTGGAGTATTGAGCGTGCTGCTATATTTGCCGAATGTGGTCGGTGAGCCAAGGTTCAGTGACACGGTATTGACGTCGAAGGTGGAGGTGTTGGTCAGGTTGAAGACCTCGGCACGGATCTGCAGCGCGTGCTTCTCATTGAAGGGCATCGCGAAACGCTTGCTGACGCTGGCATCTATATTGAAGATGCCGTCGCCGCGCAGCGTGTTGCGCGAACCGGTTTGGCCGGGCAGTGTGAAGGCGAAGGCATTGAGGGCGGCGGCCGGATCGGCGAACATATACGGCCCGCCGTTAGGCACCGTGGCGTTGCGGACCGTACCGGCGGTGAGCGGCGTTAACTGCGTTCCGTAGCCCGAGAGGTTCCAGTTGGTGGGCCAGAAGCCGCCGTTGCCCACGCCCACCGGGAAGCCGGATGTCTGGCGATAAATGCCGCTTAACTGCCACCCGCCCACGAATGCGTTGAGCGCCTTGTTGCTGCCGCCCAAAAGCGGCTTGCCTTTGCCGACGGGCAGTTCGTAGACGAAGAACGCGGTGAAGATGTGGGTAGTGTCGTAATCAGAAACGGCGCGCATCTGGCGCGGGTCCCACGGGTTGATGATCTGGCCGCTGGTGACGCCATCGGTTTCGCGCGTGGAAGACATGTCAATCGACCGGCCATAGGTATAGTTGAAGTCGAACAGCAGGCCGCTGCTAAAGCGCTTGCGGGCGCTCAACTGAAGCGAGTGGTACGCGCCGGTGCCGCGCGAACGGTAGACGGCAAGAGAGGAGTACTGCTTGCTCCACTGTTGAAAGGGGCCGTATTTGCCGCAGGGGTCGCAGCCCGGCCCGTCGATATCCAGCAGCACGGTCGTAGCATCGGGCTCGACAGTGTAGAACTGGCTGTAGATAGATTGCGACGCCGTCAACCCGCCACCCGCGTAGCCGGGGTAAAAGTTTTCGAAGAACGGCATTTTCGGGATCTTCGAAGTGGCTACGCCCTGGTTGGCAAAAGTCATCATCTGGCTGGCAGCCTGGAAGTAGCTCTGGCCCGATGCCGGGTCCACCAGGTTGGTGGGGATGGCGACATCGTCACCGATCAGTGATTTACGCGAGAGACGGCCCACGTAGGCCGCCTGCAGCATGAGGCCGCCCTTGAGCTCGCGTTCCATGCTGAAGTTGAGGTTGATGGTGTAAGGCGAGGCCAGCTTGTCATCCAGGCTGCTGGCGATGGCCCAGATGTCCGGCGCGGTCTGCGGGAAGCCGCCCTTGGGCGCCGGGATGAGCAGTCCCGAGGGCAGGGAAGTGAAGCCTGTGAAGCGCGGAGCCGTGAGGGCGCTGGCGTTGGCCGGGTTCTGAATGAACGACGAGAAACCCAGCGCGGTGTTATCCACCAGGCGGATGAGGCTTTGGCCGAACACATCGTAGTACATGCCCGCGCCCGCTCGGATGGAGGTTTTGCCGGGGCCGCCGGTGAGTTTGCTAAGGAAGCCATCGTGCCCTTGCGGCGACCAGGCGAGTCCCAGACGCGGGGAGAAATCGTGCTGGAACGGGTACATCCCGCGGCCGCCGGGCTTGCTGGAAAGATCGAAGTTTATGTCGGGCGCTTGCGATTGTGGCAGCCCCTTGGCCGCCAGCGCGCCGCGCTCGTTGAACCAATCGCTCAGCGGAATGTTGGTGCTGGTCTGGATTCCCTTGCCTTCGCGGAGTGGAGGACTGAGCGAAGCGCGCAAGCCCGCCGTCACGGTGAACCCGCGAGATACTTTCCAGGTATCCTGCAGGTAGAGTTCGAATTCGTGGTCCACAAACTGGCGGGCGATGCCCGAGCCTTCGGGAAGCACACTGCCCTGGATGTCGTAATTGTAGTGCGCGTCGCCCTGAGAAACGATGCCGAGCATATCGGTCATCAGACGGGTGTAGAGCGTGCTGTTCTTGGCGTCCGGCGCCAGCAGGTTCGACCCCGTGCCCTGCAGCCAGGATGAATTGGCATACCCGCGGCTGAAGGAGTTGGCGAAATTGAGCCGGTTGGCGGTGATGAAGCGTATGGCGCCGCCGAAAGCCAGCGAGTGGGCGCCTTTGTTCCACGTCACGTCGTCGGCCACCGTGTGAGCCGGTATGGTGGCTTTCAAGCCGCGGGTGGTTGGAAAGAGATCGTCGATAGAGCGCAATTCCACATAGTCCTGAGTCTGCAGGCCGGTGGAATCGAACGATTGCCGCGTAAGGCCGTAGCGGAAACTGTTCACCAGAGAACTCGAAATCAGCCAGGTATCTCCAGTGGCGAGACCCTTGGCGTTTTCCAGGTGTAGCGCGGAATCCGCCTGGCCGGGAAACTGCGGGATGGAATCGGTGTAGTGGTCGTTCTGCAGGTTGCCGCGGAAGAACAGTTGATGTTTGGCGTTGAGGTTGTAATCCACGCGCCCGATGTAGGTGTTGTAGCGCAGTGGCTTGCCGCTGTTGAAGCGGTAGCCCGCGGTGTTCAGGCCGTCGCCCACGGAGTTGTCATTCGGCAGTGGAAACTGCTGCAAATACTTGAGCACGGCGGGGTCAGGACCGATGTGCAGCGGGTCGGCCTGGGCGGCGATCTGGGCCGGGGTGAGTTGCCCCGTGCTGCCGTCTTTGCGGATATACGTGAAAGTGCCCTGGCGGTAATTGGCGTTGGGAACGATGCGCACCCCGCCGCCTTGAGAAGCGTCGCGTCGGCCTTCATAGCTGCCGAAGATGAACAGCTTGTCCTTCTTGATAGGGCCGCCTGCGCTGCCGCCGAACACGTTGCGGATCAGCGCTTGCCGGGGAACGCCCGCGGCATTGTTGAAGAACGTGTTGGCGCTGGTGAGGGTGTTGCGATTGAATTCGAATACGGAACCGTGCAGGCTGTTGGTCCCGGATTTGGTGACCAGCGCGACCTGTGCGCCCGAGGAACGGCCCTGGTCGGCATTGAAGTTCGAGGTGGTGGTGCGGAATTCCTGAACCGAATCCAGCGTGACGCGCAGCACGCTGGTGAAGGCGTAACGGTACTGTTGATCGTTGACGTCGACTCCATCCAGCGTGACGTTGCCTTGATCGCTCTTGCCTCCGTTGACTGCGCCGCTGCGGTAGTCCGGCGTGGCGGCGTTATTGCTGATGTAGACCACCCCCGGTTGGAGCGCCAGCAGACCCACGACGTTGCGGGCTTCGAACGGGAGTTCGACGATGGGCTTTTCGCCGATGGCGTTGCCGATGCTGGCGTCGGTAGTGTTTACCAGAACGGCTTCGGCGGTGACGGCGATGGCATCCGAGACCGCGCCTACCTGCAACGACAGATTGAGCGTGGCTGGCGAGTTTACTTGCAACTGAAGCTCTTCAACGACCTCGGATTTGAAGCCGGCCGCCTTAGCCTCCAGACGATAGCGCCCGGGTACGACCTCGGCGAACACGTAGCGGCCCTGCGAATCGCTCAATACTGAGCGCCCGGCCTGGGTTTCCTGGTTTTTGATTTCGATGGCGACGCTGGGAACCACTCCTCCCGACGCATCCGTGACGGTTCCGTTCAAACTGGTGAAGCTCTGTGCCTGCGCGCCGCACATGAATAGAACAAGCGCCGCGGACACACGTAGCAGCGTGTGCATACCTAACCCCCTTACTTAGCGATGAAGCCGAGTAGTGTTACGTGGGCGAAACGGACGCAGTCGCCTAAGGGCACAGACACGGTGAGGTGGCTTTCACGACGGGGGAAAAGCGGAAATTGAGGTAAGTATGGTGCTTCTTCATCGATTTGTCAACCGCGAGTTTTGTCTCTACAAGATGAGCAGGGAGGAGTGATCGTGCATCCGCGGCGACACCGAATCAAGGACATTCACAAACAGGACATTCACAAACAGTCGTACAAGGCGGAGGGTTCAGGCTATACTGTACGAAACTGCGGCCGGGCGCAGTTCCCCCAGTTGGGACCGATTCCCGCTGGGAAGTCTCGAAACCATGCGAAATCTGCTGGCACTCTATCTGGTGTTTCCGTTGGCGCTCGCAGCCGCGGACAAGAAGCCGGTTGCAATTCCGAAGAGCGGAGTCAAAACTCCGGGAGTACAGATCCCGATCGCTTTGCTGAAGCCCGAAGCCGAGATCGACGCCGCGCCGCAGTGGATCGGGGTGGCCGATTCACTGGTCATCCCCATCGCCGCAAAAGGCAAGCTTTTCCGGCTTGACCCCAAGACCAATAAGGTAGGCGACCCCGTGCCCGGAGTCGAAAAACCGTGCGGCGGGGCCATCACAGGTTTCGGCAGCATTTGGACGCTAAGCTGTGCCGGCCAATCCCTGGTCCGCATCGATACCAAGAAGTGGGAAGTGACCGCCAAGGTTGCCGCGGGCACAAGTACAGCACCGCTTTCGGTCGCCGCCAGCAGCGACAGCGTATGGATTTTCAGCGACAATCGCACGACACTTTCGCGCGTCGATCCTGACCGCAACGAGGTAGTGGCTGAGATCCGGCTGCCAGCGGGCTGCAGCGCACTGGCCTTCGGCGAAACGGCGCTCTGGGCTGCCTGTCCGGACGAAGATCGTGTGCTGCGTATCAACCCGCAGACTAATCTGGTGGAAAAAAGAATCGAAGTTTCGGCCCATCCGCATGCCCTGGCTCTGGGCGAAGGTTCGGTTTGGGCGCTCTGCGAAAAAGACGGCAAGGTGGACCGCATTGACCCCAAGACCAACAAGGTGAGTAAGAGTATCGATCTTGGCGTCCCCGGCGCAGCCGGCGGAATCGCGGTTGGGCAAGGCTCGGTTTGGGTCACGCTGGCCGGTTTCCCGCTGACCCGCATCGATCCGTCAACCGAGAAAGTGGTCCAGCAATTTTGGGGCCCGGGCGGAGGAGCCGTGCAGGTGGCGGCGAACGCCATCTGGCTTTCGAACCTTTTGGAAGGCACGCTGTGGCGGTTGGACCCCAAGCGGGTTCAAGCGACCCTGGCGGAGTAAACCAGAGGGCGGAGTAAACCAGGCCGAGTAAAGATCAAGGAGAAAACCGATGCATCGTCTGTTCCCCGGCCTGGTGTTGGCCATCGCCGTGAGCGCCGGCCTGCTTGCACAGGACACTCCACTGCCCGCGGCCACGAAGAAACGGCCGCCGAGCGCTCCGAAACCCGGCGTGGCTGCGCCCGGCGTCAAGCGCGAAATGTCTGCCATCCAGCCGCTCGCCGTGTTCTCTGTCGAAGGGGCTCCCGACTGGCAGGTGATCACCGACGATGCCGTGTGGGTGACCAATGGCCCTAAGGGTACGGTGCATCGGCTCGATCCAAAAACCAACAGGCTGGTTGCGGCAATTTCCGTGGGCAAACGGCCGTGTTCGGGTCTGGCGGCGGGATTCGGCAGCATATGGGTTCCCAACTGCGGCGACCAGACGCTCTCGCGCATCGACCTCAAGACCAACCAGGTGACCGCCACGTTGCCGATTCCCCCATCGCAAAGCGAGGGCGGCATCGCGGCCAGCCCCGACGCCGTGTGGCTGGTGACGGACGCAAAGGGGGTGCTCTCGCGCATCGATCCCGCTAGTAACAAGGTCAGCGCTGAGATCGAGGTCGCGCCCAACTCCGCGGGCCTCACCTACGGTGAGGGCGCGGTCTGGGTGACTACACCTGAAACGAATCTGCTCACGCGTGTCGATCCCAAAACAAACAAGGTCACCGCTACCATCGAAGTAGGGCCGCAACCGCGCTTCCTGACGACAGGCGCAGGCTCGGTCTGGACGCTCAATCAGGGTGATGGCACCGTTTCCCGCGTGGACGCCAAAACGGCTAAGGTGGTGACGCACATCCAGGTGGGTGTACCGGGTACCGGGGGCGAGTTGGCATTCGGGGAAGGTCATGTTTGGGCCTCCGTCTTCCAGATCCCGCTCTCAGAGATTGACCCTGCGACCAACCGGGTGATCAAGCAGTGGTTAGGCCCGGGCGGCGATTCCGTGCGCGTCGGCCTCGGCTCCGTCTGGCTTTCCAACCTCCGCGAACAAACCGTCTGGCGTCTAAGCCCGCTGCAACGTTAGCCCCAAGAACCGGCAGGTGTGTGGGCTTTGCAGGCCGCCAGTTAGCGCTCCAAATCGGCGATCCGCTGGGTCCGGAGAAAGACGGACAACGGCGTGGTTGGCGGGTTCGCGGGCTGCGTCCACGTTCCCCAATAGGGCCATTGGCGCGCGCCAGTTCGATCTCCGCCTCCCCGGTCACGCCCTTGCTAAGCCCAGCCTGCAGGCATTGGCGCGCCTCCACCAGTTTGCCCCGCAGTAGCCACTGGTGGCCGAGAAACGTAAGGCGCGATGCGGGCGCCAGATTGGCATTGAAAGAGACTACCGCCAGGTTAGACGCCGCGCCGGATGCCGGCTTCAAAGCGAAATCGGCCATGCGCGAATCTTTTTCGGCCACCGCCTCCAACTTGTATAACCCTTGGGATAACCCAGGGGATAACCCAGGCCCCAAGCCGCTGGTGGGCAGTTCCACCATCGCGATCGGTCCGCCCGCAGTGGTGCTTCTCCATAGCGCCTCCATGCCCCGGCGAATCATCCACGTCGCTTTGCCCGGCTGGCCCAGGGCGACCACAGCGTACCGGCCGTCGGGTTTTAGGTCAAGTTGTCTGCCCGCAAATTCCAAGGGCGTCTGGCGGCCGACCACGTGGCCAACCTCGTCACCCGCCCAATCCGCTCGCAGGATTTGGCCATCGATGGCGTTTCCGCAACCTCGATCGCATATGGATGGACCTTGCCATCCACCGTAAACAGCAGTCGGTACGATCCGGGCAGCAGGTCCAGGCGGTGGAGGTAGAAAATCGGCTCCGCTTTCGAGAATTTCAGATGAAGCTGGCTCTGATAAACGGTGGCGGCATCCGCGATCATCTCCACGTCGAATTGCTGCTGGGCCGCCACTTCCAAACGAAGATCCACTTGCGATCCGCCGTACGGCGAGGCGGTTTGGAGCACATCCAACTTCGGATGCGAGGTCACCATCCGTGACCTGACCACGGCCAAGAGTGGTTTGCCGAGCATAGCCTCGGGCGACAGGATGTGCCCCAGAATTTCGTCGTTGCCGGTGGCCTTGATGCCGCTGGCCACGTTGACCGAGGCCGTAATCACCTCATCTTCAGCCGGGCCCAGGCTGAGCTTTTGCCGGATGTCCGATTCGGAGATGCTGTCGTCGTGACGTAAAAGAGACGCTAGACCGCCGATCACAGTAAATTATTGATTTTAAATAACATATTATGGTGGAGGCGGGGGGAGTTGGGCTGCGCTGGGGGGTTGAAAAGACGTAGGTTATTGATTTTGCGTTGTGCCGACAACGCTAAAAGCGCTGTAATCGGTAATCCACCTTACGTATAACTTACGTGAGAATGTGCTGGGGGACGGGCTCATACCCGGGCTCCTGTGATCCCAAGACTCTATGGTTCTGGCCGAGTAGATCGAATTACCGACCTCTTGCTCCGGAGGCAAACGAGACACACGTATCTTGTTTGTTTTTCGACGGGTTTGATCGGCGGACACTGCTGTTTTCGGCTCATCCGGCGACTTATTGTGGAGGTAATTGTGGGCGTGGAGGCGGGGCACAGGGATCCCACGGGGCTACAGGAGGGCGCCATGCCGGTGCGCTCGCCGTCCATTCGCCGTGATGGGAATATCTATCGCCTCGCAGGCAATCACGCCGAGATCGAGAGCTGCCTTGCGTCACACAAGGAGGTCCTGGCGACCGGTCGCTGCCCCCCTCGTCCCATCACTCCGTTTGATCTTGCGATTGACAAACGAAACAGGACTGCTGCGTTTGCGTTCTCGGGTAGGACTCGAACTTACAACCCTTCGGTTAACAGCTAGAAGTCGAATACTTTGCACGAATGCTCGACAGTGCGCTTAACTGCTCGTTATCAATCGCTTACAGACGGAGCTCGAATATGTGCCGATAGCAGGATTGCTCGCCATTTGCCGCCATTTTGATGTAGAGTACCCGCAAAAGTCCCCACACCCGCTATCCGATCCGTTACCGGTCGCGCGTGATGTTCCCGCCATTCCCCATGCCCGCGTTGGGGCGCACGCCTCATGCCCCTCTCGCTATTGGCCACCGGAACACTCCGCACTGAAGGCTCCTTTTCCCCGACCGGACGCCAATCGCATTTCTCGCCCGAAATTGTGACTAACCAAAGTTTGCGGCGACTAAGACCCACGTGCGTAATGAGGAGCTTCGTTTGGCTTAGATTCAGCCTCGGGACGCAGGGGTAGAGATTCTCGGAATTTCTGCCGCGCTGATTGGTGCACCGCACAACTGCGCCCATGCAACGATTGAGAAATCTGGGTTGGAGTCCACGTCCGACGCCTGATAGCATTCCAGCCGGCCAGTCGAAGAAATCACCCAGGGGATGCCCCCGTAGACTTCGGTCATCGATAGTATGACGAGCCCCGGACTCTGATATTGATCGTGCCTTCGGTGGGTGAAACTTCCGATTTTCATCTGATTCGAACCAATCGAAGCTGTGGCCGTGCACTGGATGCGGATCAAATAGCTGGGAAAGGGGCGACGATTCTCGGAATTTAGCCGGACCCAAAGGGTGCCTGAAGCCGGAATCCTTGCTCGCCCGCAGAGTCGAGTTCGAAGTCTTCGAATTCAGCTAGTTCGGGTTGCCCCAACAATCTTCGAGACGGGCAACAATTCTCGGAATATCCCTGGGCGTCGCATTACCTCGCTCGTTCTTGCGACGGGCGAGCGTGCGCTGGCAACCCACCAATCTAAGATCAACTGATCTGGGCAGCGGTAGTTCCTTGTGACCGGTCGTCACCGCCCCGACTTGCCACTTGTGGTGGCCTCAATGCGTCTCGGGCGCGACGTATCTGCGGCCGGCGGCGCTTCGGGCAAGAAATTGGAGTTCGATTTCCGGTCCGCGACCGAGTCTGGAATCAGGTTCGAGCACGTGGGAAATTCCGAGAATTATGGCCTCGCCTGATACCAGCGGATGCCAGCGGATGCCACCGGGGTCAGCCTGGTCACGTCGCGCTCGTACGCCGAAGTGCGGGCAACGGAGCTCGGGATGGGCATTAAAAGACGGGAGTGGAGGTGTCCGGTGCCTCCGATCAGCAAGCGGGGCAAAGATTCTCGGAATTTCGCCTGACAGAGGAGCAAAGGTAACGCGCGCCCGCGCTTCGTCTCACTACTGATGGGGGTGCCCGTGGTGACGAAAGATTTGCACATACAGAACCGGCACCGGCTTTCCTACCACTATCGGCAGATCCAACTGCTTGGCCCGCTGGAGTTCTCGCCGCTCGCCAGCGATATCCCTATTCCTGGTAGAGTTACGGGGGGAAAGAAATTCGTCATGCGGCCAAAAATCAGCGTACAGGCGAGCAGCGTTCGCAAGGTATGCCAACTTACGGGCGAGACAGATCGCCAATTCAACCGCCCGGCTTTCAACACAACAGAGACCCGATTCGGTTTCTTTGGAACCGATCTCGGCTCGTCTTTTGAGCATGACGGCCGATTGTGGTTTCTGTTCGGAGACACGTGGCCAGTTCCGCATCCGGTTAGTGATTCAGACAGCGTTGCTTGGACCACGGCCGCGCAACCCGAGCCGGGTATCCGACTTGAGTTCATCAACGACGGAGGCAAGTATCGGTCTCCCCGGCTGATCGACACTGATGGCGCGGCTCTCAGCACCGCGGGATTTGAGGTCCCGATCTCCGGATTCAGCGCCAACGGGCAGATGTACATTTTCCACAGCACCGACCGCATTGAGGAGAACGGCGTTGACGGCGGCCTCGACGTTTTTTGGAACGGACCCGACGCTGGCGTAGGCACCACTTGGGCCAACCCGGCCGTTGACAGCGGCAACTGGCGCCAGTCGTTTCCCATCGCCCCACCCCACGCTGGTCGAGTCAATGCCCCGATCGCCGCAATCACCAGACTCGATGGTGCGGCAGACGTCTTCTGGATCGGACCCGACGGCGGTATCGGCACAACCTGGTCCAACCCGAACATCGACAGCGCCAACTGGCATCCGCCATTCCCTATTACACCAGCGGGCGCCGCGGGCGGCAATTCCCCGATCTCCGCCGTCACCAGACTTGCCGGCGCACTGGATGTCTTCTGGATTGGACCCGATGGTGCCCTGGGCACGACCTGGGCCAATCCTGCCATCGACAACGGCAGGTGGCACCTGCCTTTTCCCATAACCCCGCCCGGCGCTGCCCGAGCCAACTCCCCCATTGCCGCTGTCACCAGACTCGACGGCGCGTTGGACGTCTTCTGGATCGGACCCGACGGCGCTGTGGGCACCACCTGGGCCAATCCCGCCATCGACAACGGCAAGTGGCACCCACCTTTCCCGATCACCCCGCCGGGGGCCACCCGAGCCAACGCTCCGGTGGCAGCCATTACCCGACTGGATGGTGCGCTGGACGTCTTCTGGATCGGACCCGACGGTGCTGTAGGCACCACCTGGGCTAACCCCGCCATCGACAGCGGCAAGTGGCACTCACCTTTCCCGATCACCCCGCCGGGGGCCACCCGAGCCAACGCTCCGGTGGCAGCCATTACCCGACTGTATGGTGCGCTGGACGTCTTCTGGATCGGACCGGACGGCGCTGTCGGCACCACCTGGGCCAACCCCGCTATCGACAACGGCAGGTGGCACCCGCCTTTCCCGATCACCCCACCCGGGGCCTCCGGGGCCAACTCACCGATCGCCGCTGTCACCAGACTTGCGGGTGCGCTCGATGTCTTCTGGACGGGATCGGACGGCGCTATGGGCACCACCTGGGCCAACCCCGCCATCGACAGCGGCAAGTGGCACATGCCATTCCCTATAACCGCACCGGGAGCCGCGAGCCTCAACGCTCCTATCGCCGTTCTAACCAGACGAAATGGTTTGCCAGGCCGGACCCTGATGGGCCGCACCGTGCTCGCGGCCGCCCGCAACAACGACCCCACGGACCTACATGCGCTGTACGATTTCTCGGTATTGCGCGACGGAGGCAAGTTCCTCAACGTCGCGTGCGTCATCCCCCCGCAGGTCTTGGAAGCCTTCCCTTCGAAGGCCCTGCATTGCTGGCCTGGGGCAGTGGCCGTTACCGTGAAAGTAACGTATATCTCGCTTGTGCGCCGCTGGGCGCTATCCAACAGCGATCGGCCTGGCGCTTTTTCACCGGCCATGGGCCCGGTTCGACGAACCTGCAATGGAGTTCCGACCAACGCCTGGCCGCAGCTTTGTTCATTCATCCCCAGGTTGGCGAACTCTCCGTGGCCTGGGTGAAACCGTTCGGACTGTGGCTCATGCTGTACAACGCCGCGTCGCCTCGAGGAATCAATGCCCGCGTGGCAATCTCCCCGTGGGGACCGTGGAGCGATCCCGTTTTGATCTTCGACCCGGGGTGGCCGAATGTCGGATACGGCTATTTCATGCACGTGAAAAACAGTATCGATCCACTGTCCGACCCCGGTCGGGAGCATGAGTGGGGAGGCGAGTACGGTCCGTACCTGATCGACCGATACACACGCATGATCAAGTTGAACAACACCGGCCCACTACAGGCGCAAGTCTACTTCGTCCTCTCGACCTGGAATCCCTACAACACGGTGCTGATAACGGCGACAATCCAGCGCGAGCCCGATACGCCATAGCCGGCAAGTAAGTCTAAAATCGGGTTGCTCTTACGGGGCTCGCGGCCCTCCAAGTGCGAACCAGCCGGTCGGTTCGCCCGCGGTTGCAGAGTCTGGAAAGAACCGGCTCCAGACCTGCCTGTCCATTCCGCTCACATAGAGGCTCGTCCTTCCCGCTGCCGTGCTGACAGCGGCGACAGTCACGCTCGCGAGAAGAGTATTCGGCCCGAGCGCGAACCACGGCTGCCAACCGCCCCGCTCGGGCGGTCCAAGACTCTGCGGATCGAAATATGTGCTCCACACCTGTCCATCGAAGCCGAACACATACAGACTGGTGCCACCTGGTTTAGTGCTCAGCGCCGTCACCGGGGAACCCGTCGGGAAAACGTTAGGGCCAAGGGGAACCCACCACTGCCAGCCACCCCGCTCGGGCGGTCCAAGATTCTGCGGATCGAAATAGGTACTCCACACCTGTCCATCGAAGCCGAGAACATACAGACTGGCGCCGCCTGGCTTGGTGCTCAGCACCGTCACCCGTGAGCCTGCGGGGAATACATTAGGGCCGAGCGGAAACCACCACTGCCAGCCACCCCGCTCGGGCGGTCCAAGATTTTGCGGATCGAAATATGTGCTCCACACCTGTCCATCGAAGCCGAGCAAATATAGACTGGTGCCGCCTGGTTTGGTGCTCAACGCCGTCACCGGCGAACCAGGGGGGAACACGTTAGGGCCAAGGGGAAACCACGGCTGCCAGCCACCCCGCTCGGGCGGTCCGAGATGCTGCGGATCGAAATAGGTGCTCCACACCTGTCCATCGAGGCCGAGCACATAGAGGCTGGTGCCGCCTGGCTTAGTGCTCAGCACCGTCACCCCTGAGCCTGCGGGGAACACATTAGGGCCGAGCGGAAACCACGGCTGCCAGCCACCCCGCTCGGGCGGTCCAAGACTCTGCGGATCGAAATAGGTGCTCCAAACCTTCCCGTCAGAGCCGAGAACAAAAAGGCTAACGCCGCCTGATTTGGTGCTCAGCGCCGTCACGGCTCCAAGCGCAGGGGCAGGAAGCCAAGAGACGTACGGGGTACCGCGTACCCACCCCAGATCGAGTTCGCGCAGTTGATGCACAATTTGCGGGCTAAAGTGGCCTTCAATCTCCCGATGCTCACCCACGCGGCTGCTCGTGGTAAATCGCGTGGTGGGCCTGCCCTCCTGATCGCAGAACATCAGGGTATCGCCCTCGCGCTTCCAGCAGGCCTCGTTGACATGCTGGTAACCGTGGATGCGCCCATAGGGCTCCAGGCGGATGGGTGACTTAGCATCAGCACGAACGAATTCCCAGATCGTGTCGGTCACATCGCTATCCAATTGACTCAGGACGTGGGTAATCGTGGGGTCGGGTAGAAACTTGCCCTCAAGGCGGGTTCGGTCGTTCGGCACCTGCACGGGCGTGAAACGAGTGGTCGCGCTTCCGTTGACACCGTAGAAGGTCAGGCGAGTGTCCTCGAAGCCCCAACGCGTCTCGTTGGGATGAGTAGATCCCTGAATCGTCCCATCATCTTTCAGCGTGAGTCCTGGCGCAAGGACGGTCCCGTCACTACGCGAAAGTTGCCAGCGACGCGAGGGAACCCACGGAGGAGTGCCAGCGCTGGCAAAGTCACACAACGTCGCCGTTTGACCGTCGAGCGTCGGGAAGCGGAGCAGGAGGAGCGGTTCCCACACGCCGCCCGCCGTCTGCAGGCGCGCCGATACCCCCCCTCGGTCGATGACGGGCAAAGCGGCTGGACTATAACGGTCGAAACGAGAATCATAGGCCAGAAGCAGAGGACCGCGGTAGATCGCCATCCGTCCGATTGCATCGCCGTCGCTGTTGGCGGGCAAAGGCCTCCGGCCACCTGGTACAAAACGAGGGCTCATGTCCATCTCCACCTCGACGACGTCCCCGGACTTCCATATACGATCGAGTGCCAGATAGGAGCCTGGCTGGACAGGTCCGGCCGGCTGACCATTGACTGTCACGTGTGTCACGTTCGACCATCCCGGGATTCGCAGACGCAGCACAAAGCGCTCAGCCGTCTGCGGCGAAACGGTGAGCCGAACTGCTCCGCCGATGGGGTAGTCGGTATTCTGGCTGAGGAGGACGGCGTTTCCTGCGGGGGTAACGCCCGTTACTTCACCGGGGCCGTAGTAATTGATCACGAGTCCATCTCCCGCGCGCATCACTGCCCACTCTGACAACATGGCCAAACCCCGCGGCCCATTCAGCGCGCAGCAACTGAGGCGGTCGACACCATTGTCTTCCTGCCAGCGAAGGTCGTAGAGCGTAGGGCAGCGCTCAGCAATTTGATGGGGAGGGCCGGACAGTGGCGCCTGCCACACCACGAAAGGCCACCCGAGGGGGGCCATGCCCGTGGTCGAAATCCCGCCCATCGGCGTGTCGTAGGTCCACCAGGTAGCATCCGGGCTCTGCGAGCCGAGCACGGCGTTCCACGTTGACAGCTCCAACTCGTCGGCCGCTCCAGCCTCTTCCGTGAGGCGGAGCATGTCCAGAGTCAGACACATCCAGGCAATTGTGGCGCACGTCTCGATCGGACGAGGATCGAACGGGTTGCCACACGCGGCCTCGAGGGATGAGAACCCGCCGGAGACGTGGCGATCGCTCTCGAGGATGCTCCGCCAGATGCGCGTGAAAGCCCTGTGGTACCGCTCACGCCCAAGATTCTGCGGATCGAAGTATGTGCTCCACACATGGCCATCGAAGCCGAGTACATACAGGCTGGTGCCGCCTGGCTTAGTGCTCAGCGCCGTCACCCGTGAGCCCGCGGGGAATACGTTAGGGCCGAGCGGAAGCCACGGCTGCCACCCGCCCCGCTCGGGCGGACCAAGATTCCGCGGATCGAAATATGCGCTCCACACCTGCCCGTCTAACCCCAGCGCATACAGGCTGGCGCCGCCAGGTTTGGTGCTCAGCGCAGTCACCGGCGTACCAGGGGGAAACACGTAAGGGCCAAGGAGAAACCACCGCTGCCAGCCACCCCGCTCGGGAGGTCCAAGATTCTGCGGATCGAAGTAGGTGCTCCACACCTGTCCATCGAAGCCCAGGGCATACAGGCTGGCGCCGCCAGGTTTGGTGCTCAGCGCCATCACCCGTGAGCCTGCGGGGAATATGTTGGGGCCGAGCGGAAACCACGGCTGCCAGCCACCCCGCTCAGGCGGCCCAAGATGCTGCGGATCGAAATAGCTGCTCCAGACCTGCCCGTCTAATCCCAGCACATAAAGGCTGGTGCCGCCTGGTTTGGTGCTCAGCGCAGTCACCGGCGAGCCAGGGGAAAATACGTTAGGGCCAAGCGCAAACCACGGCTGCCAGCCGCCCCGCTCGGGCGGTCCAAGATTCTGCGGATCGAAATAGGTGCTCCACACCTGTCCATCCAAGCCGAGCAGATAGAGACTGGTGCCGCCTGGCTTGGTGCTGAGCGCCATCACCGGTGAGCGTGCGGGGAATACGTTCGGGCCAAGTGCAAACCACGGCTGCCAGCCGCCCCGCTCGGGCGGTCCAAGATGCTGCGGATCGAAATAGCTGCTCCAGACCTGCCCGTCTAACCCCAGCACATACAGGCTGGTGCCGCCAGGTTTGGTGCTCAGCGCCGTCACCTGCGAGTCCGCGGGGAATACGTTAGGGCCGAGCGCAAACCACGGCTGCCAGCCGCCCCGCTCGGGCGGTCCAAGATTTTGCGGATCGAAATAGGTGCTCCACACCTGCCCGTCGAAGCCGGCCACATACAGGCTGGTGCCGCCAGGTTTCGTGCTGAGCGCCGTCACCGGCGAGTCCGCGGGGAATACGTTAGGGCCAAGCGGAAACCACGGCTGCCAATCGAGCTTCAATTCGTAGAACTCCACCAGTGCCTGGACGTCGTGGAGGCTCTCCCAGCGCGGCTCACGGCCCTTATAGAAGGCTTCGTCATGCTGGAAGCCGTCGACGTAGTTGCCGCCGTCCTCAAATCGATGCCCGTCTTTGTCGAATCGAGTCTCCACTCGCGCCCAGTCTGCTTCGACATCTTGAGCCATCTGGAGATATCGCACCTGGCCCGTGGCCCGGAATAGGAGGGCGAAGATGTGGGCCACTGCCTCATTCTTAGCCGGGTTACGCGCATCGGCGACGCGGATACCCGTGCCGAGGAAAGTCCCACATAAGAAGTCGGCGGCGCGTCGACAGGCAGCCAGGGCGTCGGAATCGTTCTGATCCTGATGCCACCGCAGCAAACCCAGCAGACAGTGATAATGGCCCCAGAGGTCCCACTTGTCGGGATTGACGATGCGTTCGGCGGGTCCGAACGGGCCCAGATACCCGTCGTCGCCCTGCGAATCGATGAGATCCCGCACCACCCGGGCGATGACGTCGCGAAGTTCCGCATCGCCGGACAGACGCAGAGCCTGGATGGCGCCAATCAGATATTTGCCGACGTACTCGCCGACCCATGGGAGCAGTGCTGCCGACGGCGGCGGGCCAGTCTTGCGCTCCTGGAACACCCCCACCATCCGGGGATTGCGGATGGGGGCTACCTTAAACCAGTTTTCCTGATTCGCACGAATCCGCTCCCCCATTCGACCGAAGAAGGTGAAGTGTGTCCCGCCGGGCTCAAACATTGCTACTCCTTTTGCCTAGTATTTCAGTTAACGGCTTCCAATCCCTTTCATTCTGCCAGACGGAAGGGCCGGTGACAGGTTTTTGAGCGATATCGTTTTCGGTCGGCATGGCTCAGTTGATCGAATAGTCGATGATGAGCAAAATGTCCTCGATTTTGGTGGGGTCGAGCCGTACTTGCCCGTTCACCTTGGTCGCCAGGGCGGAAGGTACGCTTGCGGCCGGAACGGTCACGGTGAACGATTGCGGCGCGGCTACATTGGGCGAGACCGAGGTTTTCAGAGCGGCAATCGGATCACCGTCGTTGGTCTTCCCGGTCTGGTCAGGCGAAAGCTCGAGGGACACTGTGGAACCGCCGATGGGGCCGAAGCTGGCAGCTATGTCGTTGCCGGCGGCGGGGACGGACAGAGGCACGTAAAAGGTGATGGTCTTAATCGTCACACCTCCGCTCCCGAGGTTCGAGAAGGGGAAGATGACGTTTGTCAACGGCAGCGTTAGCGTCAGCTCGGTTGCCGTGTCAGCCGGATTAAAGAAGGTGTAATAGGCGCCACCAAACGCACTTCGCACGCTAACGAGAATCGAGCGGGAGGTCGGGGGCTTCAATTTGTCCCGGACGACCTCTGCCGCGGTCTGGTCGCCTGCTCCGCGAGCCGTGTAGCGGACATGGAGCACGACGTCGGTGATGGTCGAGAAATCAAAATTGTTATCGCCCGGATCGAGCACCAGGTTCCAGTAGCTGATCGCACCTTGACCCTCGAACGGGAGCCAGCGCTCGTCATGGAGATTCACGTCAAAGAGCCCGGCGTCATTTTGGCCGCTGCTGGTAGCGATGATTTGTGTCCCAGCCGCACCCATCGGCGAGGGGACAACATTTGGAACGTTGGTCGTGGCTGCCGCGAACTGGGGTGTATACCCCGTGCCGCCAGGTGCCTTAGTACGAATCCATGCGCGGGTCAGGCTCAACGTCGCGTGCACTCCCGTGTATGGCCCGGTCACGCACGGAATAGTGAGCGCCACCGATCGGAGCCGCCGGTAATACTGGCCGGGATGATCGTTCTCAAGAAGAATCTCGTCAAGCGAGATCGGGCACGTTCCGGTTTCGCGGAGCGTCACCAGAGCCAATGGTGATGTAAGGGCGAGGGAGACATGCTTGGTCAATTCAAGCTCGCGGCTGTTGCCGGCGAGGTACTGTGCTTCCATCCGCCGGAGATCGAAGAGGAGACTCTCGCCCGCGGCCAGGCCCTTGTGCTGGCTGTCCCAATATCCAAACTGGATGAACGTGTCCAGGCTGCCAAGCTCATAGTGGTAAGCGTTCTGGGCCTGCAGCGCCAGCGAGAACGCCAGTTGATACGCCTGTGTGTACACGGTGGTGAGCTGGGTGACCATCCAGTTATAGAGCTGGGCATTGGTATACTTGCCAGTCAGGAAATCGCTCACATCCTGCATGTTGGAGATCTGCGCATTCTGGATTTCGACCTCTGTGTTGGCGGTGTTGAGGCGGTCTGTCGCCGCGGTAATCTGGCTGGCGATCTGAGTTAACTCAGCGGTGGCCAACTGTGCCTGAAGCTTCCATTCGTCCATCCGCCGTTGGTAACCGCCCATTGTGGCCGCCATGCCACCGCCTTCGCCAAGAATGCCACCTAAGCCTCGGGAGACGCTGGCCGCCGATGCTGCTGACGAGGCGATATTCTCGCCTCCGAAGCTCGTGCATATCGTAGGCGCGAGGCCGTCCGTCCCGAAGCTAAGGGTCGGCAGGTTGTGAGCGTCTCCCGAAGCCATGTCCGATATGATGGCCATGCGGTTTGCGTTCAGGGCTGCCCCCTGCAGCGCGATGGCAGTGGTCTCAGAGGCATTCATGAAGGCGACCTTGGAGTAGAAGTCAAGCCGTTTCCGCACAACCGCCTGCTGATTCTGGAGAGCCGTGATCTGGTCTTGCGCCTCGGCAGCCTGTGTCGTCTTGACATCCAGCATTCGAGTCTGGATGTCGAGCTCCTGATTGGCCCGCAGCACGGCCAGCGTCTCCGCATCCTGTTTTTCGAGCGCCGACAGGATGAGCGAGCCATAGGCGCGAACGTCGTTGGTCAGCTCGACCGCTTTCTGGAGGTAAGTCGCGAAGCGATAGATCGGGGCGGGCGGCGTGGCGCTGGAGAAACTGCCTCCACTGGCTTCCGCCTCTATCAGGAGGAGCGGGTTGATCGGCGGCGCGTACAAGGGCAGCGGCTGCGGGACTCCCTGCAGGTTCAGGCAGTGGCGGATATTGTAGAGCCGTTGGGAGACGGTACCCCAATACGCCAGAAGCTGATCGTTGGGCGGAATGCAGAACAACAGCGTGTTTTCGCGGCTTGGTAACTGAAGAGGCGGCGGCGTCTGGGCGGTACCCTGCACGACCGCCGGCGGCAGCTCGGGGGCGACGATCACATTCTCGATGTTCACGAGCACATTGGAGAAGTCATCGATTTTCTTGAGCGAGTGGTAGGTGGCCGCGCCAACGCCACTCTGGATGGCATTGGGGAGGCGCAGCATCTGTGGCGGCGGGCCCAGTATCATGTCGGCGAGGATATAGAGTTGTTCGGCCTGATTGACCATCTCAGCGGTGTACTGGTTGTAGTACCAGTCGCCCCAGGCGATCAGGTTGTCCAGAAATTTCATCACCGTGGCCTTGCCATAAGCCGAGATGCGGGTGCTGGCGACGGCGTGCGGATCGAATGGATTTTGCATCCAATTTAGAATGGCCGCTGTCGTCTAGGAATCATTGGTCCCCTGCTGAGTATCGGCAGCCAGAATAGTCAGGATCTTCTGGATCTCGTTGACAATCCAGTCTTGCTTGTTTTTGGCATTAAGCGGCGCCATCTGCCAGAAGCGTTGCGGCGAATCTCCCCCACTCGAGTCCGTGGGGTTGAAGATGTATTCGAGCCAGGTCATCGCATCCCGATATTTCTGGTTCTGCATCAGGAGCGATGCCACGAACATAGGGATGTGGTAGAACATCTCCCAGTTGTAGAGAGAATACGCACCGCTGGAGCCGGCGGTGAAGTCCAGAGCGCTCTCGCCAGGGTCCGGAGCTCCAGTTACGCCTGGGTACGGCGTCGCAACATTACCCTGCGGTTGATACAGCCCTTTGAAATCGAAATCTGGCGTCCAACCGCGCACGGTCTGCGGGTTCACTTGTAGGTGGCGCGCCATGAGCTGAGACACGCCGCCAATCTCCAGTTCGCGGAGAAAGGTTCGCGCATACGGGTGGTAAAAGGTCTCGAAAACGTACCTGGTGGACGACGGTACTTGGGACACCGCACTTCCGCTGCCGATTACCAACGCACCTGTTGCGTGCGTCTCGGGCATCGTGCCCGACCTGGTCTTGCTGGTTGCGAGTTCCGATGAACTACTGGAAAGAGTCTCAGTGAGATTCGCGATCCTGAGTCTGAGAGGCGAGCTCGAAATCGTGTAGGACTGCGGCTGCACCAGGTAGGTGCGCGTGGTGTCGGCGACGAAGAAGGGGTCGGCGAAGTCGGGGAACGGGAGGCCCGTACGTAGCTCTTGTGGCCGAACGACAAGGCGTGGGTTGGTGATGGTTCCCAGCAGCGGGGGCTCATCCAGATTTGGCTGCCCATTGATGGTGGTCACCCGGAAGACATCCAGCGATGCCGGTTCGGGATTGCTGAACCTATAATCTCCGTAAACCAGATCCTGTCCCGAAAAATTGTAGGGTGACGGGGTCAAGAGCTGACCGGACATCCCGAGGGGCAAGACCTTCGTGAATGTGGGCTCCTGGCTCACGTCGACGTATTGACTGCCCGGCAGTACGTCGGGCAACTCCTCGACCGACAACGGAGACTCCGGTATCGGGAGCGTGGCTTGGGTGACGAGCACAGTGACACCTGACGCAACCTTAGTCGTCCACACCATGGAGTCGCCTTGCCAAGTAAGAGTAACTGTCGCGGTGGACGACAATACCGATGAAAACTCCTGCTGGACTGACGTCCCAACAGATAATCCGGGATCTTGTGCGGGAGGTACTCCTAACAAATCACCCAACGTTGTGCCACCTATTGTGGAGTTGAATTGGCTATTGGCTTTATTCTCCGCCTCTTGTTGCGCAATTATGGCCGCAATCATGTCCTTGTGAGCCTTGATGCCTTCGCTAATGGCTTCTTTAATGGCATCTGCAATCGCGTTGAAATAGACTTGGATCTGCAGATTGAACGCGGAATCCTGACTGGCCCAGAACGTGAACGCGAGGGGGGAAGACTCGGTGTTTAGAAAAACCTTGCCCGCGATCATTCGTTTGGCCTGCACTGCCCCGCGCTAAGCTCGCTCATTGCGAACTCGACCGCCCAGAATTTCTGGGGCGGACTTTTGGTGCCTCCGCCGCTGCTGGATGAAACCTGTTGATCGCTCTGTTTTTCGGAGATCTGTTTGAACACGGGCCAGATCAGATGGAGCCGCCGATCCCACACCACCGGAATGAGATGCTGAGAGGCTATATCCAAGTTGAGCGGCTCCCACGCGCTCCAGCTTCCCGAGTCCGGCGTCTTCCCGGTGCGGGCGCGGTAGTACCACTGCGGCGGCGTCGCGCTCGTGCGCGCGAAAACGTGCAAGACAGTCGAGCCGTCGGGATTGGTCTGATTACAGTGAGCGGCCACCTGCAAATTCGCTACGCCCACCAGCTTCCGGAGGTAGTTCTCCAGCGCAGTCTCGACCGCGTCCCCATCACAGTTGCTTTGGCGGAGTTCATTTTCCAGATCGGAGAAGAACGGCGACGCGTTGGTGCGCAGTTCCGGCAGGAGGTAGTTCTCCGGGTACAGAAATACCTCGCGATTTGCCTGCCACAGGCGGTACTGCTGCCTCCACTCCCACTCTTTCACCAGATCGGCATTCGACATATCGACGCTTACGTTGGCGAAGGAGAGGTTCAGGAAGCATTGCTGCATGAATTGCTGGATGGCCAGCGAGGCCTGGAGCAGGCGGGTCATCAAGGCGCAAGGACACATCTCCGGATCGATCAGGTAGTAGTTGAAAATATCGTCGGTGGTCAGCAAGGCCGGCCTGGAGTCATCAAGTGCATCACTGAGCAGATACGCAACCAGGGCGTCGCGGCGGTTCTGGCGCAGCACATCTTCCACCGGCTGAATGGCGCCGAACCAGGCGCTCTGCGCGTACTGCGCCTGCAAGGCTCCCCTCGCGGCGGATGCCGTTTCCGGATTGGCCGGGACCGTCGCGAGCTGCACCAGGGCCATACCGCTGATGCCATAGCGCGCCACAACGTCCAGAGCGCTCGCGATCGATGTCAGCATCGCCATATCGGCCAGCGAGCCGGGTAGGGTCCCGAGCGTCAGGCCGGGCTTCGTCGCACCAAGCGCCTGCGCGATGGCGATGACGTCGTTGACGCTGGCGTTTAGCGCCAGTGCGAGGGCGTCAATCGTGGGGCCCACATCCGGAAGCGAATTGGGCGGAAGCCAGAGGCCAAGGATATCGAACAGCTTGGGCGTCCGCGCCGTCTGCCGTTTATTGAGCCTGAGCGCGCGAAGAAGCGCCTCGAATTGGCTATACGGGCTCACGTTCGTTGGGGCCAGGGGCAAGGCGCTGGGATCGAGCCAAATGAATGTGCCTGCGTTTTGCACCACGAATGCGAACTCCGTCTCGGTCGGCTTGAGGGCGGTGAAGAGCGCTGCCGCCTTGGCCACGGATGTGAAGGCGTTGACGATTGCGGGAAACTGCAGGGGATCGACTGGAGAGTTCTGCGCCACCAGGAGGGCGACCGTGTTCGAGTCAAGTGGAAGAACGCCCGTCTTGAGAAGGACCGGGGTGACGACATTCGCCCTGGTCCCGGTCGCCGCCGCCAGAGCCGTCACGAAGATGGTTTGAATGGTAGTCGCGTCGTAGGCCGGTATCGGGATGCTGGTCGCGCCCGGGAGTTTTGCCACCGCGTCGCGAATGGCCTGGAGGACGGCAGTGGCCCTTGCGGTTGTGAATGCCAGCGAACTCTGAGTTTCCGACTGGCCTCGAATCAGGTAGTCGAGATCGTGAATGGCAAGCCCGGTACCCTGGAGAACCGCGAGACGGCGGCAAAACTCCAGCGTATCGGCCGGCGATCCGGGGAAGGGCTTGCGACCGGTGAGCTCTATCCACAGAATGAGGTCGGAAATGCCGAGCGAGAGTGAAGAGGACAGCCGCTGGTACCGCAACAGCACGTTGAGCGTGTCGAGCGACAGAGCGTTGGCGGCGCCCGTGAACGCCAGAATCGCCGAGATATCGTCGGCGCTCAGCCCGAGGGAGGCGGCGATTGCGTTTTGCTCCGGCGTTGGCGTTGGCGGCGGCGTGGGGGAAGGATCGGGAATGATCTTGTTGCCAGATAAGACCCCTGTCGCAATGCCGCCACTGGTCCAGTCGCCATTTCCCGAGGATCCATTCAGCGTGAACGATGTGGGACTCGTGACCGTGATGGTAGATGTGCCGTTCGCGACTGCATTCCCCAGGACGCCACTGATGGAAACCCGCATACCGGTCTGATAGCCGTGGGGCGCCGCGGTTGTGATAGCGATAAGCCCTGGATTCGAGGCCGCTATGATAGTGCTTTGGTTGAGCGGGACGAAGACAGGGCTCGCGCTCGCTAGAACAGCGGCATTGCGAAACACCTCGCTGTAGGTGGACGGGACCACGGTATCCTCGTCACCGAGGTGGTTGGTACCCTCGGGAAGCGTATCGCTGGGAAGCAGGATGGTTGTGGGCAAAACCGTATCGTCGAGCAGCATCGCCTCGAGTTGCTCGCTCTTGAGGCCGCGGATTGCATCGGAAGAATCTCCTTCCGTGTAATACTCGTGCGCGAAATACTTGGAAACTTTTGTCTCTCCGAAAAAGGCGCCAGTGTGAAACCAGGTTTTCGTGCATACCGGCGGCACGTTGGATGCCGCCGCCACGTTGGTGGGCTGAGGGAAATCAGTGGAGCTCGTGAGGGTTGCGAATTCTTCGGCGTCCCATTGGTCCACCCGGCCGAAGCCGCGAAACTCGCGCTCCACGCCATCGTAGTAACCGTGATGGTAGGCATAGAGCGTGACGAACAAGTTGCGGCTGATGTAGTCGTAGGTTTGCACTCGTTCCACAACATGCACGGGGAACGGGAGGCGGGTCACCCAGGGTTTGCCGGCCAGCTTGTCGGCAACGTAGAACCTGGTGGAGGGCGCATACTGGACCACGGTTTCGGCGCCCAGATTGTTGGTCACTCGCACCAGCAGGTGGGGCTTCTGGCCGCCCATTAAATCGATGTAGCGCATCGCCCGGCGGGCATTGCCGGGCAGGGGGGAGGACCAAGCCAGACACGCGGTACCATTGCCGAGAAGGTCCAGAGCGGTCGCGGACGAGACGCTCTCCACGGATGGAAAATGGCTCAAGCTGCGCTTTGCGCCCCAGGCGTTGCCGGACTGGTTGAAGTACAGGTCAACCGCGCCGCTGGCGAAATAAATGATGTCGGCGGTTCCCGATCCGTCAATATCCGCCAGACGGATGCGGCGTCCATCGAACAAGTCGGGCCGGTCGAACCACGGCGCGTGGTCCATCGTGACCTTGGCTCCGAAGCGCCCATAGCCGAGATTCGGCCAGTAGCATACCTCCCCGTTGCGAACGCGACCAGGTCGGTGAGCCCATCGCCGGACAGGTCCGCCAGGAAGATCGATTCCGTGCTGTCCGAGAAGATGACCTTCGGGCCCATCTCCTGGTCCAAGGCTTGCGGTACGCGCTGTCCACTGGCAAATCCCAACGCGGCGAGCGATTTGTACCACCAGAAGGCATCGCCTTCGCTGATCAGAAGATCGGCGAAACCGTCTCCGGTGAGATCGACGAACTTTAGTTCCGGATTGTGCCAGTCCAGCACGGGCAACGATTGGAAGCTTACGAAAGGCTCCCAGCCGGCATCTTCAGTCCGTTCGAAATAGCCGGGCGTCGCGCCCTCGAAATCCACCAGATCCAGTGGCCGTCGCCGGAGAGGCTGAGCAATTGTTGCCGGCCGCTGTTGAGAGCCGCCATGGATGGTTGTCTAGCGACCAGTTCCACCGGAGCGAACAGCGGCAGTGTGTACCGCCTGCCATCAAGGGTGTGCCGATTTACGGGGCTCAGGTTGGCCTTGTAGAACCAGCTTCCAGCCTGCTCGGTCAGGATGCCCGACAGGCCCTCACCATCCAGATCGGCCCAGCGATAGTGCGCGCCATCGAGTCCGTAGGGCAGGTTCTTCAAGCTTTCGCGATCGACGTCCCGTACGGTCTCATCCACGGTTGCGGCCGTGTACTCGAACTCCAAAGGGGGCAGCGAATTCGGAAGAACACCGCCGGCGTAGCCCGTCTGCGTCACCGAGAGCAGGTAAGAATAGAAAGGCTGGGACGGATCCACGGGCGGTGTGGGTGGGGAATGCTTAAGGTCTGTCGAGCGAACCAGGCAGTTGGGCCCGACATTAGCCTCCTCCGCGAAATGATGAAACATCAGCGCGCGGCGGCAGAGGCGGTACGTGCGGACTTCGAACGTAGACCGGTATGTGGAAAAAGGATCGAGCCGGCAGTCCCAGAGCGCGCCGGTATCTTGAGGAACGGGGTTTTTCAGATCGTGCTCGCCATAATCGAACACCAGTTCGAAACACCAGTCCTTGTCTATGGGCAGCGGAACCGGGGCAGGGAGCTTCAGGTCGGGAAAATACGGCGTACGGTTGCCGTAGAAGACATGCTTGAGATACTGGTTTGCCGATCGGGTGACATCCGAGCGATTGCGCTCGTTGACCTGTGTCAGATCGACTTTTTTGGAGTCCTCACGCTTGTAGTGATAAACAATGGCATTGCCTCTGTCGTCGTAGCTCTCACAGATGAGCCAGCTACAGATGCGGCTCGGATGGGCCGGGTCGGCCGGGTCGGCCGGGTCGGCAATTCGGCTCTCCGAAGTCTTTCCGTACCACGTGGTGATGTTGTCCTTGGAGATGGAGCGCCAAAACGTGTCTTGCGGGTCCGACAGATTGATCCAGCGTTCAATCCGCGCGAACAAACCCTCAACGCGCGGCCGATAACGATGAATCGCATACTGCTTGCCGTACATTGATCGAGGTGCCGTGATATCCGGACTCCACAGCCCCTCCACGAGCGAGGGCACCAGGTCCTCGACCCCGGACAGGATGAAAACGTCGGATTCCTGAGCATCCTGGTATTGCGGCAGGCCTTTGTCGGTCTTGCGGGTCACCGCCGGCAGCGCCAGCGACCAGCCAAAGCCGAACGGGCTGTTCCCGGAACCGGAATCATAAGAGAGCGAGAGTTGCGGCCCGAATCCGGAGCGCCCCGGGCTGACATAAATGGGGACGTTCAGGGACCCGGTGCCGGTGACTGGATTGGCAGCGAACTTCTCCCCGATACCGCGGATTGCACCGCCACCCTTGGGCAGACTCAGCGAAGGTAAGGGCGTGCCGTTCGCCGATGGGTCAGGCTGGTGTGACGAGGGCGCACTTCCAGATCGTCCACTGGGTGCCGGTTTTTCATTGAACGATCCTTCGTATGAAGGCATCACGGTCGTGGCGGCTCAGTTCTAGTGACCTGCGTAGGGAAGAGCGTTACACGTTTGGCATTAAAAAGCAAGCGACTGGGCCGTCAAAAAACATTTTGATGTAGAATTGGTTTGTAGGTCACACCTTTCCACGCCAGTCCCACAAAACGGATGCTTCGTGGCATACATATAGGGTCTGGCTGCCGCCGCGGGCACGGAAGACCGACACGCCCCTTTGAACAAACTATTGCCGGGAGCTACCGACCGTTCAACGCAAGAGCATCGCGCCGTCTGGCTGGGCCAGGGACTACTACGTCAAATCAGCCAGAACTTCGAACGGACGCAACGCCGTGCGGCGACGGTCTACGGCTTGGGCACACACCACGGATTCGGCGAGGAGGGGGCGGAGAACGACAACGCCGCCACGGCACGTAGCGCAGGCTTTCAAGCGAGCATGTTCGTGTTTTTGGCTTGTCCGCTACCTGTAC
>DATMNI010000178.1:0-7394 GCA_035570275.1 Candidatus Acidiferrales bacterium | reverse complement strand
GCCGGATGGTTTCACACGACAAACAGGCCGTGAGCCTTGTTTCGGACGGACGGGTGCCGTCAGGTGAGCGGGCCGATGCTCTTAGAACAGCAGCTTCAGGGCAAATTGGATTTGCCGCGAAGGATATGTCGAGCGAATGGTCCCGAACGCCGCATCGGTCGTCTTCGTATCGGGAACTCCCAGGTTGGTGTGATTCAGAAGATTGAAGAACTCCGAGCGGAACTGCAGCCTGATGCTCTCGCGGATCCGGAAGTTCTTGTTGGCTGCGAAATCCCACTGTTCGAATCCCGGCGAGCGAAACGCATTGCGGCCGAGATTGCCGTAGGGTGCGGTGGCAAAGGGAGTGGTGAACGTGTACCCGGCAAAGAAGGTATTCAGCTCCTGAGACTTGCTCTGGCTGGTGGCACTGCCGGTAACGTTCGGGCGCAGGAATTCCTGACCGCGGTAGTCGTTCGAAAGACCGGTATTGTCGTTGATCGTCGGCGCGGCGTAGATCACGTCGAGCGGTGTACCGGTGTGGGCCGTGTTGATGGTGTTGAGCTCCCATCCACCGGCGATGGCGTCGAGGATGGGGTTGAGGCTGGCGCCGAATTTCCGTCCCTTGCCGAAGGGGAGCTCATACACGATGCTGGTGACATTGTTCAGCTTCACGTCAAAGCTCGACGGACCTTTCTCCGCCGCCAGGTCACGAACGTTTTGCGGGTTTGCTTCGTAATAGCCCGCATAATACTCCAGAGCCTGCTCGGAATCGCCCATGGCTTTTCCCCAGGTGAAGGAGTTCAGGAAATACAGGCCGCTGCCAAAGCGGTGCTCCACGCGGGCCGAAAGCCCATTGTAGTGATTGTCGCCTGCGGGATCGACCCAGGTGATGGGACCAAACGTTGGAATTGGTCGGCGCGCCTGAACCCCCAGGCATCCGGACGTAATCGCCGGGGGATTGCACGTGGCGGTCACGGCGTTCACATTGGCCTGATTGTAATCGGCCAAAATTGGTAGCCGCAGGCTGTGGTTCCCGTTGTAAGAGACCTCGATCAGAGTGTTCCTGGTGATCTCGCGCTGCACCGACACAAACCAGTTCTGGATGTACGGCCACGGGCTCTTTGGCGGAATGTAAACCACGTTGGAATTGACCGGATTGAAACTCGACGGGTTTGCAATGCCGGCGGTGAAGCTGTTCTGCGTGGTGAGGAACGTGGCCGGCACCGGGCCGCCGTTGGGGAAACTCTGGTTCAGCACACCGAAGAGAGCCTGCGGGGCGTTGATGCCTTCCAGGGCACTGCCCACGCGGTTGAAAAAGGTGTAGCTGATTCCGTATCCGCTGCGCACAACCGTCTTCGGATCGATGCTGTAGGCCAAACCGAGCCGCGGCCCAAAGTCTTTGTGATCGGGATTGACCAGGCTGCGGTCCAACAGGCTGCCGCCGGTGGCTTTCTTCATGGTATTCGTCGCCGGGTCGAAATTCGAATAGTTGTTGTCGCGCTCATACAGCGGCGACGCGAACTCCCACCGCAGACCCACGTTGACCGTCAGTTTCGGAGTCACGTGGTAGTCGTCCTGCACGTACAGCGAGTGAACGTACTGCCGGAGGTTGACCACCGTATAGCTGCCCTGGTTGATCTGGCTGGGCAGGCCGAAAATCAGGTCGGCCAGATTGTAGCTGGTCGGATCGGCTGCGATCGCGCATCCCGCCGCCAACCCTAGTTGCGTGCAGGTGGGCTTGCTGAATTGTCCGGCGTACACGTCCTGGCCGTACAGTGGATTGACGTCCAGAATTTCGGTGTGGATATTCAGATACTCGTAGCCCGTCTTGATCGAATGCCGGCCGATGGTTTTGGAATAATTGAGTTTCGGATCCCAGGATGTAGGGTTCTGGAACTGCGGATTGCTGGTCTGTCGGCCCAGCGCGGTGAATCCGCTGGGGGACTGCGTGTTGAATCCGCCGGTCAGATTCGGCGCTGTCGGCAGGCCCTGAATGCCGAACAGCGATTGCAGACTCGGCCCGCCCAGCAGCGCCGGTTGCTTTCCGGCCACAATGTGCGTCCAACCCAGACGCGCCTCAAACAACGAGGTTGGCGTGACGGTCCACGTATAGCCGGTCGAGGCGTTTTGATCGATCGAATGGATATTTCCGTTGCCGTCGCCGCCTGAGGGGCCTGGAAACGACGGCTGATAAAACTGGACGTCCTTGCGTTGGCTGAAACGCAGAAACCCCGTCATGCGGTCGTTGATCTGGCCGTCGATTTTCGCATCGTACTTGTCGCTGTAATCGCGAATCAGGAGCAGAGCTTCGTAGTTGTTCGAGCGCCCGGGACCATTCAGCGTGGGCAGCCCGCCCAGCAGCGCGGCGGCGAACGGATTGAGGCTGGCAATCGGAATCTGGGTATTGGCCGAATAGACGGACCCGGTCAGCGGATTGACTACGGGTACCGGCAGTACGCCGGCGCGATCGGTAGCCGTAGGAAGCGAATCGAAATTCAGATACCGCTGCAACTGGCGGTAACCTTCGTAATCGCCGAAAAAGAAAAGCCTGTTTTTGACGATCGGCCCCCCGATGGTGGTTCCGAACTGGTTTCTCTGCAGTGTCGGCTTGACGAAAACGGCTGGACTAAACAGGAATCCGGTGGCGTTTAACGAGGTGTTGCGGAAAAATTCGTAGGCCGTGCCGTGAAACTGATTGGTACCGGATTTCATGACCGCATTCACCACCGCACCGCCCACGCGCCCGTACTCCGCGCTGTAGTTGCCGGTGATCACCTTAAACTCGGCGATGGCATCCGGAGACGCCTGTATCACCTGAGAAGAATAGCTCTGATTGCTGGTCCCGTAGGCGTTATTGTCCAGACCGTCCATCAGGAAATTGTTGTATGTGCTGCGCATGCCGTTCACGTTGAACGAGCCTTCGCGCGGCGTGCCGCTGGGCGAAAAAGAGACAGCGATGGGAGATTTCACAACGTTGGCGGATAATAGCGCCAGGTCGGCATAATTGCGCCCGTTGAGCGGAAGTTCCACGATGGCCGCGCTCTGAATCACCTGTCCGTGCTCGCTCGAATCGGTTTCGAGGACCGAAGCCGCGCCACTCACCTCCACGGTTTCACTCACGGCGCCCACTTGGAGGGCGAAATCCACCCGCTGCCGCGCTCCAACATTCACGGTGATACCGGACGCGGCTTCCGCGGAAAAGCCCTTCGCTTCCGCCGTCACTTTGTAGATTCCGATCTTTACATTTGAAAACGTGTAGTTGCCGTTTTCGTCGGCCGTCGTCTTCGACTGGATGCCGGTATCCACATGCAGTAGCGTGAGCGCCGCCTTCGGTACCACCGCTCCCGAATTATCCCTAACCGTTCCAAGAACTTCCGCCGTGTCGAACTGCGCGAATGACGGCATCGCTGCGAACATGAAGAACGCGAAGATCGCCAGAAAGCGACTCATATGTAAAACCCCCTTTGGCGAACGTACCAGACGAGTATACAAGTTTGGCTTCAATCGGGTGAATTTACAGATACAACCCGCCACCACAAGACAAGTGTCAGCGCGGGCTGTAGAGCTTCACATTCGCTGTGGACGCGCCGGAACACGCGATCGCCGGGCGGCCATCACCGTGGAAATCCGCGATCTTGCAGTCTGCCGCTGCGATACCGCCGGGGTCGAGAACGTGGCGGGTCCATCGCCTTCCGCTCTCGTCGTTCGCGGTGAAAATGTAGAGTTGAAATCCCTTGCCGCGGAACCCGGCGACGATCTCATCGCGGCCATCGCCGTTTAGATCGCCGACCGCAAGCGCGTGGCCGTTGATCATCGAATCCTCGATCACCCGCCGCTTCCAGGTCCGCCCCTCTTCGGTATAGACCACCACCTGGTTACCGTGCCAGGGCTCAATAGCGGCGATGAACCGGCGCTTGCCCAGGTGGCCGATCTTGATCTCGCTGCTTCCGCATTGTGGGCACTGCCGCGGGTCTCCATTGGCGATCGTCACCGGCCCATGGGCCAGGAACACGCGAATGCCAAGAAAGTCGGCCGTCATTAGTTGCTCGCCGGGCCCCTGCCAGCGGACTGGCAAGATGCTGTGGAGAATGCCGCGGGGCTGGTTGGTGAGCAACTCGCGCTTCCACTCGCCGGGACGGTAAAGGTAGACCGGCACGTTGTCCGCATAGTCCGGCGGCACGGCTTTGAGGCCGATCATCGGCGCCACCAGCAGCACCTTCTTGCCATCGCCGGCGAAGTCGATCCAGCGAAGACGGTGGACAGTGGGGATGCGGTCGATTTCCCGCGCCGTCCAGGGTTGCCGCGGATCTGGCCCGCTTTTGAGCATGAGCACGTTTCCGATGCTCTTCTCCGGCACGGTCTCAAAGTTGTGCCCCATCGCGATTTCTGGAATGCCGTCGCCGTCGTAGTCGTAGACGTCCAGGTTGATGGTGCGCGGCACGTCCTTGATGATTACGTGGCGCTCCCATGTTGGATTTTCGTACCAGGCGAGTTCGGTGCCGCGCTCATCCACCACGATGAGGTCCGGCCGGCCGTCACGGTTCAAGTCGGCGGTTACTAACTGATAGCCCATCGTCAGGGAGTCCGTGACCGTGGTCTCCCGCCATTGCGGCAGGTCCGCGCCGGACAACGCCGTGGCCAACAATGTGAGGAGGACAAGCAACATCAGACCAACTCTATCAGAATGATAGACCACCTCTAGCAGAATGATGTCACGGAGGAGTTCACGGATGCCGGCGCGGCTACCGGAAGCCCATCGAGGACCGGCAGAGGGGCGCGGTGGAGGAACTGGACCGGAGGCTGCACGTGGTACCCAAGAGCAGGATTGGACAAACACGCGCTTCAGCCACGGTTGAAGTACCTGACATGCGCCCGGGGCGGTGCTGGGCATTCGCCGACGTCGTTTCGGTTGTTAGGCTGGCCCACGCCTGCGGATCTCACTCCTGCAGATGGCTCGCGGCCACCCGCTTCGCCTCAACGAAACCGGCCTGCGAATTACCGTAGTCTCTCTTCGGAAGCCGAGCGACAACCTTGGCGAGACTTTCCTCCCGGCGCTCGGTTTTAACTCCCGCGGGACCGCCCAGAGGCAGAACCCTGTTCGCATCGTAGCCCGCATCGGACAACACGGAGACAGCCTCCCCGTCCGCATCGAGTTCGAATCTGTGGATCGACGACAGGAATGCCGGGCCCGCCACGGCGGGATCCGGGAAGGTTCCCGTGACGCCCGGCATCGCTACGAGTTCCATTCGGCTCTCGAGCCGGGCGGCGTGATGGCACGCAATGTGCGCCATTGCGTGCGCAATTTGAAAAGCGAACCACTCCTCGCGGGGAGCGTCGGCGAGCATGCTGAGCGGAACAAAAATCGCGCCGCCGGCCACGCTCAACGGCTCTCGAAAGTCTGTTCTCATGTAGTCCGCCGGCATGACGAACGCATTACGTCGCGACCTTTCGGGAACCGGACCGGCGAACACAACCACCGAGTAATGGAACGGCGATTTCACCTGACCGGCGAGCTTCGCCGTCAGTTGCCCCACGTATGCGTCGATCCGGGCGTCATGCACGACACGAAGCTGGTTCTTGAACATTTCGGAAGATTTCGTTCCGATCGCCGTTTCTTCGGCTGGAGAATATCTGTTGAAGCCGCCCGGAGCAATCCCCGGAACGGTAATAATTAGGGCAATTAATGTTATTCGCATCGATAGTAACCCCACCCCAGACCACCCTGCATCATCGCGACACATCATCGCACGAAGGAGCAGGCGGCGTGACAATCCGTATCCTGGCCTCTATCCTGGCACCCACCGCCGGGCCGGACGGCAGAATCATCTTGGGATCCACATTCTCTGGCCGCAGCACGTTGAGCAGCGGGATAGCGCAGGCCTGGCCGGGTTTCAGACTGATTCGTTCTCTTGGCGGCTGCGCTGCCGGCGCGGCCGTCAGCGATTTCAGATCGGGGAAAAACTTCCAGGACGGTTGCCGCGGCGGAAACCCTGTGCCGGGCTTGGCGGGTTCCGGCGAGGCAGGCTGCGGCGAGGCGGGTTGCGGCGAGGCGGGTTGCGGCGAGGCAGCTTGCGGCGAACCCGGCGGCGCGTGCGCATGCAAGGCGGCGCCAAGGGCCACGGCGAGAATCAAGACACGCATTCTTCCTCCACAAACTGTTCTTTCTGCAAGCCGGTGCGGCCCGTGCGTGAGCGGTATAGTGATGTTTAGCCACCTGCCAAAACCCACATGGACCGCGACTTTCGCCAAGGCTGCATCGATATCGATTTCCCCACGGAGCGGTTCGAATCGGTTACGCGGTTGCTGCTCCGTTCAGCCGTCCTGTTTTTCTCCAACCTGCCTTTTGTAGCCGCCGTCACGCTGGTGGCTTTTGTCCCGGGCAAACTCGCGCTCCAGTTCGGCTGTTACGTGATGGATGTCCCCACCGGCGGAATCCTTTCATATCTTTTGATGGATTTCAGCGATTTGATTCTCAGCGCTCTGGTGGTCCCAGCCACAATCTGCGGCCTGGTGGAAAAAATGCGCGGCAACCAGATGCCTCCTCTGGGCGAATGCCTGCGATGGGGGCGCCGTCAATGGGCCAAGACGCTCGGATACAAATTGGTGGTGGAAATTACAATCGCGTTATCGGGCGCGCTGCTGGTGGTCCCGGGCCTGGTGGCGATGGTGAGACTGATCTTTACCGACGCCATCGTGGCCGTCGAAGCCGACCGGGAACAGCATGTGCTCAGCCGCAGCAGCGACCTCAGCCGCGGGCGTCGCTGGCGCATCTTTTTCGTGCTGCTTCCCATGATGATTCTCGACCTGGCGGGAACTTTTCTGGTGCTCGGCCGGTTGGAGGGGCTGACGCATTCCCGCATCGCGCTGGCATTGGGCGACAGCCTGTTCTCCGTGGGAGGCCAGTGGACGACGGCGGTGGTGCTGCTGTTGTATTTGGGAGTGACGGATCCCCTGCAGCCGGCTCCAGCCAGTCGAAAGGCGGGAAGGCGGCCTGCGAGCACGCTGTGAGCGCCTCCCGAAGCGACCGTGGCTCTGACCGTGCGTGCGATATACTGAACTCCCATGCGGTGGCTCACCAGTTTGCCAATTCTCTTCGGTCTGGTCGCGGTTTCCGGGATGCCGCAGAACCAGACGGCGGCGGCGACCCCTATCGCCAAGCGCTTCGCCGGCGCCTGGCGGCTGGTCTCGGTTGCGGGCAATCCACCGGGTCTTCCGGGCTTCTACGATCGGCCTACCGGGATGATCGTGTACCTCGCATCCGGGCAAATGGCAGTCCAGATTGCCGCCAGGGCCGACCGCAAACCGTTTGCGCGGTTCAATCAAGGAAGGCTTTCGGCCACACCCGAAGAAAAGGCCGCCGCTTTCGACAGCTATCTGGCCTATTACGGCACTTACACCGTGGATGACCAGGCGGG
>DATMNI010000177.1:0-10877 GCA_035570275.1 Candidatus Acidiferrales bacterium | reverse complement strand
CGGCCTGACGGAGGCTTATCAACAAGGGAGTTTCCGGCAAACCAGCTTGACCTACCGGCACACGCCCACCGGGGACCAGATCGACGTGAGCGCCCCCAAAGGAAGCTTTCGTCCCGCCCCGCGCGACCTGGTGTTTACGGTGCGGTCGACTTCCAAGGCGCGTAAGGTGCTGATCGATGGGAAGGTACAGGGCGGCGCGGCCCTCGCAAAATACCCCACGGTTCGCATCGCCGACGACGGCCGGAGCCACCGCATCGAACTGCGTTAGCATCAGCCGAGACATGCATGTCTCAGAGCGGACTGCTACCACTGAAAACAAATGGCTTACGAGCAAAGAAACCCGGACCCGAGACATGTGATGTCCCCAAACCCTCACGGGCGGATCGCGATGGTCGTGCTGGCGTCCGCTCTGCCGTTCGGCATGGTCACTGCAACCGCCACGTCATCGCCCGCGGCCGCGCCGGCGGGGACCTGTGCGTTCACCTGGTAAAGCCCCGCAAAGCCGGGCGCCAGACCCGAGAAACCCACCGATGCCTGCACACCGCCAATGGTCACGCCCGGTGTGCCGACAGTCAGGTAGACGGTGCTTCCATCCGTCGGCGCGACCACTCCGGTGGGCAAGGGGGTACCTGCCGGGTCGCCCTTGGGTGTCGCCTTGCCGAGGCCGGTCACGTAGATTTGGATGAAGTCGCCGATCCGTGCCGGTTCGCCGCAGAGGGTGGTCGCGGAGATCCCCGAGGCGCGGCAATTGCCCGGGATTTTCAGTTCTTGCGCCAGCGCATCCGGCATCACTCTCCAGGAGGTGTTGGCAAACAACACCGTCGCCGTGCGCCGCTTGGGGTTCAGCGAGGACTGAGTCACGAACACGCCCGGCGCGGCCGAAGCCATGGTCAGCGTGAAATTAGCGCTGGAGCCGTTGCTGGTGGTGACCGCCACGGGCACGGTTCCGCTCTCCGGCAGTTCCAAGGGCAACACCAGATTGATCTGCCCGGCCGACGCCACCAGGTGAACCAACGGAGCCTTGATGCCGTTGAACGCCACCGAGACTCCGTTCAAGACGAGCGCGGGAAAGCCCGTGAGCTGATTGACGGCGCCGAAATTGGAGCCGAAGACGCTGGCGAAAGAGCCCGGCGCCAGCGGCGCGCCGGCGGCGAAGCTGGCGCCATTGACCACGGAGGTGATGCTTGGAGGCGCGGGCAGCCCCAGTACCGGCAGCGTCAGTATCTGGCTGTTGGCGCCGCCGATGCCGAGCACGATCGGCTGATTGCCAGCCGGCACGCTCAGCGGCAGCGTGAACTGCACCTGGTAAATGCCGATCTGCGCGGGCGCCGCTCCCGCAAACTGGATGCTGGCGGAAATGCCGCCAACCGTCAGCGAAGGCGCCGCCACCGTTGGACTCGCCGGCGTCAGCGGCGCCGGGCTGCCTGTAGGGACAACCGGACTGGTGGCGCCCAACCCAACGGCGTACAGCGACAGCGATTCGCCGGGAGCGGCCGGGTTGAACGTGTCCACCACGTCACCCGTTTGGGAATGAACCGCCTGAACCAGGCCCGTCCCGGTGTTCGTGCCCGTGCTTATACCGGGACCGCCCCGCGAAAACAGGCCCGGGGCGTACTGGCTCAGAGTGATGTTGAACGCCCCCGAGGTTCCCACCCCAATCGTGGTTGACCCCGGCGACGCATCTATCGGGATCTGAATTACCATTTGGGTGGGGGTGGCCAGCGTTACCTTGGCCGCCTTGCCGCCCACGGTCACGGCGACCGAAGTGTCGGTCCCGAGATTGCCGCCGAACACGTCGGCCAGCGAACCCGGCGCCAGCCGGTTATCGAATGCCCCGCCGTTGACCACGGAGGTGATGGTGGGTCCGATGGAAGACACGGGCTGGGACTGAAGGTCGAAACCTACAAGAAGGCGGATTAGCAATCCGCCGCAGGTTAACAACCTGCCCCACAACGGTTTCATGTTGTTGGCTCCAGGAATGAGAGGTAGATTTCACCCATCCGGCGGGCGGCGGCTTCGCGGTTAAAGCGCTGCCGCATGAACTGTGCGCCGTTGGCCGCCAGGCGCCGGCGCGTGTCACGATCGCTGAGCAGGCGCTCCAGTCGCGCTGCAAGCGCCGTGCTGTCTCCCGTGGGGAAAAGCAGGCCGGTCTCGCCATCCCGAACCAGTTCCGGGTTGCCGCCGGTGTCTGACGCGATGGCGCAACAGCCGCACGCCATGGCTTCCATCAGGGAATTGGACAGCGCTTCGGAACGCGACGGCAAAACGAAAATATCGATCACTCTTAACCACTCTGCCACGTTTTGGGCCGCACTGTGAAAACGGCAATCGCCGCCGAGTTTGTGCTGCCGCGCGCAGGCTTCCAGTTCCGCCTGCATGGGGCCACTGCCCACCACCAGCAACCGCGCCTCGGGGTGGCTTCCCCGGACCTGCGCGAAGGCTTCGAGCAGCAGCGGCAAACCCTTCTCAGGCCGCAGCGCACAGACCACGCCGATGACGGTCAGACTTTCCGGGGGGCCTGGGGCCGGGGGGCCGGGGACCGGGGGCCAGGGGCCGGGGGCGTTTTCCGGGGCATTTTTCGCGGCATTTTTCGCGGCATGACCCCACGGCGCTTCGGCCATGGCGCCTTCCGGGCAGAAAACCGCGGTATCGATTCCGTTGTACGCCAGGTGAATCCGGGAGGCCGGCACGCCGTCCCGGGAAACCAGTTCCCGCGCCACGGAACGGCAGTTCACGACGATGCCATCGGCAATGCGGTCGGTCAGCCGCAAGAAATGGCGTGTGGCGCCGGGCGTGAGCGCGCGGTGGGCACGCTGGCTGGAAAGAACCACCGGCGCCCGGAACAGGCGCGACACCGGGACACCGAAAAGATCCAGGGGCACATCGAAGGTGTGGACCAGCCGGATATCGTGAAGCGCCAGGTACCGTCCCAAGCGGCGCGCCCCGATGAGGGCCGACGCCGAGACCAGCGAACGGACTCCGAGTTCCACCACCGGAACCCCGGCCTGGCGCAACTCGGCTTCGCGAAAACCGCCCGGGCGAAAGCAAGCCACGTGCGGCGCAAAACGCGCGCGGTCGAGCGAAAGCGCGGTCTCGGCCAATTGGCGTTCGGTGCCGCCCAAGCCCAATTCGCGGGCCATCAACAGAACCGGCCAGCGCCCTGGCGGAAGTTCACGAGGGGAGCCCAGCGGTAGCCTGGCGCCGGTCAGTGGCCCGCCTTCTTCCCGGAAGCCGGCTTCGGCACGGAGTCCGGCGGCCTGGTTTGTTGCGGCTGAAACTTCAGCAGCGCAATCCCCGTATGGGTGCCGCCAGGGTACCCCGCCAGCGCTGCGACCGCCGGCACCAGGCAAATCGAAAACCAAGGCCGATCCGTTCCTGGGTGCATGCGGAGATCCCTCAAGGCGAGCCTAATCCCTATTGTAAGCCGGAACGTCAGCGGGCTGCGGCCACCTTGGGCCGCTGCCGAAGTTTCGGTAGCGAAAAGGAGCATGACCGCCAGGGGACTTAGTACGCCGTTCTTAAATACGGTCTCGTATTTGGGGAAGAACGCTCCCTAACGGTCGAGCGACAAGTCGCGGCTCTAATCGGAGCCGCGCGCGTCAGCAAGCGGTTTCCCGATACGTTGGCGAACTTCTGAAACCGGGGCTTAGCCTTAGGGGAAGTTAATAATAAGCTGGACATTTGAGCTAAGCGCAGAAGAAAATCAGGATTTCACGACAAGCCGGTATAAACGGGCCTGCTGGAGTCGGTCTATGAATTGGTCCTGGCATTCGAACTGGAACACCGGCAGGCTGCTCACGACGTCGTCAGCACTTGGTTCTTCTGGTGTATCACGGCGGCCACATTGAAGTGGGATTTCGGGCAGGCCGCCCATCTGCGGCCAGGCAACAAAGCGCTTGGGCTCACAGATAAACTTCGAAGTGGCCCTGATCAAGGACGGCATCACGCGTGTCGCTAACGGACTCGCCGAGCAGTCTTCTTGGCGACTTCGCGGCTTTGCGTGAAATCTTGCCTTTTTGAATCCCACGCTCCAAGCCGATTCCCCTTACGCTAAACGTAGATTGTCCTTATTGTTTGACTCCGCCTTAGTTCGCGGACGGTTTCTCGTGCTACCGGGCCGGCGTGACAAACTCGAAAGTCAGAATCAATTCCGACGATTGCGCGGTGGCGCCGGGCTGGCCTTGGACACGCGTCTGCGTCAGCGCGTTGGCGCGGTCGAGTGCGGCCTGATTCAAAGTGGTATCGCTGCTCGCCAGGATCTCGACTTCGCTCAAGCGCCCGTCTCCGGAAACATTCCCGTGCAGCGTCACTACCTGAATGGCCGCATTGGCATTCGAGTCCGGGAAAGGCCGTCCCGGCACAGGCATAACCACTGGTCGATTGAAGCCTGGATTCATGGCTCGCCCAGCCCCCACCGCCGTGAGGCCTGCCGGATTGAAGATGGCGTCCGTGGAAGCGGGCGGGTCGGTCACGCCGAGCGTCCTGGCTTCCGCCACCATTTGCCCGGCCTCGGTGATGGTGAACCCTGTCGGGATGGATTTGTTGTGAAATCGAATCGCCGAGGAATAATCGTAGTGCACGAACAGGCCGGGCACCGGAGAATACGTAGTCAAAAGACCGGTCTGGGCATCCACACAGTATTCGGACTCTTCCCAATTCCGCCCGCCCGTGAAAGATCGGTTACCGGCCCCGATAACCATCAGCACGCAACGTTGTTCCGCGCCGTTCAGGAAACCAGTGGCCGTTCGGAGGGAAGCCTGCGTTCCTACCATTGGATACGTAAAGAAAATCGCGGCTCTCACCTGCATCACGCGAAGCGGAAGAATGCCGCTGGGCTGGTTTCCGTACAGGCCATTTGCGATGGAATCCGGATAGAGATTGATGGACGAGTAATTCGGCCCTTGGGCCGTCCAGCGGTACCCACGCCCGCGAGCAATGTCCTCCAGCACCCAGGCTCCATCCGAAGCCAGGCCGCCCGACGTGAAAAAAGACGTCTTCAGGTCATAGGGCTGCGCGCGGACATTAGAGAGGTCACGCGCCTTGTTCAGCAGCGCAATGGCGGCAATCCGCTGTTGAGCATCCTGCACTGGCTGCGCGGAGCCGGTGACTAACTCCAGCGCGTCGGCAGGGACTGGCGGGCGGGGGATCGTTTTGAAATCGAGAGCCGCACGGACGGGAATGGCCGGAGTCTGTGCCAGCACTGCCACTGAAAATGCGAGGAAAAACGCCGGGCGGAGGCTGGGTCGCATCATAGTCTCTCCCTGTCCGAAAGTATATCGAATTGACCGGAAACTTGCATCAGGTTGCATGCTATACAGGTAGTGAATCCCGGCCAAGGAGCGTGCGATTTGATTCCATTTTTGGACCTCAAGGCGCAGTATCACAGCATTAAGGAGGAGATTGATTCCGCCATCGCCGGCGTCCTGGAAAGCAGCCAGTTCGTGCTGGGCAGCCCGGTAGCCGCCTTCGAGGAGGAATTCGCCCAATACTGCGGCGGCGGCCAGGCGATCGGCGTGAACTCGGGAACCAGCGCGCTGCACCTGGCTCTGCTGGCGGCTGGCGTGGGTCCGGGCGACGAAGTGATCACCACGCCATTCACGTTCGCCGCCACCGTGGCCGCCATTCACTATTGCGGCGCCGCGCCGGTGTTGGCCGACATCGATCCGGTGTCGTTCAACCTGGACCCGGCGCGCCTGGCGGCGGCCATCACGGAAAAAACCAAGGCTATCCTGCCGGTTCACCTGTACGGGCATCCGGCCGAAATGGATGCCATCAACGAAGCTGCCCGAAGCCCGAGCGCAGGTCTCCAGCGTGAGATCGTGGTGATTGAGGATGCGGCGCAGGCGCACGGCGCCGAATACAAGGGCCGCCGCGCCGGTTCGCTGAGCGATATGGCGTGTTTCAGTTTTTACCCCACCAAGAACCTGGGGGCTTATGGCGAAGGCGGCGCAGTGGTGACTTCCAATCCCGAATACGCCCGTGCCATCCGCCGGCTGCGCAACTGGGGCCAGACCGGGCGGTATGAGCACGCGGTGCGCGGCTACAATTACCGGCTGGAGAGCATGCAAGGCGCAATCCTGCGCGTCAAACTGCGCCACCTGGAGGCGTGGACCGCAGCGCGGCGGGCGATTGCCGGTGCGTACGACGGCCTGTTGAAAGATGCCGGCGTGGTGACGCCGGTGGCCAAGGCGCACGTTCGGCACGTCTACCATGCGTACACGATTCGAACGCCCGATCGCGGCGCCCTGGTGGAAGGGTTAGCGGCCGCCGGAATCCAGACCGGCGTGCATTATCCTATTCCGGTGCATCTGCAACCGGCGTATCGGGAGGCGCGCTATCCCGAGGGCAGCCTGCCGGCGGCCGAAAGCACCGCGCGCGAAGTGGTGTCGCTGCCGATCTATCCCGAGCTGCGGCCGGAGCAAGTGGAAGCCGTGTGCGAAGCGGTGAGGCAAATCCGGGTGGGGCAATCCGAATTGACGCGGAGGCGCTGAGACAGCAAGACGGGGAAAGAGAGAACGGGAGAGGGCGACTTCGGCGGACGCTTGACGGCGTGGGCTTCGCAAGTTTCGATCGCTGAGGGAGCGTACGTTCAGGGGACATGGGAGTCGGTGTTATGAGGAAGGCGTTTGGTGCGGGCATGTATTCGTTCAATCCTCAGACCGATTCCGCGCGGGCGCCGGCTTGAAGTGTGGGATTCAAGAAAGGCAAGATTTCACGGTAGAGCAATCTGCTTCTTGTGCACTCGCGCAACGGCCTGGACCGACTTTATCTCCCCGATCACCAGGGATGATGAACTGCGCTGGCTTTGGCAGATGCTCTGCGGCGGCATTTTTCCGTCAGCGCTGGTCTATGTCCGCACCCGTTCGTCGTTACCAAGGCGCTGCACCGGAATTCAGTCCTCAACAAAACGGTAGCTGGCGTGGCAATCGTAATCGATACCGTGTTTCTTCTTCAACTCCTGGATGTAGCGCAGGGTGGTTTTCGTATGCGGGCCGACGCCCTCATTAGTATGCAGCAGCATCTCCTCGAGACAGCCGTCGACACTCATGCGCTTGTGTTTGGCGAGATCCTGGAGGAGTGCCGCGAGACGCTTCTCCAGACGCACCGGCACATCGACCCGCTCAATTTCTAGTGGGCCCGCGTTGAACAAGTGATGTCCAAACACGAGGTAATACCCATACGGGTCGCGCACGGTATAGTCGCGGATGCCGTATGGTCTGTCGTCGATTGCCTGGACGATTTCGGCGCCATTGGCGCGGTGGAATTCGTACAATTGGTCGGCGTCGCCGACAAGGAAATTGACTGCGGCAGTCTCCGAACTGGGAGTCGGCGTGCCTTTCCCCAAAAACATCTGGACTTCGCCAAGGTTCACGCCGGCGAAGGTCGGTGGCTCGCCCCAAGTGAACGCTTGCTGGAAGCCGAGCTTCTTGACGTAGAATTCGACGGCGGTTGGAATGTCACTGACCGCCAGGCCGGCGCGCATTTGCTCGCATTCGATGAACGGTAGGGCCGGGCTGCTCACAATATGTGCTCCTTTCTTGCCGCGTGATCCGACGCGTCAACGTTTCCTTCGTTCGCCGTCCAGACGCGTCGGCCCGTGGGCTCTCACAAGTAATCTTACAATCGGGATCGCCCATTACCGCGACTCGCTCGCGCGACACACCATCGGCCTTCGTGGTCCCTGAGTCTTCCTCAGAGTACGCGACAGGTGAGCCAGGTCCCCCCTATGAAGAGACCGCGCTGCTATGGGAACTGTCCATGCGCGCCTCCGCCGGACGGAGCGCGCCCGCAAACAAGGGCTTTAATCCCTCGTTCATTGTGGGGTGGGCGAAAGCGGCGTCGCGCAACATCGTATACGGTTGTCCCGCCAGCATTGCGACTTGAATCACGCCCAAGACCTCCCCTGCTTCGGGCCCAAAGGCAGTGAATCCGAGGATGCGATCGCTTTGCGCATCGATCAGGGCCTTCATAAACCCACGAGTCTCTGATAGAGTCCGCGCCCTCAGCACGTCTTCCATCGGCAGAAATGCCAGTCGATACGCGATGTTCCGCTGCCGCGCCTCCGCCTCGCTAAGGCCGACGTGTGCGAGCGGCGGGTCGATGAACACACAGTAGGGGATAAGACGATCACGCGTGCTGCTATGGCCTCCGTTGAGGTTATCGTGAATGATACGGAAGTCGTCTTCCGACGCGTGTGTGAAGTACGGACTACCGGCGCATTCACCGATGGCCCAGACGTTGGGCGCGGTGGCTTCGAGGCGATCATTCACTTTGACGTGCCCCTTCTCGTTGACCTCAATTCCCGCTCTGTCGAGCCCGATTCCCTTTGTGTTTGGCGTACGTCCAACGGCTACGAGAATATCGGATCCGTCCACCGTCCGCGTGCCGCTTTGGGTTTGGATCTGTAGATGCACGCGCTCTCCCGAAAGGCCTTCAGCACTCAAAATGCGGGTGTTCAGAAGGACCTCGATCCCTTCGTCCTCAAAGAGGCGCAGGATGGATTGCGCAACGTCAGCATCCTCGTGTGTAAGTTGAGAGCCGCGCTCGATCACCGTTACACTGCTCCCGAGCCTGCGCATGGCCTGAGCCATCTCGAGTCCGACATAGCCGCCCCCCAGGACAATCAGGTGTTCGGGAAGACGCTGCAGGTCGAGCGCCTCGATGTGCGTCAGGGGCCTGGAATCCTGCAGCCCGGGGATGTCCGGTATGGTTGCATGGCTCCCCACATTGACAAAAACCCTCTCCGCAGCCAGGGTTCGCTCGCCGCCGTCGCGCAGACTGACGTGGAGAGTGCGCGGTGCGACAAATGTACCCTCACCGAGAATCAACTCGGCGCCGGATGCGTGATATTGATCAAGATGGACTCTGATGAGATCGTCCACCATGTTGCGTTTTCGTGCATAGACTCCCGCCATGTCTATGGATATCGGTCCGGTTTGAATCCCGAATTCCTGGTGGTGTTTCACCAGCCAGGCGACCTTGGCCGAATGGATGACGTTCTTGCTAGGCAGGCAAGCCACATTGGGACACGATCCGCCGATGAACTTCCGCTCGACAACAATAGTTCGCTTTCCTTCCCTGGCCAGGGTCCAGGAGAGCAGTTTGCCGCCGGTGCCGCTGCCCAGAACGAGTGCCTCATATTGTTCCACGTTGCTCATTTTTAATTCATCTCCTTTCTTTCAATTCATCTCCTTTTCGCGCAGTGCAAGCCGCGAAGCAGTTCGACCGTCACACAGATTGCGGTCAGGTCGGGACAACGAGCCCGCCCGAAGCCCGAATGACCTCTCCAGTGATCCAGGCTGATTCGTCCGATGCCAGAAACACTGCCAAGGGCGCAATGTCAGTGACACGACCGAGCCGTCCCAGGGGTGTCTTCTCAGCCAGAGCGGCGCCCGCACCTCCCTCAAAGGTCCCCGCGGTAATATTGCCTTCGGTCTCAGTATGACCCGGCGCGATTGCATTGACACGGATTTTGCGCGGTGCGAGTTCGAGCGCTAACCCCTTTGTCAGTGCTTCGATGGCCCCTTTGGTGGACGCATAAAGCAGGGCTCCCGCAACCGGGTGCGAACCGACGATAGAGCTGAGATTGATGATGCTTCCGCCCTCGGCGCCGAACCGCTTGATCGCCTCCTGCACCATGAGAATCGACCCGAGCACGTTGATGTTGTAGTGCATGTGAAAACTCTCCTCGGTGATGTTCGTGAACGCGCCGAAGCGGAAAACCCCGGCGTTGTTGACCAGAATGTCCAGTCTTCCGAAGGCCGAATCGACTTCTTTGTACAGCCGCGCGACATCTGCGGATTTGGACACGTCGGCCCCGATTGCGATCGCCTCGCCGCCGCTGTCACTGATCGCCTGAGCGACGCGTTCCGCGCCTTGCCTGTCGGAGGAATAGTTCACCGCCACGCGTGCGCCCGCAGCGGCCAAGGCTGTTGCAATTCCGCTGCCTATGCCTTTGGAGGCGCCCGTAACTATTGCCACTTTTTGAGAAAGTCCGCTCATAAGTTCACCATAGCCCGTGATGGGACGCTAAGGCATCGTGCCGCCTCATAAAAGGGTGTTCTTTGATTCTTATCGCGCTTGTCAGAACCGCGGTTTGGCGAGGCTGCGCAGCATGTCCAGATTCAGGTAGCGCACGAAACCCGTTGAAATCCTGGCGCCCTCGGAGAAACTGGCCACGGCTTGGGGCGTCTCCCCGATCGCGAAACGCAGCAGCCCCTGGTGGTAGAAGAGGAGACCCCGCCGATCGGGATTGGCAGACGCCAAACCCTTACTCACCGTCTGCAGGGCCGCAGCCGCCTTTTCTTTCCCGGCGTCGGGGTTCAGCCTTGTCAGGGCCAGGTAGGGGAACGCGTAGTCCGCCGATGACAGATCTGGGCCGGCCTTGGACACTTTCTCCCAGCGCTTGCGTGCCGATTTCTCATCGACGCAGGCGAACTCCACGGTGCCCACCAGAAACTGCACGCGGAGCCGCTTCTGGAACGACCCGAAGCCGAAGAAGGAGAACGGGATGTTCTTGTCCTCAGAGCCCAGATCGGTGATGGCCTGGTCGGCCACCGGGCACTCCCGCGCCGCGGCCAGCCTCAAAAGGCGCTGCACCTGCAGTTCGAAATAAGCCTCGCGGACCGCATCCTCCTGCTTGGGTTGCGGGAAGTTGGTGGCGTTGAAGTAACCGTAGGCCGCGTCCAGATCGCCGGTGGCGGCAACCATCAGAGCTTCGGCGGCGATGTCCGGCGGCGAGTGCGGCGCAGCGGCGGAGTTGGCCGTGGGATTGGCAGCGGAGTGGGCCGTGGGATTGGCGGCGGAGTGGGCCGTGGGATTGGCGGCGGAGTTGGCTGTGGGATTGGCGGCGGAGGTCACGCCGGCGGACATCCGCG
>DATMNI010000176.1:0-3381 GCA_035570275.1 Candidatus Acidiferrales bacterium | reverse complement strand
ACACGTTGTCGCGGTCGACTGACAACGGGTCCAGCCTTACCGACGTGCTGCCCAACGCTTACAATGCGCACACTTACTTCGGGCCGTCGGACTTCGATCGAACCAATGTAGTGGTGTCCAACTACATTTATAAGGTGCCCTTGTTTAGGAACCGGCGCGATGTGATTGGATATGCGCTCGGAGGCTGGGAGATTTCCGGCATTTTTCAATACCAGACGGGTACACCCTTTTCAGTGCGGACCACCCAGGACATAGCGGGCGTGGGAGCCGGCAGCGGAAACCAGTTCTGGAACCAGGCGGGCGACAGTTCGATATCCACGGGGAGTTTCACACCCACGGGTCTCGTCTGGTTCAAGACGTCCGTGTTTACGCAGCCGGCGGCCGGGACCTTCGGCACGCAGCAGCGCAACGGCCTCCGCGGCCCTTCGTTCTGGACCACGGACGCCAGCCTGCGGAAGAATTTCCCCATTATGGACCGGTTGACGATGCAATTCCGCTTTGACGTATTCGATTTCCTCAACCATCCGAACTGGGGTGGACCGAACGCCACCCCGACCAGCGGAGCGTTCGGCACCATCACGGGAAAGTCAAACGACGACAGGCAATTGCAACTGGCGCTCAAGATGATCTTCTGAGGCTCAGGCCAACGTGCGGGCCGCGGATGGGCTCAAACCCCAGTTGCGTCAGCGGCCCGGCTCGATTCCGCGTGCCGCATAGCCTCCCATTGATAGGAAGGCGCCAGCGCAAAAGCTCCGGCCGCCGGAATCCACACGTACCACTCCAGCGCGGACCACGGCCATGGCAGATAGCCCCGTGAGGTTGCCCAAATCGCCACGTCGCCGACCAGAATTAGCAAGATGCCCACGCTGAACGCACCATAACACTTGCCGATCCAACTCGTGCCCATCATATGGACTGACCGGAACAACCGCAGGGCCTCGGCCAGCAGCACCCAGAGCAGCGGATCGACCGGAAAGTTGAGGGCTTCGGCGAGGGCGAATGGTTTCCCCTGCTGGAACGCCACCACGACTTCCACCGCCTCCTCTACCACATAAGCGCCGAAACCAGCCAGCACAGCCCAGTCCATCGCGGCGTACTTCCCCAGGAAACCGGACTGCCGGTAGAGTTTCAGAACCAGAAACAAGGCCACCGCCAGCATCGCCAGGCGGCATGGTCCGTTCAGAACTTGCCCCACGCTCCGCCACACCGGCGCCTGTTCGGCCCCGCCTGGAAAGAAGTTCAAAGGGTTCATGCGGGATTTGGTGCCGAACAATTGAATCAAAACCGATCCCGCAAACCCGCTCCCCGCCGAGAGCGCAATCAATTGCCAGGCGCCGCGCATGGGTTCCCCGGGAAAGAATCCACGGCACACGCGCACGCTTAGCAGCATGCTAACCGCCGACAGCCAGATCAGTAACAGGGCGCCGGGAATCCGGAAGAAATCCTCAATCCAGGCATCGTTGCCGGCGATTAGCCATACGACAAACACCGCCAGTCCGACAGCCAGATAGCTGCCTGTAACCAGCAGGATCAAGGTCGAACACCCGAACGCCGATTTTACGCCGTAGTTAGAGGAGAGGCCGGGCCAGTGCCAGGACAAGCATCTAGAATCTCACAATCGCGGCGTCCACGACGCAGCTCACCAGATTTCCGGCCGCCCGGCGCCCCAGAAACATGGTCAGTACCGGCGCCACATTGGACAACAGGTTCCGGCCGTCTTCGTGGACCGGCTGCAACAACGCATGCGCCGCTGCCTTGCCCAGGTAGGGCTCAACCGCACCAGCGACCCGCCGTTTCAGCGCTTCGCAGTTCCTCTTCGGCTGGGACCCGCCGCTTTCCCACTCTCTAAGGCTGGACAGCAACTCACCCACGTCATCCGCCGGTATCGGCGGCGCAGCCGTGTCCAGTGCCGCACTCAGCCGCCTCACTTCCAGCCGGCACGCCTCGCATCCCGCCAGATGCCGCGAAACCATCTTCTCCATTTGCCCGGAGAGTTCGCCATAGCGATGACACACCAACGTCTCTATGTCAGGATGAATGGGTTTGTCCTCCTCGCAACAGGAAACCTATCGCTCCGGCGGTACATTCCGAGAGGAAAATGCCTTCCGCCGCCCCATCCCGCAGCTTTGCGTACACTCGCGGCAGCAACGCGCCCACGGTGCCAGGCCGGACCCCGAGCAGTCCCGCAATTTCCTGGTAGGAGAAACCTTGGGCGCGGAGGCGCAGGCAATCCAGTTCACGGGGAGTGAGCCGGGATGCGATCTCCTGCGCGGTCTGAGTTTGCTCCAACAGCATTTCCGCATTTACCTGGCCGTCGGGCACCTGGTCGGCGCCCTCCGCGGATACCTCGTACTTCATGGCTGCCCGGTCCAGCCGGTCCAGCAGGTGATTGTGGAGCACACGGTACAACCACGCGCGCGGATTCTCCATTCGGTTGCCATATCGGCGTTCCGCGAAATACCGCAGAAATACCTCTTGTACCGCATCCCTGCCCGTGTCCCGGCTTCGCGTGAGAGTCTCCGCATAGCGCAAAAGACTGGCGGCGTGCTCCTGGTACAGCCCCGCAACTTCCTGCTCCAGTTCGCCGTTCGCCGAACCGCCCGCACCCCGAGACTCCGCGTGTGGTTCCACCAATTGTCATGCTACGCAAAACCACCAAAGACTCAAATGTTGACTTTGGATAACCCCCGGCTGATATCTGACCCCGGCCAGCGAGATATTTTCGAATATTTTCAATCGAGCCGTAAGGAGATCGCAGGGCTGAGCCGTCTTAACTATGTAGGCTATGCTATCGAAGTGAAGTATTGATTGCCCCGCGCTTCTCGTAGAGAGTAGTGACCGGAGCATCATTACGTTGCGCAGTCTTCAACCCAACACCCGGGCCAACGGGCCCTCTCCGTACCGAACGCCGAACCGAACCCGGGCGTCTTCCGCCCATTCAGGCCGGCGCGGATACATCCTGGTGGCAACGTCCATCAGCATGGTGTTCATGCTCGGCGTGGCCGGACTAGCCGTCGACATTGGGCGGATGTACATCACCAAGAACGAGGCTCAGGCGTACGTGGATTCGGCCAGCCTCAATGCGGCAATCCAATTGGATGGCACCTCGGCCGGTATTACCCGCGCCACCAGCGCCTTGAGCCGCGACACCGGAAAGTGGACCTTCGACACCACTGCCTTTTCGAGCGTCACCACCAGCTTTGGGACATCATCGGCCGGACCCTTCACCGCCACGCCTCCGAATCCGCCAACGAACTATAACTACGTTCAGGTTGCAGCTTCGGTGAATTTGCCGATGTATCTGATTCGGCCGCTGTCCGGTCCAACGGCCACGGTCGGCGCGGCCGCGGTCGCAGGCAGGCGTGGCGTCACCACGCTCCC
>DATMNI010000175.1:0-31243 GCA_035570275.1 Candidatus Acidiferrales bacterium | reverse complement strand
ACTCGCCCGCAGAACCGCCCGGTTCTGCGCCTCCGAAAGTCGCCGCAGCTACAGGATCTGGCCAATGACATCCTGCGAAAGGTTCACCGACTGAAACCGATCCAGGTCTGAAATTGCAATCTTCACGCCGGATTCAGGTGAAACCGTCTGCCGTCTTCTTGATCGCACCAGACTTGCTGAGGTCACTCGGAAAACGTTTTCCGTCGTCCGCCTCGTTCTCTCCAGCGTCTGGCATGTGCGCCGCGACGTATACCAAACCCACAACCGATGGATCCGTGCCCGCTTCCGTAATTATGGCTCCCCCATAGCTGTGGGCGACTAGAATGCAGGGCCCATCTTGTTGAGCGAGGACGCGCCTCGTGGCAGCCACGTCTTCTTTGAAGGACGTCTCCGGCTCTTGGACGATGCTGACGTTGAAGCCGTCCCTTATAAGGTTTTCGTAAACGCCCCTCCAGCCCGAACCGTCGGCCCAAGCCCCGTGGACGAGGACGATATTTTCACGCCAGCCGCGGGCCCAATCCACATGTCACCGCCGTGGTCGAGAACAGCCTGGGCGGCAGATTGCTAGCCCTAGCCCCAACCCATTCTCTATGCCGGCGGTTACGAACGCTTGGAATACCTTATCGCGAATCTCGTGTGGAATTCCTGGCCCCGTATCCTCTATTGCAACCAGCACGTAATCGCGGCTACTATACCCTGGCCATGGCAAGCGTACCTCGCGATACGTTTCCGAAGAAGTACGTCCGCGGGCTGCCTCCGTACGACCTGCCGCTGATTTTTCTGGCGCGGCTCGCCGTAGATCGGCGCTTCGCAGGCCGGGGACTTCGCCATGCGCTGATTTCGGAGGCGCTCCGCATCAGCTTGCGCGCGGCCAACGAAGTTGGCTGTCGCTGCATCATCACAGACGCCTATCGGGATCGCTGAATCGCCTTAACCCGTTTGTTATTGCTTCCACATGGCTTCGCCGTGATTTCCTCCGTTCCGTCGACCGCTTTGGAATTCGCTCCAGAAGCCTCAGAAGGTCGTCTCCATTACAATCGTCGTTAAAGCCCGTCACGAGCTTCACCTGCCACCTTAACAACGCTCTTGCACCACAAGTATCGGCGCGCCGCCAATTCCTTCTGGTACCGTCCTGCTCGCAGGAGATCTCATCAGGCCGGGCGCAACATGCGGTGACCTCGCGGCAGCAGCCCTAGCCGGGCGGGTCCACCCAGGGCGGGTCTATCCAGGGCGGGTCCATCCATAGTAGACTGTTCGCGATGCGACGTATAATCCTGAGTTCTCTTTTTGCCGTGCTGGTGTCCACTGCCCTGTTTGTCGTGCGCACAGACGCCAAGCCCGAAACCGTACAGCCCATCCTGCCGGGCATCTGGTTTCGTGAGGGCGATCTGCTGCAACTGGGCCACTGCAACAACATCATCATCGAGATGAAGGACTACTTGATCGTGGTGGACGCCAACTTTCCAAGCGGCGCCCGCGCCACACTGGCCGATATCAAAAGGCTCTCCAGCAAGCCCGTGAAGTACGTCTTCGATACGCACCATCACGGCGATCACGCTTACGGCAATTCCATCTGGACCGACGCCGGGGCGACTACGCTAGCGTATAAGGGCGTCGCTGAGGAGATGAGGCGCAACGAGCCGGCTGCCTGGGAGAGTTCAGCCAGGCAGCGGCCGGATGTGCGCGAGTTGAATCGCACCGGTCCGGAGCCCCCCAAGCAGACCTTTGACAAGCCGACATTTGTTCTGGACGACGGCTCGCGCAAGGTGGAATTTCATTTCTTCGGCTGGGCGCACACGCGTGGAGACGGGTTCGTATACCTGCCCAAGGAGCAGGTCTTGTGCACGGGCGACGCCGTGGCGAACGGCCCCTACAACTACACCGGCGACGGCAACGTCGCCAATTGGCCGAACGTGGTGCGCCGCGCGCAGAAGCTGAAAGTGAAATACGTACTGCCGGGCCACGGCGAGCCAGGCGGGCCGGAGGTCCTGGAGGGACAAGCGCAGTACATGATCGCGCTGCACAAGGCCGTCAAGGACGCGCTAGCGCAGGGCAAGAAGCTCGACGATCTGGCGTCGGTGAACGTTCCTGATAGTGTGAAGAAGTGGGTGGGGCCCTCAATGAAGGCGCAGATCAAGGACACGTACGAGGAGATCACACAGGGCAAGCCGCACGGGGAGATCAAGAGCGGAAAGTGAGCGGATTCGCATCCAAGCCAGCGCTTTGCGGATGCCTCTTCGGCCTGGCGTCTTCTGCACCGCCCCAGCGTTTGCTTGAGCTTCGTTTCATCCAGGATGAGGGGGCGGCCAGGTAGGGCATCTCCACCGGTTTCTGCATCAACGGGTTGAACAAGAAAGAACGGTTTGACCCGCGCTCAAGAGCGATGCGAACCACACTGCCTGCACTCTCTGGGTCGCCTGGCCAGACTGGCCGGGTCCGGACCTGGTCCGCCTGCCTCTCGGCGAGCGCACGGGGCTTCGCCGGCCTCTCCGCGGCCGTCGGGCGCGCTCGTGCAATTCGAGCCGATCCCGAGGGGGAGGTTGGCGCCGTTCGGCGCTCGGATCGCCCGGGCGCGCGTGCCGTCGGGATCGAGGAGCCGCGCGCGGGTCGGCGCTCTTCACGTCAGCGCGGCCGTCGTCAACCACGTCCAGGACCACGACGCGCGGCTCGGCCGCGGACACTCGAGCCGTTCCGTCGGGCAAGGGCGCGCCGGCGCGAGCGGCAGAAGGCGCGACGAGCGGTGCGCCGGCACAACCGGAATTCCCGCAACCCCTCCCGCTCGGCGCGGAAGGGGCGCAACGTTGGGCGCATTTTCGGGGCGTTCTCCGAGTGGAGGACGATCCTGGGTTTGAGTAACTTCGATTCGCACTGCGGCGGTATATACTCATTGCAGAGACGAGGGCCAACAGAGAACCGGTCTATGTCGAGGCTCCATTGAGCAGCGGTCGTCATTTCCCCATTCGGTCTTTTGTCGCGTCCGTGGTGCTGGTCGCAGTCGCCGTCGCTAGCGTCTATCTGTCGTATGAACTGGTCGTCAAGCCGCGGCGGGCACTGCAGGATCAGATCCGCGAGCAGAAAGGGACCATTCTCAAGCTCGAGCAGGAGAAGGAGCGTCTCGAAGCCTACCTGAGGATTCTGAAGCGCATCGACCGTCGGGCGCGTGTGGAGGTTCTTCGTCAGGCGAAGGAACAGCAGGGAAGCCTACAGACCACGATTAGGTTCACCGAGGTTGACGACGCCGGTAAGCCGATCAGTGGCTCTCGAGAGCTGACTCTGCCGGGGCAGGAAGTATATTTTGACACCCTGGTGATCAAGTTCGATGACCACTTCATCGAGCAGGGCGACCCTATCAAGGGCGGGGCGCTCATGCTGTTTCGTCGGGTTTTCTCCAGCACCATGCGGGCCGAAGATGGTTTCGTCATCGACAAGGAGGGCCAGGTGCCCGAGGTCTACGCGGAGCGACAAGCGACCAGCGAATTCGAGAAAGATCTCTGGAAGCGCTTCTGGGACCTTGCCAACGACGAGAAACTGGCGAAGGAACGCGGCGTGCGGGCTATCCACGGCGACGCGCCCTACATGCGTCTGGAGCCCGACCGGGTGTACGAAATCTGCCTGAGGTCAACCGGAGAAGTCATCATAACGCCCGGAACGCGCATAGCGCCGCCCCAAGCGGAATGACCCCACAATGGGCGCAGAAGCGCACACCGGCCTCGCGCGGTTTGCGCGTCTCTTGCGGGTGCCCGCTGCCGGTGTTTCGCGTTCGAACGGGCGTGAAGCGCCGTCGGCCTTGCTGGTGACCGTAGCGCCCGTTCCGCACAGCGAGCCGGGTCCCGCGCGGATATTCAAGGCCCTCGTCGCCGGGGCCGCGTGGGCGCGCGTGGCGGATCGAGGAGCCGCGCGGGTCGCCCCAGAATCCCGCGTTCTGCACGCCGGCGCCGCGTTCGCACGCCAGCGGCTTCGCCGGCCTTGCCGTGCCGTCGCGCTGGCTGGTGCCATTCGATCTGTTCGTGGCCGCGATCGCGTCCATCAGGTGGACATTCATCGCTCCTTCTACACTCCCCTCAACTGTTCCATCGCGCCCTGCAGCCCCTGCTCTTGTCCGAGCATCTCCCTCCACAGCTCCCCGACCTCCGCGATCCGCTCGACCATCGTTCGCAGGGTAAATGTTTGCGGGCCGGCGTCACCGCGCTCCACCTCGTCCCACGTGCACGGCGCGGACACGGGCGCGTGCGGTCTCGCGCGCACCCCATACGCCGCCGCGAACGTGGCGCTGTACGCGTTGCGCCCGGTATCGACCAGGATCCGTCCACCGCGATCGGCCTTGCTGAACTCCTGCGTCAGGCGACGCGGGTCGCGGCTCACCAGCAGTCGGCCGACGCGGTGTGCGAATGCCGCAACCTCGCCGTACCCGGCCGTCCGATCGACCGGTACAACGATGTGGAACCCCTTCGAACCCGATGTCTTCACCCAGCTGGTCAGCCCCAGCTCCTGCAAAAGGTCACGCAGCGCGAGGGCCGCTGCCCGCAGGACGTCCGGTTGATCCTCAGAAGGGTCGAGGTCGAATACGCAGATGTCGGGCTGGTAGAGGTCCGGCACCCGCGAGATCCAAACGTGCGGCGTGATGCTGTTCTGGTTGGCCAGCCAGAGCAGCGACCGCGTGTCGCAGACCAACGGATGGTGCACCGTCCCGCCCTTCTTCGGAACCTCCGCGCGCTCCAGCCAGTCGGGGAAACCCTTAGAGACGTCCTTCTGAAAAAAGCCTGGCACGCCGATGCCGCGGTGATATCGCTCCATTGTGACCGGACGACCGCAGATGTGCGGCAGCATGCACGGCGCGATCACCTCGTAATACGAAGCAAGCTCGCCCTTTGTAATCCCGTCGTCCGGGAACAGGACCTTCTCCGGGTGCGTGATCACGACATCTCCCGCAGGACATCGCGCGCTTGCTTGTTGATGCGGCCCAGAAACCGGGAATGGCGAAGTTTGCCATGTACCGTCCACTCGATGAATGCGATCTGCACCACGACCTCCGGACGCACCCAGTGCGCCCGGACCCGAGGCAGACCGTCGGCTTTCGTGAACGGTGATTTTGGGATCTCGATAGCACCGAGCTGCGCACGCAATTCCAGCAGCAATTTGGCGTCGAATCCCGTCCCGACCTTCCCCGCGAAAACGAACTCGTTCTTTTCGAAATATCCAACGAGCAGCGCACCCAAGCCGACACGCCCACCCTGTGGATCCGTGAATCCTCCGACAACGAACTCCTGCGACGTCTCGCATTTCATTTTCAGCCAGTGCGGCGATCGGCGATGCTCGTACCGAGAGTCGCGCCGCTTCGCAATCACGCCCTCCCAGCCCTCGTTGCATGCCCGCTCCCAGGGCTTTGGATCGGTGAGCGGCGTCACCCTTTGCAGCGGTGGCGGGAGTTCGAGCGCGCCGAGCAATGCGCGTCGGTCATCGAGCGGCAGCGGCGTCAGGTCGCGACCATCGAGCCAGGGAAGATCAAAGACATAGTAGGCCACGCCAGCATTGCCCCAGGTAAGTTCGCCATCGAGAATCACGTCGCCCACGGCGAGTTTCGCGATTGCCGCGGCGACGGGCGGGCAGTTCTGTGGCAGCCGGTTGCGCGACAGCAGCCGAACATCCGTTCCGTGCCGGAATGCGAGCAGGCGAATCCCATCGAACTTGCGCTCGAAGGTCCATTCCGGCCCGGCGAAGCGTTCTTGCGTGAGGGTTGCGGCCATCGGCTCGAGCCATTCGGGAAAGGGCACGTACGAAATTATGACCCACCACGCGCCGCGTTCGCCACTCGTGCAACTCGGGCCGTCGTCGCTCGGGTGGCTCGGGCGCGCGTGCCATCGGTGTCACGGTCGCCGCCGCGCGTGTTGCCTCCGTGGGCCGAACACCTGCCGATGCCCGGTTTTCCTATTTGACGTTACGATAGACCCATGCGATTGCTTGTTTTTTCAACAATAATTGTTTCCATGACTTTCACGCTATCTGCTCAATCTCCCACGCCACCGGCCATGACTTTGACCATTCCGGGATTTCCCGACGGCGGTCACATTCCCGTTAAGTTCAGTCAGGCCGCTCCCGGCGTTGCCGCCGGCGAGGGTACGTCGCCGGCGATGTCCTGGGCCAACGCTCCCGCCGGCACGCAAAGTTTCTTCCTCAACATGCACGACATGGATCTCGCCCGCAACAAGACGACGGACGATCAGGCGCACTGGGTCCTTTGGAACATTCCGGCGATCGCGACAGGTTTACCCGAAGGCGTCCCCAAGGGATCAACATTGCCCGACGGAAGCTATCAGATCAGCGCCACAGGACCCATGTACCGCGGTCCGGGAGCCGGTGCCAACGGTCCGTTCCACCACTATGTTTTTGAGCTCTACGCCCTGGACACCAAGCTGGACGTGAAACCATCGGCCGACGCTTTCGAGACGCGCGCCAACGTGATCAAGGCGATTCAGGGCCACATCCTGGCGAAAGCGGTCTACGGGGGCCTATTCCGACGGCCGCAGTAATCACCAGGGAATCCAGGGTCCGATTCTTTGCGATTATGTACTGTAGGCCTTTCAAATGCCGATCACGGCCGAGACCCCTTGCCCTTTCAAGGAGCCGCGCGCGAGTCGCGCCGGGTCCCGCGTTCTGCGCACCCGCGCGGCGCCCTCGTGATCTCTGGACGGTCCAGTATGCGCGGCTCGCCGCCGTCGCGCTCGCTCGATCCGCGCCGTAATTCGAGGCGTTCGTCGCTGAGGTAGGGGCGCGCGTGCCTGCGGCAGCGCGGCGTTGGCACATTCTGCATTCAGGTCCGGTACTCACGTGGTACCGCCCGTACTGTGATTGTCTGCCCTTTTTCGGCAGAATTGAAGCGCGGCTCTGCTTGTTCATGTTCCTGGTGCGAGCTCCTCAAGTTGCTTTTGTCGGGGGAGCAGGGCCGCCCACAGGACATCAATTCATCCTCATAAGAACAGCCATTCCTAGCTGCGTTGGTTTTTGCCTGCCGCCCTTTTACGCAGCTCACGCCATACAAAGATAATCGCCGACATCGTATCCATGCGTTCGGGCGACCACCGAATCTTTGACGGTGTAGCCGCACTCGGCCAGCAGGGCAAAAATCTGGCCGGCATCCTGGCCGGCCGGTAACCAGTAGGGATGAACACCAATGATAACTACGGGCTTGGATTGAAGCAGGACTTCCCGGCTGCCTTCGAGCACGAGCAATTCTGCCCCTTCGACGTCAATTTTCAACATCGTGGGCCAAAGGTGGCTATCGACGCAGTATCGATCAAGTGTCACCGTCGGAACCGTGATTCGCTGTTTCTCTTCCGGCAAGACGAAAGGTAGAACATCGCTCTCCATGACTGAAGAACTGCGGAAGCTGAATCCTTGATTTAACAAAAAGAACGGCGCTTCGCCGTCTGAGTTCGAAACAGCCTTGGGGACTATCGTGATTTGCGGCAGACCATTGACGCTGCGGTGATAGTGCAAGAGGTCAACCATGATCGGCGAGGGCTCAAACGCAATAACGCGTCCACCACGGCCCACACGACGGGCGGCCCGGATCGACAACCACCCGCAATTGGCACCGACGTCAAGAAAGCTGTCTCCCGGATGCAGATACTCGTCCATCCATCGGATGACATTCGGCTGGGTGAGAGTGAGGATCGATGTGAACAATCGAGGATGTACCCAAGTGAACTGGCCGGCAATTAGGTCCGGCACGGGTACCCGTGGTGTAGCTTGAGCCATCCACTCCCTCGCGGCCGTCTTGAGCGTTGTGTGAAGACCGGGGAGACATCGCTTCAGTAATCGGTTAATTTCGATCCACACAAGTTCAGCGTATCACTGGCGCCGCGCCCGGTTCGCCCGAATCAGGAAGCCTGACGCCGCAGCAGCCCCACGGCTTCGATGACCAGCCCGTTCAGGCCGCCGCCGCCCGCATCCACATACTCGAAGATCTGCTGGCGCATCCGCCGCTCCCAGAATTTCTTCAGATGATCGGCGACTCCGGCCACCGCTTCTTCCTTCGGGTAGCTCCCAAAAAACAGCGCGATCTGGTTCGCCATGTGAACCATCTGCTCGGCCTTCATGACTGTTTCGCCACCGCTTCTTCGTGAAGAATCTGCGTAGTTTGGCGACGGCTCTCGCGGTACTCTCGCTGCCACTTGGAACGCTGCTGTACCGCACGCACCTCCACGGCCGTCACCTTGTATTCGGGACAACTTGTGGCCCAGTCGGCGAACTCCGTCGTCACCACGTTGGTCCCCGTGCCGGCATGGTGGAAGGTGGTGTAAACCACGCCGGGCTGCATGCGATCGGAAACCTGTGCCCGCAGCGAGGTCTCGCCCGCGCGGCTCTGCAGAGCGACCAGGTCGCCATCGTTGATTCCGCGGTTCTCCGCATCGAACGGATGAATCTCCAGCACGTCCTGGTCATGCCAGATATTGTTCGCCGTGCGCCGCGTCTGTGCGCCCACGTTGTACTGCGACAAGATCCGGCCCGTGGTCAGAATCAGCGGGAATCGCGCCGTGGTCCGCTCCTCGGTCGGCACGAACTCCGTGATCATGAACCTGCCCTTGCCACGCACAAAGCCGTCCACGTGCATGATCGGCGTGCCTTCCGGCGCCTTGGCATTGCATGGCCATTGGATGCTTCCCAGTTCATCCAGCCTCTCATAGGAAACACCGGCGAACGTCGGAGTCAGCCGCGCGATTTCGTCCATGATCTCCGAGGGGTGGGCATACCGCATGGGATAGCCCAAAGCCTCCGATAGTGCGACCGTGACCTCCCAGTCTGCCAGCCCCGCCATCGGCGGCATGACTTTCCGTACCCGGCTGATCCGCCGCTCGGCATTCGTGAAGGTCCCGTCCTTCTCCAGGAAGGACGATCCAGGCAGAAAAACGTGCGCGTAGCTTGCCGTCTCGTTCAGGAACAGATCCTGCACCACCACGCACTCCATCGCCGACAGCCCGGCAGTGACATGACTTGTATTCGGGTCCGACTGCGCGATGTCCTCGCCCTGTACGTACAGACCCAGGAAAGTGCCTTCCACTGCCGCGTCCAGCATGTTGGAAATCCGCAGCCCCGGCTCGCCTTCCAGTGCCACCTGCCACGCCTGTTCAAACATCTCGCGGACGGCATCCTCTGAAACATGCCGGTAGCCCGAAAACTCGTGAGGGAAGGAACCCATGTCGCAGGAGCCCTGCACATTGTTCTGCCCTCGCAGCGGATTCAACCCCGCGCCGCGCATCCCGATATTCCCCGTCGCCATGGCCAGGTTCGCCATACCCATCACCATCGTGGATCCCTGGCTGTGCTCCGTCACGCCCAAGCCGTAGTAGATGGCAGCCCGGCCGCCCGTTGCATAAAGGCGTGCCGCGCCGCGGACGTCGGCCGCGGGCACACCGGTGAGCCGCTCGACAGCTTCCGGAGAGTTCCGTTCCTGCGCGATGAAGTCGCGCCAGCGGCGGAACGCCTCATGCTCACAGCGCTCTTCCACATACTGTTCCGCCAGCAGGTTCTCCGTCACCACCACGTGCGCGATCGCATTGATGATGGCGACGTTGGTTCCGGGCGCCAGCGGCAAGTGGAAGTCTGCCTTCACGTGCGCCGACTTCACCAGATCGATCCGCCGCGGGTCGATCACGATCAGCCGCGCCCCCTCGCGCAACCTCTGCTTCATGCGCGAAGCGAAAACGGGATGCGCATCCGTCGGGTTCGCCCCGATGACGACAATCACATCCGAATCTTCCACCGAGTCGAAGTCCTGCGTCCCCGCCGAGGTACCGAACGTCGACTTCAGGCCGTACCCTGTTGGCGAATGGCACACCCGCGCGCATGTGTCCACGTTGTTATTCCGAAACGCCGCCCGGACCATCTTCTGGACCAGGTACGTCTCTTCGTTAGTGCAGCGCGACGAGGTAATGCCGCCGATCGCATCGCGCCCGTGAGCGGCTTGAATTCTGCGAAACTCCGACGCGGCGTGGCCGATCCCTTCTGCCCAACTCACCTCCCGCCACGGGTCCGCGATCTTCGCGCGAATCATCGGTTTCAGGATCCGGTCCTTGTGCGTCGCATAGCCCCAGGAGAACCGGCCCTTCACGCACGAATGTCCGTGGTTCGCCTTGCCGTCCTTGTGCGGTGTCATGCGGACAACCTGATTTCCCTGCATTTCTGCCTTGAACGAACAGCCCACGCCACAGTAAGCACACGTCGTCACTACGCTGTGCTCGGCCTGGCCTCTCTGGATGACGGTCTTTTCCATCAAGGTCGCGGTGGGACAAGCCTGCACGCATGCGCCGCAGGAGACGCACTCGGAATCCAGAAAATCCTTCCCTCCAGCCGACACCATCGACGCGAATCCGCGCCCGTCGATGGTCAGAGCGAACGTGCCTTGCACCTCGTCGCATGCGCGCACGCACCGTGAGCACACGATGCACTTCGCGGGATCGAACGTGAAATAGGGATTCGATTCGTCCTTTAGCGCCGCAAGATGGTTCTTTCCTTCATATCCGTAACGGACCTCTCGCAGCCCCACCACCCCTGCCATGTCCTGCAGTTCGCAATCGCCATTTGCCGCGCACGTCAGGCAGTCCAGCGGATGGTCCGAGATGTAGAGTTCCATCATGCCGCGCCGCATTTTCGCGAGCTTCGGCGATTGCGTCCGCACCTTCATCCCCGCCTCTGCCGGAGTGGTGCACGAAGCGGGCGCTCCCCTCCGTCCTTCGATCTCCACCAGGCAGAGCCGGCACGAACCGAACGGCTCCAGATTATCCGTGGCGCACAGTTTTGGCACCTTGACGCCGGCATTCATCGCCGCCCGCATGATCGACGTGCCGCGCGGAACCGCGACCGTGCTGCCGTCGATCTCCAGCGTGACCAGCACGTCGGATGTCCGCGCGGGCGTTCCGTAATCGGTCTCTTGGATGATGGTCACTGCCGTGTCTCCACTCTATGAAAATCTTCGGGAAAGTGTTGCAGCGCGCTCAACACCGGAATCGGCGTCAAGCCGCCCAGGGCGCACAGCGAACCATCCTGCAACAGTTCGCAAAGATCGTCGAGTAAGTGTAGATTCTTGTCCCGCCCCTGATTGGCGATGATCTTGTCGATCACCTCCACCCCGCGCGTGGATCCGATCCGGCACGGCGTGCACTTACCGCAGCTCTCAATGGCGCAAAACTCCATCGCGAAGCGGGCTTGGCGCGCCAGATCGACGGTATCGTCGAACACCACCACGCCGCCGTGTCCGAGCAGTCCCTTGCGCTCGGCGAACGCTTCGTAGTCCAGCGGTGTATCGAGCAGCGACTCCGGAAAATACGCGCCCAGAGGCCCGCCCACTTGCACCGCGCGCAGTGGACGCCCCGACGCCGTTCCGCCGCCGAAATCGTAAATCGCCTCGCGCAGCGTCATCCCGAACGCGGTCTCCACCAACCCACCGTGGCGGATGTTGCCCGCCAGTTGAATCGTCAGCGTGCCGCGCGACCGGCCCACTCCGAAATCTCGATAGAATGCGGCGCCCTTCTCCAGAATGATCGGAACCGTGGCCAGCGAGATCACATTGTTCACAACGGTTGGCCTGGCGAAAAGTCCTTCGATCGCCGGCAGCGGCGGCTTGGGCCGCACTTGTCCGCGCCTGCCTTCCAGGCTTTCGAGCAGCGCCGTCTCTTCGCCACAGATATAGGAGCCCGCTCCCAGCCTCACTTCCAGATCGAACGGCTTGCCGCTGCCCGCCACGGACTGGCCAAGATAACCGCTAGCGTACGCGATCGCGATCGCCTGCTGCATCGCCAACAGCGCATGCGGATACTCGGATCGCAAATAGATGTAGCCCCGCGAAGCGCCCACCGCCAGCGCCGCGATGGTCATGCCTTCAATCAGGACGAACGGATCGCCCTCCATGATCATCCGGTCGGCATAAGTACCGCTGTCTCCTTCGTCCGCATTGCAGACGATATATTTCTCCGCGGCCGGCGCTTGCAGAACGGTGCGCCATTTGATCCCGGTCGGAAAGCCCGCACCGCCGCGACCACGCAGCCCTGAGCCAATCACTTCTTCGACAATCGTTGCGGGCCCCATCGTGAGCGCGCGTTCCAGCCCACGGTATCCCCCGTGCGATACATAGTCCGTCAGCGACAGCGGATCCGTCACGCCGCACCGGGCGAACGTGAGACGCTGCTGCCGCTTTAAGTAAGGAATCTCTTCCGTCAACCCGAGGTTCAGCGGATGCCCGTTGCTTTCCAGAAATCCGCCGTCGAAGAGACCCGGCACCGCGTCCACTGTGACCGGTCCGTATGCAATCCGGCCCTGCGGTGTCTCGACTTCCACCAGCGGCTCGAGCCAGAACAGCCCGCGCGAGCCGTTCCGTACCACCGCCGTTTCGACCCTCTTCGACCGAAGCTGGTCCCCGATCGCGCGCGCCACCGCATCGGCTCCTACCGACACGGCCGCGGCATCGCGCGAAACGTAAACCTTGCCGCTCACCCAGCCCTCCGGGCGTCGTCGAGCAGCAAATCGGCCATCGCCGCGGAGACCCGGCCGTAGAGCCTTCCATCCAGCATCAGTGCCGGTGACAGGGCGCAGTTACCCAGACAGTACACCGCTTCCACCGTCAGGCTGCGATCCGCCGTCGTCTCGCCCATTTTCGCGCCCACGCGACCCTCAATGTGCCGGATGAGCGTCTCGCATCCCATCGCCTGGCACGATTCGGCGCGGCACACGCGCAGCACGTGCCGTCCCGGCGGTTTCTGACGAAAATCGTGATAGAAGCCGATCACACCATAGACTTCGGCTTCGGACAGATTCAGCGCATCGGCGATCAGGGGAACGGCGGTGCCGTCGATATACCCAAATTCGGTCTGCAGCGCATGCAACACAGGCAGCAGCGCACCCGGAAGATGCTCCAGTTCCCTGATCCGGGTCAGGGCCAGGCCCGTTTCCCATTCCTGAGCGTTCATTTGCATCGGCGACCCTTCTATTGTTGCTCATTTGGCGTCTCCTAGTGGCCACGCGCGTCAATGGCCACCCCGGACACCTGAATGAAATTCCAGGCGGCGGGTTTACCGGCTGCGTTTGTGGCCTGGGTTGGCCAATCCGGCGCTTCCTGGTAATCCAGCGTGGGGGAGGCGGCGCCCAGCCTCGGGGCGTTTCCTGGTTGGCCAAAAGCGAAGCCGCAACAGCCAAACGCGAGCAAGCTCATACGACAGAGACACATGTCGAATACTCCTTTGCGACCTATCCAGAACCTTCAAATCTCAGGGTCCCATCCAGATCCATTACAGGAGTCTACAATGCTGGCAAGACGATGTCCTATCCTACTTCTTCACGTATTGGTCGCCGTCGATGAATGCCAGGTACTCGGTGCCGGCGGGGGCGAGGAGATCCTTCGAGCGGTGGCCCGGGGGTTCGATGGCGTGGTCGCCTTTGCCTTCGGTGTGGCGGCCGGGCCTGGCGGTGACCTTGAGCCTGGTGCCGTCGGCGGCGTCCGCCTCGGTCAGCCGGAAGGTCGGTTTGCCGCCTCCGATACCCGTGCCGAGGATGCCTTTCTTGGCGGCGTCGACCACTTCCCCGGCCACGGCCGCGCCTTTGGCGATTACCAGCGAGCCGGAGATCTTGAAATCCTTGGACGCCTGGAAGTGCAGCACGCGGCCGGGCTCGGGATTGAGCGGAACGTCTTCCATCAGCGTGATGGCGAAAGGCAGGCCGCCGATAACCCAGACGGAAGACTTGTTGCCCGCCACCGCGGCGTCTGGAATGGCGGGTTTCGAGGGCGCCGGAACCGGCTCAGTCCCGGCGATCCCTGTGGGGCTGCGCATGGCCTCCAGCACCGCCTCCGGCACTCCGGCCTTGGTGAGCCGGATCAGTTCCGAAGTGGACAGATTGAAGTTCGTCTTCGACGAATGAATGTGGCTGACGATCAGGGAGGGCGCCACTTTGGCCTTAACCATGTCCACCACGGCCTTGTTGGTGAGGATGTCCTCAGCCGCGCCTGACGCCTTTTCCGTCGCCGGCGCGGACGCCTCGGGCACGGCGGCCGGTTGGGGAGCAGCGGGCTCAGGTGGCGCCGTGGCCGGTGGCGCCGGCCGGGTTTCCGGTTGCGGCGTCTCGATGTTGATGGAAACCCTCTTCGGCGGCCTGGAACCGAGATTGTTGAACATCCACCTCGCAGCCAAAACTATGAGCACGATGGCTGCCGCGCGCGGCAGACGGCCTGGCTTCTTCGCCGCTGGCGCCAGGGGAGGCGGAGGAGGCGGCGGTGGCATCACTGCCGAAGGCATGGACACACCGGAGTCGGACCGCTGCTTCAATTCGGCCAAGGCGGCGTGCATGTAGTCGATTTTCTGCCAGCGCTCGCCGGGATCTTTGCGCAAGGCGCGGTAGACAATCTGTTCCAACTCGGCGGGAACGCCCGGCACCATTTGGTTGAGTGGCTTGGGTTCGTCGCGGAGGATCGCCGAAAGCGTCGAGACCGTCGAATCGCAGGAGAAGGCCTTCACGCCACAGATCATCTCGTAGAGCACAACGCCGAACGAGAAGACGTCCGACCGCGGGTCGACGCGTTTGCCCTGGGCCTGCTCCGGCGACATGTAACTGACAGTGCCGATGATGGAGCCTTCCACGGTGAGCGGAGCCGTGCGGATGGTCTGGGTGGCATCGGTCAGGCTGGTCTCAATAGTCATTTTTGCCAGCCCGAAGTCCAGGACTTTGACCAGGCCCGAGCCGGTGACCATGATGTTGGCCGGCTTCAGGTCGCGATGCACGATGCCGGCGGCGTGGGCGGCCTGTAGCGCGCTGGCGATCTGAACGGCTATTTGGAGCACCTTGGCAGTGCCCAGGCCGCCTGTGGGGATCATCTCGTCGAGGGTTTTCCCGGCGACGAATTCCATCACCATGAACTCGGTGTCATCCTGCGACAGGATGTCGTAGATGGTGATAATGTTGGGGTGGTTCAAGCCGGAAGCGGCCTGGGCCTCATGAACAAAACGGCGGCGCCGCTCGGGATCGCCGGCGCTGGCGGCCGAGAGCACCTTGATCGCCACGAAGCGGTTGAGGCGGCGGTCTTGAGCTTTGTAGATGTCGCCCATGCCGCCCGCGCCCAACTTCTCCACTACTTCGTAATGCGAAATCGTCTTACCGAGCATTAGTTCGATTTTACGCTTTTAGCGCCTCGCCTTTCCGGTCCACGACTTTGGGCCACCAGGAGCCCGGCACGAAGAAATCCTGCCAGCCCAACCGGCATTCCCGCACCATGCTCAAACCATACTCGCATCGGCCCAGGTCCGAGGGGCCGGTATTGTTGGTTCCGAAGGTGAACTTGCAACCCGCCGCTTTGGCCATTTTAATCAAAGCCGGACTGGGCAGTTTGTAGCGGTTGTTGATCTCAATCGCCACCTGGTTGCGCGCCGCGGCTTCCACCACCTTCCGGGCGCGTTCATCGGTCCAGAGCTTGTCGTAATCTCTGGCGATGACATCCGGCAGGAACGTGGGGTTGACGTAGATGTCGATGGGTTCATGCTCCAGAATGCCGAGGGTGCGTGCCACCAGCGTTTCCATGAAAGCATGCGGGTCGGCAATGGCGCCGACTTCCTCGGGAATCCAGAGGCGCATGCGCTTGCCGCCATCGTCGGCGAAAGTCATGGAGTCGGTGAAGATATAGTCGAAGACGGCGGCGGCCTGGCGCGAGAACATTTGCGTCCATTCGCGTCCCTCGGCCTGCATGGCGATGAATACCGGCTGGCCCTTCATGCTTTCGGCAAATTGGCGCGCGCCGGCGTCGTTTTCCACCGGGAAACCTTTTCCGCAGTTGACGGCAATGCCGTAGCCGATGCCATCGCGGCGCGATTTGGCCAGTGCCTGCTCCAGCGTGAACCCGAGCTTCAAATGGACGTGGTAATCCACCATGGGGTAGTTGTTCCGGCCAATGGCGATGACCTGGCGAAAGGTCTCGTCCACTTCCGGGGCAGGTCCGCCGGGTGTCGGCACGTCGTCCGGCAGCGGCCGCACACGCACGCTTCGGAAAAAGGCCTTGGAGCCCTGGTTGTGACACTGCAGCGCGAAGGTGCCGCGATCCAGAAAACGCTCGCGCTCCTCGCCCGCCGGAATCACCGGCGGCGTGGGTTCGATATAGTCCACCACCAGCGTGCCGTTGAGCCTTATCTACACGTTCTTGCCGCGCACGGCGACGCGGATCTTGAACCATTCGTCATCCGGAATGAGCTGTTTGTAGACGTTGCGCAGGCCGTATAGCGAGCCGGTTTTCTTGCGCTCGCGATAAGTGCCCTCGCCCGAGGCCGTGTTGTTGACTTGCACTTCGAAACCCTTGATAGGGAATCCGCTTTCCTGGTAGCGGGTGTGGAAGTAGACGCCCGAGTTGCAGCCGGGCCGCGCCAGAAGATCCGCCTCCAGTTCGAAGTTCTTGAAATCGGCGCCGTGCACCGGACCGTTGTAGAACAGGTGCGAGCGCGCGCCATCGGCCGCGATGTGCCCGTCGACAATCTTCCAGGCGTCCTTGTGTTCGCTGGGCTGCCAGCCATCCAGACTGTGGCCATCGAACAGCGGAATCCAGCCGTCATCGGCCGCCAGCAGCGGTACGGCTGCTGCCGAGGCTAAGGCTGGCCAAGCCAGCAACGCTCGGCGCGTGAGATTCATTGTGAGACCTCCATGGTTAACATACCGCGCCAGGAAAGCCCTGCTCAGGAGGAAGGCGGAGTGCGCGACATAAAGTGGAGATCCGCCAGAATCGCCGAAAAGTCGCAGAATCTCAGCGTACCTGGTACTTCAGACAAGCTGGCAGTTCGCGGAAGAAAGGGGTTCTCACGCATCGATTAGCTCCCCAAGAAACAAACCGCCGGCTTCGGCGGTTTGCGAAATTAAGGCCTTTAAAATCAGTGGCAAAAAACCCGGAACCGCCGATTCCGGCGGTTTGGCTCCCCAGCGCCTTCCTATACTCGCATTCTACTTTGCGGTCAAGCGGACTCGGCCTCGCAGGCTGGCCCGGATTTGGCTAACCGGCGACAGTCTGGATTTGGCAGTGACTCATGCCGCCGGCGGCGCATGACTTGACGCTGGATGCATGGGTGAAAAAGCTTGCTGGAGAGGAGGTGCCTTCTGCCGCGCCATGCTCCCCGCAGGCGGCGGCCGCATACTCGGTAGCTTGCCGGTTGGCTTGTAGTCGAGGCACTCAACTCGGCCGCGATGCGGACGAGCGGTTCAAAAAGTGCGCGGAATGAACGCGGGTCGTCCTGCGGCAGAAGTCATGTCGCAGTGATTCTCACTTTTATGTCGCACACCCAGGAAACCGGGGCCGGAGCTCTATCCCAGGATCACGAACTGGTGCGGCGCCAGGTTCAGCGTCACGAAGCGCGAGCCGTCGTTGGCAGTGTGGACGGGGACCGTGCCCGTCCCCCCGTACAGAAACTGCATGCTGGCGCCATCGGCGTGAAGGTCTGCGTCCACGATCACGCTGTCGGAACGGGCGTTGCCGGCCACGTTGTAAGCCACCAGGATCTCCTCCGGGTAAAGCATCCGCGAGAACGCCAGTGTGTAAGCGGATCCGAAAGGGAATCCAAAATGCTGTGCGTCTCCCGAAATCTGGCGGAAGTACATGCGTCCAAACCGCAGTGGTTCGTGGCTCCGCATCACCTCCGCAATCCTGGCAATCTCCCGATAGATCGTGGCATTCGGGTTCAACAGATTGCGCCCTGCTGTCGCCTTATCGAACATGGCTTCACGGATATCGTTGTCCTCACCGTGCCCCGAAAAGCCCTGCTCCGTGCCATAGTAAATACACGCCGTCCCGAGCGAGCATAGCAGGTATCCGATCGCGGCAATCACCTGTTCATCCGGCGCGCCATTGGCAAAACGGCCGCCCGGCTTTTGCCAGAACGAATCGTGATTATCGACGAACGTGACCAGGTACTTACCGATCTCACCCCGGTTCAATGCCCGTTGCCGCTGCGCTTCCAGGCGGTCAAATAGCGTTTGCGGCCCCCGAAAACCCTTCAACACATCGCGAAGGCCCCCGCCACCGTTCCCTTCGGCCAGGCGGAAATCGAGAACCGAATCCAAACCGAAGAATACCGTGTTGTTGCCGTCGAGGCGGGAAGTGTTCTGGCCGATGTAGCGGTTATATAAGTCGTCATCGGCCTGGGCTATTTCACCGTACAGAAAGAAGCCGCGCTTCCCCAGGCTATAGGCGTATTCGCGGATATTGGAGGAGAAGCGCGCGCAGGCCAGCGGTCCCATGTGCTTCACGGCATCCACGCGAAACCCATCGACGTCCGCCTGGCGGATCCAATAGGCGTGCGCCTTGATCAGGGTATTAACCACCGCGGAGCCGATATCGTCATCGTCGTTCTCATAATCCTTCAACGAAGCGATGTCGCCCAGTTGATTCTCGGGAGCAGTATCGAATTGTCCGTCTCTGATCTGGCCGCGCCGATGATACCAGTCCGGGTTCCGGAGTTCGGTGGGAATCGGACGATCGGTCCACCGGAAGTTCCCGAAATCAAACTGCTGGCCCGAAAAATTCCTCGGCCCACCCAGGTATTCCCAATTATCCCCCGAGTGATTGATCACCACATCGAGAATGATCCGTATGGGGAACGGCTGCCCGCCCTGCTTGAAGTTGTGCGCGGCGTCCACCAGATCGACCAGATCCTGCTCCGTGCCGAAGTTCGGGTCGACGCTCAGATAGTTATTAATGTTGTAGCCGTGGTATGCCTTGGGGTTATTCTCGAAGATCGGCGAAAGCCAGATGGCTGTACAACCTAGTCCGGCTATGTAATCGAGGTGATTAGTGATCCCCTGGATCCTGCCTCCGAAGAAATCGTCAGGCGTGCCGATGCCGTTGGTCCGGCCAGGCTGCAAGACCGGCGAGCGCGCCTGATCGTCATGGAAGCGGTCAATCAGCAGAAAATAGATAAACTCCTCGCGCCATTCACGCGCCAGGTCGAAATATGTTTTGCCCGGAATGGGAGTGAGATCTATATCGGAAGCCTTCGTCGGAGCTGCCATAGTAACTCCTGAGAAACAGACTGAATACCAAGTCATTCTAAGCGAATGGGGAGAGTCAAGTCTCTACGGAAGAATCCCGAGTACCTTGTGCTGAACCGTGGCAATCCGCCTGCCGCATCTCGCGGGCAAGGCCACCAACGCAGGCTGGCTCGCTGCCGCATCGCGCAGGCGGATTAACAATCTGCCGCAGATTAGTAATCTGCCCCACAAGCAAAGCGCCCGCGTTGCGCGGGTCCATACCGGAGAGGAACTTGGCCGGGTCTCTGTCGGCGAAATTATTCAGCAAAGCCATTTTTGGACTCTCGTATTATCAATAACTTGCAGCGAGTTCCTTAGGAGGGTTTCGTGACCTCCCCAACGGTGAGAGACAGCCGGTAGTAAGAGACAGTCAATGAGCCAGAACCAGTGTGCTACTACGCCAGCAGGCGGGCAGCCGGCTTGGCGAAGTACGTCAGAATGGTTCCGGCGCCGGCGCGGGTGATGCATGTGAGGCTTTCGATCATGGCGCGGTCGAAATCGAGCCAGCCGTTGCGGGCGGCGGCGACAATCATCGAAAACTCGCCGCTCACCTGGTAGGCCGCGATGGGGACGTCGAAACGCTGGCGTGCTTGCGAGATCAGGTCGAGATAGGGCATCGCCGGCTTCACCATGATCATGTCGGCGCCCTCTTCCAGGTCGAGTTCGATCTCGCGCATGGCTTCGCGGCCGTTGGCCGGGTCCATCTGGTAGCTGCGGCGGTCGCCGAACTGGGGCGCCGATTCAGCGGCTTCGCGGAACGGACCGTAAAACACGGAGGCGAACTTGGCGGCGTAGGAGAGAATCGGCGTCTTGTCGAAACCGTTGGCGTCGAGCGCCTGGCGAATGGCCCAGACGCGGCCGTCCATCATGTCCGAGGGCGCCACCATGTCGGCGCCGGCCCGCGCATGCGACAGGGCCGCTTTGGCCAGCCATTGCAGCGTGGTGTCGTTATCCACGTCGCCGTCTTTGACGTAGCCGCAGTGGCCATGGCTGGTGTATTCGCAGTTGCAGACATCGGTGACGATGAGCAGTTTGCGGGTTTCGCGGCGGATGGCCCGGATGGCGCGCTGCACAATGCCGTTCTCGTCATAGGCGCCGGAAGCCATATCGTCCTTGGATTCTGGCAGGCCGAACAGAATGATTCCGCCGATGCCCAGGGATTCCACCTCGTCGCACTCCCGCACCAGTTCGTCAATCGACATCTGGTAGTTTCCCGGCATCGAGCTGATTTCGCGCTTCACGCCCTCGCCCGGGCAGACGAACAGCGGCAGGATGAACTGGCCCGGGTGCAGCCAGGTTTCGCGAACCAGGTTGCGCAGGGATTCGGTGGCTCGCAGACGGCGTAGTCGGTGGGTTGGGAACGGCATACAACACGGATTGTAACTCGCAGGTACGGTAGCCGTCGGGGCGGCTTCCGGGATTCAACGCCGGCGGGGACGTTCGCGAAGCCGATTCCATCCGGGGCGATAGAGGCCGGACAGGGGCGTTCGTCCGGCCTTGTGGTCTTGCCGCGGCCACCGGCCGCGAACGGCTAGTGGTGCGATTTCACTTCGACGACGGTGCGCATCCAGGGGTGGATGCAGCACTGGAATTTTGTCTTGCCGACGGGGAGGCCGGCGGTGCCGGCGACGGGGCCTGGGACGGACGAGCCCGGGAAGACCGGTATGCTGCCGGGCGAAAAGGCGGCTGGATTTATCTGGCACTCCGGTGCAATCTGGGGAACGCCCGCCAGGTCGTTCAGGAGCGGGACGATGCCGCCGCCGAACTTCTCCACCTTCGTGAACGTGTGCAGTTCGCCGCCGCGGCTCACGATCAGCGTGTGGTCCCCTGAGTCGAGGCCGGTTTGGTCGGGGTTGATACGCCACGCGCCAGCCGTCTGATCCTCCTGAAGTTCCCGAAGCAGCTTTTGAAACGTGGTGCCGCCATTGCCAATGCAGGCGCCGGGGCCGATGGCGGCATCAAAAGTTACTGGGTCGCAATCGTCGCGATAACGGAATTCCGTGGCGGACGGTGAGGCGCCGCCGTGGGAGCTCAGGGCGATGGCGAGACCGATCAGGGGCAACCCGGCGGCCAAGGCCCGCACGAGAGTACGACTTCGGGCAGTCAATAATGTGGCGGCGAACATCCGTGTGTTGAGCATGCAAAATCCTTCCAAGTGAATTGTGCAACGCCAAGAAACCTACAGGGCTGGCGCTGACAGGCAAGTGTCAACCCGGCAAGCGGATATCTCAATGGAATCGAGATGACCCGGGCCTGACATATTTATCACGAGCTAATCGCCTGACAAACTGGGACTTAACTGGGGTGCTGTTGGGGATTCCGGGAGGTGATACACTGGCAATCTGACTGGCGTCAGGAACAGGATTTTCAAGTGGACGGGCAAGCCGGCGCCGACCGGGCCGCCGAGGTTCGTTTTGGGCCGTTTGAACTCGATCTCCGTACCGCCGAACTGCGCAAGGATGGCCGCAGGATCCGTCTGCAGGATCAGCCTTTTCAGATACTGCTGATGCTGCTGGAGCATCCGGGCGAAGTGATCCTGCGCGAGCAGATCCGTCAGAAGCTTTGGCCCAATGGCACGCTGGTGGAGTTCGACCAGGGTATCAACTCGGCCGTAAAGCGATTGCGGGACGCGCTGCGGGAATCGGCGGATAAACCGCGCTACATCGAGACGCTGGCGCGGCGAGGCTACCGCTTCATCGGCCGGATGGAAGCAGCGCCAAGCCAGATGGAAGCGGCGCCAAGCCAGATGGCAGCAGTGGAAATCGAAGTGACCGCAGCCGCTGCCCCGCCGATCGCCGTAAACCTCACGGCACCGGCAAGGGGGCCCATCCCACTCGGGCGCCCCCGGATTGTGGCGGCGATTCTGCTGGCTGCGGCGACCCTGCTGGCGCTCTTGGGTGTGATGTATTACCGCCGGGACGAGCACGTGCGCTGGGCGCGTGAGGTCGCACTACCCGAGGCCACCCGTCTGGTCAGGTCGGGAAACGACCCCGCCGCTTTCCCGTTCATCCTTAAGGCGCTGCAATTCCTGCCTCGGGATCCTGCGCTCAACCGGATTCTGCGCGAGATTTCGTCCGCCGTTTCCATCCGCAGCACGCCTCCCGGCGCGGATATTTACCTGAAGCCGTACGGGAATCCCGACAGCGAATGGGTGCGCCTGGGCCAGGCGCCACTCGAAAACTTCCTGCTGCCGTTCGGATTCTACCGCTGGAGAATTGCCAAGCCGGGATTCCGGGCTGTGGAGAACGCGGCCGGGATTCAGGACTCCACGATTGAGTTTGTTTTGGATGCGGAAGGCAGCGTCCCCGCGGAAATGGTGCACGTGCCGCGCGCCAACGCCCAGTTGTTCAGCCTCAACGCTGTCCCCCTGGACGACTATTGGATGGACAAGTATGAGGTGACAAACAGGCAGTTCAAACAGTTCGTGGAGAAGGGCGGCTACAGGAACCGGCAATACTGGCGCGAGGAGTTCGTGAAAGATGGCCGCGTGCTTTCCTGGGAGCAGGCGATGGCGGAGTTTCGCGACTCCACGGGCCGCCCGGGACCTTCGACTTGGGAGGTGGGCGACTATCCGGCGGGCAGGGACGACTTCCCCGTGAGCGGCGTGAGCTGGTACGAAGCCGCGGCCTATGCGGAGTTCGCGAACAAGAGAATTCCGACGATTCACCACTGGTACCGGGCCGCCGTGCAGGGGATCTATTCCGACGTGGTGCTGTTCAGCAATTTCAACGGAACCGGTCCGGCGCGAGTTGGCAGCCGGCCGGGCCTGGGCGCGTTCGGAACCTACGATATGGCGGGGAACGTGAAGGAATGGTGCTGGAACGCCACTGGAAACGGCCGCTACATCCTGGGAGGCGGCTGGAATGAGGGGCGTGAGTTTTATGCCGGTGTGGACGCGCTGTCGCCCTTTGACCGTTCCCCCGCCAACGGGTTTCGCTGCGTGAAGTATTCTGGCGGCGCGCTTCCGGATGAGCTCAGCCAGCCTGCCGAAAGACCCACGCGCGATCACCGCGCGGAAAAACCGGTTACCGAACGTGAGTTTCGTATCCTGCGGAGCGGTTACTCGTACGATCGTACGGAACTGAAGGCTATTAGAGAATCGGTGGATGGGCACTCGCCCTATTGGACCTCGGAGAAGATCACTTTCGATGCCGCGTACGATCAGCAACGCGTGACGGCGTGGCTCTACCTGCCGAGAAATACCAAGCCGCCGTATCAAACCATAGTCTATTTTCCGGCGGGCCATGCTCTCCAGGTGGGCAGGATCGACGATGCGGAAATCAACCGCATTGCTTTTCTGGTCAGAAGCGGAAGGGCGGTTCTATTTCCTGTTTATCAGGGAATGTACGAACGCCGGCCGGCGAACCAGCCCGGACCGAGCGGCGTCAGGGACCGGACAATTCAGCAGTGCAAAGATTTGAAACGGTCGGTGGATTACCTGGAAACCCGCACCGACATCGCTCGCGGCCGGATGGGCTATTACGGAGGCAGCTTAGGGGCGAGATTGGGCTCGATCATGCTGGCGGAAGAGACTCGAATCCGGGCTGCGGTACTGTTGGGTGGAGGCTTCTCACCCGAGAGAAAACCGCCGGAGATCGATGAGATCAATTTCGCGCCGCGAGTCCGGATTCCGGTCCTGATGCTCAACGGCCGCTATGATTTTCGTCATCCGTTGGAAACCGACCAGAACCAAATGTTTCGTCTGCTGGGAACACCGGAAAAAGACAAGCGTCATGTGCTGTTCGAGGGGGGACACTATGCGCCGCCGCAACAGGACATCAAAGAGACCCTGGACTGGTTCGACCGGTATCTGGGCCCCTTGGGCGGGTAGCGCGATTGCTTGACCGCGCAGGTAACCGGCGTCCGCCGCGTGGAAAGTGGCTGCGGCCAGGATTGACAGACAGGATTGACAGACAGGACTGACAGACAAGATTGACAGCCCGGCAAGCCCCGGTATAGAGACTGGACAACGGTTGACAACGGAGGGGGGCTTGACAAGGGCGGGAGTACGGGTAGAATAAACTTCATCTGAGCGCTGTTATGCAAACCGCTTGCGATCACACCCGTACCCAGATTCTTGCCCGAAGAGACGGCGTCGACTACGTGGAATGTCTGGAGTGCCGGCAGATCTTCGAGGCCGAAGACCTTGAACCGGTAAAGGTCGAGGAAGACGAGGAATAGTGGGGCGGGCCATCGGTTTTGTGTGGCCTGCCGGCGCCTCGCCAGATTTGCGGCCCGTAAACAGACGACAAAAACCGATGTGCGGTAGGGATGCGAGTTGCCCGGCACCGCCGAGTAGGCCCAGGGAATTTCACCCGAGCCTTTCACAGAACCGTGCGTGACTGTCTCCAGTCACACGGCTCGTGCCATCCATTGAGAGCTGCCGCCCTCCGCCACAACCAGTCGGCCCTCCTGTTGCCAGTTGGCCAAGTTTGACCATGACTCGAATGGCCTGCCCCCTTCCCTCCACGGACATTACGCCGCTTCCTCGCTACTCCGGGACAGTCCGCCCCTGCCCTGCGTATCGGTACGTTCGGCCTCGTGGGGCTGCCGCTTGTGCCTTTTCCCTTTTCACCGCGTCAGCACCTGGCTCCCCTGGTATATCACGGCGTCCACATGGAAATGGGATTTCGGGCAGTCCTCCCATCCGCGGCTGCCAACAAGCGTGTGGGCTTACCGATAGACTTCAAAGTGGCCCTGAGCAAGGACGGGCTTCACGCGCGTCGCTAACGGACTCGCCGAGCAGTCTTCCTTGCGGCTTTAGGGCTTTGCGTGAAATCTTGCCTTTTTGAAATCCCACGCTCCAAGCCGATTCCCCCCTTGCGCTAAACGCAGATCGTCCAGCTTATTGTTTGACTCCGCCTTAGTTCTTGAAGGCTTAATTCTTGAACTCCACCACCACAGCCTCGAACGGGCCGTCGCGGAGGTTCTCTTCGCGATGCTTCGTCGGGCCGCCCCAGCTCACCTCGCCGGCCTTGTGCTGCGCGGTGTCGGTCTTGCCGTCGGGTGTGGTCATGGTGCCGTCCTGGTCGGTCACGTAGACCACCAGGCGGTTGAGGATGTGCTCGTGCAGGGGCACCTTCTGGTGAGCGCCGATCTTGACTCGCACCACGCGAACCTGGCTGTTCTCGAACTCCACTTTGTAGTCTTTGGGAGCCACCTTCACCGGGTCGAGCGCGGCGTTCACTTTCTTGGCCGGGCCGTCTGGCTTCTTCAACTCCACTTCGACGATGGTGACCGGCTGGTCGCTCGTGATCTCGGAGACGTGCATTCCGCTGGCCGGGCTCCATTTCACGTCACCGGCCTTGAATTCCAGCACCGCCGTCTTGCCGCCCTGCGGCGTGATCTCCTGGCGGCCGGCGGTCAGATAAATCATGACGCGGTTCATTTTGTGTTCGTGCGGCTGCCCTTTGTGGTGCGGCTGGTCCACCACTTTGACCACGCGAGCCTGGTCATTCTCGATCGGGACCTGCGGGCCTTGGGCGGAGAGGCCGCCGGCCATCGCCAGCAGAATCGGGGACAGAAGCGTTGCGTTTCGCATTGGCCTATCATACAGCGGGAGATGTAGCTTTGGGTCAAATCGAGTACACTCGCGGTATGAAACTTGGTCCGCTCTTGCTGCTGCTGGGCGTGCTGGCGACGGCACAGGATTTTGACCTGCTGATTCGCGGCGGGCGCATTGTGGATGGGACCGGCAACCCGGCCTTCGTCGGCGATGTGGCGATCAGGCAAGGGAAGATCGCCGCCATGGGGCGACTGGCTGGCCGTTCGGCCGTGCGCGTCATCGACGCTACCGGCCTCACCGTGGCGCCGGGCTTCATCGACATCCACAACCATTCCGATTTCAGCATTGTCGAGGATGGCAACGCCCAAAGCATGGTCCGTCAGGGCGTGACCTCCATGATTTTGGGCGAGGGCGGGTCGGCCGCTCCCAGCAAGCGCTGGAAGGGCTTCGACGCTTATTTCGCGCAGCTTTTGCGGCAGGGGATCGCCACCAATATCGGCAGCTACGTGGGGTCGAGCGAGATCTGGACCTGGGTTCACGGACAGAAAGCGGGGCCGCCATCGGGGGAAGAATTGGACCGGATGCGCGCCCTCGTGCAAGAGGCCATGGAGCAGGGCGCGCTGGGCGTGGCGAGTTCGCTGAGCGGCCCGCCGGGCTCGTGGATCGACACGGACACGCTGGTGGCGATGTGCCAGGTGGCGTCGAAATACGGCGGCCTCTACTCCACCCACATGCGAACCGAAGGGCGCGGGGTGTTCGAATCGGTAGCGGAGGCGATCGAGATCGGCCGGCGCGCGAGTTTGCCGGTGGACATCATCCATCTCAAAATCGCCGAGCACGAAATGTGGGGCCAGATGCCCGAGTTGACCGCATCCATCGCGGCGGCGCGGGCGCGCGGCCAGGACGTGCAGGCCAACGTCTATCCGTACCGCGCCGGGCAGAATAACCTGGCCAGCATCATTCCGCCGTGGGCGCACGAAGGCGGCGCGCTGGCGATGATCGAGCGGTTGAAGGACCCGGCGCTGCGGCCGCGGCTCGAAAACGAAATCAACCAAGGCATCGCAGGCACAAACTGGTACAACCACTACACGGCAACCGGCGGATGGGACGGCATGCTGCTGGTCTCGCTCTCGAACCCGAAGTACAAGAAGTTCGAGGGCAAACGCATGAGCGACGTCATCGGCGCGCTGGGCAAGCCGGGCATCGACACGCTCTTCGAGCTTCTGGTGAACAACAACGGCTCCGTGCCCACGGTCTACTTTCACCATTCCGAAGACGATATGCGGTACGCATTGCGGCAGCCCTGGGTATCGTTCGGCTCCGATGGCACGGCGGTGACCACGGAAGGACCGCTGGCCGCCGGGAACCCCCATCCACGCTATTTCGGGACGTTTCCGCGCGTGCTGGGGCGCTACGTGCGCGAAGATGGCGTGATCACGCTGGAAGAAGCAATTCGAAAAATGACCTCGGCCAACGCCGCCAAGATCCACCAGTACGACCGCGGACTGCTGCGTCCGGGGATGGCGGCGGATGTCACGGTGTTTAACGCCGCCACGATCATCGACAATGCGACGTACGAGAAGCCCCACCAATACGCAACTGGCGTGGAATACGTAATCGTCAACGGGAAGATGGTGCTGGACGGAGGACGGCACAGCGGCGCACGGCCTGGTGCGATTCTAATGGGACCGGGTGTATTTGGACCAGGGAAAAAGTTGTGATGGTACCGGTGGAAACGGCGCGGGTTCTTTCGAACTGTACGCCGGCCCCACCGGTTAGCGCCACTTCAACTGCGCTTTAACAGGCACCCGGAGTGCCAAAGTGCTGCTTACGGCTTGCGACCGAGGTTGAGCAGCGCATCCGCCACATGATTGACAGCGTGCTCTTCTTCACGGCGGTTGGCATCGCTGCGGTGCAAATCGGAAAGAACAGGAGCGAGTTCCAGATGAATGAGCTCATGGACCACGGTAAACTCCATGTCCTTCAGCATTTCGTTGAAGGGCAAGGTGTAATCGGCGGGGTCGAGGACGCGAATGACAGCCCTTTTCTTCTCAAGCTCCCAATGGACGTTTCCGAGGGTCTTGGGCTTCAGCTCACCGGCAGGCACGACGACCACCGAGATGTTCCACTCTTGCAGATTCAGCCGCTTTTGCCAGACCCAGAGCCTTTCGGACGTATAGCTTTCGGCAAGCAAAGTCCGTTCACGTGCCGAGGGCACGTCCGAAACCTGCTGAGCATGTGCCATGCCCGCAGAGCCGGCAATCAAGGACGAACACAGAAGGCTGAAGTAGTACCGCCCCAACATGTACTCGATGATACCAAGTTTTCTGGCGGAACGGTACTGGCTTTTACACTAAAAATAAAAGGTGGAAAAACCTATTTTCAGGTTCACTACACCTATTATGAGGCTTACTGTACTTCGACTTCCTCTACCTTGACCATGTTGCCTTCCTTGGCGCCGGTGACCTTGGCCATGATTTGAGTGGAGACTTTGCCGTTGGGGTCGCTGGAGCGGTCAGCCCGGCTCTTGAGCGCCTCCGCAATCTTGCCTCCGTCGTCCAGTTTGTATGCTTTGCCCGATACCAGGAGCGCAAAGGTAGATGTGGAAGCAGTAGGATCGCAGGTAGCGGCGCTCTTCTGCTGGTCGTAGCAGGTTGAGTCCAGGAGCCTGCCCGTCAAGGTCTCGCCAAACGCCAACACTCCGAATACTGTTGCGCAGGCGCAAAACGTAAGGATTCTTCGCATCATATTGCCTTCCTTTCCAGATTCGTGGTTTATCGCATGATTCGCGGTTTGTCGAATGGCGCTTGACCCACGTTATGCACGGCGAATTCCAGAGGCATAACTTTGAGCGTGGGCTGGTTGCCAACGGAGCCGTGGTTCCATGCGGAAATTAATACCGGTACCACGGTAAGAAAGACCTAGTACGACTGAGTGCCGATCACTGCATAGGATTGAAGCGCACTAACTCGTTGTTGGTGCCGGAATGGTCCGGCTGGCGGCCTACCGCCACGCCGACTTCAATTCCCAGACGTCCACACCGATCCGCCCCGCCTTCACGCCGCTGGCGGAAAACTCCATCCCCCGAGCCGCGGCCGGTGGGTAGACCAGATTGGTCATCGCCACCTTCCCACCCTGCGCGAAAACCTCCACCGCGGATCGGTCCACGAGAACTGTAAGTTCCAGAGGCGCGTTGCCCACGGCGAGCGGAGCCGAAGTGCGCGTCGGAAAGTCCCGGCTGAAATCCGTGGCGCCCGAGTGCGTGCGGTCCACGTACAGTTCGCCGTTGGCGTATCCTACCGTCACGTACTTCCCATCGCCGGCCAGCAGCCGCCACGCCACCTCCCCGGCCGCGCCCGGCGATGCCGTGCTGCGCAGTTCAAAACTGCTCCAGCGCCCTTTCGCGTTCAGTGCGCGGTTGAGTTCCGCCACGTCTTGCCCGCGCCACGCGAAATGGCCGCCCCGAAGCTGTTGAATCGCCTCTATGGGCTCCTGTTGCAGCCGCAGACCCTCCGGCAGCCTCGTCAGTTGCAGCCGGCGCGGGATGGTCATCTGCCCGCGCCAGGGCTCGGTGGGCACCTTCGCTGCATACTGCCAGTTGCTCATCCAGCCGAGCATGATGGGCAGTTCGCCCGGCTGCATCCCGTTGAAGGTCAGCGCGCAGTAGCAGTCTTTCCCGTAGTCGGTCCACAAGGTGGTCGAAGGCGGGTTGTCGTTGGTGAACCGCCGGCCGTCGAAACTGCCCACGAAGTATTGCTCGCCCGATCCACCTTGCAGGCCCCCGGGATTCAGCCCGACCTTGAGCACCCAGTGGGTCTCGCGCGGGCGGGTCTGAGGCGGGCGGGTCTGGCGCGGGCCGTCCGCAACCGGAACCTCCGTCAGCGTGGGGCATTCCCATTGGCCGCCGGTTGCGCCCGCGGGCCCGAACTCGCTCAACCGCTCCCAGGCTTTCAGGTCGGGCGAACCGTAGAACAGCACCTTGTGATCGTTGGGTAAGGCGACGGCCATCACCCACCGCCGGGCATCGCCCACCCAAAAAACGTGAGGATCGCGAAAGTCCGGCAGGTTCAGGTTCAGTACGGGGTTGCCGGAGAATTTGGTCCACGTCCGTCCGTGGTCGTTGCTATACGCCAGGTTCTGCGTTTGCAGAGTGGGCCGGGCGGGGGTTGGCGGCGTGTGACCCGTGTAGACCGCTACCATGCACGGTTTGGCCGCCGCGCAGAAGCCACTGGTGTTGCGGGTGTCCACCACGGTGCTGCCGGTGAAGATCATGACGCCGTTCTCCTCCGGCAGCGCGACCCCCAGTTCCTGCCAATGCATCAAGTCGCGGCTAACCGCGTGGCCCCAACTCATGTGGCCCCAGACATCGCCGAACGGGTTGTACTGGTAGAAAAGGTGGTACTCGCCATCGAAGAAAACCAGACCGTTGGGGTCGTTCGTCCAGTGCGCTCGCGGGGAAAAGTGGTACTGAGGACGGTAAGGCTGGTTGTAGGCGGGAGGCTGGCCAAAGGCGCAGGCGCAGGCCACCAGAATAGCTGCGATGCGGTGCATTACATCAGCCAGTTTGACATAAGCGAAACGTAATCGACGCGCGACCATTCAGCTTCCCGCGCGTCTACTCAGCCAGCCTACTGACGTCACGCACGTTATTGATTTCAATAATTGCAGGAACACTCAAATTGTTCCTTACGCCGATTTAAGGTACCGGCGGGTACACGGGCGAGTGCTCACTTGTAGTGTTTGAGCTTCAAGTCTAGTGAGACCGATTTCGCGGTGAACGTTGAAAACCGGTTGTCGAAGACGATGGCGTAAGTTCCCATCGGAAGCCGAAGATCGAATTGCCCGGTCCCGGAAACACGACCGCTGTTTGCCAGTAAAGCGCCGTTCGCTCACGAGCGTCACGCCGACATCATTGCCTCGGCCGCCAGTAACGGTGTACGTACCTTCGAGGACATCCCCTGCTGGTCCGCGACCGCGAATTGCAGAGGCTGAACACCGCGAGCCGGCACCGGAATCGTCGTTGCCGGGAGGGATCGACGACCTGAGTTTCAGCCAGCATGTCCACAAGTGAGAGCTGCCGTCGATTGGCCAGAAGCTCGAGTATGTGTTTACTGGCTCTGACAAAGTTCAGATTCTGCCCATTGCGAACGGTTGATGTTGTCAACCCGATTCGCGACAGGGAGTTGTGGCTCGATTATCTTCCCTTCGGATCGCCGAGAAGGGAGAGTAAATAATCCTGAGCAAATTTGCGATTTCGAATCTGCGGCCACGCCTTGAATGCCGAATCGACCGAATCGATGATCGCCAATGCTTCGGTACGCGTCCACTGCTTAACGGTGTCGTAATCTGCTGTCTGGCGTTGCTGATATGCCTGATAGAACGCGAATGAGACGATTTGGAGGCGCGTCATGCAATCTTTGTCGGGGCCGGGCACTGGAGGTGGATTGGAATTAAGGAATCTATTGCAGTCTGCCTTTTGCTTGTCCGATGCCTTCGCCATGCTGCCGTGTTGGAAATATCGTCCGAGAGCCGGGCGCTGGCTCGAGTGCTTCCAATTCCGAGTGGGTGTGGCTCTCATCCTGGACATCGACCTCAAGCGGCGCGAACAGCCATCCGTAGCGGACGAAGTGTCAATTCTATAGCGGGCTCCCAACGGTCACTGAGTGCGAGAGCTCGGAGCTCCACGATGTGTTGGCCTGTGTC
>DATMNI010000174.1:0-14070 GCA_035570275.1 Candidatus Acidiferrales bacterium | reverse complement strand
ACTCGCCCGCAGAACCGCCCGGTTCTGCGCCTCCGAAAGTCGCCGCAGCTACAGGATCTGGCCAATGACATCCTGCGAAAGGTTCACCGACTGAAACCGATCCAGGTCTGAAATTGCAATCTTCACGCCGGATTCAGGTGATATGGCGAGGCTTCCATGGCGATATTTTTCGTAGGAATGCCGATACCGAAGGTCAGCGCCGGTACAGCCCGCCCGATGTCACGTATACGGAGAAGGTCCCAGTCATGGGCAACCCCGATCCTGACTTCATCTGCACGTCCCACGTGGAGCGCCAAAACCTGACGATCCAAATGAGCATGCGCCGCCTTACGCGGTTGACGAATGCCTTCTCGAAGAAGTGGGAAAACTTGTGGGCCGCGTACTGCCTGCACTTCGCCTACTACAACTTCTGCCGGGTTCACCAGACGTTGCGCGTGACACCCGCAATGGAAGCGGGAATAGTCAATCACGTCTGGACGATCCGGGAACTTCTGGAGACCGCTGATCGGTTGGCTACCCGCTCTTGAACGTTCGCCAACGCGGACAGAAGCCGAGCCCGGAAAACGGGCTGGGATTTTTTGGACGCGAGCAGTGTATTGGCGGTAGGATAAGGCGAGCGCGAACCCGCACTCTTAAATTTAGCTGCCACTGAGCCGGGGGTACCGTTAATACTCCAGTTCAGCGTAAACGCGGCCGGATTGGAGTGTATCATGGACAGCTCTGTTTCGCTATTTAAAACTCTGCCAGAGCTCCTGACGGCGCTTTGGAAGGATTGGCCTATGGACATGCAGGCAGTATCTCTTGGTCCACCACAAGGATTATTTTCCCTGCGTGGAACTTCTCCCCATTGCCGGGATACCGCTGGGTTTTTGCTCGCCGTCTCGTCTGCTGGCGGGGCGGCACTTTTCACTCGTGCATTCGGATCAGTGAGCGAAACGTGGGGCATAATGCAGTGCCAAAGCTGTCTCAACTTAATCTTAGCTGGCGCCCAAAGATCGCCACCAGATAATGAATGGAAATACTACAGGCACTATCCGCTTGGAAAGCCAGACGACTCTGTTGCTACATAAATACCGTCCAATATCGCTACTGACTTTCGGGAGGCATTACGTTGCCGCTGGGTGGAGGCCCACAACGCAACCGTCGAGATGTGTAGACGTGCAGTGCATGCTAGCTGCATCCAATTAGAGGCCCCGTCCGACAAGAAATTAGTACACCAAATTGACTGGCTGGCAGACCAGGGAATCATTACAAAACCCCTGAAGGAGATGGCTCACCGTGTTCGTCTCGGAGGCAATTTGGGAGCGCGCCCGCCTGAAGATCCCGATGATGAGACCGCGATTACCATTGGGCCACTCTATGCTGATGCCGTCATAGAGTTCACGCGTGAGTTTTTTCAGCACGTCTACGTCATGCCTGAACGGCTGAAGAAATTCACTTTTCGATGAATTTATTGCAATCTGCGATCAACGCACTTTAGCGGAACGCCATGTTACGATTGGGCCGATGGACATCATGGAGAATCCGGAGAGCAGCAGGTTCCTGTTCGACAGCGACGCTTATCCTCATCTCCTCGGAGATGGATTGATGGGCACCCTTGCCGCCGAGGAGGCTATTTGCCTGGCGCTTCTCCAAGAAAACGATTCGTTGCTCGCCGAGCGGGCGAAGCAGTTGGCAGCCGATTTGATCCGGGACGGCCGAAACCTTCACATAGTGGTCAGTGTGAATAGGCGTCAACGTCACTACGTCGGAGGCGATACGGTTCTGGGCCGTCGGCCATTGTATTTTGGCTGCTTCTGACCGCCGCGAATCTCTCGGCGATTATTGCAATCTGCGATCAACGTGTAGGACATTGTCCGATATCCCGCTGGGTCCGTAGTTTACACTGAAGGTATCCATGTCCAAACTTCTGGAGGGCAAGCTTGCCCTCGTTTTGGGAATCGCGAACAAATGGAGCCTGGCCTATGCGATCGCGCAGGCGTTTTCCAGGGAGGGCGCGTCGCTGGTGCTCACGTACCTGGGGGAGCGGCAGCGCGGGGCCATCGAAGACTTGTCCAAAGCCTGGAACCCGGTGGCTATTCTGCCATGCGATGTGACCAAGGATGACGAACTGTCGGCGCTCACCGAATCGCTCGGCGGGCTTAACCGGCCGCTCCATGCGGTGGTGCACAGCCTGGCATTTGCGAATCGCGAAGACCTGGCGCGGCCATTCGTCGAGACCAGCCGGGCCGGGTTTCTGCTGGCACAGGATGTGAGCTCGTATTCGCTGGTGGCGGTGGCGCGGGCGACGGCGCCGGTGATGACCGAAGGCGGGTCGCTGAGCACGCTGACGTACCTGGGGTCGACGCGCGTGATGCCGAACTACAACGTGATGGGCGTGGCCAAGGCGTCCCTGGAAGCCGCGGTGCGGTACCTGGCCAGCGATCTGGGCGGGCAGAAGATCCGCGTGAACGCGATCTCGGCGGGGCCCGTCAAGACTGCGTCCGCGCGGGCGATCAAGGATTTCTCGAGTATTCTCGACCGGATTCCCACCGTGGCGCCGCTGAAACGCAATACCGAACCGGCGGAAGTGGCGGATGCGGCGGTCTTCCTGGCAAGCGATCTGGGCCGCGGAGTGACTGCCAACATCCTGTACGTGGATTCGGGCATGCACGTGATGGCTTGCTGAGGTAAGGAAAAAGGCCCGGGCAGGCCGCCAGACTGGCAGGCTGAAAAACCCGCCCCATCGCTAATGTTTTTGTCATAATGGTTAACGCTCTATGAAAGTGGAAGTGGTGCTGACAGAGGCGGACATCGCTCAAGAATTCGCCGAGGCGATTGAGGCGCGCGATCTGCCGGAGAAGTTCTTCTACTGGTTCCCGCGGTCGGCGGCGGAATGGGCGGCGTTGACCGAGCATCCCGAGTTGTACGGCGGAATCTGGGAAACGTGGAAGGAACTGACCGCGGGGGTAGGGGCTTTGGCCAAACACTTCGGCGGGCGGGTACCGGTCATCAGTTTCGGCGCTGGAGATGGATCGCGCGACCGTCTGCTGATGGGCGCTTTGAAAGCCTCCGGTTGCGAATGCGCCTACTTCCCGGTGGATGCCAGCCAGACCATGCTCGAAATGGCCTGTGCGGGCGCTGACGACGAGGATATCGAGACCGTGGGTATCAAGGCCGATATCTCCAGCCCGGTGCATCTGATTTACGCGGCGGACGCAGCCGAGCCGCCGCGGCTGTTCATTTTCTCCGGTAATACCATGGGCTCGTTCGATCCGCTGGCGGAGATCCGGTACGTGGCGCAGTGCCTGAAGCCGGAAGACCGGCTGATCATCGACGGCGAAATCTACGATGAGCAGCAGACCATGGGCCGGCGGGACAATCCGGCGGCGCGGAAGTTTGTGTCGGCGCTGCTGGCCAGCGTGGGGATCGGCGACGAGGACGGCGAAATCAAGTTCGGGCACAAGCGCGACGAGCGGCACGAGGGTCTGCACCTGTTCACGCGGCATTTCCGGGCGGCGCGCGATCTTTCGGCGACGGTTGCGGGCGAGGAGATTTCCCTGGCGCGCGGGGAACGGATCGGACTGAATTTTCAGTACGCCTACACCGTGGAGGCGTTCCGGTGGCTGCTGGAAAAGCAGGGCGGGCTGGAGATTGTCACCGAGTACCAGAGCCCGGATGCGCGGTTTCTGACGGCGGTGTGCAAGAAGTAAGAAGGCAGGAGACAGGAGTCAGGAGACAGGAGACAGAAGTCAGAATGAAACCGTATCACAAGAGATCACTCGCTGCTGAGTGAATTGGGCCAGGGGCACAAAAGAGGTCGAGGCTGGTTCCGATGTTGTATGGGGAGTTGCACAAACTGGGAACCGCGGTTGTGGAACGCGCCGAAGGCTGCCAGCCTGCGGCCCACGACTACAACCCGGGCCCAATGCTGTTCATTTAGCGCGGTGGGGCTGCGAACGGCCCTTGCTGGCGACCCGCCAAAAACAGATTTTCTGAAGGCTCTCCCTCCCAGAAGACTTCGAGCCCGTATGGGGCCACTTTCCGGAAAGCCGGTTTTTCTACCCCGAACGCATCCGATCAACACCACGGCCCCGTCGGTGAACCTCTGGCGATGAGGCAAGAGCTAATTTCTCTTCAACCCGCCAAGCCGGATTGCTGGATCGAAGGGCTGTTCCCGCTAGTTATCGTTTGCGTTCAACCATTCAATGTCCGGATAGCAAGTCATCTGACCGGAGCACTGCGATAGCGCGCCGGCAACGGCACTAGGCGTTGACTGCCTAACTCTGGCCTATACGTCCGCCCCATAGACGAGTAGACTAAACGGCTACCGGTGAGCTGTCTGTCACTGCCGGCGGGTCGGCCCACTTCCCGCAGCCTCACTCTGGGCAGAGAAGCTGGGTTTACCGGCCCTGCAATACCGCCCGCAGTTTGGTTACCTGTTTCGGATCGAACAGGAATTGTCCTGACTCGAGTTTCAAGTCTTGCTGGTGCACCACAGGCCTCATCACTCCGGTTGCACTATGACTGTGTTCGCCAAGCAGAAGATGTCCGAGTTCGTGCGCCATAGTATGCCCCAGGATCACAGAGTCCGCGATACCCCATACGCGAGCCCTGTCAATGATGCGCTCATAAAAGACAAATGCGTGCGAGACAAGCGCGATGCCGAGCGCATCTTCAGACCCTGTGGACGGCCGAGGAATCCTGGCGGCCATTCCATTAGGGATAATGCTGAGCCACAGCCGAGGTTTGTCGAACGCCTGTTCACACTCACGAAACCGCTGAGAGTCCCGTTCTGAGATGGCACACTCGACCCACGAGACTTCGATGCCGGCGGCGCGGTAACTCCTGGATGCCCCCACTTCGGCCGTCGCCAGATTCTCGGCCGAGACATTAGCGTAGTTGTAGACCAATACTGTTATCGACTGCTTCTGCCCTGCCTGGCCTGAGCTAATTACTAATGTGAATATCGAAAACACTCTTGCGCTGATCCCCATGTGCCCTCCGGCGTAGCCCGGACGCCGGTTCACTGGACGACAAGCCGGTTTCACGGCCGCTGGCCCTGTTTCCGAGCACCCCGTGACACGGCCGGAGTAATCTTCAGCGCGCCGAACCATCGGTAAACGCCGGGCGGCTATCCGCCCGGAAGGGGTCACGGCGTTTCCCAATCTGGCTGTTGGACAAAGACAAGGCATTAGAGGCGACGACGTCCCGATCCGGATCCTGGCGGTTACGCGGCGGCCCTTCGATAATCCGGGGCCGCACCTCCTGGTGAAGTCCTTGGCCAACTCCAAGATGACCTCGATTTCCGGCTCCCAGCCTGGCAATTCGAGCAGCAGCGCCTGGAACGGCTTTTCAGGCTGGGGTACGTGGCCCATCGGCTCTTAAAGGACATTTGAATTGACCGTCAGCGGATGGCCGCCCTTGACGCGGTTGCTGGAACACGGTGTCCCTGGCTCATCACCCGCTCGACAACATGGCGCCTTTCAGCAAGGGCCGGATAGGCTCCAGCATTCAGCGCCGTGCCGAAACGCTCACGGTTATACCGAAACGCCTTCTCCGTTGCGGAAATGAGCCGCTGCGCCGGAACCCCAATCGACTGCAGAGTGGCGGCTGCGATCGTGTCGCAAAGCAACTCGAGCCGGCGCAGTGTCGCCTCATCGCCCTGGTCTCGGGCTCGGGCGAACTCTTCCCATACATACTCGTGGCCGGCCTCATGTGCGGCCAAGGCCTGGATCTCCTCGACGGCGAGCAAGTCGAGCGCCGGACGGGAGATCAGCAGCACTGCCCGCCCATGCATGCCAGTCCACGCCTGCGGAACGTCAATCACTTTCACCTCATACACGCCTACTCGGGCGTGCCTCCTGAGGACGGTGCCAATGGCGGAGACCTTTCGCCGTTCCGCGGACGTCAGCATGCGAACTTCGCCTTCGGGCGGCAGGGATTGAAGAACGGCATCCTTCTCAATCGCGCCGATCGGCTCCGGACGGCACGTCTCCAGGAAGTCCGAGGGGAGCGATCCGGGCTCCAGTCCTTCGCAGTGAGCTTGATCGCGGGCGTCGACAGTGACTGCCACAATTCCCAGCAGCGGGATCGCGATCCACGTTCGGCGAGTGTTCCCCATGGCTTCCTCCGGCTGCGATAATGCGGCTCAGCCGACGCCAAAACCGATGGTTCCGGGACGGATTCCTGGTTACTTCCTTGCGAACTGGGTATGTCTGGCTATCCGCCTGAAATTACTGAAGTTGGCGTGCAGTGTGAACTGGCCCGCCAGGTCCCGGTGGCATATAATCTGAGGAATCTATGCAGGCGTCGCGTCGGGTAATTCGCTTCGGCTCGTTCGAACTGGATGTGGCTGCCCGCGAGCTCAGGAAGGCCGGACTACGGATCCGCGTCCAAGACCAACCTTTCGCACTGCTGGAACTACTCGTCGCCCATGCGGGCGAGGTGGTCACGCGGGAAGAGATGCGCGCGCGCCTCTGGCCGGACGGGACGTTCGTCGATTTCGAGCGCAGTCTCAATACGGCCGTGAAGAAGATTCGGGTGGCGCTCAACGATTCGGCAGAGAGACCCCGTTACATCGAGACGGTCCCTCGGCATGGGTACCGCTTCATCGCTCCGATTGCGGGCGAGCCTGCCGCTGCTCCCGAGGCGCTGACGCCTCCATTGGCCCCGCCCAGCGCAAGGCATGCAACGACGCCCCTCATCCTGGCCGTTGCCGCTGCCGCCGCACTCGCCATTGCGGCATACATCGTGTTGGCGCGCGGGAAAGGGGGCCAACCGGAAGCGGGTTTCAGTGGCGGCCCGGTCCAGCCCTTAACGGCATACCCCGGGTTCGAACGGCACCCCAGCTTGTCCCCCGACGGTAGTCAGGTTGTGTTTTCGTGGAACGGCCTCAACGAGGACAATTACGACATCTACGTGAAGCTCGTCGGACCGGGAGAGCCGTTTCGTCTGACGACCGATCCCGCCTCGGACCAGTACCCGGCATGGTCGCCGGATGGCGGTTCCATTGCGTTCCTCAGGTTCCCCCCGGAAACGCGAGGCGAGGGTCAGGCCGGGATCTATGTCTTGCCCGCCTTGGGTGGCGCCGGGGAGAGGAAGCTCGCCGATCTGAATGTTCCTTTGTTCGATAAACAGGGCGGAGCAAACCTGAGTTGGAGCCCGAACGGAAGATGGCTCGCTTTGGGCGGCAGATTCCATTCAGGCGAGCCTTTCAGCATATGGCTGGTGTCGGCCACCCAGCAAACGCGGCGGCGGCTGACGACACCGCCGAGAGTCTCGGTAGGTGACTCCTGCCCTGTGTTCTCGCCCGATGGCAAACAGCTCGCATTCATCCGAACGCTGAGCCCGGGCGTAGCCGACGTATACGTTCTTGGACTTACCGGCGATTTGCTTCCGGATGGAGAACCGGTCCGGGTCACTCTTCAGAACTACCCGATGGCATCGGTCGCGTGGATGCCGGACAGCCGACGACTGCTGGTGAGCTCGGGTTTCGCCAGCGGATTCTTGTCGCGCCTTCATGGCATCGAAATCAATCCGCTGGCCGCCGCCCCCAAATGGCGCATGCGAGATCTGCCATTCGGAGACCAGGCGACAGCTCTCAGTCTCTCGAGCAGCGGACGACTGGTGTATGCCAGGCACTTTTCGGATTCGAACCTCTGGCGGTTGAACGTGGGTGCGGCCGTCATGGATACGCCGCCGGTTCGGTTGATCGCCTCGACGTTCAATGATGAGACCCCGGACTATTCCCCAGATGGCAAAAAGATCGCGTTTGGGTCCACACGGACGGGAGCCACGGAGATCTTTGTTGCTCGCGCCGACGGCGCCGAGCCCAGACAGGTCACTTTCTTGGGAAGGCCGCACACCTCCAACCCAAGGTGGTCCCCGGACGGCCAGGTAATTCTCTTCGATTCTCGGCGGTCCGGGGCGGCCGATCTGTTCCTCGTTAGCCCAGAAACTGGATCGGTCGAGCAGTTAACTGACGATCCCGCCGATGAGCTTGAGCCACGGTGGTCCCGGGATGGGAAGTGGATCTATTTCGGGTCGAATCGGACCGGACGATGGGAGGTCTATAGAATCGCGAGGAAGGGAGGCCCATTCATGCAGGTAACGGGAAGCGGAGGCGTCGCGGCGACAGAAACGCCGGACCGGAAGTGGCTGTACTACGCCAAGAATGTCAACTCCCCCACGTCGATATGGAGAGTCCCGGTAGGCGGCGGCGAGGAAACGAAGGTTCTCGACGGCCTGAGCTATTCAATTAACTTCGTGCTAACCGAATCAGGCATCTATTACCTCGCCGGCGGAGACACGCCGCGCCAGACCTCGATTCGCTTCTTCGATTTTGCAAAGGGCAAAACCAGACCTGTGCTGGCGCTTGGAAGGCAATGGTGGTACGGAATGGCAATCTCGCCGGACCAGCGATCCCTTGTCTACTCGGTTGTCGATAACGCCGGCAGTAATCTGATGCTCGTTGACGGCGTCCGCTGAGTCGCGTTTGCTCATGGCGCAGGGCGATCATGGGATGAACCGGGCCCGCGGGCCGCGCGGGAAAGTAGCCTGCGGCGAGTGGCACCAGGACGACGGTGCTGCAATCCGTGCGTCGGTTCGCGTCACCGGCCACCTGGGTCGGCAACCTTGACGACGACGGTCCGGTCGAGACGGTCATCGTGTGCAAGACCTCTCCCATGCCGTCCTCGCCGAGTTAGTCCGTTGTTGCGTAATCGGAGAGAAGCTGGCCCTTCATCGTCCGACCGCCAAGCCGATCTTATTGGTCGTACACCAACGATGCTCGTTGTCCTGGAATTCCACCTTCGGGTGGGTAGCCGCCCAGAGTTTACCGACACCTCCCGCGGCGCCTGGAGGTCCTCCGGACGAACTACGGCGCATCCGGAAGTTGTCGGACTCCGCCGTCGGTCTTCACGCATGTCGTAGTGTTGACCAGCATCCGCCCACTTGACGTGAAGTGGGCTTCTCGTAGAGTGGCCCCAAGAGCCGACGTGGGAAGTGGCGGGATGCACCCTTAAGTGAACCGTATTGTCAGCCAGGCCGAATTCCGGCTAGGTTTCAAGCCTGAGCCGCTGAAAGTCCTTGATCAACTCGAACGGCGTGGCGACGGACTGAATGCTTTCGCCAATCTGCTGGATGTTGCTTTCCGCAATGGCGCCTTCCAAACCGCCCGAAGCCAGCCGGATGTATCGAATCCTGGCGGGGTCGATCTTCATAATGCGGCAGCAGGTGGCGTCCACGGCAACCGGACTGCGGCCCGCTACCAGCACGCCGGCGTGCTTGGGCACTCCCTGGATGGGGCCGTTGCCTTCCATCCCCACGATGCCGTCCACGATGGCGAATTGGCGGGGGAAGGCGGCGTGCAGATCGGCAATGCATTCTTCGATGCCCGCCCAGTGCAGCACGTTTTTCGGCCACCCGTAGATGCCGCTCGGCACCACCCCGAACAGGTTCTTCATCGATAGCGTGGCGCCTACCCAATGGTGTGTCTTCATCTTCGCCATGGAAACCAGCAGGTCCGCGCCCAATGCCTGGTTCGGAAGGTAAATCTTCTCCATGCGCGAGAACTGACGGCGCGGGTAGACCCGGGTTACGGCGTCCAGGTTCAAGTCTACGAAGTTATCTTCGAAGTGGGGAACGGTGGCGAAGTAACCGGCCGCTTCGGCCAGGTCGAGGGTATTCCGCCGATGGCCGGGCCCTTCGGCAATCCGCACTTTGGCGGCGCCCATTTCCCGGAAAGCCTCGTAGACCGCGTGCACCAGAATGGGATGGGTATTGATGGTGCTTTCCGGCTCGAATTCCACCAGGTTGGGCTTGAGCAGGATGGTCCGTCCTCTGACATCGCCCACCTGCTCCCGCAACAGGCGGCGCATGGTGTCGTAAATGCTCTGGTTATAGGCAGGCGCGCGAACAATGACGACACGCGAAGCAGCGGCCGGCCGCCGGTCCGGGTTTCCGCAACCGGCAAGCACGGCGGCACCGGCGGCCACGGCTATAGCTTCACGTCGGGTAAGCAAATGTTCCATTCTTCTCCAGAAAACCTCTTCAGATGCCGGAAACCTGACGCCGCTTTTGCGCCGCCGCCACCAGCAGATTGAGCGAGGTCAACTCCACAAAACCTGACGCCCTTTTTGCGCCTCCGACACCAGCAGATTGAGCGAGGTCTCGGGCACCGTACGGTACGTCATCGTCACTGCGGGACAGCTGCCGGGCTGCAGTTGCCCGTGCGCCATCAGGCCGAGCCGCAGCCAGTTCAGGGCGTCGGCGGAACGGCAGGCTGCCAGGAACTGCCTGGCCAGGGGAATCGCCAGGTCCAACTCCGGAGCCTGAACGCCGCGCAGGGCAGCCAGCGCCAGACCGGTGGTTTCCGGATACGGGTTGGATTCGTAACCCAGGGCTCGAACCGATCCGTGATTCCAGCCTCCCTCGCGGCACATACGCATCAACAGGAACTGGCGGCCTTCTGCAATGCGCGCGCCAATTGTTTCCGACGGCCGGCGGCGTTGTTCCTTGTCGAGCGCCAGAATGGCGAGCGACGTCGGGGCCACCCAGGCGGCGGTTCCAGGCACCCACGGCCAGCCGGGAAACTCCTGTTCGCGGGAGCGCGGGTTACCCGACAGCCATTCGTGGAAACGATACATCGGGCGGGATTCCTCTCCCTTGCACGAGGTAAGCCAGGCGATGGCCCGGCTGTGCACGTCGGGCCCGAGGTGTTCCTCGGGAACGAGCGCGACCAGCGAAGTCACCCAGGTACTTTCATCCACGCTGGCCTGAGGGGGCCAGCCTCCATCGGCCAGTTCTCCGGCACGCAGCCAGTTGAGGCCGCGCCTGGCTGGTTCCATTTCACCGGCCGCCAGCAAGGCCAGAACGGCGTAGACGGTAGGCTCGGTCCAGGAAACTCCCGCGACGTACGGCCAACCACCATCGGGATTCTGTTTGCTGACAATCTTCTCGACTGACATTAGCACCCTAAGGCCGGCGAGGCGCCGCTTGCAGCGGCAAATTCCGCGCCTGCCACTCTTTTACAGTTCAATCGCTGTCGCGAAACCGGTTTCCGCGCGTAAGACCGCTCCCTGACGGTCGAGCGACAAGTCGCGGCTCCGATGGAGGTCTCGTGTTGTCAACGAGGCCGTCAGAGCCATGACCGTCAGGGAGTGGTTGCTTTTCCGCCGTGCGACAGGAAGCTAGCTGACAGGCCGACGCTTGCGCCGGCGCGATAGCAGCATGACGAGCGTGACGCCCGCCCCGAGCAAAATCGAACCTTGAATCGCCAGGGTCATTGGATATCTCCTTTCTTAGAGTTCTTTTCTGAAAACGCTGCTTCTCAGTACAGGCCTAGCGACGATTCTCGACGCGCCGGGAACGCCGCCGCTTCAGAAACAGGATCATAATACCGCCCGCGGTCAACCAAATCCCAGCCTGTATAATTGTTTCGGTCATAGTCGTTCTCCTTTGTGTCTAACTGTGTCTAACTGTGTCTAACTGGGCCTAGCCCATTTGTTTCATCATCGGGAACAAATATTTAAAGATCTGCAAAAGTCCGGGGCCCGCCGCCACCACCAGCATCGACGGCAGGATGAAGAAGAAGATCGGGAAGACCAGCTTCACACCCACCTTGCCGGCGCGCTCCTCCGCCTCCTGGCGGCGGCGGGTGCGGAGAAAGTCCGAGTGCGTTCGCAGCGATTCGCCCATACTGGTGCCGAAGCGGTCGTTCTGGATCAGGATGGCCACCAGTTTGCGAAACTCCGCTTCTCCGGTGCGCTCGGCAAAATTTCGGAGGGCATCGGAGCGGCGTTTGCCGGCGCGCATTTCCAGCGTCACCAGTGACATTTCTTCACTCAACTGGGGATGGCTGCCGTGCAATTCGCGGGCTACGTGCTGAATGGCCTGGTCCAACCCCAGCCCGGCTTCCACCGAGACTACCAGCAGATCCAGGGCGTCGGGCAGCGAGAGACGCAGCACTTCTTTCCGTTTGGCAACCTTCTTCTCCAGAAAGAATCGCGGCAGAATCCATCCGGCGCCGATCCCGGTCGCCATCAGCCCAATCTTCATCACCATATTGTTGGGCATCCGGGCTTCGAGCATGATGCAAAGCGCCAGCATGGTCAAAGTGCTGACGATGCGGATTCCGTAAAACACGGGAAGGGCGTGCTCGGAACGAAAGCCGGCGCGGATCATGTCGGCTTTCAAGTTGGCTACTTCGGCGTCCGAGGAGGGCACGCGCGAGCCAATCTGCTGCAGCACCGTCACCAGCATGCCGGGTTCGGGTTCGCCGTTGGCGCCCAGACCCCGCTGGGCGTCGTTAGTGATCACCGGCTGCCCCAACTGGCGCAGGAACCGGCCGGGTTTGTAGATCAGCCGATAGCCGACCCAACTGATGAGAAGCATCAGCATCAGAAACGCGCAAGCTGCGAAAAACATTGGATGGGCCATATCACACCTTGATGTTGATAATCTTTTTGATAAAGATATTTCCCAGGATCTGGGCGACGATGGCGCCGCCGATGAGCCACTTGCCCTCGGACTCCGCTGCCATTCCCTGCAGGTAGCCCGGCGCCACCAACAGCAGGGCTAGCATGGTGCCTATCGGCAGCAGGGTCAGAACCGTGGCGGTCATACGGCCGTGGGCGCTGACGGCCTTCACCTGCCCCTTGAGACGGAAGCGCTCCCGGATGACGTAGGCCAGCCTCCCCAGGATTTCGCTCAGATTGCCGCCGGTCTGCTTCTGCAGCAACACGGATGACGTAAAGAAGCGAACGTCCAGCAGCGGCACGCGAGCGTTGAAATTCCTAAGGGCGACATCGATGGGCGCTCCCAGGTTCTGTTCGTTGAACAAAGCGCGGAATTCCTGGCCCAGGGGGTCGGCCAATTCCTCGCCCAACATCTCCATGCTGATGGAGAAGGCGTGGCCGGCGCGCATGGAGCGGGCCAGAAAGTCCAGCGCCTCCGGGAATTGCTCTTCCAGGGTTGCCAGGCGCTTTTTGCGCTTGTGCCGGACAAACAGGTACGGCCCCGTGCCGAAAACCAGCGCCAGTGTAATCGCCGTGGTGGGTCCGTTCAGCAGAAACGGAACCAGCGTCCCGATCCCGAAGCCCGGAATCATCGCCAACGCCATGGCGGTAAGCAGCCGGGAGGACGACCAGTTCAAGCCGGCCTGCTGCATTTGCTCGGTGGCGTGCCGCGAGAACTGCAGCGAACTCACCAGCCGTTTCAACCCGGTCGGCTTATCCTGATCGATTTCCTTGAGCAGGCTGGTGACCGAGACATTGCTTTCGCCCGAGGCGGTGTGAAGCATATCCACCACCTGCTTCTTGCGCCGGGCGTCGAAGTACTTCATCCCTACGCTCACCGCGAGCAATGTGAGCGCGAAAACCACCGCGAAGGACAGCCATACGCTTAAGGGCATTAACTAATCTCCACCACCGTTTGAAACATCTGGGTCGGCAGGGTGATGCCGCTCTGCCTGAGCCGGTCGTAGAACTTGGGGCGGATACCGGTGGCGCGGAACCGTCCCAGCACCCTTCCGTTCTCCGTAATGCCGGTCTTTTCGAACAGAAACACGTCCTGGAGCGTGATGATGTCCTGCTCCATGCCGATGACTTCGGTGATGTGGGTGATGCGGCGGGTGCCGTCGCTGAAGCGGGAAACCTGGATGAACAGATCGACCGCCGAGGCAATCTGCGCGCGCACCGACCGGATACCCATATTGGCGTTGGCCATGCCGACCATTACTTCCAGGCGGCCCAGGCCGTCGCGGGGCGTGTTGGCGTGGATGGTGGTGAGCGACCCATCGTGACCGGTATTCATGGCCTGCAGCATGTCCAGCGCTTCTTCCGAGCGGACTTCCCCGATGATGATTCGATCGGGCCGCATACGGAGGGCGTTGATGACCAGTTGCCGGATGTGAATGGCGCCATTGCCTTCCACGTTGGCCGGGCGGGTTTCCATACGCGCCACGTGAGTTTGCTGCAGCCGCAATTCGGCCGCGTCCTCAATGGTGACAATGCGTTCGTCTTCCGGGATGTAGGAGGAAAGCGCGTTCAACAGCGTGGTTTTACCGGAGCCGGTGCCGCCGCAGATCAG
>DATMNI010000173.1:0-3927 GCA_035570275.1 Candidatus Acidiferrales bacterium | reverse complement strand
CCGGTTCCTCCCGCTCTACCGCGTGCTCCCAGACGTTTTGGTTGGTCTTCCGGTCTACCAACTCGACACGCAGCGAAATCCTTGTCTGGATGGAGCCGCGATCCACTTCACCGAACTCGGCGAGCTTACCGCGCAACAGGTAATCGCCGCTGGTCGAACTGCCCGCCTCCAGCACGCGCTGATACTTCCCCGAGTCCCGCAGCGCGCGTATCAGCGCGTCGCGGACCAATAACCCGGGCCGCTCCGTCCAACGATGATATTCGTACGCGCCGGCCTCGTTGGACCCGGCTCGATACCGAATCCGAGTGTCCTGAAGGGCTACCGGTGTCGCAATGTTGCCTACCAGAAGAACCAGACCATCCGGCTTGGCCTGAGTAGCCGGCGGCGCGGTCGCGCCCAGTGTGTAGTAGTGAACCGGCCTTGTCGAGACGCACCCGGCGTCCGCCAGACACCCCGCCATCACCACGAAGATTGCAGTCATCGAACGCATCGTCTGCTCCTCGGCCGTGCCATCTTATTTTCGAACGTCGCCTTTATTTACGAACGTCCCCCGGTTTGCGATCCGGCACCTTGATGCCACGGATCAGGCTTGCCGGCGAATGCATCAGGGTTTCCGTCAGGGTCCGCAGATTCTCGGTGCTCATGCGAATGTTATCCAGTAAATCGTCGATGTTTGCGGAATTCTGATCCAATGTCTGGTTCAATTCAGTGAGCAATCCGGTGGACTTCGCCAGCGTATCCCGCAAACCGGTCACCGCGGCACGAACGTCCGGCCGGTTCTCCATCAGCGTGGAATCCAAATGTCCCAGAGTATCGTTGGCCCGAGCAGTGGTGGTATTGAGGGAATCCAGCAGCGGCCGCAGCCGGGTTGTCAAATCCTGCACGTTGCTGAGGCTGGCGGCGACCTTGGGGCGGGTTTCCGTCAGCATACCGTTGAGGTTGTCTAACGAATCGTTCGCCTTGGGCCGAACCTCGGCTACCATGCGGTCGACCCCATTCAACGCCCCGGCGATGTTTGCCCGATTGTGGTCGTTGAGCAGATCGTTGGCCCGCGACAGCGTGACCTGCAGGCCGTCCAGGTTTTGGTTTAGCTTCTGGATCGCCATATGCACGTCAGGCATCATGGCCTGGGCGGCGTCTCCCAACTGAGGCAGACCGAAGGCCTCCGCCGATAGCAGCGTGGAACCCGGCGCTGCCAGAGCGGCGTGCTCGCTGCCCGTGGTGATCTCGATGTAGTTGTCGGTCAACGGACCCAGGGTGGATATCTTGGCGACGCTATCGGTTTTCAGGGGCGCGTCCCGCCTTACGGTAACGTCGATTTCGATTCGCGTTGTGTTCCCGGGATCCACGCGGACCCTATCCACCTTCCCTACCATCATGCCGCCGTATCGCACGGGTGCGCCCGTCTGCACTCCTCCCGCGAATTTGAAGTAGGCTTGATGCGAGACCGTGGCGCCCCCCAGCCCGCCTGAGATCACAACCATTGTCCCCAGCAATAGGCCTCCCGCAATCAGGACAAACAGCCCTACCAGAGTTCGCTCGCGCACCGCTTCCATCGTTTTACCTGACCCCTTCCGTGTAGATTCGCAGGTGGTCTACATCGTCGTCCTGCGTGGAATCCGCAATACGGTCTAGAAACTGGCGGACCCTGGGGTGCTGGCTGTTCCTCACTTCCTCGACCGGTCCCATGGCCGCAATGTTGCCCCGATCGATCAGCACGATTCGATCGGCAATCAGGAACGCGCTGGCCAGTTCGTGCGTCACCACCACCATTGTGAGCCCGTAGGCCTTTTTCAGGCTGAGGATCAGATCGTCGATCCCGGCCGCCGTTATGGGGTCCAGACCGGCGGAAGGCTCGTCGAAGAACAGAATCTCGGGATCGAGCGCCATGGCCCGGGCGAAAGCTGCGCGTTTCCTCATGCCTCCGCTGAGCTGCGAGGGGCTGAATTGCCCGAATCCACTGAGGCCTACCTGCTCCAGTTTGATCCGCACCATTACTTCAATGGTGCTTCGTTCCAGCGTGGTGTGTTCCAGCAGCGGCAATGCAATGTTCCCGCCTACGGTTAGTGAGCCGATCAAAGCGCCGCCCTGGAAAGCCAGGCCGATGCGCTTGCGGGTCGCATCCATCTCGCGAGCGCCCGCCGTGGAAATGTCCACACCATTGATCAGCACCTGTCCCGACGAAAGCTTCTCAAGCCCCACCAGAGTGCGGAGCATCGTGCTCTTTCCCGAGCCGGAGCCGCCGATCACCACCAGCGTCTCGCCGCGCCGCACGTCGAACGTGAGGCCATGCAGAACCTCCCGCTCCCCAAAGCGTACCCGCAGGTCGCGTGCCGAGATAATCGGGTCATGCGAGCCGGTAGCCGCCATAGTTCTTAGTTGCCCCCCCGCGCCAGATAGAACAGGGCTGTAAAGACCAGATCGATCAGGATGATCAGCAGAATGGAGATTACCACGGCCGATGTGGTGGAACGGCCAACCTCTTCGGCTCCGGCTCCGGTTGCGAATCCTTCCTGGCAGCCGACGGCTGTGATCACCATGCCGAAAACCAGGCTCTTGATGACGCCGCTGCTGATGTCGCGCCAGAGCAGGGCGTCGCGTGTCGCCAGCATGTAGCCGCCGAAGGTGAAACCGCCGGCGGCCACTCCAAAGAAGCTGCCGCCCAGAACCCCCATCACGTCTGACCAGATGGCCAGGCAGGGCAGCATCACTGCCATCGCCAGGAATTTGGGCACAACCAGAAAGGCTACCGGATTGAGCGCCATGGTTTCCAGCGCATCCAGTTCCTCGGTCACTCGCATGGTCCCGATCTCGGCAGCGAAAGCCGAGCCCGACCTTCCGATCACGACGATCGCCGTAATCAAAGGCCCCAGTTCCCTGGTGATGGAGATTGCCACCAGGCTCGATACCAACTGCATGGCTCCCAGCCGCTGCAACTCATATGCGCCCTGCAGAGCGATGATGACCCCAACAAAGAAGGTGATCAACGAAACGATGGGGATGGCGCCCACGCCGACGGCCATGGCTTCATGGATCGCCCGCTGCAGCATGCGGCTTCGTTTTAGCGGTGACAGGAATAGCAACCGGAGCGATTTGGCGAAGATTTCGGCCAGTCCGCCGACGTACGCGATGCTTCGCCCGGTTGCGGCGCCCACGTCTGTCACCCACTGCATTACGACGTTCCTAATGCCTCCTGTTCGGTTTGAAAGACCTGAAAGATCCGAATCACATGGGTAAGCCGGAACACCTCCAGAACCGCCGGGCTCAGCCCGAACAGCACAAACTCCTTCTTCAGTTGCTGCGCGTACTTCAGGACTTCGATGAGCGTGGCAATTCCGGAGCTGTCGATGTACCGGATCGCCCCCAGGTTGAGTGCCAGCTTGCCTACGGTAGGCAGGGCTTCGAAGAGAGTGTGGCGGAGGTCCCCAGACGTGCCGAGATCCACCTCTCCTTCCACTTCCACAACCATGGCTGTTCCCACGCCGCGAACGGAGATTTTCACGTGGTCTTCCTCAATTGCTTGCTCGCCATAAAGCGGTTTCCCTCCGGCGATTCTTCGTAGGATACCTTGTCCATCACCTTCTTGATGATGTGGGTTCCCAGGCCGCCCGGCTGATCGCAACCCATTTCGCGTGCACATATTTTTGACCTGTCCGGCGCATCGCCGTTGTCCAACAACGTAATCTCCAGCCCGTCCGCGTTCTCCCGGCATTCCAACTGAATCAAACCATCGGTACGGTTGTGATAGGCGTGCCGGATGATATTGGCGAGGGCCTCGTCGACCGCCAGGACGATGGCGCGGCATTCGGACTCGTCCCAGCCGATCACCGCGGCGAGAGGACCGATGGCGCCACGAACCACTGACAAATATCGTGGATCGCTCGGCACACTGAACTTGATTTGCAGGCGGCGCGGAGTGTCACCCAC
>DATMNI010000172.1:0-30848 GCA_035570275.1 Candidatus Acidiferrales bacterium | reverse complement strand
TCTGCAATTCCCCGAGACCCCCGACCCCGGCTGGCTTCCGGGCATGCAGCTCTTTGTGGCGTGTGAAGGTGACGCCATGCACGGTGGTTACATTCTGCGCCGCCAGGAATTCTCGGTGCTGGGCGAAACCGTGCCGGTGGCGCATTACCGCCTGCCGCTCTCCGAAGGCATCATCGACCGCAAGTACGCCATGCTGGGTCTCCGCCTGGTGCGCGACGCCCTGGCACGCGAACCGCGGCTTTACGCCCTCGGTATGGGCGGCGCGCAGCATCCCCTTCCGCAAATGTTGAAGCGCCTGGGCTGGCGGATGTGCGCCGTGCCGTTCCATTTCAAGGTGGTGCACCCGTTCCGCTTCCTGCGCGAGATCCGCGCCCTGCGCACCACGCCCGCGCGCCGCTTCATTTTGGACGCTGCCGCCTATACGGGCGCCGGCTGGCTGGGCCTGCGGCTGATGGGCCACGCGGGGCGGGTACGGAACGTCAAGTGCGAAACCGCCGCCACATTTTCGGCATGGGCGGACGCGATCTGGGATCGCTCGCGCGCGGACTATGGCATGCTGGCGGAGCGAAACTCAGGCATCCTGGACGCGCTCTATCCGCCGGAGGACCAGCGCTTCCTGCGCATCCGCGCCGCCGGCGGCTGGGCGGTGTTGCTTGACACCGCCATGGAAGGCCACAAGCAATTCGGCAACATCCGCGTGGGCACCATCGTCGATTGCCTGGCGCCTCCCGGGGACGCGGCCACCGTGGTCCGGGCCGCCACCCGCACGCTGGAAAAACGCGGCGTCGACCTCATCGTGTCCAACCAGCTCCACGCCGACTGGTGCCAGGCGCTGGCCGGTGCGGGCTTCCGCCGGGGGCCCTCGAATTTCCTGTTTGCCGCATCCCCCGCGCTGGCGGCTCTGCTCGACGAAGCGGAGGATGGCGAACTCCACATCAATCGCGGCGATGGCGATGGCCCCATTCACTTGTAAGCTGGTAGCGGGAGACGGGAGTCAAGCTATTCATGCAGGCGGTGGCAATCATGTACCACGACGTGGTGGAAAACGGGGACTTCGAATCCAGCGGTTTCCCCGGCGAGGGCGCCAATGTCTACAAGCTCCGCCGCCAGGATTTCGAACGGCATTTGGAAGCCATCCGCGCCGCCGTGCCCGAAGGCACGGTCACTACCCTCAGCCCTCCCCAGCACACCAGCCCTGTGCACACCAGCCCTGTGCACACCAGCCCCCAGCACACCAGCGCGCCCGAAGTCTTCCTGACCTTCGACGATGGCGGCGTGAGCTTCGCCAGCCCCATCGCCAGTCTGTTGGAATCGCGCGGCTGGCGCGGCCACTTCTTCATCACCACGGACCGGATCGGTCAGCCGGGCTTCCTCGGCGCCGCGCAGATCCGGGATCTTTTCCAGCGCGGCCACGTCATCGGCAGCCATTCCCATACGCATCCCACCCGGATGGCGGCGCTGCGCCGGGCCGAAATGGATGACGAGTGGCGGCGGAGCCTGGGCATCCTATCCGGCATCCTGAGTGTCGATGTGAAGCTGGCCTCCGTGCCGGGCGGCTACTATTCGCGCCAGGTGGGTGAATCGGCCGCGGCCGCGGGCATCGAGGCGCTGTTCACCTCCGAGCCCACCATGGAGGTTGGAATTGGGACCGGCTGCCTGGTGATCGGCCGCTATGTGATCCAGCGCGGCATGGGGCCGGAATGGTCTGGCGGTCTGGCGGCCCGCCGGCGCCGCTTTCGCTGGCGGCAGACGGCGTTGTGGAAGGCCAAGCGCGTGGCCAAGGTGCTGGGCGGCTCAGCCTATCTGAGACTGCGTCAATCGATTCTCGAAAAATGAGCGGGACAGACGATCGGGTTTGTCGTCTGTCGTCCAGCTTGGCCTAGCGAGCTATGACAGGGTCGAAAACCATCTCGCCCAGCGGGAATCTCCCGGGGCCTGGCGTGGTTTTTCATGAAGTTTCGCGGGCGGAACGCCCATCCCAAACAGACCACGGAAAGCAACGGTCTGTCCCACTGGAAAAATGATGACGGATCGCTGCGGCAATGTGATCACAGGGCAGCTCTCCCAAGCGCACAACAAAATTATTGTACAATGAATTTGCTGTGCAATATTATTGCTGCGTAGGAGGTTTCCTTGCAGAACGTGACTGGGCAGGTCGTGGAAGGCGATAACTTCTTTGATCGCACGCGCGAGATGGCGCAGTTGTGGCGAGGTCTGGAGACCGATAACCTGCTCCTTCTTGCTCCGCGGCGCGTCGGAAAGACGTCAGTCCTGCGGCGGATGAAGGCGGACGCCGATGCTCATGGATTTACGGCGGTGTTCGTGGACGTTTCCGATTGCGCCGACGAATTGCGGTTTGTGCAGAGGCTGTATGCAGCGATTTTGGAGCACCACGGTGTCGGCGACCGACTCTGGAACGGAATCAAAGAGAGCTGGCTGGGCAAGACCGTCAGCCGGGTGAAGAAGGCCGGAGGCGCGGGCTTCAGCATCGAGTTTGAAAGCGATGACATCAAATGGGCTCGAATGGGGGAAGAACTGGCGGACGCCCTGGAGCCTCTGGAGTGGCAAACCCTGATTCAAGTTGACGAATTGCCGGTGTTTGCGCTCAAGCTTCTGAACCGTCCCGACGACACAGACCAGGGCAGAATCCGGGAGTTCTTGTATTGGCTCCGGCGATTGCGCCTCCAATACCCAAAGATCCGCTGGATGCTGGCGGGCTCTATTGGGTTGGACACCGTCGCGTCACGGCTGAACATCGCCGATTCGATTAACGATCTGCGAATCGAGACGCTGGGAGCCTTCGACACCCCTACCGCACATGCTTTGCTCCAGAGGCTGGCCGGAGCGTACGGGATTGAACTCGATCTGGCGGTTCGAGAACACGCGATTGCTCGGGTTGGATGGCCGGTTCCGTACTATCTTCAACTGATCTTTGACAAGCTAAGAGAATGCCAGGAACCGGGAACCGAAGACGTGGACCGTGCGGTGGACACGCTCCTCGATCCCTCTCACAAAGGCTTGTTCGATTACTGGCGCCAACGTTTACGCGATGAGTTGGGGCGCCCAGACGCCGAATATGCTGCGGCTTTGTTGCACCCCGCCTCCCGCGCAGCAGAAGGCGTCCGGGCGGCAATCTTTAAGCTCGCGCTCACCGGAGCTATCGCCGACGCAGGAGCGCGCGAGGACAAAGTGCGGTTCCTGCTCGACGTGCTGCAGAATGATGGCTACCTGGTGGAAGAGGCCGGCCGCTGGCGGTTCCGCTCGCCATTGCTTCGGGAATACTGGCGCCGGCGTGTAGCACCGCCCGAGGCCGGCGATGAGTAGTACGGCTGGCGGAGGGCTGCTGACAACGTCGGTATTCAATCCGGCACTGCTGCGAAAGGAGGACCTGGTCAGGGGATTTGTGGCTCGCCAGGATCTGCTCGAACGGCTTCTGGATGATTTGCGCCGGGTGCGGCCGGGGACTGCGCCGCAGCACCAACTCTTGATCGGGCAGCGCGGGCTGGGGAAGACGACCTTGCTTCGGCGGCTTGCGTTTGCCATCGAAGACGATCAGCAGTTATCGGCAGCGTGGATGCCTCTCGTGTTTCCCGAAGAGCAGTACAACGTCAAGGGCTTGGGTGATTTCTGGTTGAACTGCGCCGACGCGCTGAGCGACGCGCTGGATCGGGTGGGAGAGAAGGGTGCGGCCGAGGCACTGGACCAGCGGGTGGAGTGCGTGCCAGCGGACCCGGAAAGGCGTTCTGAGGAAGGGCTCAAGGTGATGATCGAGGAAGCAGACCGGCTGGGGCGGGGGCTGGTCCTCCTGGTGGATAACCTGGACATCGTACTCGACCGGCTCAACGAGGCAGAGGAATGGGAGTTTCGGCGAGTGATCTCAGCCGAGCACCGGCTGTACATCCTCGGCGCCTCAAGCCGGGCGCTGGAGGCTCTTTATGAGCACGGACGGGCGTTTTACGACTACTTCCAGGTGCATGACCTGAAGGGTCTAACCGATGACGAGACGTTTGCGCTCCTCTCCCGGCTGGCGAAGGAGGCTGGGGACGAGCGGGTGCAGAGACTCGTCCGGGAGAAGCCGGGCAGGGTGCGTGCGTTGCGCGTGCTGACTGGCGGCAATCCCCGGACATTGGTGCTGCTGTATCGGGTGCTGGCGGAGGGCCCGGAGGGCGATGCGCAGCGCGACGTGGAGCAACTGCTGGATCTCTATACGCCTCTCTACAAAACTCGCTTCGAGGAGTTGGCGCCGCAGTTACAGCAGTTGGTGGACGCAATGGCGATCCACTGGGACCCCCTGACAGCCGGGAATCTAGCCGAGATCCTAGCGCCGCTTTCTGTTAATCAGGTGTCGGCGCAGTTGAAACGGCTGGAAGACCTCGGCGTGGTGGAGAAAGCCCCGTGGTTTGGAGAGAAGAAGGCGGCGTTTCAGATCGCCGAGCGGTTCTTCAATATCTGGTACCTGATGCGGGCCAGCCGGCGTGTGCGCCGCCGCCTGGTGTGGCTGGTGAAGTTTCTGGAGGCGTGGTTTGAACGGGAGGAACTGAGCGAGCTGGCACGAGGGTATCTTCAGCAGAACCCGGAGACTATGGGGCGCGAGCGGTACGCGGAGTTGGCGCTGGCGTACTCGCAGACGGTAGACGACCGGCATTTGCGCCGCAGTCTGGAGTCGGCAGGCCTGCAGGCGGCGCTGGATGTGAGCGTGGAGGGTCTGATTGACTTCAGCGATCTGCCGCCCGAACTGCAGGACCGTAGGGAACGGATGGTCCGGTTGCGGGAGTTGCGGGCCCGAGTGCTGGGAACGCGGTTCGAGGGTGTGGAGCCAGCGGCGCTGTGGCACCTGATGGGCGGCTCCCCGCAGCTTTTGCTGGAGGAGAAGGCGAGAGTGGTGGAGGGACTTCCCACACTGGGGACGGCCGAGTTGCGGGCGCTCTATGGCAAATTGCAACGGGCAGAAAATCGATTGCGCGAAGCGTACGGGCGGGAGTCGGTAGCGCTCGCTCGGTTGTATGAGGTACTGGCGACCGGCGAGATGGCAGATGTTTATGATCTTGAAGGTGCGCTATCGGTTGCGAAGCGCTGGGGATGCCCGAGGCTTCCCCTGATGGCGATCTCCAGCAGGGTTAGCACCCGGATCTCTTCCGGGAGTATGTCCCAAGCTGAAATGGATCGTGCGGAGGAAGTATTGCGCGAATTAGCGTCGGAACCGGGATATGAGGCACAAGGCTGGCACGGCCTTGGCGATCTGTTGCAAACTCGCCTGGGGCGATTTGAGGAGGCGGAGGTGGCCTACCGCCGCGCTAACAAGTTCGACCCGCAGGATGCTTATGTCTGGAACAAGCTCGGCAATCTGTTGAACAATCCACTCCGGCGTTTTGAGGAAGCAGAGCAAGCCTACCACCATGCTATCGAGATTGACTCCCAGTCTGCTTATCCCTGGAACAACCTAGGCCTACTGCTGCAGCACAACATGAGGCGCTTTGAGGAGGCGGAGGTGGCCTACCGCCGCGCTATCGAGATCGACCCGCATTTTGCAAGTCCCTTGAACAACCTAGGCAATCTCTTGAAGGGTCGCCTGCGGGGCTTTGAAGAGTCGGAGCAGGCCTACCGCCGTGCTATTGATGTCGACCCGCAGTATGCCTATCCCTGGCACAACCTCGGACTGTTGCTCGAAACTGACAGCAACCGGCAACCAGAAGCGCTGGACGCGTTTCTCCGTGCGCTGGAAATCGATCCAACCCACGTTCCCACCAAACAAGAACTTCTACGAGTTGCGCGCTCGATGGATACCGGATCGCACTTGCCAGCCGCGTTGCGGGCCGTCGATCGATTACGAGAACTTTTGCCAGACGCCGTTGATGTGCAGTTTGTCTTGGGTGGTTTGCTGGCTCTCAGCGGACAGTGGGACGAACCGAGAGCGCTGATAGAGAGACTCGCCCTCAGTGAAATTGGCACCCCGAACAATTGGACGTTTCGGGCCTTGGTCCAATCGGGCCACCTTGCGGACGCCATCGCACTTTTGGAGCGAACCGGGGCGGATCAGCGCTGGCGGCCACTTTATGAAGCGTTGCGAGCTATTCAGGCTGGGTCTGCGGACTACCTGCGGCGGGTAGCTCCTGAGGTCCGTACCATCGCACAAGAGATCTTCGACGAAATCGGTTCAGGTTTGCGTCAATCAGTTTTCGAAAAATGATGGCGGATCGCCGCGGCGATTCGTTCGCAGGCATGGCCGTCGCCGTACGGGTTGTGCACGCGCTGCACGCGGGCGTATTCGGCGGGGTCGTCCAGGAGCCGCGCGGCCTCGGCTACGATGCGGTCCTCATCGGTGCCGACCAGTTTGACCGTGCCCGCCTCCACCGCCTCCGGCCGTTCGGTTTTCTCGCGCATCACCAGGATGGGTTTGCCGAGCGACGGACCCTCCTCCTGCACGCCGCCCGAATCCGTCAGCAGCAAATACGCGCGCCGCATCAGGTCGACAAACGAAACGTAGTCCAACGGCTCCATCAGCAACACGCCGGGCAGACCGGCCAGGCGCGCGGTCACCGGCTCCAACACGTTGGGATTGCGATGCACCGGGTAGACAATCTGCACGTCGGGCCGCGCCGCCAGCCGCGCCAGGGCGTTACAAATCTGTTCGAAGCCCGCGCCAAAGCTCTCACGGCGGTGCGCGGTGACCGCGATGAGCTTTCGCGCAGGGTCCAGGTCCGGCCATTCGCGGCCGCGCAGGCTGCCGGCGGCCAGTTCGCCGCTGACTTGCAGGACGGCATCGATGCCCGTGTTCCCGGTGATGTGGACGGAGTCCGCGTCCACGCCCTCACCCAGCAGGTTTCGCGCCGCCCATTCCGTGGGCGCGAAATGCAAGGAGGCGAGGCGCGTGGTGACCACCCGGTTCATCTCTTCGGGAAACGGCTGCCACATATCGCCCGTCCGCAGGCCGGCTTCCACGTGGCCCACCGGCGCCTTTTGATAGAACGCCGCCATCGCTCCGGCCATGGTGGTAGTGGTGTCGCCCTGCACCACGACCAGGTCCGGCCGGTCGGCGGCAATCACCGATTCCAGAGCGGCCAGGATTCGCGCGGTGGATTGCGCCAGCGATTGAGACGGCAGCATCAGGTCGAGGTCGTGGTCCGGCGTGACCCGAAAAGTTTCCAGCACCTGGTCGAGCATGGCGCGATGCTGCGCCGTGACGCAGACCCTGGCTTCGAAACCCTCGCTGGCGGCGAGTTGCCGATAGAGGGGGCAAAGCTTGATCGCCTCCGGCCGGGTGCCGAAGACCAGGAGGACGCGAATCATCAAGCGCCAGCGTAGCACGGCGTTATGCAGGCCCCATGTCCCTTGCCGCCGCCCGAGACCTCGGTTGTGCCTGGCATCGCCGCGTGATGCGACTCAAGCGGGAGGCGCCAAGTCCACGCACCAGCAGCAGGGCGGCGCATTCGTTGACCAGGTGCGCTCCAACTTGCGGTGGCCTTGCTCCGCGAAGTATCCACAAGCGCAGCGGCACCTGACTTAACGCAGGTAGGCAACAGCGGCAGCGGGAGGCGCCGGCCGGAGCGATTCAGTTTCGCAGGCGTCCGAGTTTATCCTACCCTAGCCCTAGCGGGACTTTCGCAAAGCCACTGATGTTTTCTTCGCGGTGTAGCCTTAATCATTGGACAGGATGCGCGCCAAGTGCTAGATGAAGCTTACCCTGATTCACGGCGCGGTCGGTGACATCGTCAAGAATGATCAATTGGCCTTTGCGGGGGTACGTTGACCGCAAGCGTCCGAACTCCTGCTCTTCCGCGCTATCGGAACACTCGCGGTGACGCTGGCGCCTATCGCTCCCGCCTCATCATTCTTCATCTAGCGATGGATCGGCGCGCGTCGGACGCGTACCCTTGGTTGACGGGCCTTTAGGCCTCTCCGCCGGTGCCCGAGTCTCTCAAACTTGCGAAAGTTCCGCTAGCGCTAGCTGTTTCAGCACGAATGAAAAAACCGCCGAGGTCGCGCCATCGGGAGCGGCTGGCGGATTGGCAATCCGCCGGACCCAGATGGTGCCCCTAACAACCTGCCTCACAAGCATTGATTCTCACTCCTCGCGCAGCGCCGCCACCGGATCGAGCCGCGCCGCCCGGCGCGCCGGCAGGTAGCAGGCTGCAACCGCTACCGTTGCCAGCACCGTGGCCGCCGCTGCAAAGCTCGCCGGATCGGTGGGTTTCACTCCAAAAAGCAGGCCGGCCAGAGCCTCGGTGGTCCACGCCGATGCCAGTGCTCCCGCGGCAATGCCCGCCAGCGCCAGCCGCACGCCGTCGCTAAGCACCAGTCCGAGAATGTCGGCCGCCCGTGCTCCCACGGCGATCCGGATGCCGATCTCGCGGGTCTTGGCCGCTACCGCGAAATGCATCACGGCGAAGACACCGAGCGCCGCCAGGCCCAGTGCCAAGGCTGAGAACACGCCGATGAGCCAGGTCTGAAACAGCCTCTGGCCCTCTTGCTCGTCAAGCATATGTTCCATGGTGCTGACGCTGGAGACTCTGGCCGCCCGGTTGGTGTCGCGAACGGCGGCGCGCGCGGCGGCCGCCAGTTGCACCGGGTCGCCCGCGGTGCGAATGACGAATAAGGGGGTCGTGTCCACGCGCTGCCCTTGAACTTCGTAGATTTGTGAGAACGGCGTCCGCTCCCGGCCGGCGGCACGCATATCACCCACCAGGCCGACCACCGTCAGCCAGTCGTCGTGGGCGCCGCCGTTTGGTCCGCGCGGGTCATAGCCCTTGAGGCGCTTGCCAATGGGGTCTTCCCCCGGCCAGTAGCGGCGTGCCAGGGTCTCATTCACGATGACCACCGGCGGTGCATCCGCTACATCGCGCTGGTCGAAATAGCGCCCCCGGAGTAACGGGATGCCCATCGCCTGGAAATAATCTCCGCTGATGTGCGACCACTCCAGCGCTCCCCACTTCTCGGCCGGCTCCGTGGCATGCCCCTCTACCTGGCGCAATGCATGGGTGCGGGTGAGACCGACTTGGAACACGGAACTGGAGGCGCCGGCGGCGGCCACTCCGGGCAGATTGCGAATCCGCTCCAGTGCCTGCCGGTAGAACTGGGACAGCGTCTGCTCTGGTCCGGGCGCCTCCACCCACATAGTCAGCACGTGCTCCGGCCGGAATCCCAAATCGACTTTCATCACCTCGACGAAACTGCGCACCAGCAGGGCCGCACCGGTGAGCAGCACCATCGCTAGCGCGAATTCGGATGCCACCAGCAGGTCCTTCAGCCGGCGCGTCTCGCGGCCGGACGTGGTGGAACGGCCGGCGGTGCGCAGCGCCTCGGTGGAGCGGCGCAATCCCCGCAAAACCGACACCAGGCCCAGACACACGCCGGCTGCCAGGCTCATCGCCACGGCAAACAGCAGAACACGAAAATCGACGCCGACTTCATCCAGGCGCGGCGTTCCGCCCGGCGCCAGGGACTTCAATACGCGCACCAACGGCAGCGCCAGTGCCGCGCCCGCAGCCCCTGCCAGCAGGCACAGCGTGACCGTTTCCGCCAGCGACTGGCGCAGCAGGCGGCCGGTGCCGGCGCCCAAAGCGGCGCGAATCGCAAACTCCCGCTGCCTGACAGCCGCTCGCGCCAGCAGCAGATTGCCGGCGTTGGCGAGCGCAATCAGCAGCAACAACGCCACCGCCGCCGCCAGGATGGTCAGCGGCCGCCTGGCCTCTCCGGTGAAGTGTTGGCGCAGCGGTACCACGATGGCCCGGTCAAAGTGATACTCGGGCGCTTCCTGCTTGAGGCGGCCATAGATGACATCCGCCTCGGACTGCGCGGCGGCGGCGCCGACCCCGGGCCGAAGCCGCGCCATCAAGTCCCATCGCATGGCCCGTTGCAGCGATTGCGGCTCTGTTTTGTCGTTCCATTCCGGATGGGACATAACGGGGGCCCAAAGCTGCGAATCAAGGTAAGGCACGCGGAAATCGGACGGCATTACGCCCACGATCCTCCACCGGGCGCCGTCGGTCTGCAGGTCGCGGCCCAACGCCGCAGCGGGCGAGCCGAAGCGCCGCTCGGCCAGGCGTTCGCCAATCAACATCACCCGTTCGCCGCGCAGGTTCTCTTCCGGCGTGAACAGCCGGCCCAGCATGGGCGCGCGTCCGAACATCGCGAAAAAGTTCGGCGAGACGAATCCGCCGCGCACGCGCTCCCGTTCACCGCCATTTTGGTTGCCCGGACCGGCAAGCACCACCTGAGACCAGCCGACGCGGTACATCACCGCGATGTCTTCGTAGGAGTGGGCCTGCGCCTGAAACTGCAGGAAATCGGTGTAGGCGACGGACCCGTTGGAGTCAAACGGCGGCTTGGTGGCCGAGGCCCGCAGGGCGACCAGCCGCCCGGCATCGCGGTAGGGCAGGGGACGCAGCACCACGCCATCCACCAGGCTGAACACCGAGACGCTGGCAGCAATGCCAAGCGCCAGAATGCCGAGCACCAGGCCATATAATCCCGGCGATTGCCGCATCGCGCGGATGGCGTACCGAATGTCCCCGAACAGAGTGTTCATGGGACAGACCAAGCACACAGGGTGCCACAGCTTTTCCCAGGTGGACAAGGTACGGAATACCGCTGGCGAAGCACGGCTGTGCGGATTCGGTACGCGGCGTCCATTTTCGGACAACGGTCTGAGAGATTTCCAGCGGCCGGCCGATAAGCAGGTAGCGGGAAACCCTCCGGGTCCAGGCGCCCTATGGCCGTCAGCCCTGGCGCAGCGTCCGCTCCTCCGAGCTTTGAAATGCCTGGATGCCCCGATCGAGAGCCGCCAGGCCGGCAGACATGCCACCGCTCCCGGATGAAGACGGGCTCCCGTATTCCCGGATTTTCCGGCCCAGCGTGCGCCGGGAAATGCCCAGTCTTTCGGCGGCGCGCATGCGATTGCCGGCCGTGGCGGTAAGCGTCTCCAGTATGAGGGTCCGCTCCATGGCGCCCAACGATTGAGCCCGGTCCGGGTCAGGCAGGCCGGCGGCGCTGGTGAATGCCTGGGCGGTCACCACCCCCGACGGGCTCCTCAGGGCCGCCGCGATCACGGCGTTTCTCAGCTCGCGAACATTCCCCGGCCACGGACTGTCTTCCAGCAGCCTGATGGCATCGGGTGAAAGGCGATAGCCGGGCGACGCCTGCTCCAGAAACTCGCCGGCCATCGGAGCGATATCGGCCAGCCGCTGGCGCAGCGGGGGAACCTGCAGGCGGATCTCGGCCAACCGATAATACAAATCGCCGCGGAACGAACCGGCTTTCACGGCCGCTTCCAGGCCCTGATTGGTGGCAGCCAGAATCCGGGCGTCCGAACAGACCTTCCGTGTTCCCCCCAGACGGTAGTAGGGCGTGCCATCCAGCACGCGCAGCAGTTTGGCCTGGCCCGCCTTGGAAAGATCTCCAATCTCATCCAGAAACAGTGTGCCTCCGTGGGCCAGCTCAAACAGCCCGGGCTTGGTTTTGAGTGCGCCGCTGAAGGCGCCCTGTTCATATCCGAACAATTCGCTCTCCACGAGCTGTTCCGGAATGGCCGCGCAACTAAAGTCGATGAACGGAGATGCGGCGCGGCGGCTCCGCTGGTGCACGAGGCGGGCGATTACTTCCTTGCCGACACCCGTCTCGCCGGTAATCAGCACGGCGAATTCGCGGCTGGCGACCCGGTCCACATGCTCCAGAAGTTCGCGCATCGTGGAACTGGCGAAGATCTTGCGGCTGTCTTGCACGGTCGTCATCAGGCCCCCTCGAAGTACTCTTCGGAAGAATCGTCCAAAACTTTAATGCCCCCGGGCTGGCGGACACCTAAGGCCGGGTCAAAACAAATAAACTGTCACGCAAAGCCGCAAAGCCCGCAAAGAAGAGGGATAATCGCACTCAACGTGACGGGGGTGCAGCTTATCCGGCCAGGCGAAACGCCGAAGGAAAGTATCGGTCCCTAAATAGTTTCTGTCGCGATCTCGGTCTCCGCCCGTAAGACCGCTCCCTAAGCCTAAGCTAATTAATGGTCGCGGCTCCGACGCGAAGTCTGGTGTTGTCAACGAGGCCATCCGAGCCACGACCGTTAGGGAGTGGTTGCTTCTCCAACGCAAGACAGTTTCGCGATAGAAACTAAACAGGCGTTGGACCGACGCCGCGCGTGGCGGCCTGCCCACACGAAGCCATCACCCTGCCGGATTGAGGAATGCCTGTAAGGCTTCGAAGGAGATGGCCCACGCGGTATTGGGGCCATCGTAACCTTTCAGGGCGACCTCGCACTGGACGAAGACTGACTGGCCGGACAAGGCCAGTTCCTGGTAGGTCCGCTCGCCCAGGGCAACGCCCAGACCGATCGACTTGGTGGCGGACTCCAGGCCGAAGGCGGCGTTTACCGTGTCGCCGAGCGCGGTGTAATCGGTGCCGCCAATGATGGCCGGACCGGTATTCACGCCAGCCCCGATGCGCAGGGGCGCGGGCAGTGGAAGCGTACGGCTGATCTCGCCGGTTGCCGTGTTGATCTCGCTCACGGCCTGCAGGGCGCGCCGCAGGTCCGGCTCGATGTGGCCGGGATTGTCGTGGACCCAGATCGCCATCACCGCATCGCCGATATATTTTTGCGCCCAACTGCCCAGGCGTTGGGTGATTTGTCCGGCGCGCAGGAACCAGGTCCCGATGGTCTGCGAAAGCAGCGCCTCGGAAAAGGTGCGCGCGAGCGTGGTGAAATCCCGAATATCCACCACTACGATGGTCGCCAGACTCTGCGTGTGCAGAGCCGTGGTGGGAGCGTCCCGGGTATCGGTCTCCGGAACCGGCAAGACCGAAACAGAATGCGAAGGGTCTCGGAACAACAGTTCCTGGTCGCCGAAAACCAGGCGGTCCCTGTCGTTGAGGACTACCGGAAAACTGACGCGCCGGCTGTTCACGAACGAACCGTTGCGGCTGCCCAGATCTACCAGGGCCAGGTCGCCGGCATCTTTGCGCTGGATGAGCGCGTGCAGGCGCGAGACCGACCGGCTATCGAGCATGACCGTGCAGCCGTCGCCACGCCCGATAGCCCAGGACGGGCCGCTGGACAGAGGGAACCGGCGGCCGGCATTTTCAAGAAGCAGATATGGGTCCGATGCCGAGCTCACTTATCTCCCATCCCCCGAAAATTTCGTTACGGACCGTGCCATTTCGCCGAACTTATAACTGCCTGAACCTGCGCACTGTCTAAACCGCGGCCGTATCGCGGCAGAGCTAAAGGAAAGCCGGGAACCTGCCGATCCATCGTCTTAAGGAACAAAATGGGATTTTACCAAGTTTTCATGTACCTTCAGTTGCTGGACTTGCTTACCACGCTGGTAGGTTTCCGGATGGGCGCGGCCGAATCAGAAATCCGGAAAGAGCGAAGAACAGGTCTACTCCCGACCATCCGAGGCCCAGAACCCGGAAGACGGGCAACGGCATCTCCATGGTGCTGGCGAATACCACGCGCATGAAACGCGATCACCAGCAGAATCGCGATACCGCGAACTCCGTCCAGGGCCGGAATTCTGGCCTGCAGACCATCAGGCATTGCGGCCCTGGGGACTCCAAAGCTGCGCGGCCAACCGCCGCTCAAGCACGAAGACAGCGGCCAGCGTGGTCAACGCGAACGCCCACGAGATCGCTGGGTGGAATATGCCAATGCGCAGGAAAACAAGCCATGCGGCAACCATCGCCGGACATGCCATCAGCGCTTGTTTGCGCCCGGGCGTCTCCGCGGCCAACGCGAAGATGGCTAATGCATAAGGGGCGGCTACGATCAGGTCGATTAAATAGTGCTCGCCTAACCCCAGAGTGGCGAGAGCGGTGAGAATTGCAAAAGCGCCGGTGATTCTCCGGAGCCACTTCCAGGGCCTGCAAGACCAGAAAATCAGCAGAGCACCGCCAAAATGCAGCGATGGCATCGCATTAGGAATGCCGGTCATCGCCACCACGGCCGGGCGCACCACCACAGGCAGAATCGGGAATGACGGGAAGGCAAATTTCGGCCCCATTGCCGGGTACATGAAGTAAAGCAGAAAGCCGATCCCCGCGTTGGCCATTAACAGCTTCAAAACGTTCAGCGGGTACTTGGCGCGAGTGTTGGCGTGAAGAGCATACACCAACGAAAACCAGAAACCCAGGCTGTTGTAGATCATGGCTTCGATCCAGTTCAACGGCTGGAAGGCGAGAAGCAGTCTGCCTGCGGCGAAGCTTGGCTGAAATCCCAGCGACCCATCGAAGCAGTAGAGGTAGTGGTCGTATTTCCACGGCAGCGCCATCCTAAGGAAAGAGATGTAGAAGGACAGGCAAACGCCCACGTACATGAGAATCCCCACCACCACTAGCGAGCGCCGGCAGATGGCGCGCCGCTCGTCCGCCTCACGCAGCGAACCGAGCGCCAGCGCGGCCAGGCTCGCAAATCCGAGAAACGTGCCCATCCCGATGAGCGCCGAGCCTTGATAGCCACGCTCGCCGATCGTGAGATCGTATGCAAAGCGCAACAGCGTGCCCAGCAGAACCGTCGCGACGCACTCTTTCCGGCCGGGACGCGTCGAGAGATAAATGGCGAAGCTTCCCCAAAATCCGAAGCCCGTGAGAGCGCTGTCCATGAACGAGTCATATACGCCCGCATGAATGGCAATGGCCAGGGGGATTGAGATCGCCACGGCCAGGGCGGCCATGCCGAGGAATTTCGTGCGTCGAACGGGAGCCACGGTGCCTGTAGGCAGAACTAGGGTACCGGATGCCATAGATATCGACTGGTACCCATGTTATGCCCCGGACTGGTTGGCGACCATGATCCCTTTGGTTATTGTCAGGCGGGCGCAGGTGGCAAGCGACCGTTAGGAAGCGATTTTTACAGGCGGAGGCCGAGTTTCGCGGCAGAAACCAGCTAACTTAGTACACCGTTTCGTAAATACAGTCGCGTATTTCGACGAAACCGCTCCCTAACGGTCGCGGCTCTGATCGGAGCCGCGCGCGTTAGCGAGCGGTTTCCCGATACGTCGGCGTATTTCTGAAACGACCGACTTAGCCACGCGCGGCACGGGCGGCCAGCCTCAGAGGCCCCGCCAGGGAGTGAGACCGGTTTGCATTCCTGCTTCCAGGCTTTCGAGGTGGATAACACCGCCTGGATCGGCCGTGATTCGATAAAACGGCACGTCTTCGGGTTGCACAATGTAAGTTCCCGCCTCCATGCGCGCCGAATCCAGTTCACTCGCGGTGACAAAGAGGTTTGGTCCAGTGACCCGGATGCGGAACGCTCCACTGGAGGGTTCATAGTTGTCATAGCTGGCACAATGCGCAATGCAAGCGCGGTCCACCAGGTGGGCTAATGCGTTGACCCTCAATGCAGGATCGTCGATGGCGCCGATCACCCGGTCGCCGGGCTTCAGTATCCGGATTGCGTGCTGTATCTGGTCCTCCAGACGATTCAAAGTGCGCTCATCGCCATAGAGCAGGCCAAAAAACACCAGCGCCAGGATCGCCACCAGGTATCGTTGATAAGGTCTCACCTCCACCTGGCTGAGCAACGCACAGAGACATATGCCGACCGTCAGTGACATGCGATCGGAAATATAGACCAGCGGGTGATGGTAACCGGGAAGCAGCACCCACGTGGGAAGCAGGAAGACGCTGGCAGCGGTGAGAGCCAAAACTTGGAACAACTCACTCGCAAGCAGCTTCCAAACGTCGAGTTGGCGCGCCAGAGTTATCAGGAGCAGGCACCATAGCAGAAGGAGAGCGACGGATACCCATAGGTACTTGCCGCCGAATACCCATAGCTGATCGGCGCCGGAGATGTTCTTCGCCTGGAAGTAAGTCCAGCGCGTCGCCAGGTTCAGCGACATAAGCACGTGGAGCAAAGCCAGGCAGGCGACAGCGGAAACCAACAGGTGGCCTCGCTTGTCATACGGCAGGTGCCGTGCCAGCCAGACATATGCCAAAGCGGAAACGGCCCAGGCAATGGGAAGCGCATGGGCCAGGTAGGCCAATAACAGCAACGGGACGGCGGCAGCGACTCCAACGGGCTTTAACGGCCAAGCCGCGGCCACCGCCCAGAAGCAAAGGCCCAGGCTGAGGTAAAAATTGAAGAACCCCATGTGGTAAACCCAGCCGTATGCCAACATGGCGAGCGCCGGGAGTATCGCCCACGAACGGCGGCCCGCCACCGCGGCGAAGGCGAATGCCCCCCACACGAAGATCAGGACTGCCGCCGCGACCGCGATCCGTTGCGCCAGGCCCGCACCGAGGGCAAACAAACCGGCGAGCATCCAGTCAAAGAGAACGTTGGTATGCAGCCCGACGATCACCAGGCCCGCCGCTTTTCCTTGACGGATCAACTGCGCCAGCCAGGCATTGTAGATGTGACTTCCCAGGTCGCCGGCCTGCAAACGCGATTGCCAGAAGCAGGGCACCAGGATCAGCAGGCTGGCGAGGGTGTAGGTCAGCACGCCGCGGCCAGGCGAAACCAGCCCGGCCGAAGACGCGCCCTCTGTCTTGCGCACTGCCACGAATGTAGCATGCCGAATGGACTTGGCTGCCCGAAGCGCCGTTTTGGGGTTAGCGGGGACGAAACCTTGTGGGGCAGGTTGGGAACCTGCTGCGGATTGTTAATCCGCATCCGCGATGCGGCAGCGAGCCGGTCCGGTTTGCGGGTTCGCCTGCGAGGTGCGGCAGGCGGATTGCCAATCCGCCGGACCCAGAGGGTACCCCTACCAACCTGCCCCACATCCCCGTTCCCCCAAACGGTTAATAAGCTGCCCCGATTGGAGCATCAAACCATGCCAATAGTTTGGTTCTGCGCAGCGGTTCCTGGTAAAATAGAGACTTAAAACCCAACCACTTAAGCCCAAACCAGGAGTCACTTTTGGCAGATCAGGAAGAACCGCCGCAAGGCCCGCCCGCGCCCCCTTCGGGAGGCACGCCTCCATTGCCCGGAATGGGCGGCGGCGGGGGCGGCGAAAAGAACCTCATCCCCATCAATATCGAAGATGAAATGAAGCGCTCGTACCTCGATTACGCCATGAGCGTGATTGTGGGCCGCGCGCTGCCGGATGTCCGCGACGGCCTCAAGCCCGTCCATCGGCGCATCCTCTTCGGCATGCACGAGATGGGTCTCACACCCAACCGGCCTACCAGGAAATGCGCCAAGATCACCGGCGAAGTGATGGGCAAATACCACCCGCACGGCGATTCGGCCATCTACGATTCCCTGGTGCGCATGGCGCAGCCTTTTTCCATGCGCTATCCGCTGGTGGAGGGCCAGGGGAACTTCGGCTCGGTGGATGGCGATCCGCCCGCCGCCATGCGGTACACCGAAGCCCGGCTTTCCCGCATCGCCACCGCGCTGCTGGAGGACATCGACAAGGAGACCGTCGATTTCCGGCCGAATTACGACGATAGCGAACAGGAACCGGAAGTCCTGCCCACGCGCGTGCCCAACCTGCTGGTGAACGGCTCGTCGGGCATCGCGGTGGGGATGGCGACCAACATTCCGCCCCACAACCTGACGGAGATCGTGACCGCGGCGATCATGCTGATCCAGAATCCCAAAACGCCGTTGATCGAGATCCTGAAGATTGTGCAGGGGCCGGATTTCCCCACCGGCGGCTACATCCTGGGGCGGCAGGGAATTCTGGAAGCTTACACCAAAGGGCGCGGGCAGTTGAAGCTGCGCGCCAAGGCCGCCATTGAGCGCACCGGCAAGGACCACGAGCAGATCATCGTGACGGAAATCCCTTACCAGGTGAACAAGTCGAAGCTGATCGCGCACGTGGCCAGCCTGATCAACGACAAAACGCTGGAGGGAATGAACGAACCGCGCGACGAAAGCGATCGCGACGGCATGCGCATCGTCTTCCCGTTAAAGCGCGGCGAGCAGGCCGAGGTCATCCTCAACAACCTTTATAAGCACACGCAGTTGCAGACCGGTTTCGGCATCATCATGCTTTCGATCGTGAACGGCCAGCCGCGGGAACTCGGGCTGCTGGACATGCTCAAGTTCTTCATCGACCACCGCGTGGATGTGGTCCGGCGCCGCACCGAATACGAGCTGCGCAAATGCCGCGAGCGCGAGCACATTTTGCTGGGCTTCCAGAAGGCGCTGGATCACCTGGACGAAGTGATCCGGCTGATCCGCGAATCCAGGAACCCCAGGGAGGCCCGCGAATCGCTGACCGCGGCCTTCGAATTCACCGAGCGCCAGGCGCAGGCCATCATCGAACTCCAGTTGCAGCGGCTCACCGGGATGGAGCGGCAGAAGATCCTGGACGAACTGGCCGACATCCAGCGGCGCATTGCCGAGTACACGGAGATCCTGGGGTCCGACACAGTGCTGCGAGCGCTGATCGTCAAGGAACTGGAGGAGATCAGGAAAGACTTCGGCGACAAACGCCGCACCGAGATCATCGAAGACACCGGCGATATCAACCTGGAAGACCTAGTGGCGGTGGAAGACGTGGCCATCACGGTGACGCGCGGCGGATATCTGAAGCGCACCTCTGTGGACACTTACCGGCGCCAAACCCGCGGCGGCAAGGGCCGCATCGGCATGGGCACGCGCACCGAGGACTTCGTGGAGCGGCTGATCGTCGCCTCCACCCACAGCTATCTGCTGATTTTCACCACGCGCGGCCGGGTCTACTGGCTGAAGGCTTATGAGATTCCCGACGCCACCACCACGGGCAAGGGCAAGCACATCACCAACCTGATTAACCTGCAGCCCGATGAGACGGCGAAGGCCTTCCTTTCGGTGAAGGATTTCGTGCCCGATCAATTCATCGTCATGGTGACCAGGCAGGCGGTCATCAAGAAATCGGAATTGACGGAGTTCGACAACCCGATGTCGCGCGGCATCATCGCCGTCAACCTGGATGAAGGCGACGAACTGATCGGCGCCAAGATCACGCATGGCGACAATTTCATTTTCCTGGGCTCGCACCGCGGCCAGGCCATTCGGTTTATCGAAACCCAGGTGCGGCCCATGGGCCGGCAGGCGCGCGGCGTGCGGGCCATGGACCTGGCGCACGGCGATTTCCTGGTGGGGATGGAGGTGGTCGATAAGGATGGGCTGCTGCTTTCCATCGCCGAGAACGGCTACGGCAAACGCACTCCGCTGGAAGATTACCGCCTCACCGCGCGTGGCGGCAAGGGCGTCATCAACATGAAGACCAACAACAAGACCGGCTCGCTGGTGGCCATCCTTTCGGTGAAGGAAGATTCGGACCTGATGATTGTCAGCCAGAACGGCAAGATGATCCGCATCGAGTCGGGAACCATTCGCCAGGCGGGCCGCTCGACTTCGGGCGTCCGGCTGGTTTCGCTGGAAGAAGGCGACAAGGTGGCGGCGGCTTCGGTGATCCCCGAAACCGAAGATCCCAATGGCGACGCCCCGGAGATGCTCCCACTCCAGTAGAATGAGGTGTGTTACCGAGGCGCGACTGTTTACCGAGCCGCGACTGTCAGGGAGCGGTGATTCTTCTATGGCGGCACTAACAGGCGTTCTTAACCCGGCCGATTTGCAGAAGAAGGAAGCGGCGCTCTTTGACGGCCTGGCTTCTATGGGCCGCCTGATTGTGGCGTTCTCGGGCGGCACCGATTCGGCGTACCTGGCCTGGGCCGCCAACCACGTGGTGGGCCATAATGCCATCGCCATGACGGCCGACTCCGCCTCGCTGCCGGATTCGCACAAGCGCGATGCCGAGGCTTTTGTGGCGCGCTTCGGCATCGCCCACGAGTACATCCGGACTTACGAGTTCGACAACCCCGACTACCTGCGCAACGACCCTAACCGCTGTTTCCACTGCAAGGACGAGTTGTTCACGCGCCTGCAGCAGGTGGGGCGTGAGCGCGGCTACGAACACATCGTCTACGGCGTGAACCTGGACGACCTGGGCGATTACCGTCCCGGCCAGAATGCCGCCAGGCAGCACCAGGTGGCGGCCCCGCTGGCTGACGCCGGTTTGACCAAGGCCGAGATTCGCGAACTCTCGCGGCTGGCCGATCTGCCGACGTGGGACCGTCCGGCTTCAGCCTGCCTGAGCTCGCGGATTCCCTATGGAACGCCGGTGAGCATCCAGAATGTGAAGACCGTGGAGGCCGGCGAAGAGGAGATCAAGGCGCTGGGCTTCCGGCAGTTCCGCGTGCGGTTTCACGGCGAAGTGGTGCGGATTGAGATTGCGCCCGATGAACTGGAGCGGGCGTTGAGCCTGGACATGGCCCGGCGGTTCACGTCGATTTTCAAGGCGCTGGGTTTCCAGTACGTCGCGCTCGATCTGGAAGGCTACCGGCAGGGGTCGCTCAACGAAGTGCTGAACCTGCGGCGGTGACACTCTACGAGTCCATCGGAGGCGCCGAGGGTTGCCGCAAACTGTCGGCTGCGTTTTACACTCGCGTAGCGCGCGACCCGGTGCTTAAGCCCATCTTCCCCAAGTCGTTCCATTGCGCCATTCCGGCCTTTGCGGCTTACCTGTCGCAGTTCCTGGGAGGCGGAAGCGAGTATGCAGAGCGGCGCTGGTATTTGAGCCTCCGGGAAGCGCACGCCAGATTCAAGATCGGCTCGCGCGAGCGCGAGGCTTGGCTGGAGCGGATGAGCGAGGCTCTGGATGACGTTCAGGCGCCGGAGCCGGCCAGGGGCTCGTTGCGCGCGTTCTTTGAAAAATCGTCGAGGTGGCTGATTGGCGAACCTGAAGCAGCGGGTGGGGCCCTGCACAGCGAACTCGAGCGTCAATGGCATTCGCAGCGGGCGCTGGAGGAGACCGTCGCAGCCGTTCGCGCCACGATCCAAAATCCAGGCGAGGCCACCCGCGCCATCGCGCTGGCCGGAGGCCCTGCAGTGCGGAGTTGTTTCGAGCGCGACCCGGTATCCTTGCCGGGCCTGCTGGCGGTCATGTGCTCCAGCCGCGATGCCAAACTGCTGGACTTCGTACGGCAGATGCTGACCACCCATCCGGAGTTGTTGGCGCAGCGTCATGCCTACGGGCGGACGCTGCTACATGACGCCGCCGATGCCGGCAATCTGCAAGTGGTGGAGTGGTTACTGGAACTGGGCGCCGACCCGAATGCCACCGACGGCGGCGGCCATGCACCGCTCTACGGCGTGGGCAACGCCTGCACGGCCGAGACGGGCGCCGCCGTGGTTCATGCGCTGGTCCGGGCCGGCGCCCAGGTGGGTGCGCAGGATGGCGTGCAGCGCACCACCGCCCTCCACATGGCGGCGCGGCGCGGCAACGTTCAGGTGGCCGAAGCGCTGCTCGATTGCGGAGCGGATATCGAGGCTCGTGACCGCGGGGGCGCCACGCCGTTGCGCCGTGCCATCAACTGCCGCAAGAAGGCAATGGCCGATTTTCTGCGCGCGAGGGGCGGCAGGCCAAAAAAGCCGGCAGGCTAAGAACAATGTCAGCGAAGAAAAGTGGGAAGCTACGCGAAGTCTATCAGATCAAGGTCACCTTACTTGGCACCGAACCGCCCATCTGGCGCCGCTTGCTGGTTCCAGCGGATATGACCTTGGTGGACTTAGATCACGTAGTGCAAGCAGCCATGGGGTGGGATGGCGACCACCTGCACGAATTCGTGATTGGCCAGCAGCGGTTCGGAACGCCGACTCCTTCGGGCCAGTTCCTGGCTCAAATCAGGGGCACTCGCGGCGTGGTCAGCGAGGAGGGCGTGCGGCTCTCCAGCGTGTTGCGCTTCGCTGGCTCGAAGGCGGAGTACACGTACGACTTCGGCGACAACTGGGAGCATGCGATCAGGTTCGAGAAAGCGCTTCCGCGCGAACCCAGAAAGCTGTATCCGGTTTGCATTGGCGGCGAGCTTCACGGTCCGCCTGAAGACTGTGGCGGTGTGCCGGGTTACTACAACCTGCTGGACGCAATCCGCGATCCGGAGCACGAGGGGCACGGGGAGATGCTGGAGTGGGTGGGCGAGGAGTTCGATCCGGAGGCCTTCTCGGTCGATGAGGTCAACGCGCGGCTGAGTTACCTGCAACAGCGCTGGAACAAGCCACAGTGGGCCTGAGGCTCTCACAGCCACCGGCGTAAGCCGTGGTTCGCCCGAAATCGGACAACAAAGTATGATATATGTCGATACAGCATGTCGACTCAAACCCAATACGGCCACACACTTTTCCTCAAGGGGTTTCAGGCCGCCTCTGCGGCCGAGAAACTGAACCGTAGTGGATCGTATCTTGAATTGCCGGCCCATCTCGGGGATTGCCGGCGTCAAGCACCCCAGGCCCGAGGCGTTTTGGCCGGTGGACGCCCTGTGGATTGCAGAGCGGCTGGCGTGGTTGGGTCGAACGCAGCGGACCGCTGGCTGGCTCAGTGAATCTTTAGCGCGCGGGGCGGTTGAGTAGAAAGTGGGCCACTTTGGCCCGGAAAAATCGGCGCGATTTGTTGAAACTAAAGGGATTGTAGCGAAAAAATCCGGGCCACGCTGGCCCAGAGTCACACCGCGCTCAAGGCCGCAACTGAAAACTGTTCGATCTGCGTCCACCCGCCTCCACCACGATTTCGAAGCTCGCGGGCGCGTCCAAGGGTAGTTGGGCGTTGATCTGATACAGTCCCGCAAAACCGGGCGCCGGTCCCGAAAAGGAGATGCCCACAGGCACTCCGCCGACAAACACCTGCGCCGCAACCAACGTTCGCGCCAGCGGTGACAGTGGTGCGGCGGCGCCCTCGCGCACCGGTGGATCGGTACTTCCCAGGCCGGTCAGCCAGATCACCAGCGCGCCCGCCGCGCGTGACGCTGCAAGGATCGCCGGGTTAGCCGCTGCAATGCCCAGGGGCACGGGTGCACTGGCCAGGTTCACACTGGAGACCACCAGCGAAGCCGGTTGCCCGGGAACGAGGCTCGCCGGCAATTGCACCAGCAGGCCATCGGGTTTCACGGAAAAGAGCGGGGCGGGGAAGCCATTCACCGCGACGTGGGTTCCCGCCAACCGCACCGGCAGAGGGACGGTGGAGGAATCGAAGAAGGACCCGCTCGTTAGCCGGTCGCCTGCGATCGCGACGATGTCCGACGGCGCGAAGATGTCGCTCGCGCCCGCGGCGTTCCGCACGCCATTGGCGGCGACGGCCGGCGGCGGCGCGGAATCGCCCGAGCGTGGCGTGGCGTCGGCCTGAATCCCGCCTGTCAGCCAAAGCAGCGCCTGCAACAACATGGTTCGAACCGGCGGCAGGCGGAAGCTGTCCGGAAAGTGGCCGAATGCGCTGTAGAAGACGCGGCCCTGGCCGTAATTGCGGATCCAGGCGAGCGGAAAATCTCCGTCGGTGCGGTTAATACCAGGCGCGGTCATGTCCACCGAGCCGGTATCGAGCGTGAGCAACACGCGCACCCGGTCGCGCGAGAAACTGCGGAACTGGTAGAACTCTTCGGTGAAACGGAAAGCCGGCGCCGCGCCCGAGACCAACGGGCTCTGCGGATCTTCCACATCTACCGCTGCCTGCTGCGCCCAAGGGTGGCCGTCGAAATAGCCGCCGATCATTTCGCCATACTCCGGCCATGTGTAAAGACAATCGGTCGCACTGTGGGAGCCGCCGAAACCCTTGCCGGCGCGTACGAAATCCAGCAGGTCCGCCTTTTGCCGATCGGACAAGGGCAACTCACCGCTGGTGAAGAAATAGACCGCGTCGTAGTTGCGCAGGTTCTCCGCCGTGAGCAGCGAGACGTCCTCGGTATTCACAATCTCAAGCACGCCCGACTCCTGGGCCAGTTCGCGGAAGACGGCGATCGAAGCGTCAATGGAATCGGAATGGCGAAAGCCGTAGGTCGCGGTCACGTACAAGATCCGCCGCGTTGCCGCCGGACTCAGGGAGTCCAACAACAAGAAAAGGAAAGCGAGCCGAAGCGGCACGGACCGCCGGTTCATGAACTCATCATACGCCGCCGGGCTTTGCTGCCGCTACGCCGCCGCGGGAAGTTCGGAGCGCCCACCGCCATGCTCCTCGGCGAGGTGTTCCAGGGTGGACCATCCTGGTTGCACTGTAGCCGAAATCACGCCGGCCCTGCCCGCGACCGGCCGAAAACCACCGCGCCGGTGCCCATCCACCACCGTCGGCCGTAGCGAATATCGGGAACCGGAGCATTTTGAATGACTTGGCGACTGGCCAGTAGAGTGCTTTTACCAGACCAGGAGGCAGTACAAGATGAAAACCAAATTAAGAATACTGGCAGTGGCGCTGATCGCTGGAGGCACGATGTTTGCCCAGCCGCGGCTTTCGGTCGGCATCGGCGTCGGAGGCTACGGTCCGGGTTATTACCCGCCTCCCGCCTACGCGCAATACCAGCCGCCGTGCCCCGGTCCAGACTACACGTGGGTCGATGGCTATTGGGGCCCTCAGGGCGGCCGGAATATCTGGTTCGACGGATACTGGCGTCGTCCCTACGCCAGTGGCTATCGCGTGGCGCCGCGCTATGTGGAGCCCCGTTATTACAACTCGTTTCGCGGCTTCGATCGCGATCGCGGCTTCGGCAACCGGTTTCAGAGCCGGGGCGGCGAACGCTACGACAACCGCGGCCACGACAACCGCGGCCGCGCCTACTCCAACGGCTTCCGCCGCTAACCGATCCACTGACTCCAGGCCGGTCGCTCGCGCGGCCGGCCTTTTTTTTCCGCCGTCATCTCCTGTTCCTGGCCGCCCGCCCGCTCCCGTTCCTCCACCAGCCTGGTCACCAGGCCATTGTTCTTCCCATGAAACTGGAATGTTACCAAGCGCGGCCCGCCCGTAAAAGCCCTGGGTAAAAGCTGGCCGCCCGCGCGGTTGGGTAATTTCCTCTTGTAAACTACATGAGTTACCCGTTCTTCCATGTGTCCGCAACGCCAGTACACTGACTCAGAGAAGGGAAGACTGGCCGTGGAGCCGGTCCGCGCCGCAGCGTTACCACGCTGAAGCGTTACCACTCTGAATCGACGCACGCTGAAGCAACTTACGCCGAAGCGACAGGGAGTCCGGGTCATGAAGGTAAGTTCGTTGGCAGTCATCTTCGCGCTGGTATCGGCGGGCGCCACTGTAGCCGGCGCCGCGACCACGGTATGGGCTTTCAACGCCAGCCTCGGCAATCCCCACATCCAGGCATATGACCTGGCTACCGGAAATGCGGTTGCCGATTTCGCCGCGCCGCATAAGGATGCCCAGCGAAACCGGGCCAATGGCCGGGGAATCGCGGTGGTGGGAACGGCGATCTACTACACGCTGGCGGACACCCCGAACGTATACAAGACCGATGCCGTGACGCACGCCGACCTGGGAATCGCGTTCACGACGCCGCTGACGCCGGGGATCAACAGCCTGGCGTGGGACGGTCACTCGAACTCGTTCTGGATGGTGTCCTCGCAGCCCGCCGACCCGAAAATACCAGCGGATGACAAGGTCTACCAGTTTTCGCTGCCCACGCAGGCCGGGGCGCCGGGCACACTGCTGCAGACTCTGGTGCTGCCGCGGCAGGCGAACAGCAACCTGGCTCGGAACGGCCTGGAAGTCACCCCCTCAGGCATCGTGGCGAACCAAGGCAGCGTGCCGTACGACATATTCGATTTCAGCGGCAACCTGACCCATCCGGCGTTCATCACGGCCACCTTCCGTACCGCGGGAATCGCCTTCGACGGCGTAGACTACATCGTTTCCGACGTGGCCAACGGGCGTCTGGCGATCTTCGACAGCAAGGGGGCTTTCCAAAGCTCGGTGGCGCTCACCGGGTCGGATATCCCTTTCGGGATCGTGGACCTGGCAGTGGTTCCATCGCAGCCGGCGGCAGCGGCGCCGCAGTTTTCGAGCGCCGGAGTCGTGGCGGCCGCCAGTTATGTCCCGGGGGCCATCGCTCCCGGCGAGATCATTACCATTTTCGGGTCCGGAATGGGTCCGGATACGCTGGCGCCGCTCCAATTGAATGCAGCCGGCCTGGCCGGGACCACGCTGGCTGGCACGCGGGTGCTGTTTGACGGAGTCCCGGCGCCGGTCGTCTACACCGCGAACACCCAGCTCAGCGTCGTCGTGCCGTATTCGGTAGCGGCTAAGTCGTCGGTTTCGGTGGTAGTGGAGTACTTAGGCGCGGCGTCCGGCGCCGTCACTATGCCGGTAACACCGAGCGCGCCCGGAATATTCACCGCAGATGGATCGGGCGCCGGACCGGGCGCCATCCTGAATGAGGATGGCATCACCCTTAACTCGGCGGCCAGTCCGGCCGGCAAAGGGTCGGTGGTAACTATCTTCGCCAGCGGGGAAGGGCAGACTAACCCAGGCGGGGTCGATGGCAAGTTAGCGGTCGCCCCGTGGCCCTCGCCCCTGCTGCCCGTCAGCGTCGATATCGGCAATGCGGCGGCGGTAGTGCTCTATGCCGGAGCCGCGCCAACACTGGTCGCCGGCTTATTTCAGGTCAATGTCGTGGTCCCCGCCGATGCGCCTTCCCCAAGCGCGTCCGTGGTGCTGCATGTCGGCAATGCAGCCAGCCAGCCCGGTGTAACTCTCGCGATCCAGTAAGATCCGGCGATAACCGTTCAGGCGGCCCGTGCGCGCCCAATCGGGTTGTAAGTGAATCGTAAATGTGTCGTAAATCCTTTGATATCTTCGTTGCGCTTCTGTTAAGAGCAGCAAAACCTCCTGGATAAATCCTGTACTCTTTTCAGTAGTACTCCCGGTTCTAACTGACCCTGATTCATATAGTCTGATAAGTACTGGCCGATTAGGAGGTCCATATGAGTGAGATAAAGATCAGATCGACGTGGCGTTGTGGAGCTGTAGCTCTGCTGTTCGCCGGCGCCAACGTTCTGGCGGCGCAACAAGGAGTGTTTCCCGCCGACCGTCCGCCCAAGGCGGGCCCATTAAGCGGGATACCGCTTTGCACTGCCAATCCAGGCGTCCCGTGCCTCCCGCTGCCCCGCAATCTCTCGGATTTTGTGGTGAACCAGAAGATGGCGGCCGTTCTGGGCAAGGCATTGTTCTGGGACCAGCAGGGAGGCAGCGACGGCCTGGCGTGCGGCAGTTGCCACTTCCATGCCGGCGCCGACAACCGGGTCAAGAACCAGATCGACCCGGGATTGCGCAACGTCAACCCGACGCTGCAGAACATCTTCAGCCTGATGGCTTCCAACAAGACCAATAAGGTCGGGCCGCCGGCCGGGGGCGGTCCCAACTATACGCTCAACAAGCAGGATTTCCCGTTCCATCAGCTTGCCGATCCCACGGACCACAATTCGACGGTCGTGTACGACAGCAACGATGTGGTTTCGTCACAGGGCGTCTTCCGCGCCGACTTCAACAATATCAACGTCGTCACAGCCGGCGGAAAGGGCGGGAGCAAGAAACTCGAGGTCTGCAACGCCGCGCTCTCCCCGACCTTCGCCGTGAACGGCATCAACACCCGGCAGGTGGAGCCGCGCAACACCCCCACCATGATCAACGCGATTTTCAATTTCCGCAACTTCTGGGACGGCCGCGCCAACAACACCTTCAATGGCCGGAATCCGTTCGGGCCGCGCGATACCACCGCTGGTATCGACCCCCTGAACAGCGTCCTGGTGGCGGACTTCCTCGGCAACCTGTCACCGATGGTGGTGTCCCTTCCGGATGCCAGCCTGGCGTCACAGGCCGTTGGCCCTCCGGGCAGCAACCTGGAAATGTCGTGCAGCGGCCGCCTGTTCGAGCAGATCGGGCAGAAGATGCTGCGCGTGCAGCCGCTCTTCGGGCAGCCTGTGGACCCTACCGACAGCGTGCTTGGTCCCTATTCGAAGAAGCAGGGCCTGAACACGACCTACGAGGCCTTGATCAAACAGGCCTTCGCGCCGCAGTTCTGGAACTCGACGCAGTTGTCGGGCGACGGCTACCGGCAGATCGAGAAGAATTTCTCCCTGTTCTGGGGCCTCTCGATCATGGTCTACGAATCGACGCTGGTCTCCGACGATACGCCGTTTGACCGATATACGAACGGTGACATCACGGCCATGACCACGCAACAGGTCAGAGGCTTTGAGGTCTTCAACGGCAACGGCGGATGCGTGTTCTGCCATAGCGGCCCGGTATTCTCGGCCGCTACCACGGATCTGCACCTGCTGAACGTGCAGGGCGCGCAGATCGAACGCATGCAGATGGGCGACGGAGCCGTGGCGCTGTACGACAGCGGCCACTACAACATCGGCGTCCGCGGGCCTGGGGACGACATCGGAGTGGGCGGCCTGGACCCCTTTGGCAACCCGCTAAGCTGGACCCGCCAGGTGAAGAATGACGTTGCCCCCGGCGTCAACGCGTTCACCATGTTCAACGTCCCGTTCGATGGATTCAACGTGGCCACTTGCAATTTCGAGTCGTTTCCGTGCATGCCGATCGCCAACGACACTCGCGACGCGGTGGACGGGAGTTTCAAGGCTCCAGGTTTGCGCAATGTGGAACTGACGGGACCCTACTTCCACAACGGCGGCCAGGACACCCTGGAACACGTGGTGGACTTCTACAACCGCGGCGGCGACGCAGCGGGCACGTTTGCAGCCAATACCACGGGATTCGGAATTAATCCGACCAATCGGCCTCCGTCCATTCAGCCGCTGTTCCTTTCGGATGCGGATAAGGCGGCCCTGGTAGCGTTTCTAAAGGCGCTGACCGACGACCGCGTGCGCTTTGAAAAGGCCCCGTTCGACCACCCGGGTCTGACGGTTCCGAACGGACAAACGGGCAACGAACTGACGGTCAAGGCCAGCAACGGGACCATTTATGCCATCGACGATACCCTGGTCATCCCGGCGGTCGGGGCGGCGGGGCGTGCGGCGAAGAACCTGCCCGCTCTGGGAACGTTCGACGCCGGCTTGGGGAACCCCGTACCAGCTAAGAAATAACGGTCAAGAACAACAACGGGACCGTGTAGGCAATCGACGAACCTCCCGGCAGCCGGGAGGGGGCGGGCAGAGCGCAGTTGAAACTGCCCGCCTTGGGACGACGCAGATTTGAAACAGGCCGAAGCAGAACCTAATTTTCAAAGGACAAATGAATTACAAAGAGATCCACTATGAAACGACATTTTGAAAACTCGAAACCACTCTTCCGCCCTCGACTGATGGGCGCAACCCGGCTCCGCCTGCTTTCGGTTGGCGCCATGCTGATGGCGGCATCCCTGGTTCAGGGCGCGAATTTCCGCGGAGTACCTGTCCCCGGAACCGGTATCCTGCTGCCGCCGTTCCACCCGGTATTGGCGCCGCAACCGTTTGTGCCGCCGGTGACGCCGTTCACCTTCATCGGCTTCATTCAGAGCGCGACCGTGGATACGCCGTGCACCCAGGCGGCCTGCACCGACTTCTTCGTCGGCGGCTTCATGGAAGTGAACGGCACCAAGATCCGGATCCCCCGGAATACCATTTTCCAGATGCCCGCCACGCAAATGACGTGGGCGGATATGTTCAAGAACGCGCCGGCCGCCTACCAAACTCTCAACCAGAGCGGGCTGGCGCTGGCGGACGTTCCGAAGCCGCTCACCACCTACGAAGTCACTGTCGTGGGCAATCGCGTGGTCAACCCCTCGACGGGTAGAGACGAGTACGTGGCCGGGCTGGTCTACATCGCCCAGCAGGCGTTGAACCTCGGCAACGGGATCATCAACGCCATGGACTACTCCAAGTGCACCGCCGGCGTGCCGTGCATGCCGGACATCTGGGTGGGCACGACGCTGACGGCCAAGACCGGCGCCCGCATCCATCTGAACTCGCCCAACGGACGTTACGGCGCGCCGGACCTTCTTGCCGACGTGCGCTTCACCGCCGACGAGGGCAACCCGACCATCGCGTCCCGCACCGGGTACCCCATGTGCATACCGCGCTTCGACCCGGCAGTGGGCAACGATTCGCTGTGCCCGCAATGGAACCGCGTCAAAGATCCGTTCACGACCGCGTTTTCGACCAACTACACGTTTCCTGCCGCTACCGCAGGGGCGCCCGATGCCAATGGGATCACTCACCAGGTTGGCTTTCCCGCTCCGGCCGTGAAACCGGATCCGTTCGAGCAGACACCGATGGAAGTTGGCGACTTTATCAGCTACACCGGTAATGTGATTCAAGACGTCACGCCCTGCGTGGCCGGCTTGCCAATCAGTTCCTGCCAGTTCATCTCCGCGCACACCGTGTCGGTGGAACTTGGCATCTACACTCATCCCGGCACTTGGCCGGTGTACGTCCAAATGGGGCCTGTCACGTTTGGCGTGGGCGGCACTGTCAACCCGATCTTCCCGCAGGAAGCGGTGGAGAAGATTTTCGGTGACCATTTCACCACCGACTTCTCGCAGCTTGTGGACCTCTACTCCGAGGACCTGAATTCCACCACTGGAGCCCTCTCGCACCGCTTTTATGGCTCGGCCGACCCATTTGGCCCGCCCTTGGGCGGAATCCAGGGCCGCGCCCGGTTCCGTGCGTTCGTGGGCAACTTCCTGCCCCCCTCGCGCAACGTGGCCGCAGCCAGCCGCTCCCTCACCGGTGGCGCGCCGATCGACACCATTTTGCCGACGGCCAGGTTCACTGCCAACGGATTGATGGCCGGCTTCTACAGCGCGCCAACCTTCACGTTCATTTTCCCGGAGAACCTGATTCTGGGCAGCACGCAGATCCCGAATACGTTCGAGGAGTTTCCGTTCCTGGTCAATGGTGGTGGGCCGTATATTCCGTTTAACTCTCCGCCAACCGCCGTGTCAGTCGGAGTTGTCGGACAGCTCGCCCCCTGGCCCAGCGTGAACGCGCCGACGCCAGTAGCCAATTCGACTGGTCTGCAGTTGATTCAGCCGCCGGTCGCCAACGCCGGGCCGAACCAGACCGTGCCTTCCGGCTCAACCGTGACCATCAGCGCCGCCGGCAGCAGCGATCCTAACACGCCGCCGATGCCGCTGATCTATACCTGGCAGCAGTT
>DATMNI010000171.1:0-8435 GCA_035570275.1 Candidatus Acidiferrales bacterium | reverse complement strand
AGGTTTGCTTCCCCGGTTTCCACCAGCAGGATTGCTCCGACTCGCTCCGGTTCAGCTACATGCACGAACGAGCAATTTACATGGTGAACTCCTTTCAGTTCACAAGATCAAGCCAGGCTTAGCCTGGTGTACCCAAGCCGCGAAGCCGCGAAGAAGACTGCTCGGCGAGTCCGTTAGCGACGCGCTTGATGCCGTCCTTGATCAGGGCCCGTTTGAAGTTTATCTGTAAGCCCAAACGCTTGTTGGCTGGCCGCAGATGGGCTGCCTGCCCGAAATCCCACTTCAATGTGGACGCCGTGATACACCAGGGGAACCACGTGCTGACGACGTCGTGCGCAGCCTGCCGGTGTTCCAGTTCGTATGCCAGGAGCAATTCATAGACCGACTCCAGCAGGCCCGATTATCCCTCTTAATCTCTCTTCCTTTGCGGCTTCTTCGCGGCTTTGCGTGAAATCCTGATTTTCTTCCGCGCTTGGCTCAAATGTCCAACTTATTATTTAACTTCCCCTAAGCCCGCCTCGCGTCCCCGTCACTCGATTTACGCCCTCAGGATCGCGTGGCGAGGACCGTGACCCAAAAGATTCCCTCTTCGCATTGAAAGGAAAGCCGCGTCCGGACTTCCGCCCCGCAGAACCTCAGGCAGTAGTCGCTGCCATCGATCACACAGGGCATCGAGAGGTGGATTCCCGCTGTCATCACACACTTCATGTTGCCGCCGATCATGTTGGCTATTTCGCCGAGCACGTCGCGTACGACTTCGTCCACCTCGCCGGGCGGATCTATGGAGAGGAAGCGGCCCGCGAAGTAGCATGCCTGTCGCCGGTCGCATTCCAGCAGCACCGCTCCGTTCCACGAACCTGCCAGGTGGACAGCGGATGTCAACCGGTCCGCGCCGGGGAACCAGGGCGTCCCGCACTCGCCCACTTCCAGGCTCATCATGGTCTCGAATACGGATTCCACAATCTGCGCCACTTCGCCCGGCACTATCTCTACGCTCAATTCGGTTGGCATGGTTTTCCCTCAGCGGGCAACGTACACGGTCGCGCTTCCCACGGCCGTTCTTTCAAACCACTCGTCGACCCCAAACGCCGTTTCGGCGCCGCCCAGCAGCAGCCAGCCGCCTCGAAACAGCGTGCCGTGGAGTTCCTTCAATATGTTCCTTTTGGTTTCGTTGTCGAAGTAGATCATGACGTTGCGGCAGAACACCATGTCGAAAGGTCCCAGAGCGCGCATGCTCTTGCGCAGATCAATCGTCTCAAAGACGGCCATCCGGCGCACCGGTTCGCTCAACTGCCAGTCCACTCCGGAACGCCGGAAATGCTTCACCAGAAGGGTCGCCGGCAACCACCGGTTCACCTCAATCTGCTGGTATTTGCCGGAACGGGCGCGTTCCAAAACCTGCGAGGAAAAGTCGGTGCCCAGGATTTGAAGGTTCCAGTCACTCAAACCGCTCTCCAGCAGAAGCATGGCCAGGCTGTAGGCTTCCTGTCCGGTGGATGCGGCCGCCGACCAAAACCGCAGCTTCCTGGTATCCCGCCGCTCTTCCTTCAGCCGCGGCAACAAGGTAGTCCGTATGGCATCGTAATGCGCGGGATCGCGAAAGAAGTAGGTCTCGTTGGTCGTCATAGCCTCGACCACCTGGCGGCCGATGTCTGTCTCGCGAGTAGCCTGAATCAGCGCGCACAAGTCGTTGATCGAGCCGAGGCCGCGTTGCCTGATGATCGGCGCCAGGCGGCTTTCGAACAGGTAATGCTTGTCCTCTTCGAGCACGATGCCCGTTTGGGCATAGACATGCTTTTGGAGGAACCGGTAGTTCTCCGGGTGAATCGCCGCGGCTTGCGTTTGGCTTTGCATCCTGTTCCCCTTAAGTTTGGCCCGTCAGGCGCAGGATCTGCCGCACCACTTGATCCAGCGGCAGGACGCGGTCGGCAAGGCCGGCATTGACCACGGCGCCGGGCATCCCCCAAACGACACTCGAAGCCTCATCCTGCGCCAGGACGCTGGCCCCCTGTGCCTTGAGAATCTGTGCGCCGTGCAACCCATCCTGGCCCATGCCGGTCAGGATCACGGCAATGACGGCCCCGCCATAGACTTCCGCAATCGAGGTAAACAGAACGTCTACGGCGGGACGGCAGGAATTCTGCGGCGGCGACTGATCCAGCCGCACATGCACGCCGCGGCCATTCGATGCCACCTTCAGGTGGAAGTCTCCGGGCGCAATCAGGATCTTGCCCGCGCTCACCGGCACGCCGTCGCTGGCTTCCTCAACCGCCAGGTGGCAGGTGGAGTGAAGACGCTCGGCCAGCAACCGCGTGAAGAGAGGCGGCATGTGCTGCACCACCAGAACCGGCAGTGGGAAGCCCGCCGGCAGCTCCGGCAGGATGGCGCCCAGTGCGTTTGGTCCCCCCGTGGAGACTCCAATCGCCACCACCTTGGGCCGCACCATCGCAGTCTGGCGTAGCGTCGCCGAAACGTGAGCCGCTTCCGGCCTGGCCCCTGCCCCGTTGTTTCCCGGCACGTGGAAGAACTGTTTGATCTTCGGGACCAGTTCTTCCCGCAGGCGCGTCATCGAGCGATCGAGCGACCCTTCGTTGGAAGCCTTGGTCACGTAGTCGTCGGCCCCCAGGGTCAATGCCTCCAGGGTCACTGCCGCGCCGCGATCGGTGAGCGTACTGAACATGATTACCCGCAGTTGGGGATAGGCGCGCCGGACGCGCCGCAACGTTTCCAGGCCATCCATCTCCGGCATCTCGATATCCAACGTGAGAACGTCGGGATTGAGCTGCGGGATCCGTTGCAGCGCGATCACGCCGTTCGATGCCGCCCCCACCACATCGAGCATTGGATCCTGCTCAAGGGCATGCGTGACCAGGCGCCGGATCACCACGGAGTCGTCCACCACCAGCACACGAATCCGCTCCCCCGGCTGCAGCAATCGCTTATTCAGCGCGGCCATGCCTGTCTCCTCAAGACCTGTTTCCTCAAGAATGGACCCCCGCCATCTGGAGCTTCTCCACCAGGATGTCTTTTGTGAATGGCTTCATGATGTACTCGTTGGCCCCCGCCTCCAGGGCCGCCGCCATCTGGTCCAACTCGGTCTCCGTGGTGACCATGATCACTACCAGTGAAGAGAGTTCCGGGTCCTGACGCAACTGTTTCAGCAGTTCCAGCCCATTGATCTCGGGCATGTTCCAGTCCGCCAGTACCAGCGTCACCGCGGTCTTCTCGACTGCAATCACCTCCAGGGCTTCCAGTCCGTTGGCCGCCTCTCGAACCTCGAACCCGAGTTCCTTCAGGGTTTTGGAGAGGATCATCCGAACGGCCCTGGAATCGTCCACAACTAGGGCTTTAGCCATCGTTTCACCTGCATTCGTATATTCAGTTGGCGGGATGCCGCCCGGCGGTCAAGATGCCGACCAACCGGGCATTGTCCCAAACCGTTTGGATCCGATTAGAACGTGAACTTCGCCACGGCCGCCTGGAGGCGGGCTGCCATCTGGCTCAGTTCTTTCGACGCTTTCTGGGTATCGTTGGCGCCCTGCGTCGTGTTCTTCGCCGCCACGGCCACGCCGCTGATGTTCTTGGCGATTTCGTTGGACTCCCTTGGCAGCTTCGGTCACGCTGCGGCCGATCTCATTGGTGGTCACCGTCTGCTCTTCCACCGCCGATGCAATGCTGTTGGACATGTCATTAATCTCGTTAATGATCGTGCCAATCTCTTCGATCGCCTGGACGGAGCCCTTCGTATTGACCTGGATCGCCTCGATTTTCTGGCCGATATCCTCGGTGGCCTTGGCCGTCTGCTTGGCGAGTTCCTTCACCTCGTTGGCCACCACCGCGAAGCCCTTGCCCGCTTCGCCGGCGCGCGCCGCTTCGATGGTGGCGTTGAGCGCCAGCAGGTTGGTCTGTTGCGCGATCGACGTAATTACCTTGATCACGTTGCCGATCTCCTGGCTGGATTCGCCCAACTTCTTTACCGTTACATTGGTCGTCTGCGCCACACTGACGGCATTCTTGGCGACCCTGGCCGACGCGTTGGCGTTCTTGGCGATCTCGCGGATGGAAGCTTGCATCTGCTCGGAGGCGGAAGCCACCGAGGTTACGTTCTTCGAGATCTCCTCGCTGGCGGCCGACACTATGTTGGCCTGGGTGGCGGTCTCCTCGGCAGTGCCCGCCATCTGCTGGCTGACTGCCGTCAGTTCTTCGGACGAGGAGGCCAGCGTCTCCGCGTTTTGCGCCATAATCCTCAGCGGCTCGGCGATTGCCTCCACTGTCTGGTTGACGCCCTCGACAATCGTGCGGTAAGCGCCCCTGTGCCTGGTGACGTCGGCGCGCACACCCATTCGCCCGTCCACGGCGGCCTTGGCCATCGTGCCGGTGTCGGCCACCAGCGCGTTGATGTTGTCCTTCAACAGCGTCAGCCACTCGTGAATCTGGTCCTTCTCGGAAGCCCTGGTCGTGGATGCTGACATGTCGCCGTTAGCGATCTTGGTTATATAAGTGACCAGATCGGACAGCCAGTCATGCAGGCCGTTGACAGCCTGTTTCATTTTCTCGTGGTCGCCCTGGCAGGTAATCTCGATTCTCTCTCGCAGGTTGCCGCCGCGAACTAGAGTCAGGACCCGGTTGGCTTCCCCGATGGGCAGCAGAATCGCGTCCAGCATCTCGTTGACGCCCTCGACAATCTTGCGATAGTCGCCCTGGTGCTTCGATGCATCGGCGCGGGCTGTAAGTTTGCCTTCCACCGCCGTCTTTACCAGCGACACCAACTCGGCCACCAGCGTCCGGATGGAGTCGATGCAGACGTTCAGGTTGTTCTTGATTTCGTTGAAGTCGCCGGTGTAGGCGTCACTGATCTTCGGCGGGATATCGCCCTTCGAGATCCGGTCCATGTACTCGGCGGTGATGTTCAACGGCTTAATCACGTTGTCCAGCGCCAGGTTGAAGCCCTCGATCACCTTGCGGAAGTCGCCTTCGTGCTTGCTGGCGTCGCTGCGCACTGCCAGCTTGCCTTCCAGCATCGCCTTCGTCAGCGCCAGGCCGTCGTTCACCATCCGGCTGATGGAGTCGATGCAGACGTTCAGGTTGTTCTTGATTTTGTTGAAGTCGCCACTGTAGGCGTCGGTGATCTTGGGCGGAATGTCGCCCTTCGAGATCCGGTCCATGTACTCGGCGGTGATGTTCAACGGTTTGATTACAGAATCCAGCATCCCATTGATGCTCTCAACGATGGTGCGGTCGCTACCCTCGAAAAGGTCGGCTTGCGCTCGCTCCGCAAGGTGGCCTTGCTGGAGAGCGGAGGCTATCCGGAGGATTTCTTCGTGAAGCAGATCCTCATTTTTCGTCTTGGCGGCGCCACGTACCGGACGATCCAAAACGGCGGCGCCGCTGGACGCGTTTAGGCCGGGAGTAACTCGCCTGCTGTCGGTTGCTTGTCTTGCCATTTGTCTTTGCTCCTTAATACTCGTATTGCGTTACCAGCGCCCACGCCGGCGCCCGATTCTCTATCCGTTATCGCTTCCCGGCGGCCGATCGGCTACCGGCTGCCAGGCAGTACGATTCGCGCAGCCTGTCGTTGCAGCGCTCCGTCACCGGATCGCCATGCCCGAAGTAGATCCGCCGCACATCGCGTGCGCACAGCTTCCGTAATGCCGCCAGAAATTCCGCCTCATAAGTGCCGGTGGCCGACGCGCTCAACACGGGGGAGTCTCCAACGAAGAGTACGCCCTCCGTCTTGTTGTATAGGCAGACCGAGTCGCTGCTATGGCCCGGCATATGGATCACTTCGAAATCCTCGTCGCCCATTCTGACCGTGTCGCCGTCGCCCAGCAGACAATCGACGCCATCCAGGTGCGGTGAGAACGCCAATACCCTGGGGTGAAACGTCTCACGAACCCGCGGCAGCAGCGCGCTGTGGTCGGAGTGGTCGTGCGTGATCACTACCTGTTCCACAGGCCGCTTGCCAACCCCGGTAGGCGCGCGCTCGATGCTCGCCAGGATGGCCGGATCCTGACCCACGTCCACCAGCGTATTGACATCCTCCAACCCGCTGAAGCTACCGAGCACCAGGTAAACCTGGGAAGTGTAGACCTTGCCACTGTTCTCCAGGGTCACGATCCGCATTCGCCGCCATCGAGTTTGCGAAACAACTGTACGTTGGGAAGCACCCGCTCGAACAACGGCCCGAGTTCCGGCGGCATCTCCTGCGTATGCTCGCTGGCGAAGAGGCCGCCCGGCGCCAGCGCGCGGTGGAACATTCTGAGCACTTCAATCCTCTCCAGCGGCTGGAAGTGGAGCAGCACGTTCTTGCACAAGACCAACGAATATCCATGACCGATTTCCTGGAACGACAGCAGATCGTGCTGCTGAAACGCGATCCGCCGCCGGATGCTTTCGATCACGCGATAGTGCCCGGGTGTCTCAGCCGGTTCGAAGTACCGCTCCAGGATGCCCTCGGGCAACCGCGATAACTCATCGCCCGGGTACACGGCAGCCTCGATCATTCGGGCGAACTGGCCCGTGTTTTCCACGTCGGTGGCATCGATGCGGAGGTTGTTGAACGCGAAGTGGTTCATTCGGCGAACAGGATGGAAAGCGTGTAAGGTTCCTGCCCCATGGCCGCGCCGGCGTCCCATACACGGGGATGGGTACGGCCCGCCATGCTGGGGAGGACGTGCTCCACCACCCGTTCCAGTACTTGCTGGTCCCTAAAGAAGAAAGTGAACGCCACCTTTACAACCTCCCCGCATCCGGCCGCCGCTCGGGTCTTCCGATTCTTCCCTGGCAGCAGTGGCGAGGGTTTCCACGCATCAGGCTGCTCTCCCGACGGCGAGATCCACCGTTCGCTCGGCGTCCAGAACCAGCAGCAGCCGGTCTTTCAGCTTGTAGACGCCGCGGATGAGCTCTCGGGCCGCGGGATCGAGGTTATCTGGCGGTCGTTCGTACGTGGCTTCGTCCACATCCAACACGTCTCCGATCTCATCCACCAGCAGACTTACGGCGCCATCGTCGGTGCGGACCACGATGTTCATCGGCGTGTGGTCCCCGGCGCGCGGCGGCAGCCGGAGCCGCCGGCGCATGTCGATGGCGGTGACGATCTGCCCGCGCAAATTGATGAGCCCCTCAATGACCTCCGGCGCCTGGGGCACGCGCGTCATTGGCTGGAAACGCAGCACCTCCTGGACGCGGAGAACATCCACGCCGAAAAACAGGTCGGCCACCAAAAACGTGGAGAACTGGGCGCTAGCCGCCCGGTCGGATTTTCTGACTGTAGTATCGGTCGCCATCGGTTATCGCTCCTGTGCCGCGCCCACCGGCGCTGTCTCTGCGGAAGCCAGCGCCGAGGCCAGCCGCGACACCGATTCGAGCATCGCATCGCAGTCGAACTTCACCTGGCAATCCTGGAAATCCGTCTTCTTGCCCGCCCGCCGCTGCACTTGCTCGGCCGAGTCGGCCAGCGCCAGAATCGGAATCTGCCGCCACTCCGCCCGGCCGCGCATCGCAGCCAGCACATCGGAACTGCCGTTCAACGGAAGGTCCAGCGCCGTCACTACGACGTCCACCGGGTGCTGTTCCAGGCCGCGAATCACCTCGGCCAGATTGCCGGCCTCAACCACCCGGTAGCCGGCCATGTCCAGGCCGCTCCGGATCAGACCCCGCGAGAACGCCGAAGACTCGGCGACCAGGATCCTCTTGCCGTTTGCGGACCCACCCCGCGTCCTGGAACCAGTCCGCCGCGGCCGCGCGAATGACATAGTTGAGATCGAGGAAATCCGCGACCTGCTTGCCCACCACTCCCGAGCCGAGGAGGCCCTTGCGGCTGGTCTTCTGGCGCACCGTGACGGCGACTTCCGCCACATCCAGGATCTGGTCGACCACCACACCCAGGCTGCGCTCGCCGTCGTTGAAAACGATCACCTGCACCGGATCGGCGGTTTGATCCCGGTCTCCCGCGCCGGCGTCGAGGACGTCCCGGAGAAACACCAACGGTAGGATTCGGTTCCGGTATTGCACCACCTGGCCCCCGCCCGCATGCTCGATGGCCGACTGAGCGAACTCCTCGAGCCGGGCGACCAGAGACAGCGGAACCGCCAGCCGATGGAACGAACCGGCCCGGAACAGGAGCAACCGCTGATGCTCGATTTCCGATTGCGCCTTCTTTTGGGTCGCCGCGTGCGCCTGCTCACGGGATTCGGCCAGCACTCCGGAGCGCTGACCTATGCCGAGCACGTCCAGAATGAGGGCGACCCGGCCATCGCCCATGATCGTCGCCCCGGCATACACGGTGAGCCCCTTTAGCTGCTTGCCCAAGGGCTTGACCACGATTTCCTGGGTGTCGTTGATCGCGTCCACTACCAGACCGAACTGGTGTTCGTCAGCCTGCAGAACCACGATATTGACCACACCGGATTCGCCGCGGTGCTCAAGATTCAGGA
>DATMNI010000170.1:0-25370 GCA_035570275.1 Candidatus Acidiferrales bacterium | reverse complement strand
CCAGGATACGTCCCGGCGATTGCCAATCACCTGTGGCAATCGACTCTGTTTGCTGGACTCGCGGCATTGCTGACACGGGCGCTGCGAAGCAATCACGCCCGGGTACGCCATGGGGTTTGGCTGGCGGCGTCGTGCAAATTTCTCATTCCGCTTTCTATGCTCATCGCGTTGGGCGGACAGATCCGATGGCGGGCGGTTCCGGAGACAACGCAGTCCGATATCGCGATCGCGATGGACCAGGTGAGCCAGCCGTTTCCAACCCCGTCGATCTCTGCGGGCCCAGTTGCGCCGCCGCATAGCGCAAGTCTTCTGCCGGAGATCCTGTTGACGGGCTGGGCGCTTGGATTTCTCGGAATCAGCGGCGCGTGGTGGATTCGCTGGCGGCGCATCCGCGATGCCGTGCGTGCCGGGTCTCCCTTGCGGCTGGAAATACCAATCCGGGCAGTGTCCTCTCCCAGTTCGTTGGAGCCGGGGGTTTTCGGTATTGTCCGGCCGGTCCTATTGCTGCCCGAGAGCATGTTCGACCGTTTGACACCGCCACAAGTAGAAGCCATTATTGCGCACGAACTGTGCCACGTCCGCCACAGGGATAATCTCGCCGCTGCTCTGCATATGTTCGTGGAGACGGTGTTTTGGTTCCATCCGCTGCTGTGGTGGGTGGGGAAGCGGATCGTGGAGGAGCGAGAGCGCGCTTGCGACGAAGAGGTATTGCGGCTGGGCAGCGAGCCGCGGGTCTATGCGGAAGGGATTCTCAATATCTGCAAGCTCTACGTGGAAGCTCCGTTGGTTTGCGTCTCCGGCATCACCGGCGCGGACCTGAAGAAACGCATTCATCAAATCGTGTCCGCCGGTGCGGTGTGCCGATTGAGTTGGCGCCGCAAATTTCTGCTGGCCGCGGCGGGACTGGCCGCACTCGCCTGGCCCCTCGCTGTGGGCATCATGAACGCGCCTGCCGGCCACGCGCGATCGGCGGACTCGCCGCCGCTGCAATTCGAAGTGGCTTCGGTGAAGCCGAACAAGTCGGGGTCGCATTTCTCCTCCATGATGCTGCCGGGCGGCCGATTCACCGCGACCAACAACACCGTGCGTGCGCTCATCCTGAACGCTTACAACGGGATCCCTCCGTACCTGCTCTCCGGCGGCCCGTCATGGATCGATTCCGAGGCCTACGATGTGGAAGCCAAGCCCGCGGACGGCGCGATTCCCCCCGGTTTGCGGGGCCGCCCTCTCTGGGATAAGACCCGCGCCATGCTGCGCGCGCTGCTGGCCGATCGCTTCCACCTGGAGATCCGGACCGAGAGCAAGGAGATGCCGTTGTATGAAATCTCCGTCGCGAAGAACGGACCGAAGCTGACGAAATCGACTCGCGACTGCATCGCCGACATTTACGCGTGCCACGGGTTCTCAGGCAATCCGCGGCGGCTTTCGGCAATGGGCGTCGATATGGCAGATCTCGCGGCTATTCTCACCGGCTACGCGGGCCGCCCCGTGCTCGATAATACGGGAATCTCCGGCGTGTTCGATTTTCTTCTGCAATGGAACGTTTTCTACGGGCGCCAGCACACCACGCAGACCACCGACGAAACGTCGGGTCCGCCGTCGCGTTATGAAGGCGAGATGCCCGAAAGCGATTCGCTTCCCGACCTGGCCACGGCGCTCGATCGACAACTCGGCCTGAAGCTGGAATCGCGCAAGGGGCCGGTGGAGACGTATGTCATCGTGAGCGTGGAGCGGCCCTCCGGAAACTGAACCGGAGTCGACGATCTGCGCACCGGAGCGCCCGATAGCCAGCGCCAAGGCGGCCCTGATTATCGTTCAAAAAGCTCTGAGCCGTGACTAAGGCCGGTATCGACACGTTACGTGATCGAGCACGGGGAGCGGCCGTCTGAGAACTAACCCAACAAAGTGTAGTCGAAGTTTGTCGAATGCCTAAAACTGGAGCCGCACACCATGAGTATCCATTTCGATCTTATCGAGTCGCGACGATGCTCGGCCTTTCTGTCGCCGCCTGTCTCCTCGTCCCTGTCAACACGCTGGCTCAATCGAACGATCCACAGCCGCAAGACGCGACGACGGCCATTCTCGCGGCCTTCGACAAGTACGACGTAGTCGGCATGAATGCTGCGCACAACAACAAGAAGCTAGACGACTTTATTCTGTCGCTCATCCGGAACCGCGAACTGCCCGGCAAGGTGAACGACCTTGTGGTTGAGTGCGGCAATAGCCGGTACCAGGCGATTCTGGATCGGTATATTGCGGGCGACCCAGTCTCTCTTGAGGATGCGAGACACGCGTGGCGGGATACGTCGGTGGGAATGTGCGCCTTTCCTCGTTCTACACCGAGCTGTTCCCCCTTGTACGCCGGATCAATCAAGCGCTCCCTGCCCGCAACCGCCTGCGGATCCTGGTGGGTGAGCCACCGGTTGACTGGAGCGCCTCGCCTTCGGCTCGCGCTGGGCTCGACCGAAACGCGAGTCTCGCGTCCGTCATGATCACCGAAGTTCTGTCGAAAAAACACAAGGCCTTGATCCTCTGCGGAGTAAGCCACCTGTACCACAACGAGCGGTACGGGACCGCCGTGAGCAGCTACGAACAGACGTATCCCGGCCGAACCCTGGTGGTCGAAACCCATCAAGGCTTCGCGGCCTTCATCGACTTGGACCGAGGCCACCAACTTGAGGCGCGGATGCGCACATGGCCGATCCCCTCGCTGGTACCGGTCAAGGGCACCTGGCTGGCGGATCTCGACCTTCCGTACTTCCTTTGGCCATTCCCGAAGCGTTATGCCGGAGAAGCGATCTCAACCCTCGCGGACGCGTATCTATATCTCGGTCCGGGTGATTCGCTCACGTGGGAAAAGTTTCCAGACAGCATCCTGGACGATCACGTGTACATGGCGGAGTTGTCCCGTAGATTTGGCATGAAAGTCGACGCCCTCCGTCGGCGAAATACCGACACCCGTCTGTTTACTCCGGCCGATCGGCAGGAAGCGTTGAAGTTTGCGCCGGGGGCGCAGTTCGTCGGCAGGTACGCGACGACGGTCACCGACAGACCTCTGGCGGAGGTCGATTTTCGCGACGGAAGACTGTCTGCGAAACTGCAGATGGCGCCCTCCTGGGTGGTGCTGACGAACGCCGACGTGGCCACTCGATATCGAGCCGAGGTTCCGTCCCAACAGGTGTCTATCGAATTTGAGGTCGTCAATGGAACTGTCACCGGCTTGGTAGTTGATCCGGGGACAGGACAACCAAAGATGAGACTCGTATATATGCCATGAATGTCCAGCAACACGCTTGCCTTGCATGTTCCTCCCTGGAGGAGGGTTTGCGGCCACAAACAATGCTGCGGCGGCGCTACCCTTATAGGCATGGGGTACCTACCGATCGAAAACTACGCAGTCATTGGAAATCTCAGGACTGTGGCCCTGGTTGGGATCACCGGGGCCATTGATTGGTTCTGCTTCCCGAATTTCGATTCTCCGAGTGTCTTCGCGGCAATTCTCGATGAACGGAAGGGCGGCCGTTTCCGGATCGCACCGGCTTCCGTAGACGGCGTGGTGTACCGGCAGATGTATTGGCCCGACACCAACGTGCTGATCACGCGCTTCCTCTCCGATCAAGGGGTGGCGGAAATCATCGACTATATGCCGGTGGCTGCGCGGAGAGGTCAAGCCGGCTTTCGCGGCCTGATCCGCCAGGTTCGGGTCGTCCGCGGCCGCGTGGTGTTCCGGCTGGAATGCCATCCGGCGTTTAACTATGGGCGGGATGTTCACGAGACGGAACTGGTGGACGGGGGTGCAAAGTTCCTGTCGAAGCAACTCAGCCTCGCCTTGGCGTCCGACCGGGCGCTGACGAAGGACGGCACTGGCGTGGCTCTCGATTTTTGTCTCGGGGCAGAGGAGACTCTCAGCTTTGAATTGCACCAGATCGAGCCGGGGAGTGCCGATCAGCCGATTGGCATCGGTGAAGAGGAATGCAAGACGCTCTTTGAACAGACGGTCGATTACTGGCATGCCTGGCTTGAGCACTGCACCTATTCCGGGCGGTGGCGGGAGATGGTCCGGAGGTCGGCTTTGGTTCTCAAGCTTCTGGTGTTCGCCCCCACCGGCGCGATCGTTGCCGCGCCGACTTGCAGTCTGCCCGAAGCGCTCGGGGGAACGCGGAACTGGGACTATCGGTATACCTGGCTGCGCGACGCCGCCTTCACCGTGTACAGTTTGATCCGCATTGGATTTACCGAGGAGGCGGCTCGGTTCATGGAGTGGTTGGAGGCGCGATGCCGCGAACTGGGTGATCAGGATGGCGGGCTACAGGTGCTTTATGGAATCGACGGGCGCCGGGATCTCGCGGAGGGGACGCTCGATCACTTCGAAGGCTATTGTGCCTCCGTGCCGGTGCGTATCGGCAACGGCGCCCATAGACAGCTTCAACTCGACATCTATGGGGAGTTGATGGACTCGGTGTATCTGTACAACAAGTATGGAACGCCCATCTCGTACGAGATGTGGACGTACTTGCGCCGTCTGATGAATTGGCTGTGCAACAACTGGAAACAGAAGGACGAGGCGATTTGGGAGGTCAGAAGCGGCCGCCAGGATTTCGTCTACTCCCGTGTCATGTGCTGGGTGGCGCTCGACCGGGCATTGCGGTTGGCGGATAAGCGGTCTTTCCCGGCGGATCGCGAGCGATGGCTGAGCACGCGCGACGAGATCTACGATGAGATTCAGAAATACGGCTGGTGTGAGGACCGGAAGGCGTTCGTCCAGCACTACGGAAGCGAGTCTCTGGATGCCTCAGTGCTGATCATGCCGCTGGTCTTCTTCATGTCGCCCACCGATCCTCGGATGATTGCCACGATTGAGGCCATCAGACGGCCGCCGAGCCAGCGGGGGCTGGTGTCGGACAGCCTGGTGTATCGCTACAACGTAGAGGAAACTCCCGACGGGTTGAAAGGGCGGGACGGAACGTTCAACATGTGCACCTTCTGGCTGGTGGAGGCGCTGACCCGGTCCGGGAAGGTCGATCGCGCTCGTCTTGCCGACGCGCGGCTGATGTTCGAGCGGATGTTGGGATACGCCAACCACGTCGGTCTGTTCGCCGAACAAACCGGCCCGCGCGGTGAGGCGCTTGGGAACTTCCCCCAGGCCTTCACCCACCTCGCCTTGATCAGCGCCGCGTTCAACCTGGACCGCGCTCTGGGTGGAGAGGGTTGATCACGAGAAAGGCGATGTTGGCAGCGGCGTTCTTTTTTGCCCGCGCGGCGGAGGCACATTCGACAAGATGGTAGGTCCATTGATTCGGGAATTGCTCATGTGGGTTTCGGAGCGGCCCCGCACGTACGAGGAGACCATGCAGGCCTGGCGGAGCCATTGTCCGCGCCACACCATCTGGGAAGACGCGTGCATTGACGGGTTGGTCGAAGTGGTGGATGGTGGAGGCGAAATGACCGCGTCCGGAGTGGTGCTGACGGCCAGGGGCCGAAGCGTGCTGAAGTCAAGTGCCGGCGAGTGAGGGGGTGCTTAAGCGTTTTCGGGAAGCACTTATGCGCCGGAACGCTCCCTAACGGTCGAGCGACAAGTCGCGGCTCTGTAACTGACGCCGAACCAGCACGACCACAACCGAGCCGCGACCGTAAGGGAGCGTTTTGCCACCGCTGAACCCATCAATCCCGAAAACGTTTACGCACCCCGAGTGAAGAAAGAACACAGCCAGGCATGGCCGTGTTACAGGATGGCCGTGTTACAGCGTGGCCTTGTTACAGGTCAACCTTGGCGCCGGTCCGGCAGGAGCGGTAGATGGCGTCCACCACCTCCAGTGCCTGGTAGCCTTCTTCGCCCGCCACCAGAGGCTTGCGGCCCTTGGCGATGGCATCGGCGAAATCCAGGAACTGGCGTTCGAAAGGTTCCACCGAGATGGCCATGGGGTCGGATGCGCCGGAGGCCACGTCCTTCGACACGGGGGCCGGTTCGCCGGCGTCGTTCTCCACGTCCCAGGCAGTCAGTTTGTCGCCGGAGATGATGGCTGTGCCCTTAGTGCCGTGAAACTCCGTGCGTTCGGTATAGCCGGGCCAGAAGGCGGTGGCGGCCTGAACGACACCGGTGGCTCCGTTGGCGAAGTGCATCACGGCGTTCACCACGTCCTCGGATTCGATCTTATGCAGAGCGCCCAATTGCCACATGCCGAAGACCTGCTTCAGGGGGCCGGCGATCCAACGAAGAATGTCGATCCCGTGGATGGCCTGATTAATGAGCGCGCCGCCGCCTTCGGTCTGCCAACTGCCTTTGATGGGGCGGGAATAATATTGCGGGGAACGGTACCACTTCACATAGCAATCGCACTGCAACAGTTTGCCGAGGCGGCCGTGGGCGATGGCTTTGGAGAGGAAGAGGCTGGAGTCATCGAAGCGGTGCTGGCTGACCACGCCCAGCAGGATGCCCCCGCGGCGGGCGGTTTCAATCATCTGGCGGGCGGTTTCCAGGCTGGTCGAAACGGGCTTCTGAACCTGGACGTGCTTCCCGGTCTGGGCGCAGATCTCGATAGGCTGCAGCCGGAAATCCGGGAACGTGCAGACGTCCACGTAATCCACCTTGGGGTGGCGGCAAACCTCCTCGTAGGTGGAGACGAACTCGCAGCCGTGCTGTTCGGCGAACTTGCGGCCGTAGGCCTGGTTGATATCCGTGCAGACGGTCAACTGAAATCCGATGTTTTTATAGGCCCGCGCGTGCATATTGGAAATCGCGCCGGTGCCGATCATTCCGACTCTCATGGGTAGAACCATATTAACAAGGAGGCGGGAGGCAGGATGCTAGCAGCCGGAAGGGAATCGGCACGGCGCGGAGTGATGGCTGACGGCTGACACGGCCGCCAACGCAAGCTGGCTCGCCGCCGCATCGCGCTAGGCGGATTCACAAATCCGCCGCACTCTCGAAAGTCGCTGTGGAAGTTCGGCTGCGCGCCAACTCCCGGCGGGCGGATTGCCAATCCGCCGCAGCTTGCCAAGCTGCCCCACATAGCGCCACGGGCGAACAATCTGCCTCACAACATGACTGCCCGCTGACCGCTTTCGCTACAATGGAGGTTCCGCCAAATGAAGCGCTCACTGGTTTTCCTCGCCGCGGGGCTGGCCGCGCTGCCCCTGATTTCCTGTAAGCACACACCGCCGGCCAACGTGGCCGCCGAGGTGAACAACCACGCCATCAGCAACGCCGACCTGGAGAAAGCCTACCAGCAGAATGCCCAACAACCGGAGGGCGCCAGCGAAGACCAGATCATGGTGCAGAAGCTGGATGTGCTGGGCAGCCTGATCACCAATGAGATCATGATGCAGAAGGCCGAACGGCTGGGGCTGACCGCGGTGGACGCCGACGTGGAAGGCGAGCTAACCAAGATGAAGGCGCCTTACACCAAGGAGGAGTTCGAAAAAACGCTGGCCGCGCGCCACATGACGCTGGCCGACCTGCGGCTCCAGGTACGCAGCAAACTCACCGTGGAAAAGCTGATCAACAAGGAGATCACGTCGCACATCACCATTACCGACGCCGACGTGACCGACTTCTATACGGCCAACAAGGCCAGCTTCAACCTGGCTGAGCCGCAAACCCACATGGCGCAAATCGTAGTGACGCCGGCGCCCGACCCCAGTGTCCGGAATCTCAAGAACAGCAAGGCGCAGAACGATAAAGACGCCAGACTGAAGATCGAAGACATCGCCATGCGATTGAAGCGCGGTGAAGATTTCAACATGCTGGCGCAGAACTATTCGGAAGACACGGGTTCGGCTCCGAATGGCGGCGATATGGGTTTCGTGCCGGAATCGGCACTGGAAAAGGCTAATCCGGAATTGCGCAAGCTGGTGGTTTCGCTGCCCGTGAACGGCGTTTCGGGGATCATCCACACGCCGGAAGGCTACCGGATTCTGAAGGTGATCTCGAAGGAACCGGCGGGCCAAAGGGAACTGAACGACCCGCGGGTGCAGGGGAGCATTCGCGACACACTGCGCAACAGCAAGGATCAACTGCTGAAGGCTGCGTACTACGAGACGGCGCGCAACAACGCCAAGATCGACAATTACCTGGCGCGCAGCGTGGTGGAGAACGCGGGGAAAACGAAGTAGGCGTTCGGCCGCACTACCGGCACAGAGTTTTAGGTGACTGCGCCGGGTTGCTTAGTACACCGTTTCAGAAGTTCGCTAACGTATCGAGAAACCGCTTGCTGACGCGCGCGGCTCCGATCAGAGCCGCGACCGTTAGGGAGCGTTCTTCCCGAGATACGAGACCGTATTTACGAAACGGTTTACTTAGGCTTATGCTACCGCCGGAACTCCAGCAGTTCCTGGAAATACGATGGCGGATTGGCCATCCCCAAACGGCCCATCATCCAGGTTTCGAGCGGCGAGAAGGGCTCGTAGGGATGGATGGCCGGGCGCATATCGCGCTGCAGCATGTCGCGTTGGAGCAAGGCTTCGAAGCGGCGGTTCAGTCCGGCGGCTGAAACGTCGTGAGTGTTGCGCAGGAACCAGACCGTGCGGACGTGAAGGTCGGCCATGCGGCGGACCATCTCCGGCTCCGTTTCGGGAGCGCCCGTCTGCAATACGGGGCGCGACGGGCCGAGGGCAAAGGCCAGGGCGGCAGGGTCGGAATTGGTGGAATCTACCAGCGTGACGGAATCGGTGGCGGTAGACTCCAGCGAAATCCGCGCCGCGATTTCTGCCATGGGCATGGGGTACTGCTTGTTGCGGAATCCGGTCTTATGGAAGTAACACCAGATGCCGGTTACGGAAAGCGTGAGCATGGCGGCAGCGGCCACCGTGCCCGCGTGACGGTGGGCGGCTGCGCCCGAAGCCACCAGCAGCAGGAAAAACGGGAAGACGAAGAGCATACGAGCCGGGATAAATGGGTAGGAGACCCAGCGGGCGACGCCGATGAAGCCGATCACGCTCAGGGGCAAGACGATGGGCAGGGCGAGGCGGGCGGGGTAGCTTCTGGCGCCGCCTGGCCCGCCAGGCAGCCAGATCGGCAACCAGACCAGCAGCGGGATGACCAGGAAGCACGCCACCACAGCCCAATCCGGAAGCGCTTCCCCGCCCACAAACGACATGGCCCAGTAGGCCAGCTTGACCGGCACTTCGAGCCACCCAACACCGGTCAGCGCGTAGACGTCACCGCGGCTGCTCCAGGCGTGGAAGCGCGCCAGTGTCCAGATCCAGGGGAGGTAGGCCAAGGCGATCAATCCGTCCATCACGGCGGTATCGCGGAGCCGCCGCCGCCTGAGCAGCGCCAGGTTGGCCGTGGCCAGCATTGCCAGGCCGGGGACGTAGTGGATGTAGAGTGCGGCGGAAACGGCGGCGGCCAGGGCGGCAAGCGTCCCGGGGCGCGGCGTTTCGCAGAACCGCACCAGACAAGCCGCGGCCACGACAACCACCAGAACCTGCAGGCTGTAGGACCGGCACATTCGCCCGTAAAGCAGCAGGCATGGCGAAAGAGTCCAGACCGCCAGGAAACAGAGACGCGCCCGTTCGGGGAGGCGGCTGGCCCAGAGGTGGTCGGCCGCAGCGCCGGCGGCCAGCAGGAAAATCACCGAGAGCGCCCGCGCCTGAACGGCCGGGTCCAGGCCCAGCGGCAGGCGCTGCCAGACGAACAGCAGCAGGTAGTAACCGGGCGGGTGGATATCGGCGGCGGCGGCCCGGATCAGGCTGGGGAGGGCAAGACGGGCAACCCGCAGGGACCAAGCCTCGTCCATCCAGGGCGACAGCAGTCCGAGATTCCAGAAGCAAAGGATCGCCTGTAACGGCAGAAACACCGCGGCCGGATGCCGCCTGGTCGCCCTAGTCAAACTACCGGCCGTCACGGCAGCATGTCCACCAGGCGGTCAATGTCGGTGGGGCTGAGGTAGAAATGCGGTGACGTGCGGACCCAGCCGGCGCGCGGGGCGGCAACGATGCCTTCGGACCGCAACCTGGCTACGATTTGGGTGGCCTCCACGCTGGGTTTGCGGAAGCTGACGATGCCGGCGCCGGTGCCGGGTGTACGGTTTCCCAACAGTTCGTAGCCCTTGGCTGCGACGCCTTGCGCGATGCGGTCGCCCAGATTTTGGACAACCGGGGCTATTTCTCCGACCCCTACCTCAAGTAAAAACTCGATCGCCGCTTTTAAGCCAAAGCAGCCAATGGTGTTTAGGGTTCCGCATTCATACCGGCCTGCATCTGCCCGGAGGGCCATATCGCGGGAGCCGTAATCGGCGTAACCGGCCACGTTGGTCCAGCCGAATTCCACCGGTTCCACGCGCTCCCGAAGGGCTTGGTTTATGTATAAGATGCCGCAGCCTTCGGGGCCTATCAGCCACTTGTGGCCGTCGGCGGCCAGGGCGTCAATGTGGCTAGCCTGCACGTCGAGCGGAAAAGCGCCCAGGCCTTGAATGGCATCCACGAAATAAATGCACTGGTTACGATGGCAGATTTCACCGATCGCTTGAATTGGGGCGCGGTAGCCGCTCAGAAACTGGACGAAGCTGATGGCCAGCAACCGGGCGCCGCGGCAGGCTTCTTCAATCCGCTCCAGCGGGTCGGTTACTGAGAGCCAGGTAACGTCAACGCCTCTGGCTGCTAAACGCTTCCATGGATATACGTTGGCCGGAAATTCCTCATGGAAACCTACCATGCGGTCGCCGGGCTTCCAATCCAGACCCATGGCCAAGGTAGCGATCCCTTCCGAGGTGTTTTTTACCAGGGCGATGTCGCCCGGCTGGCCGTTTACCAACTTTGCCGCCGCCACCCGGACACCTTCGTAGACGGCCTGCCATTCGCTATAGTGCAGGCTGCCGAAGTGCAGACAATCGTCCGCCAGGTGCTTCATGGCGTCTGCCGAGCGCCGGCTCAAGGGGGAGACGGCCGCGTGGTTCAGGTACACCAGGCGGTCACGGACGGGAAACTCGGAGGCGTAGCGCTCCCACAGCGTTGGTTGGGTCACAAGCGTTGGTTCGGTCACAAGCGTTGGTTCGGTCACAAAGTTTTTACCAAATTCGGAAGCCATTTCTACCACGATACGTTAATAATAGCCATAGGAGAAAAAACTGGTGAGATCTCTGCCCGTCTTCATGCTGTCCCTGGCGATGGCCGCCTGGGTAGTTTTTGTCGGTGACCAGAAGGCGTATGCCGGTGACAAGAAGAAAGACGACCCCAGCCAGATCGGCAACCGCGACGTCGGCAAGGGTGTCAACTTCTACTCGATTGAAAAAGAGATTGCGCTCGGCAAACAGTTGGCCCAGGAAGTGGCGCGGCAGGCCAAGATTGTGGACGATCCGCTGCTCTCCGAATACGTGAACCGGATCGGTCAGAACCTGGCGCGGAACTCGGACGCCAAGGTGCCGTTCACCTTTCAGGTGATCGAGGGCGAGGAACCCAACGCGTTCGCGCTCCCCGGCGGCTACATTTTCATCTACACCGGGCTGCTCAAGCTGGCCGATGAGGAAGACGAATTCGCCGGCGCCGTGGCGCACGAGATTGCGCACGTAGCGGCGCGGCACATGACGCGGCAGGCCACCAAATCGCAGATCGCCAACCTGGCCACCATTCCGCTGAGCGTGCTGCTGGGCGGTTGGGCCGGTATAGCGGCGCGGCAGGGCGCGGGGGTGGCGGTGCCCACTATGTTCCTGAAGTTCAGCCGCGGCGACGAATCCGAAGCCGACTATTTGGGAACGCAGTACATGTATGCCGCCGGTTACGACCCCAATGGCGCCGTCACCATCTTCGAAAAAATCGAATCGCTGAACAAGTCCAAGCCGGGGGCGATGACCCGCATTTTCTCCACTCATCCCATGGATGCCGACCGGATTCTGAAAACGCAAAACGAGATCGAGCGAATCTTGCCGGCCAAGGCAGAGTACGTGGTGAGCACCTCCGAGTACCACGACATGCGCGAGCGTCTCATCGGCATGGACCACCGGCAGAAGAAGGACGATAATGGGCGGCCGCAGTTGCGGCGGGTTCCGGGCGTTCCGGGCAATGGCACTACCTCGTCAGACAGGCCCGACGACAAGCAGGATCCCGAGGAGCGGCCGACTATTCGCCGGCGGGATCTGGTGGAGTAAAGCGAGCGCCTGGCTTCCAGCGGGGGCCAGGGGGGCCGGGGGCCAGGGGGCTCTGCGCGAACGCCTGCACGGTTTCGGAGCACACTCCGTCTGCTATTGCGGAGGGCTTATGGGTTCCCGCGCCATACAATTTACGATTTCCGCCGTGTTCGCTTGTGCGGCTGGGGCGCCAAGTGCGGCGCAAAGCCTGGATCGGGTCTTTCATTTCGTCAACACGCAGACACCGGCGGGTTTTAAGCAAGTCGCCGACCCCATCCGGGGGATGACGGAAGGTGCTCAGGTCTCCGTAGATGACGCGGCGGCGACGCTGACGGTTCACGGAACCGCCGATCAGCTTGCTATGGCCGAGTGGCTTTTCGTGGCTTTGGACAAGCCTGCGGTAGGCCAACCACCGGCTCAGCACGCGGCTTCGGCCGACTATCACGTGGCGGGCAGCGAGGATTTGGTTCGGGTCTACTACCTGGCGCATTCCGAGACGCCACAAAGCTTGCAGGAGATGGTTAACCTCATTCGCTCGGACGCGAACATGAAGCCGGCGTGGCCGAACAACGCGGTGAAGGCGATGGCCATGCGCGGCACACCTGGCCAACTCGGCTTGGCAGAGTACCTGATTGACGCGCTGGATAAGCCTGCCGGCCAGCCGAACCAGCATTCCACCACTCTAGCCTTCCCCGTTGCCCCCGAAGTTGCTCCCGGCTCTGGCCAGGTGGCGCGCGTCTTCTATCTGGCGAATGTGGACTCGCCGCAGCGCATGCAGCAAACCGTGAACCTGATTCGTTCAATAACGGACATGCAACTGGTCTTCCCGTACAATTCCCTCAAAGCCCTGACATTGCGTGGAAGTGCCGACCAGATGGCGCTGGCCGAGTGGCTGTTCAACGGATTGGACAAGCCGGCTTCGCAACCGAGCCAACACACAGCCACCGCCGAGTACCTGGCGCCGCCAGGCCCGGGGAATCTGAGAAATCAAGTAGTGCGCATCTTTTACCTGGCCCACTCCGAGCCGCCGCAGGGTCCCCAGGAAATGACCAACCTCATCCGGGTTACCACAGATGCTCAAGGGATCTATCCGTACCAAGGACTGAACGCCATAGCCATGCGCGGTAGCGCGTCCCAGGTGGCGCTGGCATCATGGTTTTTCGACACGCTGGACCAGCCGTCGCCAAATCCGTCCACGCAGGAGTTCCCAATACCCGGCGCCAGCAACGATGTGGCGCGGGTTTTTTATTTGACCCACACCGCCACGCCCGAGGCTGTTCAGGAATTGAGCACGCTGATCCGGACCACGGCGTCGATTATGCGCCTGTTCCCTTACTCCCCTCCGAAGGCGCTGGCGATGCGCGGAACACCGGATCAATTGGCGCTGGCGGCGAAGTTGATTCAGGAGCGCGACCAGTAAGGGCACTCGGTTCTCGGAAATGGTGGGTGCGAACCCTTGTGGGGCCGATTGTTAATCGGCGGCGGATCGGTAATCCGCCTGGTGGAATCGGAGCGACCTTTGCGTCTCAGACGCAGGTGCGTGCCAACTACCGGCAGGCGGATTGCCAATCCGCCGCAGGTTACCAACCTGCCCCACATAAATGCAGGGCCGCCGGAGAAATAGCGCTAAAATAGTTGGCCATGAAGACCGTATTCGCGCTCCTGTTTTCCACTGCGGTTCTAGCCCTGCCCGCGTCGGCGCAGGTGAAGATCACGCCCGGCCCCAACAAGGCATCGGTCGAGATCGATGGCAAGCCGTTTACTGATTTCTACGCGGGCGGCACCGCCTTCGGGGCCGAGGTCACCAAGCCCTACCTGTGGCCGTTGCGCGCTCCCTCCGGAACCTATGTCACCCGCATGTGGCCCATGGAGATGGTGGCGGAAGAGGAAAAGACCCTGAAGGATCATCAACACCAGCGCGGCCTTTGGTTCGCTCACGATACCGTCAACAAGCTGGATTTCTGGAACAACGAGGCTTCCTACACCACGCCGAACCGCGGCCGGATCACGCTCAAGAAAATGGGCGAGGTGAAGGGCGGCAAGGACAAGGGGTCCATCGCCGCCACCTTCGATTGGACGGACATGAAGGGCGCCCAGAATCTGCTCACCGAATCGCGCGTCATGACGTTCTACGCCGGCAAGACCAACCGGGTTTTCGATCTGGATATCACCCTCACGGCCAACCAGGAGGTGACGTTCGGCGATGGCAAGGATGGCGTTTTGGGGATGCGGATGCGGCCGGTGCTACAGGAAGTGTCCCAACGGACGCGGGCCACCAAGGAGACCGCCGCCGGTACCGAGGCAGGCGTTCCCGGCACCGGGAAGATCTCCAACGCCGATGGTCTGGTGGGCGAAAAGTCGCTCTGGGGCAAGCCTTCCAACTGGTGCGATTATTCGGGCGAGGTCGCGGGGGAAAAGGTGGGCATCGCGATTCTGGATAATCCCGAAAACCCGCGCCATCCCGTGCGCTGGCATGCGCGCGGCTACGGCCTGTTCGCGGCCAATCTTTGGGGTCTTTCGGTTTTCACCAACGACAAGTCGCAGGATGGCTCCATGACCATTCAGCCCGGCCAGAGCGTCCGCTACCGATACCGGATCATCATTCATCCGGGCGACGTGAAGACCGCGGACATTGCGGCGCTGTGGAGCCAGTATACGGCGGGGAAGTGAGGTTGTCGGGGAAGGAAAGTAGACAGGGAAGTGCAGGAGAAAGCTACTCCTGCAGCTTCGGAAAAAACGCCCGGTCCAGAATCCGGCGGGTCAGTTCCTCCATCGTGAGGTATTTGTCCTGCTCCCGGTCGCGGTAGAAGACCTTGTTGCCGGGCAGCAAGCCCACTTCGATCACCATCGATACCTCGCCGCGATCGATTTGCAGGCCTGGAACCGCCGGCACCGCCCCGATCTCGACCTTCGATGTGGTCTGCCACCGGCCATCGCGCGGCTCATGCATCGTGACTTTGATTTTCGAAGGCAGCATCACGATTTCCGCCGATTCGGCGCCAAAGACCCCGGTGTAGCTTGCCACGCACTCCGCCAACCCGCGATGCAGTTCCTCCAGTGTGTGGGGCAGAATCTCCAGGATTTGGGCCTCGCGCTGGCGCCGATCCTTTTCCTCCTGGATGCGCATCTGGAGCCATTGAAAACTCATGGTCGTGGAACCATGGTATCAATGGCCGGCGTGCGGGGCGAGTGGGAATAAACCCTACCCTGGTTACTTCCCGGCGCAAGACTCTGTTTTTCCGGCGCCGCCGCGGCTCAGTAGGTCAGTGAAGCGGCGAAGGACATCGGCGCCATTCTGAACTCGGGAAGCGCCAGAGTGACTTCGAGCGAGGGCAGCGCGTGAAGGTCTGCTGTTGATAGTAACCCCTCCCTCACGGTCGGGGCTCGGATCAACTTCGGATCAACTCGGATCAACTCGGATCAACAGATCCCCTTGACACTTCTGCGCTGGCTTGATACTATCCGACCGCACCAGGTGCAGAGCACATTGCATTATATGCAACCTGCTCCGCGAGGGGGGCCAATGAATCGACGAAGATTCACCGTATCGGGCACGGTTCGGCCCCTGGACGGCGGCGGCGATAGCCAGTCGATCGTTTCGGTACCGGGTAAGGCGGAAGCTCAGGGGTATTATGTCTTCGCGTTGCCGATGACAGGCTCGGGAAACAAATAGTGGAAACCATGAAGAAAAGTGCAGTCATTCTGACGATCGTTGCGGGGGCCATGACGGCCTTTGCGCAACCACCTGAGCAGACCCCGCCGGCGGGAGGCCGCGGCCAGGGTGGCGGCGAGGGCGCTGGCGGGCGCGGCGCGCAGACAGTAGCATCCATTTCGAAGCGGCCCAGCGGGTCGAGCCTGGGCATGATCCGTGTGGGAGCAGCCGACAACAATATCTGGTTTGGCTGGCACGTGGGCATTCCCAGCGCGGCATTCAAACAACTGACTCTCTCGGAGGCCCTGGTCCACGCCGACACTCTGGCCGTGACGGGCGTGGAAGCCTCCAGCATGCAAAAGGTCAGCCCGGAAGTGCCTAAACCGCTGGACTACCGGCTCCAGGCGGGTGAGCGGGCGGCGGTGAACTACCGGCTCCGCGAGTTGAACCAGCAAATCTGGGCGTACCGCGTCGACAATGTTCCATCCGACCAGGACAGCCGCCACAAGATGTTCGAGTTCGCCAAGGCCGTCAATGCGGGGATGATCATTGTGCCCGAGCAGGCTCCGGTGGCGGATCTCGATAAGCTGGCGAATGAATTCGATATCAATGTGGCGATGGAAAGCCGGAAAGACCCGAAGAGCGCGATGGCTGCGATCGCGGGCAGCGGCAAACATATCGGGGTAGCCGCGAACCTGGGCGGCTGGATGCACGCCGACATCAAACCGGTGGACTGTGTGCCGGTGGTGAGGGACCGGCTGATGGCGGTGATCGCCAGCGACCATAGCGCGCTCGGCCCCAAGGGCCACGATGTCGCGCTGGGCGCGGGGGCGGGCGGACTAGGCGACTTTTTCCTGGCGATTTACCGGGCAGGCGTCAAGCCGCTCTATATTACGGTGGAGGCCACGGGCGCGCCGGACAGCTACGCCGACATGGTGAAGTGCCTCAACGGATTCGAAAAAGCGATGTGGCCGGCGATGGCGGCGCGGGTGCGGCAGATGGTGGATTCGCCGCCGGGCAAAATCCGCGGGCCTGATCGGTTGAGCGCCGAGATGCGGGACAAGATCGATGCGGGCGCGCCGCGCGAGGCCATCGTGAAGCCCAGGAAGCCGCGTAAGCTGCTGGTCACCGACCTGCAAATGTACTCCGGCCACGATACCATTCCGCATGGCAACCTGATGCTCGAATTGATGGGTAAGTACACGGGCGCTTTCGAACCCACCTTCAGCAACGACCTGGACCTTCTGAAGTATCCGAAAATCAAGGAATTCGATGGCATCTGGCTGAACAACGTCTGTGGCATGGTACATAACGATCCGGAGGTTCGCGAGGGTATTCTCCGGTTTGTGCGCGAGGGCGGCGGCATCGGGGGCCACCATGCCGTGACGTTCTCCGACAACAACTGGCCCGAATTCGCGGAGATGATGGGCGGCTGGGCGGGGCAGCATCACACGGAGAAGCAGGTGATTAAGGTTGACGATCCGAACAGCCCGCTCACCAAAAGTCTCGGCAGCCTCAGCTTCGAGCACATCGACGAGTTTTATCAGTTCCCGCCCTATGCACCGTACTCGCGCGAAAAACAGCACGTGCTGCTCAGCATCGACGTCGAGAAATCGGATCGGGCGACCGGCGGCCGGTTTTGCGAGATCTGCACGCGTCCGGATCAGGATTACGGCCTGGCCTGGATCAAAACCTACGGCAAGGGCCGGACCTACTTCACGCCGCTGGGACATACGACCACCTTTTATACGGACAAGCGCTGGACTGAGCACGTTTTGGCGGCGGTTCAGTACATTCTGGGCGACCTGGACGCAGACGCCACTCCCAGCGCCAGGATGAAAAAATAAGCGCCATGAAGCTTTGGAGGATCTTCCCAGGTCTCCGACCGCGTGATGTTGCGCTATTGAGGGCAACCCCTCCCTCACGGCCGGGGCTCCGATCAGAGCCCCGAGCGTCAGCGAGCGGGTTGGCGGTAGTACCGAATCTCGCGGTCATTGTGCTAGCCGCAGCTCTCTTGAGTGCACAATCGGGCTCCCGGAAACAGCCCTGCGGAGGCTGGAGCGACAACGCGGGATCCGGCCCTGTTTCCCTTGGCACGGCGCGCCGGACGGTCCTGCGGACTGGCTTAGAGACATCTCCCGCGAGTTGCACGGGGATGCGTACTTCGCTCAGGTGCCCGCGCCCTATGAGGGTTTCGATGCGGAAGCGGCAGTTCAGATTCTCAAGGATGCCGGTTTCCAGATGGCCAGTTGCTTTGCCCGCCGCCTGTCAATGGCGCGCTGGGTGGGCGACGTTTGAGGCGGAGTCTCTCCCGCTGCACAACGTTTATAGAATAGAAATCGCGGAAGTTTGGAGGAGGAAGAGTGAAGCTACAGGGCAAGGTGGCGCTGATCACGGGCGCTAGCAGGGGAATCGGAAAGGGCATCGCCGAGGTATTTGCCAGGGAGGGAGCGGACGTTGCGGTGAACTACATCGCGTGCCGGCAGGCAGCGGAGGATGTCGCCGCCGGCATCCGCCGCCAGGGCCGCAGGGCGATGACTGTGAAAGCCGACGTCGCCAACCGCGCCGAAGTGGAGGCCATGGTGGACGCGGTGTGGGAAGAACTGGGACCCATCGACGTGCTTGTCAACAACGCCGGCATCGAGACGATCGTGCCTTTTCTCGACCTGACCGACGATCAATGGACACGGCTTACAGATGTCAACCTGCGCGGCGAGTGGCTGTGTTCGCAAGTGTATTGCCGGCGGGTGGTGGCCGAGCGGCGCCAGGGGAACATCGTGATGATCGGCTCGGTGCAAGCCGGCAAGGTGCTTCCCGGGCGCACGCACTACGCGCCCACCAAGCTGGGGCTGGAAGCGCTCACCCGCAACATGTCCGCCGAGATGACGCCGCTGGGAATTCGCGTGAATTGCGTTCACCCCGGGTTGATCGATACCGATATGACGGCGTGGGTGATGAAACAACCGGACCTGCTGCCGCTGGTTTTGGCGCAGATCTCGCTGGGCCGGGCCGGGGAGCCTCGCGAAATCGGCACGGTGGTGGCTTTCTTTGCTTCGGACGAAGCCAGCTATCTGACGGGCCAGTCGATCCATGTGGATGGCGGCTGGGTGGGCAAATAAAGGCGCAAACCACATGGCACGAAGACTGATTGACCTCAGCATGCCGGTCCACAACGATATGGTGAGCTTCCCTCGCGTGGTCCGGCCCGCGATGGTGATGTACGAGACCTGGAGACAATTTGCCGAGCGTGTGGGGGCCGCGCGGTACGGCGTGGATTGGCTCACGGCCCACTACCTGATCGTGCTGGGAGACCACATCGGCACCCACATGGACTCGTTGCGCCACATGCGCGAAGACGCGCCCGGACCCGAAGGGATTCCCCTCGAGTATTGCTTTGGAGACGGCGTGGTGCTCGACTTTCGCCACCTGCCCAAGGGCGCGGGAATTACGGTGGGCGACGTGCAGGCGGCGCTGACCAGGATCGGCTACACGCTGAAGCCGCTGGACATCGTCCTGATCCACACGGGCGCCGGAAAGATCCAGCACACGGAAGCCTACCTCACCGATCACGTCGGAATGACGGGCGAGGCGACTCATTGGCTGTTGGACCAGGGGATCAAGGTGATGGGCATCGACGCGGTGACTTTCGATCCGCCGGTATGGGCGATGTTCGAGCGCAAGCAATTCTGGGAGGCCCATCGCGTCATGCTGACGCGGGAATACTACCATTTGGAGAACATGACGCGCTTCGACGAACTGCCTCCGCACGGTTTCCAACTTAGCCTCTTTCCCATCAAGTGGGTCAACACCACGGCGGCTCCCGTACGCGCCGTGGCCATCCTGGAGGACTAGCGGGAGTTAACTGAGGGCGAGGCAATAGCGGCGCAGCGTTCTCCCACAAGTCCTTTCAGAGCAGGCCCCGAGCGTGTTTCGTTCCCACTTTGGCTTGACCAGAGTGTTGAAGCCCCAGGGGTGCGTAAACGTTTTCGGGATTGATGGGTTCAGCGGTGGCAAAACGCTCCCTTACGGTCGCGGCTCGGTTGTGGTCGTGCTGATTCGGCGTCAGTTACAGAGGCGCGACCGTTAGGGAGCGTTCCGGCGCATAAGTGCTTCCCGAAAACGCTTAAGCACCCAAGCCCCAGGGACAGTCCCCGTTCGTCCGGCGGTAAGATAACACTAGCGGCTTTCATGAAGACCGTCGAACGGCAGTTCACTACCATCAGCGGCGTTCCCATCGAACCGGTTTACGGTCCGGAGGACCCAGGTCCGGAAAACCAAGCCCCGTTGCCGGACGCCGGCGAGTTCCCCTACACCCGCGGCATTCACCGCGACATGTACGGCGGCAAGCTCTGGACCATGCGCCAGTTCTCGGGCTTCGCCACCCCGGAGGAGACCAACCGCCGCTACCATTACCTTCTGGAGCAGGGGCAAACCGGCCTTTCGGTGGCCTTCGATCTGCCCACCCTCATGGGCTACGACGCCGATCACCCCATGAGCGCGGGCGAAGTGGGCAAATGCGGCGCCGCGGTTTCGTCCCTTGAGGACATGGAGATCCTGTTCCGCGGAATCCCGCTGGGCGAAGTGACGGTATCGATGACCATCAACTCGCCGGCGGCGGTCCTCTGGGCCATGTACCTGGCGGTGGCCGAGCAGCAAGGCGTGGATTGGCGCAGGCTGTCAGGCACCTTGCAGAACGACATCCTGAAGGAGTACATTGCGCAGAAAGAGTACATCTTTCCGCCGCGCCAATCGATGCGGCTGGTCACCGATACCATCGAATTCGGCGCCAGCCATACGCCGAAGTTCAATCCCATCTCCATCAGCGGCTATCACATCCGCGAGGCCGGTTCCACGGCTGTTCAGGAGTTGGCCTTCACCCTGCGCGACGGCATGGAGTACGTGGACTGGGCGGTGGAGCGCGGCCTGGCCATCGATGATTTTGCCCCGCGCCTGAGCTTCTTCTTCAACGCCCATAGCGATTTCTTCGAGGAGATCGCCAAGTACCGGGCCGCCCGCAAAATTTGGGCGATGGTGATGAAGGAACGGTACGGCGCCCGCAGCGAGCGCAGCCTGAAACTCCGTTTTCACGCCCAGACAGCCGGCTGCTCGCTGACCTGGCAGCAGCCCTATAACAATGTGGTACGAACCACGCTGCAGGCCATGGCGGCGGTGCTCGGCGGCGCGCAGTCACTGCACACCAACTCGCTCGACGAGGCCTACGCCTTGCCGGGCGAGCACGCCGTAACCATCGCGCTGCGCACGCAGCAGGTGCTGGCTTACGAAAGCGGCCTGGCCGGCGCCGTGGATCCGCTGGGCGGCAGTTACTTTCTGGAAAAACTGACGACGGAGACGGAGGCCGCGGCCAACCGCTACATCCGGCGCATCGACGAAATGGGTGGCATGATCCCGGCGATCGAAGCCGGCTTCCCCCAGACCGAGATCGCCGCGGCCAGCTACCGGTATCAGCGCGAAGTGGAGGCCCAGGAGCGGGTAGTGGTGGGGGTCAATCGGTTCCAGTCGGACGACCAGCCCATCGAACTGCTCCATATCGACGAGACCTCCGCCAGACATCAGGAGGCAAAGCTGGCGGCGCTGCGGGCGCGGCGCGACAATAGCAAGGTGGACCGGGCGCTGGACCAACTGAAGCGCGCCGCCGAGGGAACCGAAAACACCATGCCCCGCCTGCTGGACGCTGTCCGCGCCTATGCCACCCTGGGCGAGATCTGCGACGCGCTGCGGGCGGTGTTCGGCACCTACACGGAGACCGCCCGCCTGTAGCGGCTACTGATGGCGCCCGCCGATCGCATGACCAAACCGATTCGAGTGCTGGTGGCGAAACCCGGGTTGGACGGGCATGATCGCGGCGCCAAGGTGATCGCGCGTGCGTTGCGCGATGCCGGTATGGAAGTGATTTACACCGGGCTGCGGCAGACCCCGGAGATGATCGTGAACGCCGCGCTCCAGGAAGACGTGCAGGTGATCGGGCTTTCGATTCTATCCGGCGCCCACAATGCCATTGTGCCGCGCGTGATGGAACTGTTGCGCCAGAAGGACATGGCGGACGTCAAAGTAATCGTCGGCGGCATCGTGCCGGATGAAGACGCCGAATCGCTCAAGCGGCAGGGCGTGGCCGCCGTTTTCCAGCCCGGCGCCTCCCTGGAAGCCATTGTAAGTTTCATCCGAGGGGCCGTCGGGTAGTGCCGGGTATATCCGCCGCACCAATGAAAGCTTACAGCACCGCGGTTTCGTGAATCAACCGCCCGCTGGCGAAGCGGTCCAACCCGAGCAGACCCGTGTCCACCAGATCGGACTTGCCGTGGACGATCAGGTCGGCCAAAATGCGGCCCGTGGCCGGTGAGTGCATCACGCCGTGGCCGCTGAAGCCGTTGGCCAGGAAAAATCCAGGCAGGTCCGCCACGGGGCCGAGCACGGGGTGATGGTCGGGCGTCATCTCGTAGAGCCCGGCCCAGGCGCGCTTGGGATTGACCTCGGCCTCTTCCAGCACGGGCAGGCGGTCTACGCCGCGGGTGAGAATCTTCTCGATAAATGCCGGGTCGAAGTTGGTCTTGAATCCGGGGGTCTCTTCCGGATCGTTCCAGGCCAGCAGCAGCCCGAGGCCCTCGGGCCGGTAATGGAAGCCGGTGGTCATATCCACCACCATGGGCGACCGGTGCGAAACCTTGTCGAAGGGTTCGGTGGGGACCAGCATGCGGCGCAGGGGTTCCACGGGCAAATCCACGCCGGCCTGCTTAGCCACCAGCCCGGCCCAGGCGCCGGCGCAGTTGACCACGGTACGCCCGGCGACTGGGCCCTGGCTTGTCTCCACGCCGCAGACGCCGCGGGCATCGGTTTGGATGGCGGTGACTTCGGCGTTGCGCAGCAGGGAGACGCCGCGCTCCATGGCTTTCTGCATGAAGCCCGTCATCACCGAATGGGGATCCACAAAACCATCGGTGGCACAGAAACTGCCGCCAATGATGTCGTCCGAGCGCAGTTCCGGGGCCAGGTGGATCACGTCATCCGGCTTCATCAACTGGACCTGTTTCAGCCCGGCCTCCACCTGCCGGGCATAGTTGTCGCGCAGGTATTGCATGTGGCGTTCCTGAGTGGCTACGAACAGGTATCCCTGGGGACGGTAGCCGGACGGGTGCCCCATCACCTCATCGAACGTGCTGAAAAATGGGATGGAGTAGAGCGACATCCGAATGCTGGGGATGGTGGAGAACTGGGCGCGCACACCGCCCATGCTCTTCCCGGTGGAGCCCTTGCCCTGATGGCTTTCGCGTTCGATTACCAGCACGTGGCGGCAGCCCGCTTCGGTCAGGTGATAAGCCACGCTGGACCCGACGATACCGCCGCCGATGACGATTACATCCGCCGATTTCAAAAGCTCCTCCTGTCTTGTTATGTGGGCAGGTTGTTAACCTGCGGCGGATTGTTAATCCGCCAGCCGCTGGACCGGGCAAGCTCCTCGACCCAACAAGTATACGCGCTATTTCCCAAATACCAGCACGCGGCATCGTGGGGCGCGAGCGTATCGAGCGGTCGGTAGTGCCGCCCCAGCGGTCGCGGTTGTTGAACGTGGACCGCATCGACAGGCGAGGCGTGAAGTTTTTCGCGACGCGCAGCCAGATCGGGGCAACAATCCGGGACCATCGACGGCACCGCGTGTTTAGGGCTGCGCGTGGAATCGCGCCCAAATCAGTGGGCGTGGTGCGCGTTATCATGGAGACCATGAGCGAAGTTGCCGAGGGCCCGGCAGTTCCGGACGATGTAGTTCGGCGCATCGCAGAGCGGTTTTCCCCGGACAAGATCATCCTGTTCGGCTCGCGCGCCCGGGGCGACGCGTGTCCCGATAGCGACATCGACCTGTTGGTACTGTTTCCCGAGGTTGCCAATCCGAACCAGCGCGCGGCGGAACTCTATGCGTCGCTTATTGACTTTCCCCGCCCTTTGGACATTGTTGTTTCGACCAGTTCCCGTTTCGAACGCTACCGGAACGTGGTGAACACCGTGTACTGGCCGGCTTCGCGTGAAGGCAAAGTCCTCTATGAACGTGCCGCCTGAGGTTGTTGAAGTACTCCGCCAATGGGTTCGTAAAGCGGAGCATGACCTCGAAGCGGCAAGCCGGATTATGGCAATCGAGGAAGGCTGCCCGTTCGACACGGTCTGCTTTCATTGTCAGCAAACTGCCGAAAAGTATTTGAAATGCCTGCTCACTTACCTGGGCATTCAGGCGCCCCGAACCCACGATCTGAAAGCACTCGCGGCACTCATTCCTTTGGAACAGCGTTTCCCGCTGCGTGTAGAGGATCTTGTCGAATTGAATCCGTATGCCGTCGATGTTCGCTACGCCGATGATTGGCGTGAACCGCAATTGAGTGACGCCAAACGGGCTCTTGCGCTTGCATCGAAAGTTCGGGCCGCAGTCCGTGAGTTGATGCCGCCTCCCGTAGTCGATTAGCCTGGTTAGCAACCCTGGCATCTGCGGTGAAAGGCGCTTCGGACGGATTGTGCTGCTCGGGTTGTCCGCCTGACGTGAAATCAGCGCTATCGAGCGCCGCGGAATAGGCGTCGGATCGCTCCGGGCCGCACTTCTCGCCGACGACTTCGCGTTCGCTCAAAGGCGAGCACCGGCGGTCGTGCCGCCGGCGCCCCACGGACACCACACGGGCGAGAAAACACAGGCAAGAATGCCCGTGTTACTTCCCAACTACCAGCACGTGGAAGCTGTCGGGCAGAACCGGCGGACGGGCCTTCTTCTGGCCTTCCTTGGCTTCCGGCGCGGGGCCGTATTCGGCCGCCAGCAACAGCGCGTGGTGCGTCTTCTCGTCCACCGTCATGGTGCGGGCGCCGCGGGTGGTGGGCACGTTCTCGATCACATCATACTTGCCGTTTACCAACCCGACGACGGTCATCGTCCCGTCGCCGCCGTTGGCGCTGAAGGCGTAGCCGGAGCCGGGGTCGAATCCGCCGCCGTCCGTGCCGGGACCTATGGCCGGTGTGGCGATCACTTTGAACGAAGGAATGTCCACCACCGCCATCATCTTATTGCCGCACACCGGGAACAGCTTCTTGCCCTTCACATCGATGGAAAGGCCGCTGGGGCCTTCGCACGGCGCCAGGGAAGCCTTGCGTGTCACTTCGCTCTTGGCCGCGTCAATCTCCAGGATTTCGCTGGATGTTTCCAGGTTGACGTAAACCTTGCCCGCGCCATCCACCGCGCAGAATTCGCCGCCCGCTCCCGTGGGGATGGTCTTCACGATCTCCATGGTCTTGGCGTCGAACGACGTGGCGTCGGTGCCGCTGTGGTTGATGGCGAACACGCGCTTGGTTTTCGGCTCGTAACAGATGGCGTCCGGATTCTTGCCCGCCGCCGGCTCGCCGGTCTTGGCGAGTGTCTTCAGGTCGAACACGGTCACGGAGCTGGACTGGCCATTGGTGATGAAGCCCTTGCCCAGATCCGGCGCGATCGCAATGCCATGCACGCCGTGCAATTGTTCGATCTTTCCCACCACCGCGCCGGAATCCGCATCCAGCACCTCCACCGCCGTGCCGTGCGATGCATAAATCCGCCGGTTGGCGGAATCCACGGCGACGTAGTCCCAACCGCCGGTGCCGCCAATCTTGAACTTCGTGATCACCTTGTAGCCGCT
>DATMNI010000169.1:0-43085 GCA_035570275.1 Candidatus Acidiferrales bacterium | reverse complement strand
CGCCATCGGTGCTTTCGGTTTGACCTGACGCCGCCCACCCGGCCCCTCCCCGTGTATCCCCGAGTTCGGAACGCGATACTTCAATAGCACACAAGTGATCCCCTTTGAGGTCAGCCAGTCGCAGACCTCCGTGCCTTCGAGATCGATGGCCAAGACGTAATAGCCCCCGCCAGGAAATACGACTACGGCAGCGCCCGTATTCTTTCCCTTTGGCGAATAGACCGTCATCGTGGGGCGTGAGACGTTGTCGATCTCTCCTGGTTCCGGCATCGTTTCGGTGTTAGGCGGTGGCCCGAACTGCGCGTCCGGTGGAGTTCGGGGCCATATCGGCACTTGCGTGTGGCCCGGCGATGGCTGCCAGCCGGGCTTCTGCGCGAGCAAACTGGCACACCCGAACACAAAACAGACGGCAAAGAGCAAAGGCTTGATCACAATCCACAGCATATGCCAGAACCGCAGTTGAGTTCCCAATTTGGGCCGCCAGGTGCGCTTCCGTGCGGTTCATGCAATCTGGAAACCTGGCTCCGCGGGCTTTGTGGACGTAATGTGGTTATCGTACACTGGCCCCCAACGGCGTTCGAGAAAGCGTCGCCGGAGATCGCTCCCCTGAAGTTCGCTGACGGAATCAGAGCGTCTATTCCGAATCGTCTTACTTACAAGTGACGCAGGGCGTCGGAAGGATGGACCCCGGAAGCGCGGCGCGCGGGGAGGAACGTGGCGAGGCCGGCCGACAGGGCGACGATGCCTGCTACCGAGGCGAATGTTACCGGGTCGCTGGACTTGACACCGTAGAGCAGGGACCCGAGCAGCCGGGTGACGCCGTACGACGCCGCCAGACCGATGGCGATGCCGATCCAGGCCAGGTTCATGCCCTGCCAGACGATCAGCTTGAGGACGTCGCCCTGCGCGGCGCCAAGGGCCACCCGAATCCCGATCTCCTGCATGCGCTGCTCCACTGAGTAGGCCATGAGCCCGTAGATTCCGATGGCCGCCAGCAACAGCGCGATGGCGGCGAATATGGTGAGCAGCAGCATGTTGAAGTTCTGCCGCGAGAGGGCCTCGGAAATAGCCTGGTCCATGGTGCGCACGCGCGCCGGAATGATGATGCCATCCACCGCGGCGAGTTCGCGTTCCACGGAAGCCCGAATGGCCATGGGATCGGAAGCGGTGCGAATGGCCCAGGAGAGCGGAATCACGCTGTTGGCCAGCCTGGTGAGCCCTTCGGGAACCTGGCCCTGCGGCACGTACATGACGCCGGCATCCTTTTCGCCGAGGTTGTTCTCGCGGACATCGCCGACCACCCCCACGATCTGGCGCGGTTGATCGTCGAACTGTGGGCCCAGCCCTTTGCCGATGACGATGACCTGCCCGAGAGGGTCCTGCTCCTTCCAATACTTTTTCGCCATCGTCTGGTTGACGATGACCACGCGAGTGGTGTTACCGCTGTCGGATTCGGTGAACGTGCGGCCGCGCAACAGGGGAACCTGGAACGCGCGGAAGTAATGCGGCGAGACGGAGCGCCAGTATACGTCTCCCTCATACTGGCCCTTGGTGGGCGTGCGGCCCGCGATGTTAAAAGGCAGATCCACGCCATTGCCGCTCAGCGGGAGCACAATGCAAGAGGCAGCGGCCTGCACGCCGGGGATGGCTTCCACACGCTGCACCACCTGGCGCACGAAGTTGTCCACTTTGGCGGTGGAATCGTAGGAACTTCCCAACGAGGTCACCATCGTCAGCAGGTTGCGCGAGTTGAAACCGGGATCGACCGAATGCAGGCCGGCAAAAGTGCGCATCAGGAGCCCGGCGCCGGTGAGCAGGACCAGCGCCAGCGCCACTTCCGCAACCACGAGTGCGGCGCGCGTTCGCCTGCCGAGCGTGCCGCCACCGGAGCGGCCGCCTTCCTTGAGGGCGGAGATGAGGTTGGGACTGGAGATTTGCAGCGCCGGGAACAAGCCGAACAGGATTCCGGTCAACACCGAGACCCCCGTGGCGAAGGCGGCCACGCGCCAATCCAGCAGCGCAATGGCTTGGGGAGCGCCGGACAGGTCGGTGAGCCTGGGGATGTTGCCGGGCGCCAGCAGCAGCAGCGCGCGGACGCCCCACGCGCCCAGCGCGAATCCCGCGATGCCGCCGACGCCGGCCAGCAGCACGCTCTCAGTGAGCAGTTGCCGCACCATGCGCCAGCGGGTGGCGCCGATGGCAGCCCGGAGCGCCAACTCCTTCTGGCGGACGGCGGCGCGGGCCAGCAGCAGGTTGGCAACATTGGCGCAAGCGATGAGCAGCACGAATCCGACGGCGCCGAACAAAACGAGCAAGGCCAGGCGCACGTCCTCCACCATCGAGTCCTTCAGGGGCGCCACCGCGACGCTTTCCGCCGGGTCCATCCACTTGGAATAGGCGTGGCGGAAGCGCTCGCCGACCACCTTCATTTCGGCGCGCGCCTGCCCGAGCTCGACGCCGGGCTTGAGGCGCCCTACGGTCAACAGGTAGTGGCCCTGGTTGGTGCTGGCAGGGTCGGCCTGGAGTGGCAGCCAGATGTCGGCGGCGGGGTCGGATTCGAAGCCCTTCTGCATCACGCCGAGAACGATGTAGGGTTGTTTATTGAGCAGGATCGTGTGGCCGACCACTTGCCGGTCGGCGGCCAGCCGATTCCGCCAGAAGCGCTCTGTGAGCACGGCGGCGGGCGGCGAGCCGGGAAGATCTTCGGCCTCGCTAAAGGTGCGGCCGATGGCCGGCTGAGCGCCAAAAACGCGGAAGAAGCCCTCGGAGACGCGCGTTGCTTTGACTGGCTCGGGGCGGTCCCCGACGCCGAAATTCATGCCGAGAGGAGCGAAATCGTACAGGGCCATGGACTCAAACACGTCGTTCTGACGCCACGTCATGTACTTGGGAATGGAATTCGACCAGCCGTTCCCGTTGGGAAACTGGCGGCCGAGGCGCATGATGCGGTCGGGCTCCGGATAGGGGAGCGGATCGAGCATGACCCGGTTCACGACGGTAAACATGGCGGTTGTGGCGCCAATGCCGAGGGCGAGCGTGGCTACGGCGACGGCGGTAAAGCCCCGGTTGGTGCGCATCGTGCGGAGGGCGAAGCGGAGATCGGCGGCGAGGGTTCCCATGAAAGGTGATAACGACGGACGGGGGGTGCCGGTTCCAGAATTATCGCGGCGGTTCGCTGATGGAACTTGGTTTAGGAGGCGGCCGCAGGCGACGGATTCGCCCCCGACGATGGCGCCGGGGCACAAACTCGCGCACTACGTTCGCGCCCGCATCGGCCGCCAGCCCGACGCCCGCTGTCGATGCTCCACCCGCGCCAACGATCAAGCCTTGTGAGACGGCCCCCGCGGCGGCATGCCCGGATATCCGCCCGACCGCCGGTGTACGCTTGCCGGTCTTGGTGTTGCTTGTCACCACGGTGCTGGTCAGCGCATGCCCTAACCTGGGCGCGAAACCCTTCTTGGTCGAGCGGTGATAGTGCAGATCTTCGTGCAGAGGCGCCGCCACCGCGTGCTCGACGGTGGTTGCCACAGCATGGGTTGCCATGCCGGCGCCGAGGCGCTTTCCGAAGCCGGCCCCGCCGCCACCCCATTTCCTGGGGGTGCGGCGAACCTGTCCCACCCCTGCCCGCGCCGCCACGCCGGCCAGAGCGCCTTTGCCAACCGTGGCGTGTTTCCAGTGTTTTCTATACGGGTGGCGAGACGTCGCGTTATCGGCATTCGCGGGGTCCGCGGGCTTCGGGGGGTCCGCGGCTCTTGCCGCCGCAATCGGCAGCACGAACATCAACGCGAGCACGACAGCCACCGCCATACCGACTGAATGGGCACTCAGGAGGCCGAAGTACTGTATAGGCCACAACCGCTTGCTGACGCGCGCGGCTCCGAACGGAGCCACGACGATCCTTCAGAGCCACGAACGTCAGTGAGTGGCCCTCACCGAGACCTACGCCAGGCGCAGCCGCTTCAACAGGATCTGAAAGCGCGGGTGGGCGCGCAGCGGGTCGTAGATCGGATGAACTTTGAGCGCCGTCAGCGGCGCGTCGCGTTGCTCGCAGCCCTTTTCCAGGCAGTCCAGTGCGCGCTCATTTTCTCCGAGCCCCAGATGGACGATCGCATAAACCGAGGCGGGTACGTAGGTCCGGTGCGACAGTTCGGTGAGTTTTCCCAACATTTCCCGCGCCTGCCGCGGTTCGCCCGCCAGCCCGTAGACCTGTCCCATGGCGCCCAGGATGTTCGGGATATCGCCGGCCAGCGTGCGGCCTTTTTCCAGCATGGCGATGGCTTCCGGATACTTCCCCTGCTGCGCGAAAGTGCGGCCCAGCGAAGTGTACGCTTTAAAGAAGGAAGGGTCGAACTCCGCCAGTTCACGGTACCCGCGGACGGCCCCATCGTAGTCCCGCTGCAGCATCTTGAGGAACGCCGAGCCTTCGCGGATGATGGCGGAAAGCGGGTCCAACTGGCCGGCGATTTCCAACTCCGCAGCGGCCTCGTCAAAGCGGCCCAGCATGGCGCAAAAGTCCACCGCGTACCAGTGATGGGCCGTGGCATACCCGGGGTTGAGCGCAATGGCACGGAGGTACAGGCGTTCGGCATCCTCCCACTGGAGGTCGTAAACGCTGCGAATCATCGCCAGCGAAGTGTAAGCCTCGGCGAGTTCCGGGTCCAGTTCAACGCCGCGGCTGGCCGCCGCCTCGGCCAGGGGCATGCCCTCGGCCGGGCTCATCAGGCCGTTGTCCACCAGCACGGTGTAGGCATCGGCAAGGCCGGTTTGGGCCAGAGCCGAACTCGGGTCGCGGGCGATGGCCGATTCGAAGAGTTGAACGCTCGACGCCAGATCTCCGGGCGTGCGCTTGTGCCAATGGTACCGGCCCTTGAGATAGCAGTCGTAGGAGCCGATGGTGCTGCGGCTGCGCGCCGGCAGCGTGGCGCCTCTTTCGTAGCCGCCGAGGCTCCCCGCCAATTGCACGCGCAACGTGCGCACAATGGCGCGCGCAATCTCTTCCTGGATGGCGAAGACATCCTGCATGGCGCGGTCGAAGGTTTCCGACCACAGGTAGACGCCGGTTTCGGTGTCGATAAGCTGCGCCCGCACCCGCAGGCTGGGGCTGCCCTCAGACAACCCAGCGATGCGCACGCTGCCGGTGAGTGCCGTGCCGGCTTTGAGCCGGTCGCGGACGGCGCCGATGTCCTGCTGCGGCCCGCGCAACTGCGCCGCGGTATTCCATGCCACCACGCGCATGCCGGGAACCTTGGTGAGCGCATGGATCAACTCCTCGGTCAGGCCATCGCTGAAATACTCGTGGCCGGGTGTCGGGCTGAGATCGGCGAACGGCAGCACCGCCACCGTGACCACGCCCGCTTCCACCACGCCCGCTTCGGCAGCGCCAGGCTTTACCATACCCGGTCCGGCGCGGCCAGCCAGCCCGGCATCGGCATCGGCCCGGGCCACGCGAATCTGCGGCGCATAACTGCCGGATACGAACTCGATGACCACCGCATCGCCGCGGCCATCGCCCTCGTAATAAGCCTTGAGTTTGGAGCGCAAACGGCGCGCCTCCACGCGCACGATGGGGTCCAGGCGCGGATCGTAGGTTTCCTTGCGGTCGAAAACTTCCACTCCAATCAGGTACTCTTTGAGGTCCGCGGCTTTGCCCCCCAGGCTGCGTTCCACGGCTACGCGCAGGAACCGGCCCATGCGTTCGGAGCGCGTAAAGAGACCGTGAGCCAGGATCTTTTCCACTTGCTGACGGACCGCCGATTCATGGATTTCCGACTGTTTGACCAGGGACACTTGAGGATTTCCGCTGTGGTATCCATTATCTTAGCTTTGCGGAGCCGCGGCAATCCGGATCTTGCGGCGGGTTCGCCGGACACGCGGTGCGCGTAAACGTTTCGGGATAGCGGACGCGAAACCCTTTTGTGGGGCAGATTGGCAATCTGCGGCGGATTGCTAATCCGCCTGCGCGATGCGGCAGCGAGCGTGCCCGGGGTTGCGGCATTGCCAGCGACATCCGGCAGGCGGATTGCCAATCCGCCGCAGGTTAACAACCTGCCCCACTTGCTTCAAAGATCCCCGCGCTGCATCTGCGCCGCCATATATTCCGAGGCGCGCATCGCTAGCGCCAGTATGGTCAGCGTGGGGTTCTGCGAGCCCCCGGAAACGAAAGCGCCGCCATCCATCACGAATAGATTCTTCACGTCGTGCGCCTGGTTGTAGCCGTTGAGCACCGACTTTTTGGGGTCGCTCCCCATCCGGCAGGTTCCCAACTCGTGGATGCTCTCGCCCGGCGGCACCATCTGCGCGTGCCGGGCCAGCACCTCAAAGCCGGCGCCGCGGCAAACCGCCTCCGCGGTATCCGTCGCATCCTTGGCCATATCGTATTCGTTGGCGGTGTACTTCTGCGAAATGTGAAGCGCCGGGATGCCCCACTCGTCCTTGACCTCGCCGTCGATGCGGACGAAACTCTCATGGCGCGGCAGCGATTCGCCCATCGTGGTCAGATTGAATCCAGTGTTGGCGGCGTCGGCCAGTTGCCGCGCCAAGGCCTCGCCGTATAGCGGGAAATACTGCGGGTTGGGAGTGCCGCCGCTGGAAAAATCAAAAGCGTAGCCGCGCAGGAACTTCTTTTCGCCGGGCTTCAGATTGCGGAAGCGCGGGATGTAGCCGCCGCCGCCCATCAGGTTGCGCGTGCCCTTGCCGCCGCGCGCCTCGGGTACCATGCACTGGACGCAGTTCTTCACGTAAAACTGGTCGAACAGGTAGTGGCCCAGCACGCCGCTGGAATTGGCCAGGCCGTTCGGATAAAGCCGCGACACGGAGTTCAACAGCAACCGCGTGCTCTCCAGGGTGGAAGCGCCGGACACCACCACACGCGCCGGGGCGTGATACTCCCGCTTGGAATGGCGGTCGATAAAGGAAACGCCGTTCACCAGGCCGGTCTTGGGGTCGACCGTGATCTGGCGCGCGATGGCGTTGGGAACCAGCGTCAGCTTGCCGGTGGCCAGGGCATCCGGCAGCAGCAGGTTCGCCGAACTGGCCAGGCTTCCGGTGGCGCGGCGCTGCCTGGTAGTGGGCACCCCCAGTTTCGTGGCCGAGGCGATGAAGCGCTGCACGCTGAGGCTGTCGGGCGATTGGTCCTCCAGGAAGACGCCATCCGGCAGTTGCGGCAACCCTTCGCGCCGCCCGGACACGCGGAAGATCGGCTCCACGCGATCGTAGTAAGGCGCCAGATCGGCGTAAGCGATGGGCCAGTTCTCGCCAAAGCCGTCATGGTCCTTGCCCTTGAACTCAAAGTTGCTGAGCCGCCAGGAAGCCCGTCCCCAGCGCAGCGTCTTGCCGCCGATCAGCCGGATGCGCACCCAATAGTAAGGATCGCCGGCCGGGTAGGTGTACGGGTTTTGCTTCTCGTCGGCCCACACATTGGCGTCGAACTCGGAGGCTTGCGTGACGTGCGGAAACCGGCCCGGACGGCCGAAGCCGTGGTACGGAAGATCGTAGACGGCCTTCTGGGTGGTGTGCCGCGGGAAATCGATGGCCGGCCCGGCGTCCAGCATCAGGCAGCGTACGCCTTTCTGCGTCAGGGTGTAGGCGGCCATGCCACCGGAGGCGCCGGAGCCGATGATGAGTACGTCGTAATCGGGTTTCATAGGGTCAGCTCAATGCGGGAAGTGCCTATCAATCTTCTCATTTTGGCACGGAGGCAGCGGGTCCCGTACAATTACGGACATGAGTCTGGATGGAAGAGTCGCCATCGTGACGGGAGCCACCAAAGGCGTTGGCCGAGGCCTCGGGCGCGAGTTGGCCCGACACGGCGCGCGCGTCTTCGTCACCGGCCGTTCAGCGCCGGATCACGAGCGTCTCAATGAGCAGATCACGGCCATCCGCTGCGACCATCGGCTCGACATCCAGGTGGAAGCGGCGTTCAAGCTGATCGCGAGCGAGGCCAGCGCGATTGACATCCTGGTGAACAACGTGTGGGGTGGCTACGAGCGCATGGTCGAGAATGGCGCTTTCACGTGGTCCAAGCCATTCTGGGAACAGCCACTCTGGCGTTGGGACGCGATGTTCAGCGCGGGCGTTCGTGCGCACTACCAGGCGAGTCAGCTGGCCGCGCCGGCGATGATTGCCCAGCGGCGGGGACTGATCGTGAACATCTCGTTTTGGGCAGCGCAGAAGCACATCGGCAATGTCGCCTATGGCGTGTCGAAAGCCGCCACCGACAAGATGACGGCTGACATGGCGGCCGAGTTGAAGCCGTATGGAGTCGCCGTGGTTTCGCTCTACCCGGGACTGGTCCGGACCGAAAAGGTCATGGAAGCGGCAGCGTGGCTTGACCTGACCAATTCCGAATCCCCCGAGTTCATCGGACGGGCCGTCGCGGCTCTCGCGGCCGATCCGGATGTGCTCCGCCACACTGGAAAGGTCTTGGTGGCCGCGGGCCTCGCGATGGAGTACGGCTTCACGGACATCGACGGCACAACTCCCCGTCCCCTGACACTGACCGATGTCTGACACGTCCGAAACGTGGTCTTGTATACCGAAAACGCTGGCTTCCAGATCGTGGGTGTGGTGGGTGTGGCGGGCGTGGGCTTCAGAAGGATGGCTTCGCTGTCGGCCCGGCGTCGGTCTCACCAGCACCTGCAAATTGTAGTCCGCGGCGGGGCGGCTTTACTTGAAGATCGCCAGGCTGATGGCGTCGGCCATGGCCTGGTATCCGGCGTCGTTGGGGTGCAGGTGGTCGCCGGGGTCAAACTCGGCGCGGATGCGCTTGGGGTTGGCTGTGTCACGCGTGGCGGCTTCGAAATCCACCACGGCGTCGTAGGCGCCGCTGCTGCGGATCCACTGGTTGAGCGCTTCGCGAACAGCCTCGCCGGGTTCGCGAGCGTACCCGGCGCCCTCGTACGGCGTCAGAGTGCAGCCGATGGCCTTGATGCCGTGGGCGTGCGCCATTTCGATGATCTGTTTGTGGCCGGCGATGAGATCGTCGGCGGTGACCGTCTCTTCGGGCACGGTAGAGCCACGGCCGATGTCGTTGATGCCTTCCAGGAACATCACCCACTTCACACCAGACTGGCTCAGGACGTCGCGATCGAAGCGGCCTAGCGCGCTCACACCGGAGTTGTCGCGCAGCACGCGGTTGCCGCCGATGCCCATATTGATCACGGCGATGTGGGCAGTCTCCTTTTTGGCCGCCAGGCGCGCGGCCAGCAGCGCCGGCCAACTGTGGTTCGATTCGTTAGAAGAGCGGGCGCCATCGGTGATGGAATCGCCATAAGTCACGATGGCTGCGGCGGTGGCTGGAGCCATCGTGTCGATGCCCGCCAGGTAGTAGTAGGACTGCGTGCGAGCGGCGTCGGGCAGGGCTGGCTGCGCGGTGACGTCGCCTTCCTGAATGTAAGTATTGTGCAGGCCGGTGGAGTGCGCCGTGGGCGGGCCGGATTCGCCGGCGAAGTAGAGGCTTACGGCGAGATCGGCCAGCGGCGCGAAGGTGAGCTCGACCGGGTCGCTGAAAAGCACCACGCCGGGTCCGATGGTGCAGCCGGGCTTGCCGTTGAACGTGAGCGCGTTGTCGGAGCCGGCGACGATTTCGGAATCCTTGCCGCGAAGCGCGATGTGCGCGGCGGCGATGGCGACGGGAACGCTACCGAAGGCATTAGCCAGTTTCACTCGCAGACGATGTCCGCCGATGCTGGCACGCACCATCATGCGCACGGTCTGGTTGGCGAGTCCGAGGGGACCGATAGGGCTGCGTTGGGGCGTGGCCGATGCGGCCGGTGCGGCCGCCGCGACGGCGGGCCGGGGCGCGGCATACAGATTCTCCGCCGTGCCCCAGGTTCCGACCCAATGTTCCGAATTTTTTGGCTTGGCCTGGGCCACCGCGAAAGGGCTGGCTTGGGCCAAGACCAGCAGCAGGGTCAACCGAAGCTTCATTCGACAATTTCCTCCAAGTTGACGATTATAGCTGGCCGGCCCGGCAGATAAACGCCGGCGCAGGATGGAAAGCGGCGAACTTTACATACTGCGGCTAACCCCAAAACTGTTCGCTTTGGGCGCGGTGTCGTGACGCTCCCGGGGGCTTGTGGACGGTTACATGGTTTTGAGGATTGATCGAGTACTGCCTGTGCCAGGACCCCAAACCGCGGCTCCGCGATATTGCCGACACGCGCCTGTCCTCAACCTCTTCGACGAAAGTCCGACGCAAGGTGCCTCTCCTATGACCAGTTTCACCATCGCGCTCCTTTGCTATACCATCAAGCGATGAACCATCCCGGCTACCGAGCCGTGTGCGCCAGCAGTTCGTTGGCCGTCTTCCTCTTTCTCGGCGCTAACCTGGCGGCGGACGACTGGCCGCAGTTCCGCGGGCCGTCTGCGGGCGTGGCGGACGATGCCAGCTTGCCCACTACGTGGAGCCCCACCGCCAATGTCGCCTGGAAGCTCGACATTCCCGGGCGCGGATGGTCGTCGCCCGTCGTCGCCGGCGACCGGATCTTCCTCACGGCTGTGGTCGCACCCCGGCTAGAGGAGGCGCCGAAGAAGGGCCTGTATTTCGGCGGGAATCGGGAAACGCCGCCGGCCGGCGAGCATCGCTGGATGGTGTTGTGCGTCGATTGGAAAACGGGCAAGCTGCTGTGGGAGCGCGAAGTGCATCGCGGCGCCGCGCCGTCGCGCCATCTCAAGAACAGCTACGCCTCCGAAACGCCCGTGACCGATGGCGAGCGCGTCTACGCCTACTTCGGCGGCGCGGGCGTGTTTTGCCTGGACCGCAACGGCAAGCTGCTCTGGTCGCAGCCGCTGGCGCCGCTGCGGATGCGCTTTGGCTGGGGCACGGCCGCGTCGCCGGTGCTGCACGGCGGACGCCTGTATATCGTCAACGACAACGAGGAGGAGTCGTTCCTGACGGCGATCGATGCTCGCACCGGCAAGCCCGTCTGGCGGGTGACGCGCGACGAAGGCAGCAACTGGGCGACACCCTTCGTATGGGAGCACGCCGGCCGCACCGAAGTGGTGACCGCGGGGACGCGCCGCGTCCGCTCCTACGACCTAGACGGCAAATTACTCTGGGAATTCGGCGGCATGTCGTCGATCGCGATCCCGACGCCTTTCGCCAAACTTGGCCTGCTCTATGTGACCTCTGGCTACGTGGGCGACCAGGTTCGCCCGGTCTATGCCATACGCCCCGGCGCCGTGGGCGACATCAGCCTGAAGAGCGAGGAGACATCCAGCCAGTTTGTGGCGTGGCATCACCCCCAAGCCGGGCCCTACAATCCTTCGCCAATCGTGTACGGCGACTATTACTACACGCTGCTCGACCGCGGCTTCTTCACCTGCCACGATGCCCGCACCGGCCGGGAGATTTACGGCAAGCAGCGCATCGATCCCGCAGCCGCCGCTTTTACCGCTTCGCCGTGGGCATACGGCGGCAAGATTTTCGTTTTGAGCGAGGACGGCGACACTTTCGTGATTCAGGCGGGGCCCGAGTTCAAGCTGCTGGGCAAGAACTCGCTCGATGAGATGTGCATGGCCACACCCGCCATCTTTCGGTCGAGCCTGATCGTACGCACGGCGTCGAAGCTGTACCGCATCCAGAATGGCGCGCCACGATGATCCCCCAACTTCCATAGCCCACTACAAGGTCACCGCTAAGCTCGGCGAAGGGTCTGGGCGCCGTCTGCCGCGCCAAAGAGATGAAACCGGGTCGCGACGTCGTGGTTACTCCCACCGTGCGGATGGAGGCGAAGCGGCGCGCCCGTCGTCGACATCGCCGCACGCTGGAGTGCGGTGGACAAAGATCGCGAGGTGGAAGCCGGACGGCGGGAGCAACCTGTAGTGGTCTCCCGGTCAGGGACCGCGACTATATCCGGAAAACCTCGACTGAGGAGCAACTTTCAAAATCTCGACGCGGTTCTCCGCCACCGACGAAGGGCGTCCAGCGTCTGGGGCCAGTGTACGGGAATCCCACTTGCCGGCCAGAATCGGCGGCCCCTGACAGGAACCACGTCTATGGTTAAGGCGCGATAGGCCAGGTGGCCCGGCAATGACCTCTGCGGGATTCCTGAATTCTCTAAAGCCGCTTCAATGCCGCCCGCGCTTCGGCGATTTGCGGGAGTTTCGCGGACGAGTGCTCGAACGAGCTCAGAAAGAGGCGATACCGCTCCGCCGCTTCGGTTCGGCGCCCCGTCCTCTCCCTCACCTGGCCGAGGTGATAACGCGCCAGCAAATAAGTCAACATCGAGAATTGCATCCCGGTGTCATTGCCCCCTCCGATGTCCAGCAACATGCGGGTCAGCCAAGTCAGTTCGGCTTCGGCGTCCGCCAGACGGCCCAGTGACAGGAGTGCACGAACCAGATCGAGCGAGTATGCCCAGCGCGCGCCGTTCCGGAAGCGAGTCAGCCGGGAACACAGGTCAGCGACCTCGCCGTGCCTGCCCAGACAGGACGCCGCTTTGACGCGCCAAAGAGACTCGGTGGTTCGGGCCATGAAATCGCCAACAATCGGCGTAATCCCTTTCCGCAACTCCGCGAAATCCGCCTGTGCGGCGCCTTCATCACCCAGGATCAGATGGGCGGCGCCGCGCAGGCCGGGAGCCCAGGGGTTCGGGAGGCGCTTGCCCAGCGTCAACGCTTGTTGCGCATCGCCCTGCTCCAGCAGAAGATTGCCCGCGTTCCAGGTGTTCGGCCAATGACACCAGCACGTCTGATTGGTGACCCGGCGCATGAATTCCGCGTAGCTGGCCAATGCCCCATCCAGATTCCCTTTGCGCGTCTGTATATCACAGTAGAGCCTTGGCCGCCGACCTTCCGGCAGAGATTCGAGATAGGCCTCCGCCTCCTCAATTAGGCCGAGAAGCGCCAGCAGTCGCCCAAGCTGATTCGTTGGTTGAATCTTTGCACCGATCCGATACTGTTCCAGGGCCTCGTCGAAGTGTTCGTTGCAGGCGAACGCGTCGCCCCGAGTGACAGCAACATTCCACGTGTTCGGGGGCATGAGCGACGCATACCGCTCGACGAATTGGAGGGCCTTGGGAAGATCGCCTGACTCGGCGTAAGTGTAGGCGCCGTCCAGATAAGTTCGCGCCGCATTCGGATCCAGGCGAACGGCCTCTTCCCAGTTCGAGGTCGCTTCTCTGAATCGCCCCAGCATCCAGTACGCCTCGGAAAGGCTGGTGCAGATCGCCCAATCCTGGGGCGACTCCTTCCGTGCCGCCTCGAGAACCTTCAATGACTCCTCCAGGCGCCCGTCCAGCCCCAGTGCCAATGCTTGCATGTAGCGCACGTGGGCCACCGGCAGCGGCCGCCGTCGGGAAATCGCGACCGCCCGCGCCGCCGCCGCGCGCCCGACTGCCGGATTCAAGATGGTGTCAGAGATCTCCGCCAGCCTGGCCTGAGCCATGGCGAATTCGGGATCCAGTTCCACCGCCCGGTAGATCTGCCGGTTGGCTTGGTCCATCAGAAATTGGTCGTTGTAAATACCGGCTTCCGTGTACGCCTTGAGAGCCTCCAGATTCGAGGTCAGCCCGCCGGCGGAATCCGGCCTGGCCTGCGAGCGCGGCGCGATTTGCGCCAGCATCGCCGCCGCGGCTTGATCGGTCATACCGAAAAGCGCTTGTGCGTCCGCGCCGTCTACGGCGCCGGTATAGACGAGCCTTCCCGATTCGGTTTCCTGCGCCCGCAGGCTCAGCCGGAATCCGGAGCCGAGCTTGAACAGCGATCCACTCGCGTAGAGTTCGGCGCGGGTGTCGCGCGCCACGTCGCGCGCGTGCTCTACGGTAAGCCTCGCGTTGTGGCGGAACCGGTGCGCGGCCGCCGAGCGCAGAACCTCGGTCGAAAGCACTGCCAGCGCCCGGGATTGCGCCAGTGCGGTGGTGAGCAGTTCGCACAGGCCGCGGTCCATCCAGTCGAGTGACGGGTCGCCAGTGAGATTTTCGATCAGCATCACGGCGAACGTGCGCAGTTTTGCCGCGCCGGGTGGCGCCCAAGTCAGCCGCGTGGCAACTGCCGCCGCGGCCGCGACTGCAACCCCGCCAGCGCCGGCGAAGATCAGCTGCCGTCGGCTCAGCGGCAGCCTCATGCCGCTGCCCGATGCGCTCATTTCCGATCGGCAGGCTTCCAGATCGGCCAGCAGCGCATCGGCCGAGGGGTACCGTTCCTCTCGATTCTTGCGCAGGCAGCTTCGCACGACGGTCTCCAAGTGCGGCGGCGTGGAAGGCGCCAACTGGCGGAGAGGGGCCGGCTCGCCGTGGATCACCGCGGCCAGCGTGGTAACTGCTGAATCGCCCGTAAACGCCCGGCGGCCGCCGATCATTTCGTACAGCACGGCGCCGAAGGAGAAGAGGTCGCTGCGCGGATCCAGCGGCTTGCCCGATGCCTGCTCGGGCGACATGTAAGCAAACGTCCCGACAATCTTGCCCTCGGCCGTCTCCGCAACCGCGATGGTGCGGGTCGCTTCGTCCTCGCCGGACACTCTCTCCGTGAGCTTCGCCAGCCCGAAATCCAGCACCTTGGCGCCCGATTTCGTCAACATGAGGTTGGCGGGTTTGAGATCCCGATGCACGATTCCCTTGCGGTGCGCCTCCCCCAGGGCTCCCGCAATTTGAATCCCCAGCGCCAATGCCTCGCCGTGCGGCAGTGCGCCACGCGCCAGCCGCGCCGCCAGCGTCTCACCCTCCACCAGTTCCGTGACAATCATCGGCTGGCCCGCGAAATCTTCCACGCCGTGAATGGTGCAAATGTGGGGATGGTTCAGGGCTGAAGCCGCGCGGGCCTCGCGCCGGAACCGCTCGCGCATCTCCGGCGAGGCCTTGGCCACCGGGAGGCGCAGGAATTTCACCGCAACCTGCCGGCCCAGCTTGAGATCGTCCGCGCGGTAGACTACGCCCATACCGCCGCTGCCCAGTTTCTCCAGCATTCGAAAATGACCGAAGGTTGCGCCACTCAAGTTGCTGGGGTCCACCTCGGGGACAGCGGCCGGTGGTGGGCCGGCGTCCGGTTCCGGCTCTAGCGTTCCGATAAACCGATACCCCCGCCGCGGCAGAGTCTCCACGTAGCGAGCGTTCTCCGCGGAATCGCCGAGCGCCTCCCGCAACCTCTGGATTGCCGAGTTGATGCTGTGCTCGAACTCCACCACGGTGTCGTTGGGCCAGAGCGCTTTGCGCAGATCCTCGCGGGATACTACCTCGCCCGGCTGGTTGAGCAGCATGACCAGAATGCGGAACGGCTGTTCGTGCAGACGCAGCTTGACCCCGTGCTTCCACAACTCGGCAGTCTGTACGTCAAGTTCGAAAGGGCCGAACCGGATGATGCGAGCCAACGCCCTCTCCTCTTTGAACGTTCGATGGTTTGGGAACCTCCGATTCTACCACAAGCCACTTGCTTGTCAGTCGGTTAGACCCGTGAGTCACCTTGCGGTAGCTCCCAGGCGCGTCGCATAGGGAAGCAGCGGCACGCCACTCGGAAACAACTCCGGTTGAGAACGGCAACTTTCCTCTGAAGTGGTCGGATCGACCTCGCGTGAACATGCATTTCCCCATAACGGCCGTGAAACCGGCTTTCCGGAAAGTGGCGCCACGCGGGCCAAATGTCGCCTTGTGGGAAGCCTGGTGTTCCTCTGGCCGGAAAACACGACTCGGAAAGCGCGTGCTCACGATCGGCGAGCGGGCGAATTGTGATCCGCCATTCAAGGACTTACGTGAACAACATTGCGGCTAACCGTTGCTCTATTCGAACGTCTAGATGAGTGATTCGCCATCATAGGGAATCGATCATGGGGAAGCGATCATGGGGAAGCGATCCAAATCGCCATTTCAGGGCGAAATGCTGCAGGGCACCCTGGACCTGCTCATTCTCAAAACGCTGGGCCTCGGGCCGGCCCACGGTCACACCATTGCCCACGCCATCGAACAGACTTCCGACGATTTTCTGCAGGTGGAGCAGGGCTCCTTGTACCCCGCGCTTTACCGTTTGGAAGATCGCGGCTGGGTTGAATCGTTCTGGGGCGTTACCGAAAACCACCGCAAGGCCAAGTACTACCGGCTGAGGCCGGCGGGCCGCAAGCAGTTGGCGGAACAAACCAACAACTGGGATCGGATGGTCCGAGCCATTGGCCGGATTCTGCATCCCGCATCGGAATGAAGCATGAACTGGCGCCGCTATCTTCACCGGGCGCGGGCCGATCAAGACCACGCGCAAGAGTTCGAATCGCACCTTGAGTTAGAGATCGATGAGAACATCGCCCGCGGCATGCTGCCCGCGGAGGCGCGCCACCGGGCGCAGCGCAAGCTGGGCAACCTTACGCGAATTCGGGAGGACGTCTACGATATGAACAGCATCAGGCCCCTGGAGAATCTTAGCCGCGACATCCAGTACGCGGCGCGCATGCTCCGCAAGAATCCGGCATTTACCGCCATCGGCGTGCTTACGATGGCACTGGGGTTGGGCGCCAACGCGGCCATTTTCAGCGTGGTGGATGCGGTATTGCTCAAGCCGCTTCCTTATCCCGAGCCGGAGCGGTTGTTGATGATCTTCGAGAAACCGCTGGGCGGCGGCCGCAATAACTTTTCGAGCAACTTTGCGGTGGCAGCGGCGAACTTCCTGGATTGGCGGGACCAGAGCAAGACCGTGGCCCTCGCGGCCGCAAATGGCACCTGGCTGACGTTGACCGGGCAAGGCGAGCCGCAGCGCGTGCAGGCGAACCAGGTAAGCTACGACTACTTCGATGTGTTTGGCTCCCCACCTGCCACCGGGCGCGCATTTCTCCCGGAAGAGGGCCTGCCTGGCCACGATCATGTGATGGTGATCAGCCATCGATACTGGTACCAGCACCTTGGCGGCGATCCAAACATCCTGGGCAAAAGCCTGATGTTGAACGGCGACGCCTACAGGATCGTCGGAACCCTGCCGGCCAACAGCTGGTTCGAGCGTCATCCGGCCGACGTGTGGATGCCGCTGGCACTGAGCCGCGCCAGCGCCAGCCGCGAATTCCATACGCTGGGAGTTTACGGCCGGTTGCGGCCAGGCGCCACGCTGGCCTCGGCCAAAGCGGAACTGGACGCCATCGCGGCCCGTATCGCCAGGGACTACCCCGCTTCCAACAAAGACTGGGGGGTCACCATGGAGCGGCTGGCGGACCTGGTAGTAGGTTCGCGACTGCGGCAGTCTCTTTACGTGTTGTTGGGAGCGGTTGGAGCCGTGTTGCTGATCGCCTGCGTGAATCTGGCCAACCTGTTGCTGGCGCGGTCGGCCGCCCGGGAGCGGGAATTGTGGGTGCGGATCTCGCTGGGCGCGGGCCGGGCCAGGCTGGTCTGGCAGTTCCTCACGGAAAGCCTGCTGCTCTCGCTTCTGGGTGGGGTGCTGGGCTGCGGATTGGGCTACGTCCTGTTGCGCGGCCTGTTGGCCTGGATGCCGCGCTTCACGTTGCCGACGCAGGCGGACGTGCGGCTGGATTGGCGCGTGCTGGCTTTTCTTTTTGCCCTGGCCGTGGTGTCCGGGCTGCTATTCGGCATGGCGCCCGCGATTGCCGCCTGGAAACAGGATGTGGCCAGCGGACTGAACGCGGGCCGCCGGGGCTCTACCGGCGGCGTACCGGGCCGCCGCATACGGTCCGCGCTCATCGTGGCGGAGGTGGCGCTTTCGTTCGTACTGGTGGCTACGGCGGGGGTGCTCATCCACAGTTTTATGCGCCTGAACGAGGTGGACACGGGCGTCAACATGACCAACGTGGTGACCATGCAATTGCCGCGCGCCATGCAGAAGGATATTAACCCCGGTCGCGAGTCACGCGTCATGCGCGGTATACGCGACAGCGTCGCCGCACTGCCCGGTGTGCTGGACGCTGCCATCACCAACGGGATGCCCATGCAGGGGTGGGGCTTCGGGATGCCGTTCGAGATTCAAGGACGGTCGTCCGCGGGCGGCTCCGGAAAGGCCGGCTGCGGTTTGAAGATGGTCACTCCCACTTACTTCCAGACAGTGGGGATGAAACTGAAGGCCGGCCGCAGCCTGGCCGAAACCGACGTGGCTGGCGCGTTGCCCGTGACCGTGATCAACGAAGCCATGGCCAAACGCTTTTTCAAGGGCGAGAGCCCGATTGGCCAGCGCGTCCTGATGCAGCGCATCGTCACTGGAAAATTTGAGATGGGGGCGGTGGTTCCCTGGGAGATCGTCGGGGTGATTTCCGACGAGAAGACCTTCGGTCTCGACCGGGAGACCGGACCGGGGATGTACGTGGCGTTCGACCAGAGCCCCGTGGTGGGTGTAGGTTTAGCAGTGCGTGCGCAGGGCGACCCGATCCGCATGACCAAAGCCATCCAGACCGCCATCTGGGCCGTCAACAAAGATCAGGCCATCACCGATTTCAAGTTGCTGGAACAGATCAAAACGGAATCGACCGCCAACAGCCGGTACAATACGCTGCTGCTCACCGGTTTCGCCGCGTTGGCATTGCTGCTGGCTGCGATTGGGATTTACGGGGTGGTGGCTTACTCGGTGGCTCAGCGCACGCGCGAATTGGGGATTCGCGCCGCGCTGGGAGCATCGCGCGGGCGGCTGCTGGGGCTGGCGCTGCGAAACTCGCTCGTGCTTACGGGCCTGGGTCTGGCGATTGGCGCCGTGGGCATCCGGTGGAGCGGGGGCCTGGTGTCATCGCTGCTCTTCCAGACCAAGGCTTCGGAACCGGAGACGCTGCTCGCGGTGGCCGCGGTGCTGGCGGTGGTGGCCATCGCAGCTTCTCTGATTCCCGCACGCCGGGCGGCGCGGATCGACCCCGCAATGGCACTGCGCCACGAGTGAAGATTCGAGCAAAACCGCGCGCGTTAGCGTTTTGAGTCTGTAAGTCTTTGATTGCAGGACGCGAAGAAATCAGGAACCGCTAAGGCCCGCGTTTTGGCGGCTTGTGGGGCAGGTTGCTAGGGGCACCCTCTGGGTCCGGCGGATTGGCAATCCGCCTGTCGCACCTGGCGGGCGAGGCCACCAACACGGGGCCTGGCTCGCTGGTTAGTCGGGGCTAACTTCATTTGTTTCCGATTATACCGCCCAGGCTCTTGACTAAGCACATCATTTGATAAATACAGTCGTGTATTTCGACGAACCGCTCTCTAACGGTCGCGGCTCTGATCGGAGCCGCGCGCGTTAGCAAGCGGTCACCCGATACGTCGGCGTCCTTCTGAAGCGACCGACTAAGTAAGTACTGGCACGGCCGATGGAGGGACATAACCGATGGACGCAGAGCATCGTCTCCGCTCGCTGCCGCATCGCGGCGGGCGGATTAACAATCCGCCGCAGGTTAACAACCTGCCCCACAAGGGCTACGCCTCCTGGATCCAGACAATGGAAGTGGCCGGACCAGGAGCCCGGCGCGCATCCGCGACAGACCCGGGCGGCGGAGCGTTTGGAGGTGGTGGCGGCGCCTCCGGATCGCGATTGGTGCGCGCGAAGTTGGGTATGGCCACCATGGCGCTGCCATCGGAGAAGGCGCCTTTGATCACCATAACCCCGCTCAGAAGATCCCTCCACTCGGCAGTCAGCTCCGCTTCGGAACTAAGTGTCTTGCCGATGTCCTGATCCACCTTCTCGATGTTATACATTAAGGGACCGTACCGCAGCGCCACCTTATTCCGATCGGCCGCAATCTGATCGGTGGCTGTATGCACGCGCTGTACTTTCATCGGCAGGACGAGGTCGACTCTGTCTCCGGCCTTCCATTGCCGCGTAATTACGGCGTAGCCCTTGTCGATGACGGGCTTCACCACCGCTCCGTTGACGGCCAGCGAAGTAATGCCGTTGGCATCGGGCGTCGACCGGTACAGACTGCTGACATTGCGGTCCGGCACCCGGATCTTGAGGCTGAAATTCATCCGGACCTTGGGATTGACCGTGATGGAAACCTTGCCACCCCAGGGATAGTCCGTCGCCTGCACCATCTCAACATCCGTGCCGCCCACATTCTCCACCGTGATGGTACTGCCGATGAAGAGGTTGACGTACACGCTGTCGGCGCTCTTGGCATACACCCAGGTGGGGAGCATCAGCAAAGTCCTGGAGATGTTGCCCACACAGCACGGGCAGACGTGCCAGGGTGTTCGAGGCGCATTCGCATCCAATGGGTTAGTGTAGTAGAAGTGGGTGCCCTGTAAGTCAGTCGCGCCCAGAAGGGCATTGTACATGGTGGCTTCGTACAGGTCCGCGTACCTGGCGTCATGGTAAGCCAGGTTCATCTTCCACTGGAAGAAGATCTCGCCGCAACTGGAGCAGGACTCGCAGTACGCGGCGTTGCGCAGTGAGTAATTCGGTCCGAAGCCTTCCGATGTCTCGCCGCTGCCGACGCCGCCGGTGACGTAATACTTCTTGTTGACGATGTTGTCCCAGAGCGATTTGACGGCACTCTGATAGTCCGCATCGTGAGTTTCCACCGCGACATCGGCCATGCCGGAGTAGTTGTAGACCGCGCGCACGGCGTGGCCGACGGCCTCGTACTGCTGAATCACGGGCAGATGGCTCTGGTCGTATTCCTGCCGTTCCCGGTCGTTCCTGGCGGCGTTGTAGCGGCCGTCCAGCAGGAACCTGGCCAGTTCGATATACTTCTGGCCCTTGCCGCCGCCTTCCACATCGTTCACGAAGCGGCCGAAGCGCACCAGCGCCTGTTCCATTTCCTGGTGGCCGTCGTACCAGGCCTTCTTGGGGGCGGGGCCGAGATTGTCGTACCAGCAATCGGCCAGTTTCCTGGCCGCGTGGTACATGCGTGCGTCCTTTTTGCCGCTCATCAGGTAATGATTGATGGCCGATTCCAGGAAGTAGCCGGCTGTGTAACCTTCGTGATCGCCGCGCCGCTCCCAGTGCTGGAAGGGTCCGGCGTCGACGTCGTTGCGCGCCGACACTCGGGGCAGAGTGAAGGCCGTCTGCAGGTAGCCATCGGGTTCCTGAGCGGCGAGGATCTTCGGAATCCAGTCGTCCAGCGCCGCTTTCATTTTCCGATGGGCCTGGATAATTTCGGCGTCGCCCTGCGGATCGATCATGAGCGCGATGCTCATGGCCTCCACCGTCTGGTGAACCCAGGCGTTCGAGAACACGTAGCCCTTGTGCGCCCCGTGAGGCTCGCCGCGCAAGGCCTTGCCGGCTTCGACGAAGTTGTCGATACCGCCCGGCCCCTGCGTGAGGTCGGTGCGTTCGATCTGATCGATGCAGTGGGGAATCCAACTCACCATCAACGCCTTGGTACGCGCGCTCCAAAGCGGATTGTTGACCTTGAAGTTCTTGGTGTAGACTGCGTCCAATTGCTTAGCGGGAGGCGGCGTTTCCACCTTGACATTCAAGGTAGATGAAGCTGAGGACTGCCCGTTATCGACTGTAAGTTTGAGCACGTAAGCGCCAGGAATGGAAAAGCCGGCCGTGGTGATGAGCGACCTGGCATCCGCAAAGGTCACCGGGCCAGGCCCCGATTCCTTGCTCCAGATTGCAGTTCCCGCAGGGCCGGCTTCAGGAGGCGCTTCGGGCTGGCTGCCCCTGGGGCGGTTCGACCGCGGCGGATCTCCATAGCCAGCCCAGCCCCGCAGGTAGGTCTTGCCGGGCAGGATGGTCTTGGCGCGCGGGTTAGTCTTTCCGGGCAGGATAACCACGCGGTCGATGCCGGCCATGGCATTCAGCGGCGCAGCCTCCGCGGATACGGCGCACGAGACCGTCAGTACGGCCGGGGCCGCCAACACTGTGCCCGCGGCGCCGAGCAATTCCCTCCGGGTCCATTTCGTCAAATCGTCGCTCATCTCCGCGTACCTCCACCGGGCACGAAGGCGGGTTAACAGCCCGCCGCGTTCGACCATAACTATACATCAGACCACGCCAGCCAGGTGGTGCGTGAGGTGGGCATGGTCCGGCAAACCGGCCGCTGGCCCCGATTCCATCGACTAAAATCTCCCGCCACTATGAGGTGGTGCGAGACCCAAAATGCCTCTGAATCCGCCAACTTTTAACATTTTAAACGGGAATAAATCGGCTATCCTTATTAACACCAACGAAGGCTCAGGAGGTTCACCCACGTATGTTTGAGTTATCGAAACGTTTCAGTCAGCGGTCAGGGCTGGCGGCAGGTTTAACGCTGCTGGTCCTGGCGTCCCGCTTGTATCCCGCCACGCCGCCCGGCAACAGCTACCTGCAACACAACCTGGTTTCCGATCAACCCGGTGTTGCCGACAATACCGACAAGAATCTGATCGACCCCTGGGGTATTGACGCCTCACCGACCGGTTCGTTCTGGGTAAATAATGGAGGCAGCGGCATCTCGACGGTCTACAACAGTGCGGGGGTCGTAAGCACGACCCTGGCCATCGTTCCGTCGGGGGCAGCCGGAAAAACGCCCTCCACCGCTACCGGAGTCGTATCCAACACCACCGGTGGTTTCGCGATTGCGCCGGGGAAACCGCCAAACTTTATCTTTGTCAGTTCCAGTGGCGCGATCTCGGCCTGGGCTCCGACTGTGGACGCCACCCATGCCCAACTGATGGTGGATAACTCCGTCGCCGGCGCCAAGTACTTCGGTCTGGCGATCAGCACCCGCACTGCCGGCGCCACTAATCCGCTGATTTATGCCCCCAATCTCAACAGCGGGAACATCGACGTTTACGATACCAATTACAAGCCGGTAACGGTCGCCGGAGGGTTCGCCGATACGTCCGTCCCCGCCGGGTACGCGCCGTATAACATCCAGAACATAGGCGGCAAGCTTTACGTGGCGTATGCCAAGCAAAACGCCACCAAGTCGTTTTCGACGGCTGGTGTCGGCCTGGGCGCCATAGCGGTTTTCGATTTGCAGGGCAACCTGATCAAGCATCTGGCAACCGGCGGCCTGATGAACGAGCCGTGGGGTCTTGCCATCGCGCCAGCAAATTTCGGCGCCTTTACGGGTGCGCTGTTGGTCGGCAACTTCGGCGACGGCCTCATCAATGCGTTTGACGCAACCAGCGGCGCCTTCCTGGGCACAATGACAGACCCGCAAGGCAACAACATCGTCCTTCCCGGACTCTGGGGACTCTTCCCGGGCAACGGCGGCAACGGCGGCGACACCAACGCGGTGTATTTTGCGGCCGGCGTGGGCGGGGGAAAGCACGGACTCTTCGGTAGCCTGCAAGCCGCTCCGGTCATCACGGCCAGCGCCATCGGCAATGCCGCCGATACGCAGACTGGGATCGCGCCCAATACGTTTATCAGCATCTTCGGCTCCAACCTCTCGCCCATCACCCGAAACTGGACGACGACGGATTTCGCCGGTACAGCTCTTCCCACTTCGCTCAGCGGCGTCAGCGTCACCGTGAACGGCAAACCCGCTTTTGTGTACTATGTCAGCCCTAAACAGATCGACGTCCTCACTCCGGTCGATACCGCCACTGGACCGGTTGACGTGGTGGTGAGCAACAACACCATGACCAGCACCGCGGCCAGCGTCAACATGCAGCAATTCTCGCCGGCGTTCTTCCTGCTGAAGGACGGCAAGTCCATCGCAGCCGTGCATGCTGCCGGAGGCGTTGTAGGAGCGGCCGCCTTGTATCCCGGGGTGAGTACGCCTGCCAAGGTCGGCGAAACCATCGTTCTGTTCGGTACCGGCTTTGGACCGACGAATCCGGGTATCGCCAGCGGCCAGCTCGTCGCCGCACCGGCCACCTGCGTGAACACCCCGACCGTCACATTCGGAGGCGCGCCGGCCCAGGTTGCTTTCGCGGGACTGGTGTCGGCGGGCGTATATCAGTTCAACGTGGTGGTGCCCAGCTCGCTCGTGGCTGGCGATATTCCCGTGACGATCAACATGGGGTCGGTCGCCTCAACGGCGAACACCATCATCACCGTGCAATAAACCAAGTGGGACAGGCCGGGTGGCCTGTCCCGCCCACCTCTGACCATCGACCCGCCCGAATGAGCCAGGCACATACCCAGCCCGGCAAGAATCGCCATCAACCCACCGTTGGATTCTATTCCCCACTGCCGCCAGCGCGGACGGGAGTGGCCGATTACGCGGCCACGCTGCTGACTGCACTGCGGCGGCATGGCACCGTCGAAGTGGCGCCGGAGCGCAGCGATATCGCGCTTTACCACACGGGCAACAACGGGCTGCACGCCGAAATCTACCGGCTCGCGCTGGCCCAACCGGGCGTGGTAGTGCTGCATGACGCGGTGCTGCACCATTTTCTGCTGGGGCAGTTGACCGAGACCGGCTACGCCGACGAGTTCGTCTACAATTACGGGGAGTGGAACCGCGGGCTGGCGCGGGAATTGTGGCGCGACCGCGCGGCCTCGGGGACGGACAGCCGATACTTCAGCTTTCCCATGTTGCGGCGCGTGGCGGAGCGGGCGCTGGCGGTGGTGGTTCACAACCCGGCCGCGGCGGCTGCCGTGCTTCAACATGCGCCGGCGGCGCGCGTGGTAGAGATTCCGCACCTGTTTCAGGAGCCGGCGCCGGTGGGCGAGGCTGAAGCCATGCGCTACCGCCAGCGGTTGGGGGTAGACCCGGCGGCCTTCCTGTTCGGCGTCTTCGGGTACCTGCGCGAATCGAAACGCCTGGTGGCGGTGCTGCAGGCCTTCCGGAAACTGCATCTCGAAAATCAGCGGACGGCGCTGCTGGTGGCGGGCCAGTTCGTTTCGACGGACCTGGAACGCGCGGTGGCGCCGATGCTGGCGGAAGCCGGCGTGGTGCGGCTGCCGCATCTCTCCGAACGCGAATTCTGGATGGCGGCCGGCGCCGTGGATGCCTGCATCAACCTGCGGTATCCGCCGGCCGGCGAGACTTCCGGGATCGCCATCCGGCTGATGGGCATCGGCAAGCCCGTAATGGTGACGGACGGGCCGGAGTGCGCGCGCTTCCCGGAAGACGCCTGCCTGCGGATTGCGCCGGGAGTGGCCGAACGCGATTCGCTTCGGCAGCACATGCTTCTGGTAACATCGATGTCTGGGGTGGCCGGTGCGGTCGGGCAACGGGGAGCCGGACACATTCGCGCCCACCACCGGGTGGATCAAGCGGGCAGGCAGTATTGGGACTTACTAAGCGAGCTTTGTGTCTAGTGTTGGCCTCATGGGCGGGCTTGGCCGGGGCTGCGCCCAAGCCGATCTTCAAGCGTCTGGAGATTCCCATCCCCATGCGCGATGGCGTGCGGCTTTCGGCGAATGTTTTCCTGCCTTCCGAGAATGCGCGCGTGCCGGCCATTCTGGTGCGCACGCCCTACGGTAAAGGCGCCGACATCACATCGAACTACCAGGCCTTTGTAGAGCATGGCTACGCCGTGGTGGTGGAGGATGTGCGGGGCCGCTACGAGTCCGAGGGCGCGTTCCAGCCCTTGCGACAGGAACCGTCGGACGGGGACGACACGCTGAACTGGATCGCGCGGCAATCCTGGTCGGACGGAAAGATCGGGATGATGGGCGGATCGTACGTGGGGATCGTGCAGTGGAAGGTGGCGCCGCTGAACAATCCGCACCTGAAAGCCATCTTCCCGGTGGTGTCGGGCTATGACGATTACCGCGACCGGTTTTACTCTACCGGCGGCGCCATGAAGCTGGGCAACCGGCTGGAGTGGATGGCCGAGAACCTGCGCGCGCCGGGGTATCACCAGGATTTCGCCAGGTACGTGCTGCACCTGCCCGAGCGATCGAGCGATGTGGCGGCGCTGGGGTGGACGTCGCCGATGTTCCGGGACGTGGCCGACCATCCGGCATTCGATAAGTTCTGGCGGGCGATCAGCGTCAGGGAGCAGATGGCGAAGATTCGGATCCCGGTGTTTTCGGTGGGCGGCTGGTACGACAACTTCGTGCAGAGCGACCTGGAGGCCTACGCGGCACTGCATAAGACCAGCGGCCTGAGCCGCATTCTGGTGGGGCCTTGGCCGCACAACATGTCGTACCGGTTTGAGAATGCCGACTTCGGGCTGGATTCTTCGGCGCCGGTGCGCGCGCTGCAGATGGAGTGGTTCGACCAGTGGTTGATGGGCAAGGACACCCCGCTGCTTTCGCGGCCGCCGGTGAAGATTTTCGTGATGGGCGCCAACAAGTGGCTGGAGGCGCGGGAATGGCCGCCGGAACAGGCGCGGGAGCAGCGGTTTTATCTGGATGGTAAGGGCCGGGCCAACTCGCTCGAAGGCGATGGCGCGCTGGCGGATCATCCTTCGCAGCGCAACGCGGCCGACCAGTTCGTTTTCGATCCCAACGACCCGGTGCCGACGCGCGGCGGCGCGGTCTGCTGCAATCCCAAAGTGTTCCCGTGGGGACCGATGGATCAGCGCCTGGTGGAACAGCGCAAGGATATATTGGTGTACACAACCAAGCCGCTGAAGCACGATGTGGAAGCGATTGGGCCGGTGCAGGTGGTGCTGTATGTGGCTTCGAGCGCCCGCGACACCGACTTCACGGCGAAGCTGGTGGACGTCTTCCCCGATGGCTCCGCGCGCAATTTGACCGATGGCATTTTGCGTCTGCGCTACCGCTACTCATTGGAGAAGCCGGAGCTGAGCAAGGCCGGCGAGATCTATCGAGTGACCGTGGACGCGGGCGTGACCGGCAACGTGTTTTTGAAGGGCCATCGGATCCGGGTGGAGGTATCGAGCAGCAACTTCCCGCGCTTTGACCGGAACCCCAACACGGGCGGCGCCGTGGCCGACGCGGTCAAACTGGTGACTTCGGACCAGACGGTGTACCACGGGCCGGAGCATCCTTCGTGCGTGGTGCTGATGGTGATGCCGGGGCCGGGGTAGCGAGGCGATTTGCATTTGGTGATACATTGTGAGGACAAATGGTGATACATTGTAAGTACGGAGGGTGAGATGCTCAAGAGGCTTACAAAGCACGGGAACAGCATGGCGCTGGTAATCGACCGGCCGATTCTGGATTTGCTGAAGATTGGGGACGATACGCCACTCGATGTGAGCACGGACGGGAAAAAACTGATCATCATGCCGGCCAAGGCTTCCGAACGGCGCAAGAAATTCGAACAGGCGCAGGCGGCGGCGCACAGCCGCTATGGCCGGGCATTCAAGCGTCTGGCTGAGTAAGACGCAAACACCGTTTCATGGCTGGCGGCCTCGAACGCGAACCGATCTTCCTCACCCTGGATGAGGTCCTGGAAATCCACGAACAGCAGATTGAGTGGTACGGAGGATCTTATGGCCTTCGAGACCCCGGTGCGCTCGAATCCGCTTGCAGCACGGGCAACTCGTCCGCGAGGAACCGGACTTCCGCCTGTGTTCGGGGCTACTCCACGGAGTGCAGCGTGAGCCACTCGATGAGTTGATCTTCGCTGACCGTGCTGCCGGCCACGCCGAGCATGATCGAAACCACGCCCGCCTGATCGGCCGTGACTTCTCTTGCGTTCAGTTCTAAAAAGGTTGCGCAAACCACCCAGGCCGTGCGCTTGTTGCCATCCATGAATGCGTGATTCTTGGCCAAACCGAACGCGTACGCGGCGGCCAGGCGCGTCAGGCCCGGATTGTCGGCATAGGCATACACCTGGCGGGGGCGGGCTAGCGCGGATTCCAGAAGACCCTGGTCGCGAACGCCAGTCGCTCCGCCGTGTTCACTAAGTTGTGCCTCGTGAATCGCCATCACCACGGCGAGCGAAACCCACTGCGGTTCGTTCACTTGGAGAGGCGCCTAAGGGCATCCTTGTAGCGCCGCATGATCTTTTCAGCGGCTTCCATTTGCTTTTCAAATTCCGGATCGTACGTGGTGAGGCGATAGCCGTCCGGTGATTCGGTGAGGAAGATGGAATCGCCGTTCTTGATCTTCAAGCGGTCCGTGACCTCCTTGGGAAAGGTCACACCGGTAGAGTTGCCAACTGCCCTGGCTTTTAGGCTGATCATCTTCTTCGGGCCTCCATACAGATGTTATAACATTTGGGAGGGAAATGCAAGAGGTAAGCGCCGATGAGCAGATGGAGGATGCCCGTGGCCGGATGACGGTGCAGGAAGGCGCCCAAGTTTAACCCCTATCCATCCGGCCATCTACGCCGCGCCGAGTTTCGACAGTTGCTTCTGCGCCAGGCGGCTCCAGCGGGCCACGATGCGCTGGCGGTAGCGGGGTGCGGTGCGAACGGCCTCGACGGCGGCGGTGAAGCGGTCGCGGGCGGCGGCGGTTTCTCCCAGGCCTTCCAGCGCCTGGCCTAAATAGAACAGGCCTTCGGGGTCGTAGGGACGGCGCTCGACGTAGATTTCCAGTTCGTGTCTGGCGTCGGCGAATTGGCCGGCGGCGACGTAGATGCCGCCCAGTTCGCGGAGGATTTCGCTGGAACTGTGGCGCTCATCCTGGTCAATGACCGTCTGGAAGTGAGCCAAGGCGTCGCGCGGGCGGCCCTGCTCGCGCGCTATGCGGCCCAGTTGGAAATGCGCGTCGGTCTGGCTGGGGTCTATGGCCACAGCCTTCTGGAAACGCTGGATCGCTTCGCTGTACTGGCGGCGCTGCTGGTAGATCAGGCCGAGCTGGTACTGGGCTTCGCCATCGTGCGGGTTGACCGTGGCGGCTTGCATCATGCGGTGGAAGTTCTGGCGGCTGCGCAGGCCGTCGCCCAGGCGGCTGAATTCACTGCCCAGGTAATACCAGGCGAAGAAGAGGAAGAAGGGCGAGGCGGCGAAACGAAGCAGGAAGCTGAGCGGACCCCAGGCGACGGCGCCGGCAACCAGCGGGATCCAGGACAGTGAGACCACGCCGGCCGCCGTGCCGTTCTCGGTGCCGAAGACCGTCCGCACCGCAAAGAACATCAGGAAACCGAAGTACAGCAGGGCGGGCGCAAAAAGATAGTAAAGAATCGGCACCGGAACCACCCAGGCGGCCAGGGCCAGCGGAAGCGATGCGGCGGCATAAGCCATGCCGGTGCAGGTGAGCAGCGGCGAGAAGTCGCGCTGGAAAACGGTACCCATCGCGCCCAGACGGCCGAACAGGTTGCCGAGTACCAGCGTGCCGGGAACGTAGAAGGCCGCCAGAATCAGCAATGGCGTGAAGAAGCTGACCGGCAAGGGGAGCAGCAGGGATGCGCCCAGCACGGCGAGGCTGGCAAAGAGCAGGCTGCCGCGGTCTAAAATGCCGCTCATTGCGGCCGAAGGTTGCCACCAGAGGCGGAACAGGAGTTGGGCGTGGGCCAACACAAAGGGAGGATAGCATGGGTGGGTTAATGAATTAACTCAGGCGCGACCCAGAGGGTCGCGGCCACTGGCCCAGCGCAGGTAGCGGACCAGTTCGCGGCGCCGCTGCCACGCGAATTGCCAGAACTGGGCGAACGTGATTTCCTCGGCGTGCAGACCCCAGTAGGTTTCGATGCGCCAGCGCAGGTACGGGCTGCGCCACGGCCGCAGGCGATAACCGCGGCTCAGGCGCCACAACACGCGGAGCATTACCAGCGAAGCTCCGTCTCAGACCGAACGAGCGCCTTCACCGCAGAGCCGCGGAGACGCAGAGAAAGCGCAGAGAAAGACCAAAACTGGTATGGCCTTCTGCATCGGTCGTAGCCTGCGACAATCCCGGGCGGCGCCTCTACCTGCGCGCAAGGCATGGCCTCAGTTCGTCTTCTCTGCGATTTCCTCCGCGTCTCGGCGTCTCTGCGGTTAATCGAAACTTGACTCATTCACATCAGATTCGCAAATTCAAGCACTCTAGACCACGCGCAACATTACTTGGTGAAGCCGAGTTTGCCCGCGGCCGATCCGGAATCGGGGGTGGCGTAGTACCCGGTGCGCGTGCGCACGGTAGGGTTTCCGGGCGCCTTGGCGGTGATTTTGATCTGCCGGAACGTGCCATCCATGTTGGCGTTGGCGGGCGAATACGCGATGGTGTACTGGTTGCGAATGTCGTGCGCCACCTGGTGGGCGATGCGGTCCACTTCGGAAACGTCTTTGGGATAAAAGACGCTGCCGCCGGTGGCCTCGGTGAGGTCGTTGAGCGCGTGTTTGGCGCGCGTGGCCTCGCGATGTTCCTCTTCGGTGAGCAGGCCCACGGCATAGATCACCACGCCGCTTTGGCGGGCCGACTTCATGAGAGCGTCCATGCCCACCAGGCTGGAATTGTCGTTGCCATCGGTCACCACCACCAGAACCTTTTTGTCCTTGTGAGCCCGCTTCAGATGCTCGATGGACATCTGGATGGCGTCCCGCATGGCGGTGCCGCCGCGCGTATCGATGCGGGCCAGCGCGGTTTCCAGTTCCTTGGTGTCGTTGGTGAAGTCCTTGCCGTCCGGCAGATCCATGTATGCCGTATCGTTGAAATTGACAATGAAGACTTCGTCTTCACGGTTGGAATCGTCCACCAGCGCCAGGGAGGCCGCCTTGACCTGAGCGATTTTGTTGCGCATGCTGCCGCTGTTATCGATCACGATACCCATGGAAACCGGCAGATCCTCGCGCTTGAAGACCCGAATCTCCTGTTTGGCGCCGTTTTCAAAAACGGTGAAAGCCTCCCTGGGCAGCGTGGTCACCAGATGGCCGGATTTTTCGACTACGGTGGCGTGGCAGACCACTACGCGAGTATCCACGCGGATGACGGTCGGTTCCGGAGCCGGTGCGCCGGTTGCCGGCGCCACGGGCGCTGTGGGCGGCGCGGCCGGCGACGGGGGTTTTACCTGCCCGGACAAAGCTGCCGCGGCCAGCCATACCGCCATACCGAGATGACCAAGAACTCGATGGTATTGACAGACCACCAAGAACGATGGTCTGTCCCACTTACAATAGTGCATGACTTGCCAGCGCATTACTTGACAGCCCCTTTTGCCGGACCCGCGCCCTGGTCGGGCGTGGCGTAGTAGCCGCTACGGGTGCGGACGGTGGGGTTGCCCGGCGCCTTCACGGAGATTTTGATCTGCCGGAACGATCCGTCGAGCGCCGTATTCGAGGGCGTGTATTCGATGGTGTACTGGTTGCGGATATCGCGCGCCACCTGATGGGCGATGCGGTCTACCTCGGAAACGTCCTTGGGGAAGAAGGCGTCGCCGCCGGTGGCTTCGGCAAGGGACTTCAGGGCGCGCTGCGCGCGTTGGGCTTCGCGGCGTTCTTCTTCGCCCAACAGACCCACGGAATAGATCAGGATGCCGGCTTGCTGCGCGGCTTTCACCAGGTTTTCCAGGCTGACCACACTGGAGTTGTCGTTGCCGTCGGTGACCACCACCAGAACCTTCTTATCTTTGTGGCCTTTTTCCTTGGCGTGGTCGATGGACATGCGGATGGCATCGCGCATGGCGGTGCCGCCGCGGGAATCGATGCGGGTGAGGGCCTCTTCCAGTTCCTTGAAATCGCTGGTGAAGTCTTTGCCGTGCGGCAGGTCGAGAAAGGCTTCGTCGTTGAAGTTGACCACGAAGGCTTCGTCATCGGGGTTGGAATCTTTGGCCAGCGCCAGCGTGGCGGCTTCCACCTTGGCGCGCTTGTCGCGCATGCTGCCGCTGTTGTCGATAATCAACCCCATGGAAACCGGGACGTCTTCGCGCTTAAAAATCTTGATTTCCTGCACCACGCCGTTCTCGTAAACCGTGAAGGCTTCCTTCGGCAGCGTGGTCACCAGGTGGCCACCCTTATCCACCACCACGGTGGGGCAGACCACCAGGCGCGTATCGGCGCGGAAAATCGTGCCGGTATCCACGGATGGAACAGGCGCGGATGGAGGAATGACGGGCTTCGCCTGCTGGCCGGATACCACCGCCGCTGCCGCCAGCAACCCAGCTACCAGCCACCGGCCACCGGCATCCGGCATCCGGCATCCAACCGACCTATTGTTGGGGAGCATAGTAGCCCTGTTTCCAGAAGGGCCGGAGAGGCGGAAGTCCGCGCGGCTGCACCAGTTTGACTTGCACGTGGCGGTACTTTCCGTCGTGCGTTACGTTCAGCGGCGAATAGCCCAGAATGTACTGGTTGCGCAGTTCCACTCCGATTTTGGCGGCGATATCGGGCAATTCGTTCAGATTCTCCACCTGGTACTGGCGTCCTCCGGTCTGTTCGGCGATTTCGGTCAAGAGGCCCGGCCCATTCATTTCTTCCGGCGTGCGGGAGCGGCCCGAAACCGGCTCGTATATTCCAATCGCATAGATTTGGACGTCGGCTTCCTTCACCAGGTTCTTGATTTCCGCCTCGGTGTAGCGGCTATTGTTGTCACCGCCGTCGGAGATCAGCAAAAGCGCCTTGCGGGGATTCTTCGCCTTCTTCATCTCGTGCAGCGCCAGGTACACGCCGTCCAGCAGCGCCGTCCTGCCCTTGGATTGCGTGAAGGTCAGGTGGTTTTGAATCTCTTCCAGGCTGGTGGTGAAGGGCCTGACAAGCTGGGCGGAATCGTTGAACTCCACCAGGAAAAACTCGTCCTCCGGGTTGGCCATCTTGAAAAATTGCGCTACCGCCAGGCGCGACTTTTCAAGTTTGTGGCTCATACTGCCGCTGCAATCGAAGACTACCCCCACGGAGATGGGCGCGTCTTCGCTCGAAAACTGTTTGATCTCCTGCTCCTTCTTGTCTTCCAAGACTTTGAAGTTTTCCTTCTCCAGGCCGGTGACGAAGCGGTTCATCGGGTCGGTGACGGTAACCGGGATGAGCACCAGGGTGCTGTCCACACGGATATTCGCCTTGGGCAGAAGCTCCGGCTTGAGAGCCGGTTTGGGGCGGGGCTCAATGGTGGCCTGCCCCCAGAGTGCCGGCGCCGCACACAAGACCATGACGACAGATCTCAAGGCGCCGAATATCAACAGGTTACGGTAGGACAGCAGCATGTTCGGCCAGCCAGCCTCTCTGCTCAAGTCTAGCATAGGGATTTTATGGTATGATCGCGTGTGCCGCGTAAAATTCTCGGCGTCATTCCTGCCCGGTTTGCTTCCAGTCGTTTTCCCGGTAAAGTACTCGCCAAAATCGCCGCCAAAACCATGCTGCAACACGTGTACGAACGGGCCAACATGGCCACGTACTTGACCAGCACGATTATTGCCACGGACGACCAGCGGGTGTATGACGCCGCCCGGAGCTTCGGCGCGCGGGTGACGATGACGCGGAGCGACCATCTCTCCGGCACGGACCGCGTGGCGGAAGCGGCTTCCGCCGACAATGCCGAAATAATTGTGAACATTCAGGGCGACGAGCCGCTGATCGATCCGGCGGCCATTGACGCGTCCATCCTGCCCATGGTGCACGAGCCTGGGGTGGTGATGAGTACGCTGAAAAAGAGGATCGAGGACGTGCGCGAGATCGGCGACCCGAACGTGGTGAAGGTGGTCACGAATCGGGAAGGCGAAGCGATCTATTTTTCACGCTGCCCGATTCCGTATGAACGGGAACCGGAACGCGCGGGAGCGGAAACACAGGCAAGGACGCCGGTGCTACTGGGAACACCTCATTTCAAACACATCGGGCTGTACGTTTATCAGCGCGATTTCCTGCTGTCGTATTCGGCCTTGCCGGTGGGGCCGCTGGAGCGGGCGGAGCGGCTGGAGCAGTTGCGTGCGTTAGAGAACGGGTTCCGCATTCGGGTGGTGGAAACCGAGTACGAATCCCTGGGTGTGGATACACCCGAGGACCTGGAACGGGTGTCCAGGTTGTTCGAGGCGTCGATTTTTCAGGGGGTGAGGAATGGCTAAATACATTTTCGTAACAGGCGGCGTGGTCTCTTCATTGGGGAAGGGGATCGCGGCCGCCTCCATAGGGTGCCTGCTGGAGAGCCGCGGTTTGAAGGTGACCTGCCAGAAGTTCGATCCATATCTGAACGTGGATCCCGGCACCATGAGCCCGTTCCAGCACGGCGAAGTCTTCGTCACCGACGATGGCGCCGAAACCGACTTGGACCTGGGCCACTACGAACGTTTTACGCACTCCAAACTTACCCAGAGCAATAATCTCACCTCAGGGCGGATTTATGAGCAGATCATCGCCAGGGAGCGGCGCGGAGATTATCTGGGCAAGACGGTGCAGGTGATTCCGCACGTCACCAACGAGATTAAGGCTGCCATGAAGAAGGTGGCGCAGGATGTGGACGTGGTGATCGCCGAGATCGGCGGCACCGTGGGCGACATCGAATCGCTGCCGTTCCTGGAAGCCATCCGCCAGATGCGGCACGAGCAGGGGCGCGACAATTGCCTGTTCATTCACGTGACGCTGGTGCCATGGATCGCGGCGGCGCAAGAGCTGAAAACCAAGCCCACGCAACACAGCGTGAAGGAACTGCGGGCTCTCGGTATCCAACCGGATATTCTGCTGTGCCGGTGCGAGCGGTTCATTCCGCAGGATATGAAGGAGAAGATCGCGCTGTTCTGCGACGTGGATGTGCAAGCCGTGATTACGGCACGGGACGTAAAGTCGGTGTACGAGGTGCCGGTGGGGTTCGCCCATGAGGGCGTGGACGAAATCGTGCTGCGCCATCTGCGGTTGGAGGCCGGGCCGCGCGACCTGAGCCGCTGGACGGCGATGCTGGAGCGCATGCGGAACCCGCAGGGCGAGGTGAACATCGCGCTGGTGGGCAAGTACGTGGAATACGAGGATTCGTACAAGAGCCTGAAGGAAGCCCTGCTGCACGGGGGCCTGGCGCACCAGGTTGCGGTGAACATCCACTGGATTGAGGCGGAGGGCGTGGCCGGCGAGGATTGGGAACGGCAACTGGCGGGGTTCGATGGCGTGCTGGTGCCGGGCGGATTCGGCAAGCGCGGAATCGACGGCATGCTGAACGCCATCCGGTACGCGCGCGAGAATAAAGTGCCGTATTTCGGCATCTGCCTGGGCATGCAGACCATGGTGATTGAGTACGCGCGCAATGTGTGCGGGCTGGAGCATGCCGATTCCACCGAATTCAACCAGGGCACGCCGCACCGCGTGATTTTCAAACTGCGCGAGTTGAAGGGCGTGGACGACCTGGGCGGCACCATGCGTCTGGGAAGCTGGGCTTGCCGGTTGGCCGAGAACAGTTTCGCATATGACGCCTATGGGACGCGCGAGATCAACGAGCGGCATCGCCATCGCTACGAATTCAACCGCGAGTACGAAGGCCAGTTGAAGGCCGCGGGTCTGCGAATCACCGGCGAAACACCGGACAACACGTACGTGGAGATCTGCGAGATCGCCGGGCATCCCTGGTATTTGGGCTGCCAGTTCCACCCCGAGTTCAAGTCCAAGCCGATGGAACCGCACCCGCTGTTCCGGGCGTTCATCGGGGCGGCGCAGGAATTCCGCCGGAAGCGGCTGGAGGCAGCCGCCCAAGCCGCCGAAGAGGAACTGCAGGCGGAGCCACAATACACGCGTGCCCTCTGATGATGTGATCCAACATGGAACCGGGGATCGGATTCAGCGCCTTCACCTATGGCCAGCCGCTGGTGCTGATTGCGGGACCGTGCGTGATCGAAAGCGAGGAGCACGTTCACCGCATGGCGCGCGGCATCCGCGACGCGGTGAGACTGGCGGTGGGACAGGACGCGGGACAGGCGGTGGGGGCCGCATTCGTTTTCAAAGCCTCATTTGACAAGGCTAACCGCACCAGCGCGGGCGCGTATCGGGGGCCTGGGTTGAAGGAGGGGCTGCGCATCCTGGCGGGGGTGAAGGCGGAGGGCTTCCCGATCCTGACGGATATTCACGAGGCCTGGCAGGCCGAGCCGGCGGCGGAGGTGGCGGACATCCTGCAGATCCCGGCGTTTCTATGCCGGCAGACGGACCTGCTGATCGCGGCTGGGCGGACAGGCCGGATCGTCAATATCAAGAAGGGCCAGTTCGTGGCGCCGCACGATATTCACCGGGCGGCGGAGAAGGTGGCGTCAACGGGCAACCGGCAGGTAGTGCTGACCGAGCGCGGGTCGTCATTCGGCTACAACAACCTGGTGGTGGACATGCGGGGTTTGAAGATCATGCGGGACGGCGGCTGGCCGGTGGTTTTCGACGCGACGCATAGCGTGCAGTTGCCGGGCGGGGCGGGCAGCGGCTCGAGCGGCCAGCCGCAGTTTATCGAGCCGCTGGCGCGGGCGGCGGTGGCCACGGGCATCGACGGGGTGTTCGTGGAAGTGCATGATGAGCCGGAGAAGGCTCTGTCGGACGGTGCGAATGCTTTGCGGCTGAGTTTGCTGGCGGATTTCTGGAGGAGGTTAAAGGCGATTGATGGGCTGGTGAAGGGGATGGGGTGATTTGGGCAATTGACGCATCCAACTGAAGTCTTCAGTTATCGTTGAGGCCGAATGGCTTTCGGGTGTGGAGCCGTTTTTTCCAGGTATTTTCCAGCCGTACCACGCCTTTGGTGTCCACGTCTGGTCCGACTCGCTCTAGGATTGCGAATCGGAAATCTCGGGGATTACGCACCCGAAGGAGGCTGTTTCCGCCGTGGCCCGAGGCGGCGTACTGCAACCATCTTCCGAGGAGGTTATCAACAGCACGGGCATTGGGCGGTCAGGTGCATGCCCTGATTATGCGCTCAACTTGTTCTTCTGCGCGGGCGACACTACCTTCCGCCCCGACCGCCGTTGTCGCTTCCTGGCGGCGAGAATCGCCTTCACGTCAAAGGCGTACTTGGCTGCCTGATCCTCGCGAACGCGCCGCACTTCATCCACAATGCAGAACCTCATGGAATTGTGGGTTGTGGCGACGCGGCCGGTTTCCCAAAACGGCTTGGGTCTGTCGATCATGGAGGCAACGTCCGAATTGATGGGCCTGAAGAGCATTTTTCCTCTGTTGCTCGACACGCCAGCGATTTACCGGGTTTGGGAGAGCTTGGTTATTCAGTATCAGGTCTCCGGGAAGCCGGCGCATGATGCCCGGCTGGTGGCCGCGATGCAGGTCCATGGCCTCACCTCGATTCTCACCTTCGACCGGACTGGATTCTCCCGCTACGCCGGCATTGAGGTTGTGCATCCTGCCGACGCCACTTGAACCTGAAAATGTTGACACCAGGCTCCATATCCTTAGTACGCTGAAATGAGACGGCAAAGGGAACCCAGCCATGACCGTGACAGAACTCCCCGACGATCAAGCGGCGGTTCCGGATTTTATCATCGATGAGGTCTTGGCTAAGCTGCTTCCACTGGTTGAATAGCGTCGGAGACTCGGGCAACCCGCCGCCGGTCGGGTCAATGCTTCATCATGGTCCCAAAGGCGATGAAGAAGGGCTCTCTGATTACAGACGGATCGTGCCTGGGCAATCCCGGCCCTGGAGGGTGGGCCTGCATCCTGCGATTTGGCGCGGTGAAGAAGGAACTTTTCGGCTACGATTCTCACACGACCAACAATCGAATGGAACTGATGGCAGCCATCCAGGGTCTGCTCGCGTTCAAGGAGCCGTGTGAAGTAGAAATCACCACCGACGCCGAGTACGTCAGGCAAGGAATTACCCAATGGGTGCTCCGATGGAAACGCCGCCACTGGTGGAAGAAGAACCACCCGGTTCGCAACGCCGATCTTTGGATTGAACTTGACGAGCTGGTTGGGGTCCACAAAACGAACTGGATCTGGACCAAGGGTCATGCCGGCCACGAGGACAACAACCGGTGCGACTGGCTGGCCCAGAATGCCGCCCGGACGCAGACCAGTTCCTGGCCCGGCGGCAGGCCGCATGACCGCCTCCGGCTGGACCTGGGCCGCGACTACGTTCCACCGAAGCCGCAGCGCGGTCTGTTCGATGCTCTCGATCCCGGGGACGACGATGAAGATGAGGGCGACCCCGGCTAGCCGCTAGCTTAGTACACCGTTTCAGAAGTTGGCCAACGTATCGGGAAACCGCTTGCTAACGCGAGCGGCTCCGACCAGAGCGGCGACGGTCACGGAGCGGCTGCCTCGAAATACGAGACCGTATTATTGAAACGGTGTACTTAGCTGGCGCATGCCGCCCCTCAGGAATTTCACTTCTTGTTCACCCGTACGCCCGACGCGTCCACCACCGTGTTCGCCTTTGCCAGCAAATCGGGCGGCACCTGCCATCGGTCCTTCAGGCCGTCCAGCGCAGCCAGGTTCACACCATACGTCTTGGGCAGCGAATAGATGATCGGGATCTTCGCCGGGTCCTCGCCGTGGAACATGCGGAGCGCCACCTCGCCCATCTGGCGGCCCACCTGGTAGAAATCGGCGCCGGCGGCGAAGAGGGCGCCGCGGGAGACATAGTCGGGCAGTGCGCCGACGACCGGGATCTTGCCCTTCCTCGCCTGCGCGATCACGGAATCGATCGCCAGGCCAACGGTCACGTCACCGATCACCACGATCACGTCGGCGCCGCGCGCGATCAGAGCGCTGGTCACCTCGCCGACCACGGCGGAGCTATCGACGCTGCCTTCCAGAATTTCCACCTTCATCTTGGCGGCAGCTTCGCGCGCCAGTTCCATGTAACGCTCGGAGTTGGCCTGCGACGGGTTCCACGGGATGCCGAAACGCTGCACCCGGGGGTTCATGCGGCGCGCCACCTCCATGATTTCGTCGACGGGCATCAGACTGCCGATGCCGGTCATGTGTTTGGGATGGTCCGCGGGGTCCTTCGGGTTGACTCCAACTTTCGCGGCCACCGGGTCGGCCACGATGCCAAACAGGTGTTTGGCCTTGCCTGCGCGGTTGGCGTTGGCCACGGCCTGCAGACAGTTGGTGCTGACGGAAATCACGAACTGGTATCTGCCGGACGTGATCTCCCTGGCCATGGCGTTGCTGGTAGCCACATCGTTCTCGGCGTTGAAGCGTTCGATCACGGCGTTGTGGGTGCCGTCGTAGCCGTGCTCCTTGAGGTAGTCCAAGAGGCCGCGCGCGCCGTCGTCCAGCGCCTGCATCGAGCTGAACTGGAGTACGGCCACGTGGGGGATGGTGGAGACGCGGCTGGTGTCGGAGAGCAGCAGGAACGCTGAGGATGCCGCGATCAGCGCCACGCCGAGCCACAGCCGCCTGACGACCTCAGACATAAACGCGCTCCAGCATTTCGGCCGCGGCCTCATCCAGCAGTTCGCTGCGGCGGATCTCTTCGAAGCGCTCCAGCAACTCGGCCGCGCGAACGCGCTGCTTGGCGGCGCCGCGGATATCGTGGATCGCCTGGCCGCGGTGCATCATGATCAGACGGTCGCCCAGAGCGGCGGCCTGCTGCATGGAGTGCGTGACCATAAGGGTGGTGAGGCGGTCGCGCGCGATAAGTTTCTGGCTGAGCGCGACCACCTGGTCCGCGCTCTTGGGATCGAGTGCGGCGGTGTGTTCGTCCAGCAGCAGAAGTTGCGGCTTGCGCCACGTGGCCATGAGCAGCGTGAGCGCCTGCCGCTGGCCGCCGGAGAGACTGCCGATGGCGTTGTCCAGGCGGTCTTCCAGGCCCATATTGAGCTGCCGCACGGCTTCGCGCATGCCGGTTTTCATGCGGCGGTGCAGCGCCAGGCCGAGCCCACGGCTCAGGCCGCGCCGGGCCGCCAGCGCGAAGTTCTCGGCGATGGAAAGGTTGGGCGCGGTGCCGCTGAACGGGTTCTGGAACACGCGGCCGACCAGGCTGGCGCGCCGGTACTCGGGCCAGCGCGTCACGTCTACGCCCGCGACCAGCAGTTGGCCGGAATCCAGAAAGAAACTGCCGGCCACGGCGTTCAGCGTGGTGGATTTACCGCTGCCGTTGGTGCCGATGATAATGGTGAACGAGCCGTCATCCAACGTCAGGTTCACACCCTGAAGCGCGCGGACTTCGTTGGGCGTGCCCGGGTTGAAAGTCTTGCGCGCGTCGCGGATCTCAAGCACGTGCCGGCCTCCATCTTCTTTTCATATCTTCCACCAACCTGTTTTCCAGCACTCTGGGCAGGATCAGCGCGCCGAAGACGAACGCCGCCGTGATCAGCTTGAGGTCGTTCGGATTCAGGCCCCAGCGCAGCGCCATGGCCACCAGCAGGCGGAACAGGACAGACCCCATCACCGCGCCGGTAATGGCGAAACCGAGCTGCCGCGTGCCCACCAGCGCCTCGCCGATGATCACACTGGCTAAGCCCCACACCACCATGCCGATCCCCATCTGCACGTCGGCGAAGCCCTGGTATTGCGCCAGCAGCGCGCCGGAGAGCGCGATCAGGCTGTTGGAAAGGGCCAGCCCCAGGATCACCATCAAGGCGTCGTCACTGCCCAGGGCGCGGATCATCTGCGCATTGTCGCCGGTGGCGCGCATGGCGGTCCCCAAGTTGGTGCGGAAGAAAAAGAACAGCAGGGCGGACACGGCCAGAATCAGCGCGGGCACCATCAGGATCAGCGCGGCGTCGCGCACCGGCACTTCCCAGCCCCAGACCATCAGGCTGGCCTGGCCGAAGAACCGTTTGCCCCACTCCTCAGCCTGCGTCACCATGTTCTGCCCGGTCATCAGGGGGATGTTGCTCTTGCCCATGATGCGCAGGTTCACGGAGTAAAGCGCGGTCATAGTAAGGATTCCGGATAGCAGGCGGTTGATTTTAAACTTCATCGCCAGGACACCGGTGAGTGCGCCCGAGAGCAGGCCCGCCGCGGCCCCGGCCACAGTAGCGGTCAGAGGCTCCCAGCGATGCACCAGCAGCACGGCCGCCACCGACGCGCCCAGCGTGATCGAACCTTCCGCGGTAATGTCGGGGAATTCGAAAATGCGGAAGCTGATGTACACGCCGAGCGCCAGCAGCGACAGAATGAATCCGATGGTGAGCGCGCCCAGCAGGAGGCTCATGCCGCCACCCCTTCCCGGCTGACGGCGCGCGCGGGGCTTACCACTTGGCTCACCACGGGGCTGACCCAGCAGGCGCCGCGCAGCACCTCACTTTCGCCGCCTCCGGCGATTTCGCGGGCGATTTCGCGATCATCGGCCAGCAGGTGCAGAACGCCCTGCAATCCGCCGGCTTCAAACAGGCTGGTTACCGCGGACTTGATTTCGACTTTGCCCTTTTGCAGGGGCCGGTACCCGAAAGCCGCCGCGTGGAAATGGCCCACCGCCGTGGCGCGCTTCGCCAACGGGCGCACGAAGCGCTGCAACTCGACGCCCGGCGCATTCGACGCCACACCGGCGATCAGTGCCAGCGAATGCGGGAAGCTGCGCTCCGGCGAAAACGAAAGCCACTGGCGGATTTCCGGATAGGCGAACAACCGGCCGGGCTGCACCGGCGGCCGCTTGAGCGTCGCGCCCATCAGGCCGGCCGATTCCGCCAGCATCACGATACCGGCGGTCTGGGCGCCGCTGATTTCGAGGCACGTCTCCAGGATCAGGCTCAGCGGCAACGGGTCGTTGGCCGTGACGCTCTCGAAGCGCACCAGCGTGGCGAACTCACCTTCGCAGCACAGCCCGTAGAGCGCGGTCAGATGCGGCACGAACGTGCCCGAGCCCAACATGTAGTCCGGGAAATTGGTCCCGTCGGTGGGCTGGCAGGCGGCGCAGCCGGCTACGAAGAGGAACTCACCGCAGCGGTCGCGGCAGCCGTCGAAACCTTCGCCGAATGCGCCCAGGCCCAGCGCCAGACGGTTTTGGGTGACGGCGAGCGCGTGGCAGTCCTCCGCCGAAAAGCCGGCGCCGGCCAGACGCTCCGGATGCCCCACCACGCGGCAGGTGAGTTGAGCGCCCGGCGCCAGTTCGTGAATCTCAAAGACCGCGCCACCGGCTTCGCGGCGAACGGCTTCTTTTGCGGGCGGCGCGGCCGGGGGCGTTTCTCCGCTCATCAGGATAGCCGCCAGCCCCACCATCTGCAGAACTTTTTGCACGGCCCGAGACGGCTCGATCACCGCGAAAGATCCGTTGACGGCCTGAAACTGCTTGTACAGGTCGACCAGAACGCCGATCCCGGCCGAGCTGATGTACGAGAGTTTCGAGAGGTTGAGCCGCACCGCGTGGGTGCCCTCGCGCAGCACTTCGCCCACGCTGGCAGCGACGTGCTGCGCCCAGTAGCCGTCCAAACGCCCCTCGACCGACAGCTCCAGATAATTTTCCCGCTGCGTACGCGCGATTTCCATAATTGACGCTTCGTATGAGTGTAGCCCAAGCGGAGATCGGGCCGTGCCGGCCGAGGAACGCCAGGTCACCGTCACGGTCATCCGGTATTTGGACGATTCTACTCGGGCGGCGCCTGCTTTAGTCGTGTTACACTTGCACTCAGGAATGCTCCCTGACCTGAAGCTGGTGATCCGCCTGCAGGAAATCGATAAGCGCCTTGTCGATTTCTCGCGCGAAATCGCAGCTCTTCCCAAACACGTTGCGGAAATCGAGCGCAAGCTGATTTCGCACGAGCGCAAGCTGGAGGCCGACCGCGCCGCGCTGCTGGCCAACCAGAAAGAGCGCAAGAAGTGTGACGGCGACATCCAGATCCAGGAACAGAAGGTCTCCAAGCTGAAGGACCAGATGACTGGCGCCAAGACCAACGACCAGTTTCGCGCCTTTCAGAACGAGATTGATTTCTGCGCGAAGGAGATTCGCAAGGCCGAAGACCGGATACTGGAACTGATGGGCGAATCCGAGGCGCTGGATAAAAACGTCAAAGCGGCCGACGCGGCCTTAAAGACGGAGAAGGCGCTGGCGGATGCGGAGAAGCAACAAGCCCGCGAGCGCACGGCGGCCGATCAAAAAGGTTCGGACGAACTCCAGACGGAACGGGCCAGTATCGTGGCCGCTATCAAGCCGGCCACGTATCAGCGCTACGAGCGCGCGCGCAAAGCCCGCAAGGGCATCGCCGTGGCGGAAGTAGTGGGCGGGCGCTGCTCGGTGTGCAACATCACCCTGCGCCTGCAGTATATTCAGGATCTCAAGAAAAGCGAAGAGATCATGGTGTGCGAAAGCTGCCAGCGGATCTTGTACTACAACCCCCCGGAATCCTTCGAGGACCTGGCCGGCGAACGGGGTTCGCGCGTCAGCATGAGCTGATTAGCTGCCCCCTTTCGCGGTGTTTCTCCGTTACGCTGTATTTCTCCCGTACAATGAGCAGCGGCCATGCTGCTTAAGTCCATCGGCCTGACGAATCTTCTTTCGTTCACGAGCCTTACCTTACGCTAACGGATTACGTACAGATCCAAATCGTAGGCCAGGTCTCCGTGTTCCTGAACCCGCACCGTCTTCGCCGCGGCCGCATCCATCGCCGGGGCATCGGGCATCAGGTACTCAAAGGTTGCCAGTATCCGGTAGTTTCCGGGCGCCAGGCCCTCGAAACGGTACAGGCCGTGCAGATCCGTTCGTGTGACCCGCAGGTCCGTGAGGCGCTTGCGCCCGTCCGGGTCGTACCCCTCCAG
>DATMNI010000168.1:0-16389 GCA_035570275.1 Candidatus Acidiferrales bacterium | reverse complement strand
TTCGAGGAGATCGCGATCCCGAACGGACTTTTCCAGTTCACCGTCCGGGTGAGCCGGAATACACACCTGATTGTTGTCCACCCCTCACGATAGCAACCCGTTGGGCCACGCACAGAAGTTTCAATCTGCTGGATCTAGGTTCAAATCAGGAGATCTCGCCCACCACGATTCCTTCGACGCTTTTCTTCCTGGCCAGGAAGCGTTGCATTCACGGTGGAACTAAACTCTCCGTAGGGCCGTCAACGCCCGTACGGCTGTCTGAGCAGTGCTACGGGGTCGGGAGAGACATTGGGTTTCGAACCCATAACATCGGGTGGCGAGCGGATAGCGGTGATTGTCGCCCCATCTGGTACCAGAGGATGAGCAGCGGGGTCCCCTCTGGGGACGGCAAGGATATGCCCGCCATTCAGCGGGGCCTAGATCATCGAAGTTGCCCTCCAATCCATTGGGCGGCCGACACGCACGGCGATAAGTCCGAGGGTTACCCGCTAAGCCCGGCCGCCCCCAACGAATGTTCTTCCAATCCTCAATCCACCAGTGTCTCTCGTTCAATTCGCCGCAGGTTAGCAGCCTCCCACAAGTGGGATCATGAAAGTCTAATCAGCCATGTCGCAACCTAAACCGCTTCCTGCTTCCGTACTCGTTCACATTTCCAAGTTGCTCAACGTCCCCCTCAAGGGCGTGCTGGCCGTCATCGAACTCCTGGATGAGGGCGCCACCGTACCGTTCATCGCGCGCTACCGCAAGGAGGTCACGGGGAACCTCGACGAAGTTCAGATCCGCGGCATCCAGGAAAAGCTGGAGTATTTTCGCGAACTGGAAGACCGCCGCGAAACCGTTCTGCAAACTATCGACGGCCAGGGCAAACTCACCCCCGAACTGAAAGCGCGCATCGAAGCCGCGATGGAGAAGACCGAGCTCGAAGATCTCTACCTGCCCTACAAGCCCAAGCGCCGGACCAAAGCCTCCATCGCCCGCGAAAAAGGGATCGAGCCGCTGGCCCAATTCCTCTGGGACCAGGCCGGCGGGCAGCCGCTCGCCCGATTTGCCGCGACGTTTGTCAGCGAAGCTCAAGGCGTGGCCTCCGCCGCCGAAGCGCTGGAAGGCGCGCGCCACATCGTCGCCGAGTGGATCAGCGAAAAAGCCGAGTTCCGCAAGGCGGTGCGCGGCATGATGATGGCGGAGGGCCGTGTGGTCAGCCGCGCCATTGAAGGCGTGCCCGACCCCGAAGGCAAATACAAGCTGTACGCGCAGTACGCGGAGCCGGCTTCCAAAATCCCTTCGCACCGCATGCTGGCCATCCGCCGCGGCGCCAAGGAAGGCGTGCTGACTTTTGAGATTGAGCTGGCGCAGGCGCAGCCGCTCGCCTGGCTGCGTTCCCGCGTGGTGCGCTCCGCGGGCGATTGCGTGCCGCACCTGGAACAGGCCATCGAAGACTCATACGACCGCCTGATGAATCCGTCCATCCAGACCGAGGTCCGTCTGGAACTGAAAGACCGCTCGGATGAAGAGGCCATCAAGGTCTTCCGCGAGAATCTGGAGAACCTGCTGCTGTCGCCGCCGGCCGGCATGATGACGGTGCTGGCCATCGATCCCGGCATCCGCACCGGCTGCAAAATCGCGGTGGTGGACGATACCGGCAAGTTCCTCGAAACCTCGGTAATCTATCCGTTCCAGCCCAGGAACGACGAAGCCGGCTCCCGCAAAACTCTGGCGTCGCTCATTGCGCGGCACAACGTGCAGGCCATCGCCATCGGCAATGGCACGGCATCGCGCGAAACCGGCGCGTTGGTGCAAGACTTTCTGCGCGAGGCCAACCTGGCGAAAATCTTCAGCGTCTCGGTCAGCGAATCGGGCGCGTCGGTCTATTCGGCATCCGAAATGGCGCGGCAGGAGTTTCCGGATCTGGACCTTACCGTCCGCGGCGCCATCTCCATCGCGCGCCGTCTCCAGGACCCGCTGGCCGAACTGGTGAAGGTGGACCCGAAGTCCATCGGGGTGGGCCAATACCAGCATGACGTGGACCAGAAGCGTCTCAAGCAGAGCCTCGAAGCCACCGTGGAATCCTGCGTGAACCGGGTGGGCGTGGATTTGAACACAGCATCCTGGGCGCTGCTGCGCTACGTAGCGGGCATCACCGAGCGGACCGCGCTGAAGATCATGGAGTACCGCAACGAGCACGGCAAATTCCACTCTCGGACTGATTTGATGGCTGTGGCCGGGTTCGGTCGCAAGACCTTCGAGCAGGCGGCCGGCTTTCTGCGCATCCGCGGCGGCGACCATCCTCTGGACATGACGGCCGTGCATCCCGAGTCGTATTCGGTGGTGGAGAAGATCGCGGCGTCGATGGGGGCTTCGATACACGACCTGATCGCCAAGCCGGAACTGATCGAGAAAGTGCAGCTTGAAGGTTTCAAGACGGAGCGAGTGGGAATGTATACGCTGGGCGATATCCGCGAAGAACTGCGCAAGCCCGGCCGCGACCCGCGCGAGAAGTTTGTCGCCCCCAAGTGGCGCGACGACATCAAAGAGATCGCCGACTTGAAGCCCGGCATGGTGCTGGAGGGCGTGGTGACGAACGTGACCCGCTTCGGCGCTTTCGTGGATGTGGGAGTGCATCAGGACGGCCTGGTCCACGTCAGCGAACTGGCCAACCGGTTTGTGAAGGACGCCGGCGAAGTAGTGAAGGCGGGCCAGATCGTCAAGGTGCAGGTGCTGAACGTCGACACGAAAGCCAAGCGCATCGGGCTGTCGATGAAGGCGCTCGACGCACCGCCGCCCAAGCACAAACCGACCCCGCCGCATGAGACGCCGAAGCCGGCGCCGTCCCTGGAATCTCAGATCGCGGGCCTTGCGTCGAAGTTCAAGGTCAAGTAGATGCCCGCCCGATCCATCCTTAAAAAGCGCCTTGCTCACCCTGGGGCTGGCGCAGATCGCACCAGTCTGGCCGGACCGCGCCGGCCACCCTCGCCAAGGTGAACGCTGACGTGGAGCAGGCCGCGGCGCGCGGTTGCCACCTGGTGTGTTTCGGCAAGCCCTGATTCCAGGCTATCCGTTCTGGGCCGAACTCAGCGATGGCGCGCGATTCAACTCGCCGCTGCAGAAAGCCATCTTCGCCGAGCGGCAGCGAGCCAATCCGCGTTGGCTACCATGCCCGCAGGTGCATGTGCAAATCGTAGCAGGCGGATGGCCAATCCGCCGCAGGTTGGCATCCTGGTTGGCATCCAAGGTTGGCATCCTGCCCCACAAAGGGCGGTCATCGTCAGAAGACTAACTTCAGCGCCATCTGAACCGTGCGGTTGCCGCCGATATTGGAGCCCACGTCGCCGTAAGTGGTCGTGATGTTGTTCGCGGTTACGGCCGGCGTGGTGACGCCGACGTAACTTAATCCCGTGTAGAGCGTGAAATAGTTCTGATTGGTCCCGAAGTAGACGTGGTTCAGCACGCCATAGGCCTCGGCGCGGAACTGCAGCCGCACGGCCTCATGCAGGGGAAACTCTTTCATGAGGGCCACGTTGAAAGTCTCGGTGTGCGGCATGCGGATGTAATCCATCACGCGGGTCGCGGTACCCACGGTCAGGAGCGCGGGGGGAGCGAAGACGGCCAGCGAATTGACGTAGGGACAAATCTGCGTGACGCCGTTATTGCAGTTGGCCTTCCAGCCGGGCAGAATCGGATTCACCCCGGACACGATGTTGGGCCGGATCTTGGCCACGTCGTCCGGGAAGCCCGCGGCGCTGCCCGTGTAGGCTTGGAACGGAATGCCGCTCTGTATGCCGCCGTTGCCGCTGACCTTCCAGTTGCCCACAATCTGGTTGAGCGCGCGCCCGGCCTTGGGCAGCAGCGTCCTGCCCTTGCCGACGGGCAGATCCCAATTGAAGTTGAGGCGCAAGGTGCTCGGGAGATCGGATACCGAAATCGATTTTTCCAGGCTGTGCGAGTCTCCGTAGAGTTGCGGCGAACCCGTGCCCCAAAGCTGCAGGAGCGTGGAGCAGAACTGGCCCATGCAGGACGTATCGTCCATGGCCTTCATCCAGACATAGTTCGCGCTCACCTGGAAACCGCCGGAGAACCGCCGCACGAAGTTAACCTGCAGCGCGTTGTAGCGGGCGTCAAAGCCTTGCGCCAGCGGGTCCGTGATGTCGCCCAAAGTGGAGAGGGGCCGCAGCGAGTCCTGCCGGCTCACCCGGATGACCTGGCCATTGGCGCCCGTAATGCCCTGCGGGTTGGGAACCAGTTGACTCATGTTGAGCCCCGCCGAGAATTCTTTCACGTATTCGGCGATGTTCACCGCGTTGAATACCGCCGAGGGGCCGAAAAGATTGGTGCTCTTGTTGCCCACATAGTTCAGATCCAGGCCATACCGAGTGCCCCACTGGAAACCGAATCCCAGGTTCCACTGTTGCACGTAGGGCATGGTCACATCCGGGTTCACGTGGTACAGCGCGTTGACGTTGGCGATGTCGGTGAACTTCCCCTGGGGCGGCAGCACGAAGCCGCCGGCCGGCAGAACCAGCGGGAATTTATCCATCTGCACCCAGCCCCCATTGGCGGCTCCGGTCGTGGCCAGTTGGATCGCCTTCGGACTCAGGTCGGGGATGGCGCTGCTGAACAGGCCGTTGGTGGGCACGTGCGTGATGGCATAGGCGCCGCGCATCACCTGCAGGCCGGGAACCAGGTGCGGCAGGCGCCAGGCGAAGCCCACCCGCGGCTCGATACTGTTATAGCGGGTGGGCCACAAGGTGTCCGGCGCGCCGCCCAATCCATCCAGTTGCACGTAGCCCTGCTGCTGTGCGCCCGATGGCAGCGTCACCGGCTGGTCCACGAAGTAACCCTGCTTGTGATGCTTCTCGGAGCGTGGGACCTCGATCTGGTAGCGCACGCCGATACTGACCGTGAGCCGCGGTGTCACACGGATATCGTCCTGCACAAAGCCGGCGTAGTACTTCCAGCGGTATTGATAAGGAATCACGGCCGGGGCCAGGCTCACCGAACCCGGATAGCCCAGCAAGGCGGAGGCCAGGGCCGAGCCGGTGTTGGCGTTGGGAGTGCCCAGCACCGTCCCCGTGTTGCCGGAGCCGATATTGGTCTGCACCGGGCTGAACAACCAGGTGCCGCCCACGTTGCCATAATCCGCCAGGTTCTGCTGCGACGCGTTGTAGTCGACCCCGGCTTTGAGGTTGTGCTTGCCCTTGGTCCAACTCAAAACATTGGCGACCTGGAAGAAATTGTCGATCTCATAACTGCCCGGATCGCCGCCGATGCTCTGCACGCCGTTGTCACCGAACCCCACATTCGGCATCCCCCGGCTGAGATAGGAAGGGAAGCCGAACTGCTGGAAACCGTTAATTGCCAATTGCTGATCGGTCTCCCGGCGGACGTTGTTCGACCGGCTGAATCCCATCCGCAGTTCGTTCACCTTGTTCCCACCCCAGGTGTGGGTGTCGTTGAGCGCGCTGTTGGTTCCGGTGTTGGAATCGGTCGGCACCGTTTCCGCCAACCCGCCCAGAAAAGATCGCTGGCCCTTGGTGGGCGCCTGCGAGAAGCGGAAGCTGAGGCGGTTGTCCGGAGTGAGAACCTGGTCGAGCCGGATGTTGTACCGGTTGTCGCTGTTGCGCACATGGCGAAACACCGAGTAATTCTCGCCTACCGAGTTAGTCGGCATGTTAGGCAGCGGCAGCGAACTAATTATCTTCTGGCCAACGGGCGAGATGAGCGAAGCCGGAATGACGTTATTCGGAAACTGCGGGAATGGCGTGTTGGCCGGCTCCACGATGCGGGTGTTACTGCCCGGCTGGAATTGCTGGAAGATTGCCATGCGCTGGTTGGTCAGCGAATTGTAGACCGACTTCGAGAAATCGCCCTGCCGTTCCAGTTGAGTGGCCACCCGGGCGAACGTACTGAATTCCGCGTACTGCCGCAGCGGCTCGTATCCCACAAAGAAAAACGTGCGGTTGCGGCCGTGGTACAGCTTGGGCAGGTACACCGGGCCGCCCAGATCCACGCCTCCCCGCCAGTAGCGTTGGATGCCTTTCAAGCGGAATGCATTCTGCCACGGGGCGGCGTTGAGGATATCATTCTGGATGTACGAAAAGATGGTTCCGTGGAGTGCGTTGGTGCCGGACCTGGTGGTCATGCTGACGATGGCGCCGCCCGCGGCCCGGTACTCGGCACTGTAGGAATTCTGCAGCACCGCCACTTCCGAGACGGCCTCCGTGCTGAAGGCCAGGCCGATGCGGCCGAAATATAGGCTGGTATTGTTGACGCCATCCGCCTGAAACTGCACCGTGCCCATAGGGCTACCCGAGATGGAAAGGCCAGCCCCGGGAGCGGTGACGCCGGTGGTGATGGCGGCTTGCTCCACCCCGGGACTTCCCAGCACGCCCGGCAGTAGAGCCAGGATGGAAAGCGCGCTGGAATTGGCCAGCGGCTGTTCGGAGATCTGCTTGAGGTCCACGCCGTACTGGATGGTGGGGCTGGTTTCCTGCAAGATCTGCGCTTCGGCCGTCACGGTCACCTCCGACGAGGTGCTGCCGAGTTCCAAAGTAAGATCGACCGCGGCCGTGCCCGAACTTTCCACCCGGATCGGCTCACGGACCAGTTTCTTGAAGCCCGCGCGTTCGGCGGCGATTTTGTAAGTGCCGGGATCGAGTGCGGGGAGGTTATAGACCCCGGCGCTGCTGCTGGTAGCCGATTGCGAAACGTTGGTGGAGAGCTTCGTAGCGGTAACCTTGACGCCCGGTATGGCCGCCTGTTGAGGATCGAACACGGTGCCGGTGATCGACCCGGCGTTAGTTTGGGCGCACACCGAGGCGGCGAGGACCAGGGCGAGGAGCAGGGCCGGAGCCAACTTCCAGGAACCAGCGAGACGCATAGTTGTAGTAAATCATACCATTATGGGCCTGGAATCGACGTAGGTAAGCGCGAACCATTGTGGGGCCTGCGCGATGCGGCAGCGAGCCGGCTCATATCTGAGGGTCTGTCTGCAAGGTGCGGCAGGCGGATTGCCAATCCGACGGACCCAGAGGGTGCCTATACCAACCTGCCCCACAAATGAGTGTTATTCTTGGTTCGACCGTTCAGTTCATTATGAAACTGACGACGCTAGCGATACTGTTCTTCGCTTTCCTGAATCTCCGCTCTCTTTCCGCTCAACAGCCCACCCAGGACCCCCTTCTGCGGTGGATGGATCAGTTCGCGCAACAGCAACTGCAGCGGCGGGAAGACGCCATCGCCAGGATCCACAATGTAGCCGACGCGGAGCGCCGGAAGCAATCGGTCCGTCAGAAACTGCTGTCGCTGATCGGCGGCCTGCCCGACTACAGCGGGCCTCTGAATCCCTCGATTACCGGCCAGATCCAGACTGAGAAATATACCATCGAAAAGGTAATCTTCCAGAGTTTGCCGGGCTTCTATGTCACCGCCAATCTCTACCGGCCCAGCCAGTTGGGAAACCAGGCGGGCCGTTATCCCGGCGTTCTTTTGCAGGCCGGCCATACCCAGGAGGGGAAGCCGGAAGGGCAGCGGCTGGCGGCGAATCTGGCTTTGAAGGGTTTCGTGGTGCTGGCGTTCGACCCCGTCGGCCAAGGCGAACGGGAGCAGACCTACGACGGGCGCGTGGATCGGCCCCTGGCAGGGTGGTCGGTCCCGGAGCACATCCAGGCGGGAGCCCAAAGCATGCTCATAGGTGAGAGCGTGGCCCGTTACTTCATTTGGGATGCTAAGCGAGCTATCGACTACCTGGTCAGCCGGCCCGAAGTAGACCCGGCTCATCTGGGAGCCGTGGGGTGCTCCGGCGGCGGCGCACTGACTGCCTTCATTGGCGCTCTGGACGCTAGAATCAAAGCAGTCGCGCCCGCCTGCTATATCAATTCCTATCGGCTGTTGTATGCAGGCCCCGACCCGGATTCCGAAATGAGCCCTCCCAACCTGCTCGGTAGCGGGCTGGATATGGCCGACTATGTCGAGTTGTCCGCTCCGGTCCCCTGGCTCATCCTGGCGACCGATGGCGACTATTTCACACCCGCCGGCGCCCGGCTTGTCTATGACGAAGCCCGCCGTTGGTTTGGCATCTACGGCGCCGAGGATAAGGTGCGCCTCTTTATCGGCAGCGGCCCGCACGGAACCCCGCTCGAAACCCGGGAAGCTATCTATGACTGGATGATCCGCTGGCTGAAGGACGGTCAAGGCGATAGTCATGAACAGCCGGTGAAGATATACACCAGCCGCGAACTCCTGGTCACACTAACTGGCCATGTCGATGACGAACCGGGCAGCCGGAAGCTCTATCAGTTGATCCTGGACGGCTTTCGCGCCAGGAGGCGGCAGGGAACGATTCCCGAACTGGCAGCCGAACTGCGCAGGCTGACTATTCCTTCGGATGGCACAGCGCCCGAAGTTAGAGTGTTGGATGAGTCGAATGGCCCGGAGGGCCGGCGTCAGCACGTTCGGTTCGAAAGTGAGTCGGGGGTCGAGATTAGCGGTAAGCTGTACGTCCCTCACTTAAGCCAACCAGGTCTAAGCCAATCAAGCCCGGCGGTGTTACTGGTGTCGGATAAGATGAGTAACTCCGCAATTCCATCTATGGCATCGCTGGCGGAAAGGATCGCCAGGACAGGGCGAGTGGTTCTGGAACTGGAACCGCGCGATTCTCCCGGTGAAGGCGAACGGCCGTTCGTCGGTAACTGGCTGACCAACGCCAGAGCCGACCAGATCGGGCGCAGTTTGCCGGCCATGCGGGCGCATGACATTGTGCGCGGCGTCGATCTTCTGGCCGCTCGCAAAGACGTAGATCCGGCCGCAATTCGAGCCGCCGCCCGGGGTGTCAGAGGCATCTGGCTGCTGCTGGCGGCAGCGGCCGACAACCGAATCGGCAAAGTCTGGCTGGACCGGACGCCGTACAGCCTGCGGGCCGCACTGGAACACGCCATGAACACCGACCTTTTTGATGCCGTCATTCCCAGCTTTGCGTTGCATTGGGATCTGGATGACCTTGCGAAGGCCATGGGAAACCGGTCCGTTTTGTGGACTGATCCTTCGAATTGGATGGGGCGGCCGGCGCCGGGCGGCCCGCCGTTTCAATATCGCTACATTCTGGGCGACACCACGGATCTCCGCGATGAGCAGGACGACGCGTACATCAATGAGTTCTTACGAGGCGCGCGATGACTCCTCTGTTCGACAATGACCCATTGCTGCTTCAGGGAGGGCCGCGCTCCCCGGAGCAACTCGAAGAAGGCGCCGTCCTGTTGCGCGGCTTCGCCATTGCCGAAGCGCCGGCGCTGGTCGAAGAAGTGGCACTCGTCGCACAGGCCGCACCGTTCCGCCATCTGGTCACGCCGGGCGGGTACACCATGTCTGTCGCCATGACCAACTGCGGCCGCGTGGGCTGGGTCTCCGACCGCACCGGCTATCGCTACGCCGCGGCCGATCCGGATTCCGGCGTGCCATGGCCGGCGATGCCCGCGCCGTTCCTGGATCTGGCGGCACGCGCCGCCGCCGAGGCCGGGTTCGCCGGCTACGATCCCGACGATTGCCTGATCAACCAATACATCGCCGGCGCCAAACTCGGCCTCCATCAGGACCGTGACGAGAAAGATGCCTGGGCTCCGATCGTCTCCGTCTCGCTCGGCCTGCCGGCCGTATTCTTGTGGGGCGGCCAAAGCCGGTCCGCTCCGGTGCGCCGCCTGCGCCTGGAAAGCGGCGACATCGTGGTATGGGGCGGTCCGGCGCGCTTCGTCTACCATGGCGTGGCGCCACTCAAGGACGGGCAGCATCCGCTGACCGGCGCCGCCCGCATCAATCTTACGTTCCGAAAGGTGTTCTGACGCCGCTCACACTCTTTAGCGCGTCAGGTTGTAAATCAGGCCGAACGGATCTTTGACGTAGCATCGCGGAAAATCCGGCTCGTCCTTGACGATCTCGCACCCATTCTCGACGAGGCGGCGCCTGGCTTCTTCGACACTGTCGACGGTCACTTCGAGCACCGGCCCCAGCGCCGGACCGCTCTCGATGAACAGGTTGATGTGCCCGCCATGGAGGCTGATCATGTTCGGCGCTTCGTCAGTGATCGTGAACCCGAGCTGTTCGACGTAGAAGGCGGCCGCGTTCTTTGGATCTGGCGCCTGAATCAGAATATCGGCGCCAAACGTGTTTGCCATGTTGGTTCCCTCGCACTGCTCACGTCATCCCGTGCGCCTGTCCCGCGCCATCGGGGTACGGAACAAACTTAACACAAGAACGGTCAGCGCCGGTCGCTCTCACAACCCTCACAACCCAAAGCAGAGAATATTCGGCCCCGCCGCCACCGACACGTACTGCTTCCCCTTGACCTCAAACGTCATCGGCGACGCCTTCATCCGCACATTGGTCTCGAACCGCCACAGCATCTTCCCATCCCGCTCATCCACGGCCTCAAATCCCCCGTTGGGCTTCCCGTAGAACACGACACCGCCCGCCGTCGCCAGTACGCCCGACCACGTCTTCGCCTTCGCCGCCTCCGGCTGCGGCACCTCCCAAACGATCTTCCCGGTCTCGATATTCAGCGCCCGCAAAAACCGCTGTCCCGTCTGGTCCGGATAGCCCAGCGGACTCCCGGTGCACTCCTCCAGGGCCAGGAAGTAGAACAGCCGGGTCACCGGGCTGAATGCCGCCGAACTCCAGTTGGCCGCATCATCCGGGCATCCCTTCGGGGCTGTCACCGCGGGCCGTCCGTCGGCCCCGATCTGGGTAGCCCAATCCACTCTCCGCAGGAACGGCTTGGCCAGCAGCAACTCTCCGTTGGTCCGGTCCAGCACATAGAAGAACCCATTCCGGTCCGCATGCAGCAGCAACTTCCGCGGCTTCCCGCGATACGCCGTATCCACCAGCACGGGCGGCTCCGTGGCGTCGCGGTCCCTCACGTCGTGCGGCGTGAACTGGTAATGCCATTTCAGCCCGCCCGTGTGCGGATCCAATGCCAGGATGCAGTTCGTGAACAAATTGTCGCCGCCCCGGTCGCGATCGTCACCATCCGGGAAAGGATTCCCGGTCGGCCAGTACAGCGTATCCGTCGACTCGTCATAGGAGCCTGTCAGCCACGTCGAACCACCTCCACGCAGCGGCTCGCTGCCCTGCCACGTTTCCGATCCCCGCTCGCCCCGCAGCGGCACCGTCCAGTGTCGCCACAGCAACTCCCCGGTCTCCGCCTGGTAGCACGCGATGAATCCGCGGATGCCTTGGTCCGCTCCCGAGACCCCCGCAATCACCGTGTCTTTCACAACCAGCGGAGCCATTGTCCCCCCGTAATGCTGCGGCTCCATCTCCTGACTGACCTCGGGCATCGTCTTCTCCCACACCAATTCACCGGTCGCGCGGTCCAGCGCCAAGAGGTGCGCGTTGTCCGTTTCATAGAACACCTTGCCATCGCGGATGGCCACGCCGCGATTCGTACCGAGCGAGGCATCGCCGGCCAGTCCTCGAGTCTGCGGCCGCGAGTACTTCCAAATCTGGTTCCCAGTCAGAGCATCGATCGCAAACACCTGGTTCGGCCCGGTGACGTACATCACCCCGCCAGCTTCCAGCGGCGTCACTTCCAGGCCGTAGTACGGAATTGGAAAGATCCACTGCAGACGCAGCCCGCCGACATTCCCCGCGTGGATCTGTTTCAACTCGCTATACCGATTGGCGCTCACCTTCCCGTTGTAAGTGAGCCAGTCACCCGGCGCCGGCTTGCCCCATGTGACCCGCTTCCCGGCAGGCGGCGCAACCGTCACCCCGGTGTTCAAGCTGCGCACGTAACTGGCGACGGCATCCAACTCTTCCGCCGGCAAATCGAACGCCGGCATCCCCGAGTTTGGAAACCCCCGCCGCACCACTTCCCGCAGTTGCTCCACCGGCAGCCCGCTCAGGCGCGGACTCCCCTCCAACCCCGGCCCCTGCCCGCTCCCCCGGGCGTCGTTCCCATGGCACCCGGTGCACCGATCCCGGAACAGTTTCTTTCCATCCGCCCCCCACACGGCAGCCGGGAAAAGAAGCCACGCCGCCGCCAGAATTGTTATCTTCAAGATCACTCCCTTGGGTGCCGGACAACCCGGGTTTCCATGGGTGCGAGTATACACCAGGGTGCCGGAGGTCCAAATGATTGGAAGATTGCGCGCCGTTGTGGCGGGTCTTGCGCTGATGGTGACGTTGCTGGCCGGCGGCCGTCGAGATGTCGTTGCTGCGGCGTCTGTTACCCGGTATGAAGAAGTAAAGGATTGGCTGAAACTTCCTCCGGGCGTTCAGCTTGGCGAAACCGCTGGGGTTGCCGTCGACGTGAATGGGCACGTGCTTATTTTCCAGAGACCTGGCCGAGGATTCGACCTCACGGCAACAACGAAGCTGACCGAACCGACAGTGATCGAAATCGACGCCAATACGGGCAAGCTCATTTCGTCGTGGGGCTCGAACATGTTTCTGGTGCCGCACGGCATCACCATCGACGCACAGAACAACGTTTTCCTTACGGACGTCTCATTGCAACAGGTTTTCAAGTTCACGCACGATGGCAAGGTCATCTTGGCGCTGGGGGAACCACGCGTCGGAGCATGGGATGCGACGCATTTCAATGAACCCACCGACATTGCCATCCGTCCGGACGGAACCTTTTATGTCTCGGATGGCTATGTGAACAGCCGCGTCGCGCTCTTCGACCGAAACGGAAAATGGCTGCGGGAATGGGGTAAGAAGGGATCGGGCGAGGGTGAGTTCAGTAATCCGCATGGGCTTGTGTTCGTGCCCGGCACTACCGACGTCGTCGTCGCCGACCGCGAAAACTCGCGCCTTCAACTGTTCGACCGGGTTGGCAAGTTCAAGCGGCAGTGGACCGGCGTCAAGGACGCACAAACGACAGGACGCGTCTTTTGTGTTGTCGTCGATTCGGATGGTTTCCTCTACGTCGGAATTCGCCGCGCCGATTACGATACCGAACACACCGGCATCCTCAAGCTCAGCCGCGACTGGAATATTGTCGCGTCCATCGGCTTCGGGAAGCCCGGCGATCCGGTGTTCAACGCCGTTCACGATATCGCGGTCGGCCGCGACGGCTCGATTTACGTGGCCGAAACACGAACCAGGCGGGTCGTCAAGCTCCGCCCGGTGAAGGAGTGATCCAGGACTGTACTGACTGTCTGAGAACGATGGTCAGCCCGCGGCTGAATGGCACTCGGCCAGGCGAGCGGTGTTCGCCTGCCCCAGAATTGACACATGGGCAATGCGATTGTGGATCTGCGCCAGTTGACCTCCCGCAACATGGCACGGCCTCGCGCAGATCCATCTAAGGTGATGCGGCGCGTAGCGGCCTCGTCTCCGCGCCTCCGCGGTGGAGAGTACTTGCCGAGGCAGAGCCTACCTAGTAAGTCGCGATGACTTCGAACGGCCCACCCTGCGGCAGGCGCACGAATTCCTTCCCGGCGTCGAACTCGCTGGTCCGGCCGTTCACGGTGACGGTGCGCATCCGCCCCCGTTGGGGATGGCGCAGGTGCAACATGATTTCGCGCGGCGCCTGGTGCCACACTGCTCGGATCTCAGCGCGGATGGTTTGATGTCTCAGGTCGGAAGCGATCCGGTAACTCACCGCGCCGAAGTGCGTCGGGGCTTCGCGAACGCCCACGGTCTTCCCCTGTTGAAGCCAGCTTCGCGCGGTGCCGAGGCCCAGGTGCAGCCGGTCCCCCTGCTCCATCACCAGCGCGTCCCGCAAACAACGCAGCACAGCCACCGGCGTCCACAGGTGCTGCCGGTCGCCCGAAGTCTTCTTGGTTCCCGGTTCCAGCCCGCGCTCCTCGCACCACGTGTAGAGCGGGGTTCCGTGATTCAGCGATGAATACAGATAGCGGACGGCGGCATCGCCGTTGCCGAGCGCCAGGTGAGTCTCGGCGACGTTGTCCAACGTGATCCCGACCCATGCGCCGTCTTCCATCCAACCGGTATGCACGGGCTGGCCTCCGGCGCTGATCGAATGCTCGATCTTTTTCAAGCTCCCCGTTACCAGAGGATCGTCCGGTTCCATCAAACCGGCAGGAAACAGCGCGTATAGCACGCCCCAGCGGCTGCCGCCCCGGTTTCCGGGCGAATTGGGGATCCATCGGAAGCCGTCTTCCTGGATGCAACCGGTCTCGAGCGAGGCGCGCAGGTCGGCCATCGCCGTTTCGAAGATCTGGCGCAACGGGGCGGCCTCGGCCGGTTTGCCGAGTTCCACCGCCGCTTCCGCCGAGAGGCGGTCCGCAAAGATCGCCAGGATGTTGTGCGGGTAGAAGATGCCGAAGTAGTCCGAACCATTCATCAGACCGCCGTCGCCCATGCCGCGCGGCATCAGCCCGCGTACCGCTGATTCGCTGGAGCCTGGTTGGCTGGAGGCTGGCTCGCTGGAGGCTCGGGTTTTCCGGCGCTGCAGTTCCTGCCATCTCGAGCTCGCGGCCATGCGTGGGTAGACGGCCTCCAGATATGCGCGGTCGCCGGTCAGGCGATAATGCTCCATTGCCGCCCAGGCCTTGAACCCGGAGACACCCCAACAGTGATGGGCCCAGCCTTTCGGATCGGCCCACTCGCCGCTCGCTTCCTGCATGTCGATGTGAACGCGAAGGCCGTTGGCGGCTTCGGTGTGATATCCGGTTTGATCCAGCGCGATCGCTGCCAGGCAGGGCTCGGCTGGATTCGTGGCACGATACACTTCGGTGCCGCACAACGTTCCCATATAGCCATCCCGGAGCGGCTCGCGCATGATGAACACATCGCCCAACGACGCGTAAAAGGCGTTTTTCACGTCCTCATCGGGAATGTCGAACGGCACGGCGCGGCCCAGAAGCTCTTGCCACTCGGCTCGCGGCGTCGAACCGCACGTGCCATTCGGCTTGGCGGAGCCGCGCCAGATCGGCCTGATAGGCTTGATACGGCCGGACCAGCCAGGCTTCGCGCCGCTCACCCGGCGCCAACGTCCAGCCGAGCGTCATCGCCTTGGCGGCAACCGGATACCCGGCGCCGCCGAGCCCGAACATCAGCACGCGATCCGGACGTTCGCTTTGACCGGCCAGCAGGGTGTCGCCGTCCCTGCCCGTGTCCATCCACGCCGCATTGTGAGCCACCCATCCGCCCCGCACCTCGCACCGCACCGCGAAGCCATGCGCGCGCGAATCGGCATTGTGCGCCGTGACCTTCACCAGCGCCGCGCCCACGCCGCCGATGGCTTCGAGGCGCACGCTGCCCGCGGGGTCGTGGTAATCGTTTTCCAGCAGCGGCAAGTATCCGCCGCCACGCTTCCAGTCACTCTGGCCGAACGGCTTGCCATCGATCTGCGGTTGCACCCGCACGCGCCATTCGGTCCGCGGCGTCTTGAAAGTAGCCAGCGGCATATTCCGGAGATCGTCGTAAGACCACGACATGGTCAGCAACCCGGGCTCGACATCGAGCAGGGTCTTCTCGCTCGCCTCCGGACGCGCCACGGTCATCCGATGCGGGGGCGCAAACGCATAGCTGAAATCCACCCGCTCGGTTGAGTATAAAGCGGCCGGCTCCGGGCTTTGGCCCTGGGCGGCCACAGCACCCAGCGCACTGCTGAGGAAAAACTGGCGTCGGTTCATGGTGAGAATGGTCTTCGGCCGTCAGTCATCATCCGGCCTTTCCATTCTAGTCTCCTGCCGGCCTGCAATCGTCACGTCGCGGCCCGGTTCTGGCATCCCGGAAACAGTTTTGCCGCCATCGGCCGCGAGGCAAATTGGGATAATCGGGACTGGGAGAATCGAAATGCGAATCACAAAAATCATTGTGACGGCCATGACGCTGCTTCTGCCGACCGGTGTGCAGCCGGCTCTGGCGCAGACGGACTGGGAGGTCGCAAAGACCTTTCCGATCGGCGGTCAAGGCGCGTGGGACTATCTCACCGTCGACCCGCAAACGCATCGGCTGTATGTTCCGAGGAACACGCACACGATGGTGATCGACTCCGAATCCGGCCAGACCATCGCCGACATGCCCGGTCAAAAAATCGCTCATGGTGTGGCGATTGTGCCTGAGGCTGGACGCGGTTTTATCAGTGACGGCGGCGGTGACGGCGCCGTGGTGATTTTCGATCTCAAGACGCACGCTGTTCTGGGGACGATCGTGGCCCAGCCCGATGCTGACGGAATCATCTTTGACCCAGCCAGCGGGCACGTGCTGGTGGTGTCGGGAGACAAGGGACTGCTGATGTCACTCAAGCCGGACATCGACCCCCGAAACGGAAAAATCGAAGCGCCGATCGATCTGGGCGGAGCTCCTGAGTTTCTGGCGTCCGATGGGGCTGGCAAGGTCTACATCAATCTTATGGACAAGAACGAAGTCGCGGTGGTGGACATCCGGGCCAGGAAGGTGGTCGCCCGCTGGCCTGTCGCTCCCGGT
>DATMNI010000167.1:0-60155 GCA_035570275.1 Candidatus Acidiferrales bacterium | reverse complement strand
CGTGGAGTGCGTGCGGTCGGGGGAAACGCCGCGGGAGACGTACCAGGATGGCTACGTGGTGAGCTGCGTGCTGGAGGCGGGGTATCGGTCGGCGCGGAATGGGCGGTGGGTGCGGGTGAAGTATTGACCAGCTTTTGAGTGTAAAAGGGCGTATAATCCGAATTAGGAGATTCGGTTATGGGCTCTTTGGATGTTCCGGAAATTCTCATCGCGCTAGGCCTGGCGGCTGGATTGATGTGGGCGATCCATAACTGGACGCATCGGCGCGCGAATCCGCCGCGGTAGCGCCGCCCTACTCATATCGCAAGGCAACCATTGGATCGATGATGGAGGCGCGCCGCGCGGGTAAGTAACCCGCCGCAGCGGCCGTCACCAGCATGGTGAGAGTCGCCAGCGCCGTGGTGAACGGGTCGGCAGGCGTCAACCCGAAGAGTAACTTGCCGACCAGACGGGTAGCCGCCAGGGTGAGCGGCAAGCCCACCGCAATTCCGCCCAAAACCAGGCCAACGGTCTCACGCAGCACCATCCACAGCACCGTTCCCCTGCCGGCCCCCAGCGCCATGCGGATTCCGATCTCGCTGGTTCGCCGTCCCACTGCGTAGGCCAGCACGCCGTAAAGACCGAGGGCAGCCAGCAGCAAAGCCAGACATCCAAAGAATCCGGAGAGAGTGGCCACCAGCCGTTCCTGGATGAGCGATTGATCGATCTGCCGTTCAAATGTGGTCTCACCCTTCACGGGAACACTGCCGGCCAGCGCTCGTACTACGGTTCGGATCGCGCCGGTCAACTGGAGGGGATCGGCGGTAGCGCGCACTTCGAGCCGCAGGGCCTTGTCCATCACGGGCATCTGAAAGACGTCCAGGTACTGTGCGGTGCACCGGCTCGCGCAGGCTCATGTATTTAGCGTCCTTGACCACGCCGATAATCTGCGTTCGCTGCTGGCCGCCGAGGGCTACCCAGTGCCCGATGGGGCTGGCATTGTGGAAGTAGTAACGTGCCATCGTTTCATTGATCATCGCCACCTGAGGCGACTCCGGCCGGTCGTGCCAGTCAAAATCCCGTCCAGTCAACAGCGGCGTGCCGAACGTGGCAAAATAACCCGGTGAAACGCGGTTGACATAGACGGTATTGTCCTCGCGCGGCCGCGGGGTGTAGCCCTCCACGCTGAGCGTGAGGTCGACACCCCCGCCAGAGATCGGCGTCAACCAGGAAAGGCTGGAGGCTCGCACACCCGGCAGTTGTTGGACGCGTTCCAACAGTGCCTGGTAGAAACCCGGCAATGGCGCTCCGCGGAAGCCAACCGATCCTGGTTCGACGGAAGCCAGAAGGATGCCCCCGCGTTCAAATCCCGCGTCCATGGTGCGGAGATTTCGCAGCGTGCCTGCAAATAATCCGGCACCCACCAGCAGCACCAGAGATAAAGAGACCTGCGCCATCACCAGCGCCTTGCCAAGCCAGACACGTGAGGGACCAGTTCCGAACGACCGGGCGCCCTCTTTGAGCACCGGCGCGACATCTACGCCGGTTGAGCGGAACGCCGGAGCGACGCCGAATAGAATGCCGGTCAGGATGGACACGGCCGCCGTGAACACCAGAATTCGCCCGTCCGGATGCAACTCCAGCCGCAATGGCGTCTTGCCGTTCGCCATCATCATTACCAGGAACCCACTGCCCCACCAGGCCAGGAGCAGAGCCAGCAAACCGCCCAGCGTGGAAAGCAGCAGCGATTCCGTGAGCAGTTGGCGGAACAGACGTCCCCGACCCGCCCCTAACGCCAGCCGGACCGCCATTTCCCGGCGCCTTGCAACCGCCCGGTCGAGTTGCAGACTGGCAAGATTGGCGCAGGCGATCAGCAGGACCATGCCTACCACGGCCATCAGGATCAGCAGAGGGCGCGAGAACTGATCCCGCAGTGCGGAAAGGCCGTTGGCAGCCGGGGTAAGCTCAAGCCTCCTCGACAGGAAAACTTCGCGGTTATGCGCGTCCCTGATGCTGCCGGCCTGCGCCTGGGTCACCTGGCGGAATATCACCTCCAGATCGGCGCGAGCACCGGCGCGGGATACGCCAGGCTTCAACCCTCCCACCACGCTCAGCCAGCCCGCGAAGTCTTCGGCCAGCCAGCTCTTTGGCCGGATCTTCGTTTCGTTCGCAATCGGAATGACGAAATCCAGCGTCTCGCCTATTTGGAGTCCGAAGAATTCCGGCGGCAGCACGCCTGCGATCGTAAACGGCTGACCTTCAACCGGCAGCGTCTTTCCCAACGCGGCGAAATCTCCCCCGAATCTTCGCTGCCAAAGGCCGTAAGATATCAGCATCACGGGATTGCCGCCGCCCTCGGAGACACGATCGTCCTCGGGAACAATCGTTCGGCCGAGCCATGGCCGAACGCCCAACACCTCGAAGAAGTTGCCCGAAACGTATCGTCCTTTAGCGCCTTCGCCTTCGGGTTCATCCGTTAGACGCAATGGCGTTTTCGAAACAGTCAGCAATCCGCTGAATACCTGGTTGTGATCCCGCAACTGCCTGTATAAGGGGTACGAGAAGCCGCCTTTGCTGTTGTTGTAATAGTAATAAGGGTCCACCTGAACCAATTGTTCGGGGCCGGCGACCGGCAGCATGCGGAGCATCACCGCGTCGATCAGCGTGAAAATGGCTGAGTTTGCTCCAATCCCCAGGGCCAAAGACAGAATTGCCACCGCACTGAAAGCCGGGCTCTTCAGCAGCATGCGCCCGGCGTAACGCAGGTCCTGGATCAAGCGTTCGAACCATGCCCAGCCCCACATTTCACGCACTTCCTCTTTAAGCAGGGTCGTGTTGCCGAAGGCCCGCCGGGCCGCGCGGCGGGCTTCCTCTCCGGAGAGGCCATTCTCCTCTTGCGCGGCCATCTCCAACTCCAGATCCGAACGCAACTCGCGCTCCAGGTCTTCCTCACGCTGCTTCCGCCGAAACCAGCTCATAGCAACCTTTCCGGTCAGGGCCAACAACCGTGTGCCCCGCCACGCTGGTAGAGATTCTACCCAAAATCCCGCCTTGCAGGGTAGACGTACTACCGAGAGTCCGGTTAGCAAGCTGGGTCCCGTACATCGAGACTTGAGGCACTGGCGCGGGGTAAAATTGAGGGTTCGCATGTCACGAACCCATACACCGATCACCGATGAACTGGCCGGCTACATTCGCGAGGTGACCCTGAGGGAGCCGGAGCCGCTGAAACGGCTGCGGGAAGAGACCGAAAACCACGCGCAGGCGTCGATGCAGACGGCGCCCGAGCAGGGCCAGTTTCTGCACCTGCTGGCGCGCATTCTGGGGGCCAGGAAGACTCTGGAGATCGGCGTCTTCATGGGTTACAGCTCCACCTGGGTGGCGCTGGCGCTGCCGCCGGATGGAAAAGTCGTCGCCTGCGACCTCAGCGAGGAGTTCACGGCGCGGGCGCGACGCATCTGGCGCGAGGCCGGCGTGGAGCCGAAGATCGAGCTTCGCCTGGGCCCGGCGCTGGATTCGCTGGACGCGTTGATCGCCGGCGGCCAGGCCGGCAGCTTCGATTTCGCTTTCATTGACGCCGACAAGAGCAATTACTGGAATTACTACGAACGCGCGCTGGTGCTGCTGCGCCCGGGCGGGCTGATCGCTGCCGACAACGTGTTGTGGGACGGCAGCGTGATCGACCCCGAGGACCACTCCGTGGATACCGAGGCCATCCGCGCCTTCAACCGCCAATTGCATAGCGATACCCGGGTGGCGCTGAGCCTGGTGCCCTTGGGGGATGGATTGACGCTGGCGTGCAAGCTCTGAACCCCGCCGTATTTCTCTGTTACGCCGCGGCCGACCGCGCGCTGGCGGCGGACATCGCGGCCTTCCTGGAACGCGGCGCCGATGTGCGCGTGTTCCTCGAGGAAGGCGAGATGCAGGCGGGCGGCGATTTGGCCGCCAAGGCGCGCGAGGGCCGAATGGCCGATGTGGTGCTGGTGCTGTTCTCGCGCAGTGCCATGCCTTCGCGCTGGCCGCGCGCCCAATGGGAAGGGCCGCTGGTCACCGAACCCGCCGCCGAGGGAGTGCGCATCGGCTTCGTGAAATGCGATGACTGCGTGCCGCCGCCCGTTCTGAAGCCGCGGTTCGATTACGACGGACTGAACCTCGGCGGCCTGCGCAAGTTGAAGCGCTGGGTTCGGGACCGCGCGGCGACCTGGCGGCCACCCGAGCCAGTGCCCGGCGCCGCGTACGAAGGCGGTCACCAGTCCCGTCTCGAAGCGGGCCGTCTGGAAGCCGATCTCGAAATACTGGGCATCGCGATTGCCGACCGTCCGGGCGTCGAAACCATCACCAGCATTGCGCTCGCCTTCGAGTTTGCGCAGTCCTTCGGCGAGGATTTCGACGAAGTCTTCCGACTGGAAGCGGGCGCGCGCACACTGGCCGCGCTGGCGGGCGATCTGGCAACGCAACTGGGCATGCGGCTGGAGGGCGATCTGCCATCGAACCTGGAGCGGTTGCGCGAATTCTGCCGGGCGCGGCGTTTCCTGCTTCTGATCGATGGAGCGCTGATGGATGGCGTGGCGGTGGATGGCGTGCTGATGGACGGCGCGCATGAACCGGCGCCCGGCCAACTCATCTTCGGCGGGCGCTGCTCCACGCTGATGGTTTCCGAGGCCGGACCCGAATCCAACGGCGATCCGCTGCGGCCCATCCAACGCGCCTTCCATTGTTCGGATTCGCCGTTGGGATGGGCGGAACGGAGCGCGCTGGCCCGATTGGGCCGCCGCCTGGCGCGCGAGCAGGGCCGCATGGCTGAGTGTTTCGAGTTGATGCAGCAGTGGCACGCCGCCGCCGGGGAACGGGACGACCGCGCGGTGCTCAGCGAATCGGCCCGCGAGATGGTGTGGATTCTCGAAGGTTGGGGCCGGACCGAAGAGGCTGAGCGGCTGGAGTACGTGCGCGCCACCGAATTCGACCAGCAAATGCGGTTGTTCTAGGTTCCAGGTGTCGCAGAGAAAACCCTCGGAGACATTGCCTTCCGCACACGTGGAGGCGCGCCGCGGACCCGCGGATATTCCGCGTAGTATCATGTGGTCAGAGGCTCCAGGAGAGTTGTCCCTATGAAGTCGGTTGGCGAGACGCTGCGAGCTGAGCGGTTAAAACGCAATCTCGCAATCGACCAAATCTCCCGCGAGCTGAAGATCTCCTCAAGGTTTCTGACCGCCATTGAAACCGGGGAATTCAACAAGCTGCCAGGCGGCGTCTTCACCAAGAGTTTCGTGCGGCAATACGCGCGGATGCTGGGCCTTGACGAAGAGGAACTCGCCGGTCAGGTGCAGCGTGTTCTGGAACCGCTGCCGGAAGTCCTGCAACTCGCCGCCAAGGCAAAAGCCAGTGAATCCGAATTCCACGTGCCCAAAATGGAGGAATGGGAGCGTGTCGGGGAAAGCCGCTTCCGTTGGTCCGGCTCTATCTCCGCCGCGGCCATCCTGGTGGTGGCCCTGCTGATCTGCTCGGGAGTGTACCGGTGGATGCAACGCCCCCACATCGCGGAGACGGCGCCAACGTCCGCGCCGCCGGTTTCTTCATCGGCTGCGCCGCCGGTTTCGTCAACGGCCGCGCCGCCGGTGGCCGTACCGGAAACTGCTGCCGCTCCGCCAAACCGGAATCCGTCCGCCCAGCCGCCCCCGGAACCAGTGGCTGCGGCGCCTCCTGCTTCCACCCCGCCCCAATCGTCAACACCGTTATCCCAAGTGGCGCAGGCCGATCGGAACGCCACCGTCCACGTGGCGGTTACGGCCGTCGAGGCGGTTTGGATACTGGTGCGCATCGACGGAAAGTACTCGTTCTCGGGAACTCTTGAAGCCAATCAGACGCGCACCGTGGAGACCTCGGGCACCGTGTTGCTGCGCCTGGGGAACGCGGGCAGCGTCAACATCACGCTGAATGGCAAGCCGATTGGCGAGGTGGGGCCGAAAGGCCAGGTGCGGACGGTTCAACTCACTTCGGGCGGCTTCCAGATTGTGCCGGCCAAGCCTCCGGCCGCTCTCGAACCTCTCTGACGCATGCGGGCGCGCTGCCGCTTGCGCTCCAGCGCCAGCAACTCCTGGCGTCTGCGATTTTTTACGCGCTCGTCCACCTTGTGCCAGAATTTGCCGAAGTAACTCACCGCGGAGAGCAGCGCAAACACGATCACGCCCCACATCAGCACCACGCTGGCCGGGTGCAGCGCCGGGCGCCGGACGCTGAGCATCATGCAGGAGATGGCCACCACCTGCGACAACATTTTGGTCTTGCCCAGGTCGCTGGCTTTGATGACGTAGCCTTCGGCCGCGGCAATGGCGCGCAGCCCCGACACGGCGATCTCGCGCCCGATGATCAAAATGGCCATCCAGCCCGGCATGGCGCGCACCTGGACCAGCGAAATCATGGCCGCCGAAACCAGCAGTTTGTCCGCGATAGGGTCGAGCAGCGTTCCGATCGTGGTCACCTGCTTCCACCGGCGCGCCAGGAAGCCGTCCAACAAGTCCGTGCCGGCCGCCAAAAGGAAGATGGCCAGCGACAGCCATTCATTGGTTACGGTCACGCCGCGCACGTGCAATGCGAAATTCTCCTGGACCAGCGCCGCCACCAGCATCGGAACGAAAAAGATCCGGAGTATCGTAAGCGCGTTGGGAAGATTCATCGCACAAACCAACTATACCGCGATGGAAGAACAAACCACACCGGCAGGAATGCCTGTGCCTTGAGTTTGTACATTTCTGGGAGAAGGTGGGACAGACCATCGTCTTTCGTGGTCTGTCATGCCTCGCCAGACACTCGCCGGTGTAGTTGTGTACGCGTGCCTGGATGGGGAGACGGTTCGCCTCTTCAACCAACTCCACGCGTGCGCGGTCATGCCCAATCACGTCCACGCGATCTCCAACGGGACACTCCCCACCACCATGCGATGGCTCAAAGAGAGAAACATGGCAAAGGTCAAGCGCGGGCTGGGTGACAGACGACAGAACCCGGTCGTCTGTCTCACTTTGGCCCGACCAGACTGTAGAAACTCCAGACACTGGCAGGGAATGCCTGTGCCACGAAGCCCGTTACAATAGAGCGGATGTTGACGGAACGGAAGCTGGGGACGCAGGGACTTGCCGTATCGGCGCTGGGCCTGGGTTGTTTGGGGATGAGCCAGTCTTATGGCGTGCCGGACGACCGCGAGTCGATTGCCACCATTCATCGGGCGCTGGAATTGGGGGTAACTCTCTTCGATACCGCCGAGGCCTATGGGCCATTCTTGAATGAGGAGTTGCTGGGGCGCGCGCTGGCTGGCCGACGCGACAAAGTGGCGATCGCAACCAAGTTCGGCTGGCGCTTCGAGGGCGGAAAAGCGGTGGCCCTGGACAGCCGCCCGGCGCACGTGAAAGAGGTGGCGGAAGCGTCGCTCCGGCGACTGGGCACGGACCGCATCGATGTCTTCTACCAGCACCGGGTCGACCCGGCTGTGCCCATCGAAGACACTGTAGGCGCCATGGCCGATCTGGTGAGAGAAGGCAAAGTGCGGTTTCTGGGGCTCTCCGAAGCCGGCGAGGCGACCATTCGCCGGGCCCATGCCACGCACGCCATCTCGGTGCTGCAAAGCGAGTACTCGCTCTGGGAGCGCAATCTGGAGCCCGGCATCATCCCGGTGCTGCGCGAACTGGGGATCGGACTGGTGCCTTTCGCCCCGCTCGGCCGGGGCTTTCTGGCGGGATCGGCGAAGCGCTCCGAGGAGTATCCGCCGACCGACTGGCGGTTCAGCGATCCGCGGTTTCAGGGCGCCAACTTCGACCGGAACATGAGCGCGGCGGCGGCGTTGCGCCAACTGGCGGCCGCCCGGAACGCCACCCCGGCGCAAGTCGCGATTGCGTGGCTGCTGCACAAGGGCAGCGACATCGTGCCCATCCCCGGCACCAAGCGGCGCGGTTACCTGGAGGAGAACGTGGGCGCGGCGGCGCTCTCGCTAAGCGCCGGCGAGATGGAACGCCTGGACGCGGCGCTGCCGCCCGAAGCCGTGGCTGGCCCGCGCTATAACGAGCGGCTAATGGCCTTCATCGACCGGTAGGTACTCCAAAACCGCCACCGCTCTGGCGGTTCTTGAACGAAGAATCAATGACTTAGCGTTAGAAACCGCCATGGCGGTGGCGGTTTACCGCAGCTTGGCGTATTCGGCCTCAGCTTGCTTGAAGATCGGGATGTCGCGGTCGGCGTCTTTCCAGAGCATGAGGAAATCCTGGTAGGCAGTCTTGGCCTTGGCCGTACGGCTATCAACTCCCATGGGGAGATAGTGGGCTTCGGCTTGACAAGCACCTTCGACGTTCACGGCTTTCTGGCGACCCCGAGAAACGGCGAAGACGGCGGCGACAGCGAAAGCGACATCGCCGGGCGTGACGCACATGGCGCGGCCAGCCCGATGGTTCTCCCTGAAAATGTTCGCAATCTGCTGCACCAGCGGATACCGTGAGGGCGGCGGCGTTCTCGCAAAGTGCTGGCGAAATGGAGCGCTGGATGCGGTACTGCCGCCCGAAACCGTGGTGCCAAACTACCGCGGCGCCGGCGGTTGGGCGCTCATACGGCGGGAGCTGCGAGCATCGCTTTCCAGCCCTCTTCATCGTGCCCGATGCTGAACAGTTTGCCGCCGCGAACCAGCGGGAGCCGCAGCAGGGCGGGCTCCCGTTCGATCCGCCCCATCAGTTCCGGTTCGGAGAGCTTGAGGTATTTGAGCCCGCCTTCAATGTAGGGCTTGCCCCCGGTGTCCAGCAGCCCGGCCCAACCGAAGCGCTCCACGAATCGCTTGATCTCACCGGCGGCGATGGCTTTCTTCTTGAGATCGACCATGTGAATGACGGCGCGCCGCTCTTTGAAGAAGCGCTCCGCCGCACGCGTCGCCGGCGAATTCTTCACGCCGAAAATTTGGACACTCACCGTATGGTTGATCTTCTCACGTGCGGCTTGACACCGGCAGGCGCGTTCTAAAATACTCAACGGCAATCGGAGGCCAGTGTTACTGCGGCACCACCGGCAGCACGATCCGCGAAGCGTGCCCGGCATCGGTGTATACCGTGTTTTCCGCGATCTGCCAGCGCCGGTTGTCATTGAGCGGCTCGCCCGTATTCGGGTTGATGTCGAACCGCGGGAAGTTGCTGCTCGAAATGTCGATGCGGATGCGGTGGCCCTTCTGGAAAACCAGCGACGTGGGATACATTTCAATGGTGAACTCGTAGGGCTGGCCGGGTTTGAGCAGTTCGGCTTTGCCGAGGCCGCCGTGGTAGCGGGCGCGCACAATACTGTCGGCGATATTGAGATCCACACCGGCCGGGAAGTCGGCATTGGGCGGGTAGACATCGATCAGCTTGGCGGTGAAATCGGTATCGGGTGAGTTGGAAGCCGCCCACAGTTTGACGATGAGCCGGCCGGTGACTTCCAGGGCGGCGGCCAGGGGCGGGGTCTGAAACACCAGGATGTCGTTGCGGGTGGATAGCGGTTTCGAATCGGAGCAGAGCCAGAAGTCGGGGCGGCAGCGCTGGTCGGCGGCGCCCTGGAACATCAGCGTGCCCTGCGAGGAGACGTTGCCGCCCAGCGTCGGCACCGGGTTGCGGGGATCGAACAGGTAGGTGGTGGCCCCGGAGCCATCACGGGTCTCGGCCGCGGGCTGGGCCGGCGAAAGAACGCCGCCCGCGTGCAGGTAGTAGGGGGTGGGAACGCTGCGCGCCAGCGGCCATTCCCGCTCCTCGCGCCAGTGGCCGCCGACGAAAATGCGGCCCTCGGGCGTCTTGTGGGCGTCGCCGCCTCCCATCACGTAGATACGGACCGGCGGTTCCCGGTCCACGCCGTTGTCGATGCCCTTCAGCCAGTGATCGAACCACCGCAGTTGAAAGGCCTGGAGGTCGAGCGCGGCGTCTTCGGTGAACTGGGCCTCCCCGGCGTAGCTGATGGTTTCGGAGCTGTGAATCCAGGGCCCCACGATCAGGCGCTGCAGGCTCTTCTTGGCTTTTCGCAGCTCCACGAAATTCAGGTTCGCCACCTGGGTGCCCCACGAATCGTACCAGCCGGTGGTGTGGTAGGCGGGAATATCTTTGTACTCGGCCAGGTGGTCCACTACGCTGGAGCCGTGGTTTTTCCAGAAGCTGTCGTAATCGCCGTGGCTCATTGCCTTGACGAGCCAGGCTTCGTAGTCAGGCGCGAACTTCAGCGGTGTGGTGCCGGGGCGCAGAGGGAGGCTGCGCACGTACTCGCGGACGCGGTTTCCCATATCCACCAGCGCGGCTGCCGATGCCCGGTCGGCCGCGGCGCGCAACGCCGCCGGCACGGCGTTGGCGGTTCCCGCGGCGTTGCCGAGCGTAAGCACCCAGTTGAGCCAGCGCAACTCGAAGGCGCCGTTGTGGCGGACTCCGTACCAGCCGAAATCCGACATGGCATTGCGCGGAATCATGGCCTTCACGTAGGGAGCATTGGCGATGGCGAGAGCGTGCTGGGTGGCGCCGCCGTAGGACGACCCCATGGTGCCGATGTTACCATCCGACCAGGGCTGCGCGCCGATCCACTGGGCAGTGTCGAAGCCGTCGTTGGGGTCGTCGCGGATGGGGACCCAATGGCCTTCGGATTGGTAGCGGCCGCGGACGTCCTGCAGGACGACCACGTATCCGTGCGATACCAGGTAGAACTCCGACCGGGCGCCGACCTCCTTGTTATAAGGAGTGCGCTCCAGGATGACCGGAAACTTGCCTTCGACGAGTGCGCCGTTGCGGGCAGGGCGGTAGATGTCGGTGGCGAGTTTCACGCCGTCGCGCATGGCGACCATGACGTTCCCGGCGGCGGCGATTTCGTAGCGCGGTTCAGGCTGCGCCAGCAGGGCGGGACTCCAGGCCTGTGTGACAAGTAGCGTGAAGAATGCGGTTACGCGCATGGGGGCCTCCGGGTTTTTCAACGATAGCACGGGGGAAACCAACAAAGGCCCGTAGGCGTTTTCATTATTTGACGCCGTTGCCTAAAATGACCTCGGACTGCCCGATCCAATCTCGGGCCTCGCTTGGTGGCAACTCCCCGGAATGTTTGGGGCCAATGGAAGGTAACCCCACATATCATCCCTCTCGGCCAAGCACCGTCAGGTGTGCGGAATTGTGAGATGGGCCAGTTGCCCTGGGCGGATTAATTCTCCGACGGCCGCTCGACGTGATCAATAACCGTGATATCCCGCGTTACCCTCACCGTTTCAAACTTGAGGCCCAACTCCTCGACTGCAGGGCGGAGGCAATCTGAGAAACTATCGTGCGGGTCCACTGCAAATTTGCCAGGGTCGAGAGAGAAATCGTACGCGCCATGAATACCCGTATGGTCGACCACCGGAGTGCTCCACATCGCTCGAAGGTAGCCGGCAAGACCAGGCATGGTAACGTGCTTAAAAATGACTTGGCGGAGCTCGTTCATTTGTATTGCCGTCTGCTCACGCTCAGGTGCCGCCTCCATGTCAGGTGTCCGTCCACCCTTGACGAGCGCTATACCGCTCTCGTCCTTTGACTCATGATGGATGGCCAACTTAAAACGGCCCTCAAGCAGTGCCAGTACCATCGGGTTGCGTTCGACGGGTGCAATTTCGCCATCGGCCTTGGCGATAATGTCGTAACGATCCGACTCCACCCATTTAGGTCCCCCTTGTACCTTGCCTGAAAACCCGGAGAATGACGATAGCAACTCAACCAATGTGATGTTGACAGCCTCCATCCGGCCAGGCGAGAAGCTGATTCGCATATCCTGTAGTACAGCACCCGGATTGCTAGGTTTTATGGAGACAACCTCCAAGCGTCGAAGCGGCGACGGCGAGTTGTCACTCTTTTGGGCGCGAGCAGGGACCGTTGCCACCAAGGCAAAAAGCACGATTTGGATAGGTAAATCAGTGAGTAGAGTGCGTTTCATGCGAAGCTCCCAGGAAATGACGTCTGCCTGATAAGAAACGTGGACAAAAACTCATCAGCGTATCGAAGAGCCCGATAGCTGTCGTGAAACGGCGTTTCCGGAAAATGGATTTCCAGAGTCCGAGACCACTGGAACTGGCGGGCTTGACTCGTACGGTATGACCGTACATACTCAAAGAGAAGGCGGCGCGATGCGACTGACCGGCTTCCGGTATAAAGGGCTGAAGCAGATCCATACTGGTGACAACGCCAAAGGGGTACCGGCCGCCATGGCTGACAAGCTACGAAAGCTTCTGTTCGCGTTGGAGACGGCCAACGGCCTCGATCAGGTGAGGCGGTTTCCAGGGTGGAAGTTGCATCGGTTGAAAGGCCCTTTGAAAGATTCTTGGAGTTTGACCGTTACCGGGAACTGGCGCTTGATTTTTCGGTACCACGAAGAGACGAATACCGCCAGCGACATCGACTTGGTTGACTATCATTAAGGAGGCGCACGATGCCCATGAAAAACCCTCCCCATCCGGGCGATCTCATCAGGACCGAGGTTATTGAAGTGCTTGGTCTCAGCGTCTCGAAAGCGGCGGAGGTTTTGAAGGTGCGGCGCGCGACCCTGTCCGACCTTCTCCGCGGCAAGGCCGCTTTGACAGCAGAAATGGCCCTGCGTATCGAAAAGGCGTTTGGACCGGACATGGATCACCTGCTGCGGATGCAACTCGCCTACGACGTGGCGAAAACGCGGCGGCAAGCGCGCAGCATTGCCGTCAAGCGGTATGTCCCGCCGGCCGCGTGACCCGGTGTGAGCCGGCATTCCGTGCGTCTCTCAGAAAGGCAGCCATTTGCCACCGTTCTTTCCTCGCGATACGTCCCCGGTTGGATGCGAATCACGCTGCCATCTAGCGGGGCCGCGTCGATAGCCGCCTGGATCGTCTGATAGTCGCCCGGCCGGCCGCCACCGTCACCTGCTTCGGATGCCGCTCCGCAGCAGCACGGGGGAAAACCACACAGGCCAGGAGGCCCGTGCTACTCCAGGAACAACGGCCGGATGTGCCGGTCAAAAAGATTCTCGGTCACATTGCGCGAAATCGAAGCCTCGCACCGGTCGAGCATTTCCAGATAACGCGTGCCCATCTTGGCCGCCACTTTGAACCCGACGTGCAACAACTGGCGCAGATCCGGATTGAATCCCGGGTTGGCCGGGTCGTGCCGCAATGCCGAGGTGTATTGGCCGGCCGTCCAGCCTTCGACATCTTCGGGCGCCGGCAACTTCTCCGGCCGGATATCGATGACCGCTGCATACGGCCCGCAAAGAGCCTCGCGGTCGGCGAAGGCATTGGCGTAAACCTCCTTGGCGAGCGCCAGCCCCACGCCGCCTGACTCCGCCATGCCGATCAGTTCCTCCAGCCAGGTGGTGCCCGCGGTCTTGAGGTGTACTCCGGCGCCGGATTTCTGCAGCGCCCGGCGAATGGACGGGTAGATGGAAAACTTGTCGCTGCCGGAATGGACGCTGAGCTTGGGGACGCGGGGCAACCCGTATTGACTGGCGGCAAACGCGATTACGGCCAGGTCGTCGCCAAACTCCTTTTCAAACTGGGCCACGTCGCCCACGTAATCCACGCCCTTGTTGAACCGGCCGGTGAATTTCGGCGCGATGGTCTGGATGGGAATGCCGTTATCGGCAATCGCCGCCAGAATAACCAGCAATTCCGGAGGCGTCTGCGGCGCGTCGGTTTCGTCCATCGAGACCTCGGTTACGAAGGTGCTTGCACCGCGCCGGTTCACGATGTGGCGGTAGATGGCGCCGGCCTGCTGAACGGCCAACAGGTATTTGGCGGCCACCGCGCGGATGGAATCGCGAGTGGTAGCAAACGGTTCGTCGATTCCCTGAATGCGGACCGTGCCGATCAACTCCTCGTGCTGGCTCAAGAACGTCTCCACATCGGCCAGAGCGGCAGGCTGGCCGATGGCCGCGGCCACGTCCAGCGTATAGAAATCGCTGGAGCTGATGAAGCGGTCCACCGTGCTCAAGTTGATGTGATCGGCATCCACGTGGTAGGGGAGGCCCCATCCCAGCCGGCGTACGGCGGCATCGGCCGCGGCGCGCACGCTGGGCGGTTCGGAGCTGACGATGCCGTGCTCGCGGTTCGACTTGTTCCAGACTGGAATTACGGTAACGCCGAGGTCCGCGGCCATCATGCAGGCGCGCAACTGGGCCGCCGCCTGGTGGGCGAAACGGTCGCCCACCCCGAGGGTGAATTTTTCCAGGATCAACATACGGAATATCGATTATAAGCCATCGGAGCCGCTTACCTGATTCTCAGGCACGGCACAAACCCATGTGGGGCAGATTGTCAATCTGCGGCGGATTGTTAATCCGCCTGCGCGATGCGGCAGCGAGCGAGTTCGCGTTTTCGGCCTTGCCCGCAGCGTCCGACAGGCGGATTGCCAATCCGCCGCAGGTTCTCAACCTGCCTCACATCCCTGCGGCTGCTACGATTGGCTTGATATGCCGAACCTCCCCCGAAGGCAAGCCCTCTGCGCGATTGGTGGCGCCGCCCTGCTGCGGCCGCGGGCCGCCCGGGCAGCCCGTTCCGCCTGCCCGCGGTGCTCTTTCAAGTCGTCCGAGGTAGACGAGATAAAGACAACCGGATCATGCCCCATTGCGCCAATTCTAGCCGAAAACGTGGCGCAGGCAGGCCACGAAAAACGATGGCCCGCCCCACTGTGCGCCTGAAGTGTACAATTGTTTAAAGTGCCTCACTCGCTCGGGGCACAGGGGGATACATGAAGCAATCGGCTCGGCGGACACCCGCGGTCGACCGGAAGCCCGGCAACAATTACATCATCATCATCTTCGATAGCTGCCGCCACGATACATTCCTCAAGGCGAAGCCCAAAGTCATTTCCAAGCTGGGCGAAGTGGAACGCCGCTGGTCCTACGCGTCCTGGACCGCGCCCTCGCACTATAACCTGTTCTCCGGCCTGCTGCCGCACAACAGCCCCAAGCACGTTTTCGCCTCGGAATACTACAAGCAGGACTTTCTGAAGTACTCCACCCGCCTGGAAATCGAGGGCATCAGTTTCAAGTCGCTCATCCCCAAGCTATACTTTCCGACCTTCCTGAAGGACTCGCTGGGCTACCGCACCCACGCCATGGTTTCGCTGCCCGTGCTCAACCCCCGCACCATCCTCAACACCGGTTTCGATACCTACCAGTTGATGGACCACCACAACGATATGCGCGCCATGGTCCAGCAGATGCGGTTTCCCGAAGACGCGCCTTCGTTCTACCTGCTGAACGTCGGCGAAACCCACTACCCTTACGCCCTGCCCGATGAGCCGCCCGAGGAATGGCCGCGAATCAGCGGCATCCACGGTGTGTTTAAGCACTTGGACGACGAACTCGTGGGCGGCAAGCTGGTCCACACCAAGGACAAGTTTTTCAACGACGCCAAGCTCAAGTTGCTCCGCGAACGCCAGATCAAAGCCGTCAAATACCTGGATGGCGTGGTGGAAGAACTGTTCGACCTGGTTCCCAAGAACACCTACGTTACCGTAACGGCCGACCATGGGGAACTTTTTGGCGAAGGCGGGTATTTCGGCCATGGCCCCATCAATCACAACAAGGTCTTCGAAGTGCCGTTCGTCGAGGGAAAGCTCCGGTGATTCTTAACATTTCGCCGAGTTTGCACATGACGCCGCACCTGGCCTACATCGGCCCCGGCGCGGGATTCGCATTCCTGGGCTCGTTTCTCACTCTGCTGGGCGGCATTCTGCTGGGCGTGATCTCCGTGCTGCTCTGGCCGTTTCGAATGGCCTGGAGGGCAGCCACCGGGCGTCAGGGCTACAAGAACGCGCGCATCCAGAAGCTGATTTTCCTGGGTCTGGATGGCCTGGACCCCGGCCTGGTCGAGAAATTCATGGCCGCCGGCAAGCTGCCGAACCTGGCCCGCCTGCGCGAGCAGGGCGGCTTCAACCGCCTGCGCACCACGTTCCCGGCGCTGTCTCCCGTGGCCTGGTCCACCTTCGCCACCGGTGTGAATCCGGCCCGGCACAGCATGTTCGACTTTCTCAACCGCAGCCTGAATAACTACATGCCGGAGCTTTCTTCCACGCGCGTGAGCGACCCCAGCAAGATTCTGCGCATCGGCAAGTACCGGATTCCGCTGCGCCGCCCTTACGTGGAAATGCGGCGCAAAAGCCGAACCTTCTGGAACATCCTGGGGGAGCACCACATCACGTCCACCGTGCTGCGCGTGCCCATCACCTTCCCGCCCGAAAAATTCAATGGCCGCATGCTTTCCGCCATGTGTACGCCGGACCTGCTGGGCACCCAGGGCACCTTCGCGCTCTTCACCACCCGCAACGAGAGCGGCTACATGGAGAGCGGCAACCGATTCCCGCTGGTGTTGAAGAGCGGCGATTCAAGAGACGGCGGCGCGTACGAAGGCCATATCGAAGGGCCGCGCAACTCCATGGTGGAGGGCGGCGAGGCCATGAACATCCCTTTCAGCTTGAAGCCCAAGGGGAAGAGGACGGCCATCCTCACCATCGGCGGCGAGCGCCACGAACTGGTGCAGGGCGAATACACGCCGTGGATCACGCTGACCTTCAGCGCTTCCCTGGGAATCAAAGTCAGCGGCGTGGCCCGCTTCCTGCTCACCGAGAGCGAGCCGGAGCTTTCGCTCTACAGCACCCCGATCAATATCGATCCCGAAGATCCGGCCCTGCCCATCTCCCATCCCACTTACTACGCCACCTATCTGGCCAAGTTGCTGGGCGTCTACTCCACACTGGGATTTGCAGAGGACACGTGGGCGCTCAACGAGCACGCCATCGACGAAGAAGCCTTCCTGCGGCAGGCCTACCTCACCTATGCCGAGCGCGAAGCCATGTTCTTCAGCGCGCTGGACCGCACCCGCCGCGGCGTGGTGGCCTGCGTCTTCGACACCACCGACCGCGTGCAGCACATGTTCTACAAACAGATGGGCCGCGGCGGCCCCTACAGCCGGGTCATCGAGGAGCTTTACGACCGCGCCGACGAACTGGTTGGGAAAGCCATGAAGTATGTGGATGACGAAACCGTCCTGTTCGTGCTTTCCGACCACGGCTTCGCCTCCTTCGAGCGCGGCGCCGACATGAACGCCTGGCTGTTGCAGAACGGCTACCTGTTTTTGAACGCAGGCGCCACCGGCGAGCGCCAGTATCTCAAGGACGTGGATTGGAGCCGCACCAAGGCGTATACGTTCGGCCTGGCGGGCATTTACATCAACCAGAAGGGGCGGGAAGCGCAAGGCATTGTGACGCCCGGGGCCGAGGCCGCCGCGCTGAAGCGTGAGATCGCCGCCAAGCTGAGCGGCCTTCACGACGAGCAGAAGAACCGGCTCGCCATCCGCAAGGCCTGGCCTTCGGAATCGCTCTACACGGGACCGTATCTGGATGCCGCACCCGACCTGATTGTTGGTTATGCCGATGGCTACCGCGCCTCCTGGGATGCGGCCGTGGGCAAAGTGACGGCCAATGTTTTCGAGGACAACCAGAAGGCCTGGAGCGGCGACCACTGCGTGGATCCGCACCTGGTGCCCGGCGTGCTGTTCTCCAACCGCAAGATCTTCTCGGAAGACCCCGGCCTTGAGGACATGGCCCCCACCGCGCTGGACCTGTTCGGTATCAAACCCCCGCCTTATATGGAAGGCAAGTCTCTGTTGAGCCCTCGTCCCAAGCCCCTGGAAAACGAGGTGGCGGCTTGAGCCTTTGTGGGGCAGGTTGCCAACCTGCGGCGGATTGGCAATCCGCCTCTCGCGCCAAGGGTCAATCCCCTCTCCCAACCCGCGCCCTCTTCCTCGCCCTCCTCTCTCTCCTTTTCCTCACCGCTTGCTCGCACCCCACCACCCACGCCGCCGGCAAGCGCCTGATCGTTCTCGGCATCGATGGCATGGACCCGGTCTTTCTCGAAGCCCACTGGTCTTCGCTGCCGAACCTGAACCGCCTGCGAACATCCGGCGATTTCCGCCGGCTCGGCACCACCATTCCGCCGCAGAGTCCGGTGGCATGGTCCACCGTCACCACCGGCATGGATCCGGGCGGACACGGCATCTTCGATTTCGTTCACCGCAATCCGGCTACCCGCCTGCCGATGCAGTCGATGACGGAAATCACGGAATCGACCACGACTTTCAGCATTGGTCCCTACGTGATCCCGCTGGCCGGCGGCGGCATACGCCAAACACGCGCCGGCCGGGCCTTCTGGCAGATCCTGGCGGAACACGGAATCGACTCGAACATCGTCCGCATGCCCGCTAATTTTCCCCCGGCCGAGTGCGAAACCGAGTCGCTGGCCGGCATGGGAACTCCCGACCTCACGGGCACGAACGGAACTTTCCTCTTCTTCACCGACGATCCCGCCGAAACCAGAAACGGTGGAGCGGCGGGAAAGCTGGTAGCCATCAAGGTGCAGAACGGGCGCGCGGTGCTGCCCATCGAAGGCCCAGCCAACAGTTTACGGAAAGATCGCGCCACCACCTCCGTCGACCTGACGGTGCATCCCGACCCGGTGAACCCGGTGGCGCGGTTCGACCTGGGCGACCAGCAACTGGTGTTGAAGCAGGGCGAGTGGTCGGATTGGCTGCGCGCCGATTTTCACCTGATCGCCTTTAAAGGCGCGGCCGGCATCTTTCGGCTTTACCTGCAGCAGGTGCATCCGTACCTGCGGGTCTACGTGAGCCCGGTGAATATCGACCCGGAAAACCCGGCCCTGCCGATCTCCACGCCCGCCGCCTACAGCCGCTCCCTTAGCCGGAAACTGGGCCCCTTTTACACCCAGGGGATCGCCGAAGATACCGCCGCCTACCGCGCCGGCCTGCTGTCCCGAGCCGAGTTCCTGCAACAGAGCCATAAGATTCTGGCCGACAGCCTGCGCATGTTCCACTACCAGTTGGAGCGCTTCAGGGACGGCCTTCTGTTTTACTATTTCTCCAGCGTGGACCAGAACGCCCACATGCTCTGGGCCAAACATGACGATGAGCTGCTGGAAATCTACCAGGGTGTGGACACCGCCATCGGCGAAGCCATGCGCGCCGCGGGCAATGGCGCCACGCTGATGATCATTTCCGACCACGGATTTGCCCGCTTCGACCGGGGGGTCCATCTCAATAAGTTCCTCATGGACGCAGGCTTCCTCACGCTCGACAACGCGGCCAGCACGGGCGACGACGAAGCATTCGTGCACGTCGATTGGGGCAAGACGCAGGCCTATGCGCTCGGTCTGAATGCCATCTACCTGAACCTGGAGGGCCGCGAAAACGGCGGCATCGTCTCGGGCTTCGACAAACAGGCGATCCTGGACGACATTTCCAGGAAGTTGCTGGCGTTCAAGGATCCGGTCTCTGGCGACCACGTGGTGGACAAGGTGTACTTCTCCGAGACGGCCTATCAGGGCAAGAACCTGAAATACGCGCCCGATATTCTGGTGGGCTTCCGCCGCGGCTACCGCGCTTCCTGGCAGACCGCCTTGGGGGCTGTTCCTAAAGTGACGCTGGAGGACAACACCCAGGCCTGGATTGGCGATCACTGCATGGCATCCGATGAAGTGCCCGGCGTGCTGCTCAGCAACCGCAAGATCAACGCCGCCGCGCCCGGGCTGGCCGATATCCCCGTCACCATTCTGAACGAGTTCGGTCTACCCAAGGGTAGCGGTATGATCGGCCAAAGCGTATTCTGAGCCCTGATTATTCTGAGACATTGCTTATTCCGAGAAACCCCATGGACCTCTTCAACGCCGCCATCAATTCGCTGCTCTCCCTGTTTTTCGCGGCCTTTTCGTGGGCGCCCCCGGTGCTGGGCCTCTCGGTGATTTCAGCGCTCGTGGGAATTGGCATGCTCTGGGTCTTCCGCAAAACTTCCAATCAGAAAGGCATGAAGGCCGTCAAGCGAAAGGTCTATGCTTCGCTGCTGGAAATGCGGGTTTTCGCCGACGAACCGAGCGTGACCTGGCGGTCGCAGAAGTCCCTGTTCGCGGCCAATTTCCGTTATATGGGCATGGCGCTGCGGCCCGCCCTGGTGATGGTTTTGCCGGTGGCCCTGCTGCTGATCCACCTGGAGGCCTTTTACGGTCGCGCCCCTTTACCGGTGGGGCACGAGGCGGTGGTCACTATGGCGATGAGCGGTCCGCTGGACCTGGCCGGCGCCGCACAAAGACTCGCGCCGGAGCTGAAGGCCCCAGCCGGCGTGTCGGTGGAATCACCGGCCGTGCGCATCGCCGATGAGCGCCAGATCAGTTGGCGCATACGCCCCGTTACCGCCGGCTCCGCCCAGTTGCAATTCACGGTAGAGGGGCAGCCGGTCGGCAAGACCATCGAGAGTGGCGCCGGGCAGCGGTTTGTCCCCGGCCGGAGCGTCAGTGGGGCGCTGCCTGCGATCTGGGACCCGGACGAAAAGCGCATTCCCTCGGCGGCCGTGGAATGGATCGAGGTTCGCTATCCCGAGGCCGGGATCGAAATCTTCGGCCTGCGCTTGAATTGGCTGGTGTGGTTCCTGCTGGTTTCGATGGCGGCGGCGCTGTTGCTCAAGAAGCGGTTCGGCGTGGTCCTGTAGGAAATACGGCTCACTTCGCCGCGCCAGCCAGACAGCACGCCGCCTCTGGCGAAAAGGGCTCAAATCAAGGACCGGTGCCGCCTGGACTGCGTGCTGTCAGTTAGTTAGTTTAGTTAGTTAGTTTAGTTTCTGTCGCGAAACTCGGTTGCCGCGCGTAAGACCGCTCCCTAACGATCACGGCTCTGAGGCGAAGTCTTGTATTGTCAACGAGGTCATCAGAGCCATGACCGTTAGGGAGTGTTTGCTTTGCTGCACGTCAGTTTCGCGACAGAAACTAGTTAGTTTAGTTAGACGCGGCCGGAGGCACGCTTGCGCCTTAGCAGGCCGAGGCCGATCAGGGCCGAGCCGAGCAAACCCAGAGTTGCCGGTTCCGGGGCTGCCGAGCCGCTGAACTCGAAATTTGACGCGCCTGGATTACCGCTAGGGCCAGCCGTCAGCACCTGCCATTGAACGTATTGGGCGGTGTAGTTAGGGATTATGCTCGTCGTCTGAAAATCGGACGGACCCGATGGATTGACTGGCGCCGACGCCGTTACGAACACAGTCCCGACGACATTGTTGAAGTTCGGATCGGTTGCGAAGATGTATTCAAACGATGTTACGAAATCGGTTGTGCCGCCATGGAACCCTCCGTTGCCGGCGCCGCTGGTGACACGATCAGTGTACGTGATAGCGTCAAATGTCTGTGGACCGTCGAACTTCATGTCAAGGTGTGTCCCGACCCCGCCGCCGTTCGAGGCGTAGTCCGTGAACTGAGACCCGAACCCGATATCAATCGCGTCCGTGGTCGGATAACCTCCGTAAGCTGGCGTGCTCGAATCGAGGATTGCTATCGACGAATTGGCGATGGTCCCGGCATTCACAGCGGCTGCCAGAGTGAGTGCGGCAAGTGCGACGACTAATCTGGAGCACGTGTTTCTCATGGCTTTCTGAGTTTTCTTTGTAGTCAGCATTCTGGTTTATTTCCCCGTTCTTGAAACCTGCTCCTGGACACGGCCATCACCTGTTTTCAACAAGTGTCCTGTGTCTTTAAGCCACATTTGTCGGCCTCGCCAGCTTTCGCTTCTCACCGTCCCGGAAGTTGCGAATTCAGACGTCTCCGAAACAGTGAAAAACATTACTTGCGTCAGGTATTTAAGAATAGTGTTACAAAGGCGATGTCGTCAATCAAATGGTTAGGAACAAGTACTATCACTTCAGAGCTATCACCGTCATAGGTTATGGCCTAAGTGATTTGATTTGAGGTAAGTAAAAGTTTCACTTCGACCAGTTTAGTGGCGGTACCCGCGTATTCCCGCTCCACCTTAAGCCGATACCGCGAAGCGGGAGTGCAAATACCTTGAAGCCCGGAGGCGTGGTCGTGGGTGCAAACGCGGACTGGCTCGCTGCCGCATCGCGCTGGCGGATTAACAATCCGCCGCAGATTGACAATCTGCCCCACAGGGGTCCGTGCCCACCATCTCCAAAATTGTTCAGCACCGACGATGGATGCTTACGGAATACCCCAACGATGCCACCCACGCCGTCCACCGGCCAGAACCAGCAGCACGGCGGTTTTCATCGCCGTGTTCATCCCGGTATAGTATTATCTGGTAGCCGACTCCGCATGGCGAAGCCCACCAGCCAGGAACGCCGCAAACAGGTGCTCCGTCAGCGCCGGGCCGAAGAACAGCGCGAATTCGACCGCGAAGAGGCGGGCTATCTGTATGGCGACGCCGTCCAGGCTCACCGCTCCGGCGATGTTCCGGCTGCCGACCGCTTCCTCAAGAAGGCGCTGATCCTCGATCCCAATCACGCCAATGCCATCGATCTACTGGCTCAGATCCATCGCGACGCCGGACACTATGCCGAGTCGCTGGGGTACCTCCAAAGGCTGCGCAAGGTCGAGACCGATCCCACGGCCCTCCTCAATATGGCCACGCTCCATGACCTGATGGGCCAACGGGAGAAAGGGATCGAGACGATGCGCGAGTTCCTGGCTGAAATCAAAGGGCGGCCCGAACCAAAGTGGCTGCCTCTGCGGGTCGTGGCCGAATCGTTCCTGCGATTCGCCCAGCCCAAGCCCGCGCCCGCAAAACCGGCGCCTACTCCGGCCAAATCCACGGCGCCCGCGCCGGCACCGCCTGCGGCTTTGCCCCCTCGCGCACCCGCGCCCGCCCAGCCTCCCGAACCACCGCGGGCCGCTGTTCAGTTTTTCCCAACGGCTACGCCGGCTTTCAACAATACCGGAACCGTCGCCGATTATTTCCTGCGCCGCCAGTGGACGGAGCTGCAGATGGCGCAGAACTTCGAGGATCTGCTCTGCCTGCCCTCGCTCCACGGCGTGGACGCCTACATCTACCAGCAGGAGACGGTGCGCAAAGTGCTCCGCCATTTCAAAGGCCGGGCGCTGCTGGCGGACGAAGTCGGCCTGGGCAAAACCATCGAGGCCTGCCTGGTGCTGAAGGAGTATTGGATGCGCGGCCTGGTGCGCAAGGCGCTGGTCCTCACGCCGCCCTCGCTGGTTTCCCAATGGAAGGGCGAACTGATCGAGAAGTTCGGCCTGGCGCCGGTCTCTCCCGATGGCGCCGAATTCCGCCGCGACCCGCCGCAGTTCTGGAAATCCGAACCGCTGGTGGTCTCCTCCATCGCCCAGGCCCGCCTGGACCTGCACGCCAAAGCCATCGCCGCCGTGCCCTGGGACATGGTGATCGTGGACGAGGCCCATAGTCTCAAAAGCCGCTCCAGCGCCAACTGGCAGCTTGTGGATTCGCTCCAGAAAAAGTTCATCCTGATGCTCACCGCCACCCCGGTGGAGAACAACCTGATCGAGCTCTACAACCTGATTACGCTGCTCAAGCCCGGCTTGCTCGCCACCGAGGCCGACTTCCGCAAGACCTACGTCACGCCCGGCAAACCCAAAGCGCCCAAGAATCCAGAACAGCTTCGTAACATGCTGGGCGACGTCATGATCCGCAATACCCGCGCCGCGGCCGACGTCAAACTGCCGCGCCGTATCGCCGCCAGCGTCCCCGTGACGCCATCCAAGACCGAAGAGGAAACGTACGACCGCGTGTCGCGCTTCGTCGCCGGCCGCTACCGGCAGGCATTGGGGAAAGATGCCCCGCTGGGAAAAGAGGCCCCGGCGGGAAAACAGGCCCCGCCCGGCGCGCTCGACCTGATGCTGCGGCAGGCCGGCAGCAGCCCGCAGGCACTGGTCCGTTCCGCCGCCCACGCATTGCACGAGGCCAAGTGGGTGGACGCCGCCGGCCGCCGCGAACTCGAAACCATTTTCGATCTGGCGGCCAGCATAGACGAGAGCGCCAAGGGAATTCAATTGGGCAAAATGCTGGCCGCGCGGCCCAGCAAGGCCGTTGTCTTCACGGAGTTTTTCCCCACCCTCGACCACCTCCGGCGCGTCTGCGAACAGCACGATATCTCTTACGCCCTGTTCAGCGGAGAGCTTTCGCGCGCCGAGAAGGACGCTGCCATCGCCCAGTTCCGGGACCATGCGCGCGTGCTGCTCTCCACCGGCGCCGGCGGCGAAGGACGCAACCTGCAGTTCGCCGACACCATCGTGAATTTCGATTTGCCCTGGAACCCCATGCGCATCGAACAACGCGTGGGCCGCGTCCATCGCATCGGCCAGAACCACGACGTCTTCGTTTTCAATTTCTGCCAGAAGGGCACCGTCGAAGAGCAGATTCTGAGCGTGCTGCACGACAAGATCAACATGTTCGAGCTGGTAGTCGGAGAGATGGATGCCATTTTGGGAACGCTCGACGACGCCCGCGACTTCGCCGAGATCGTGATGGACCTTTGGATCTCCGGCCGCGAATCGGGCGCGGTGGAGCAGTCGTTCGAGGAACTGGCGCGCCGCCTTCTGGACGCCAAGAAACAGCACGTCAAGGTTCAGGAGCTGGACGAAGCCCTCTTCGCCCACGACTTCGAAGTGTAGATGACGAAGTGCAGACACGAGGTGCAGATGCCGAGGTATAAGTGACAGGCATCCTCGATTGGGCCAGAGACCTTCTGGTCAGCCGCGGAGCGCTGGTGGAGTCCGAAGAGACCGGCGCTCTGCGCGCCATGCTTCCGGCGGAGTTGGCCGCTGCGTTGGAGTCCCAGGAGTGGCTCTCGCTGCGCTTCGGCGCCGGCGTGGGCTCCGACGACGAAAACGAATGGCTCGACCGTCTCAGCCGCTTGCTGCCGCCGGAAGCCCGCGTAGTGAGCGCGCGCCTGCGCCGGCCCACGGTGGTGCCGCCGGTCGATGCCGGCAGCGTGCTGGACCGTGGGCTGGCGCTGCAAAACGGCATCTACCGGGTGCTCGAAGACTACCAGCAGACGGCGCGCTATTACTTCTTCGGTTTTCACTACACCATCGAGTCCGACGAAACCAGCCTCGGCGTGGTCACTGTCTGCTTCAACGCATCGGCCCGCTCGGTGGTGCCGCGGCCGGAATTCCTGTTGAGGGCGGTAAAGGACGATCTGGAGGAAGACCCGCAGACGGTCATCCCCCGCGACGAACTGGCGCAACTTTTCCCGATGGCGTTGCGCGGCGTGCAGCCCGAAATCCGCAGCCTGGCCGCCGGCATCGAACAGAGCGCCAACCGCCGCCTGGCGCGCGACACCGAGCGCATCGACTCATACTATAAGGACCTGCTGAGCCAGATCGGCAAGCGCATGACCCGCCGCGCCACCGACCCGGATGCCGCCGAAAAGGAACGCAGCCGCGCCGCCGCCACCCAACTCGACCGCGCCGCCAAATTGGAAGACCTGGTCCGCAAGTATTCGTTGAAGATCCGCGTCCAACCAAGCGACGTCCTGGCTGTGACGCTTCCCGTGCGCGAAATCTCCACGCGGCTCATCCGCAAGAAAGCCGAGCGGGTGGCCAAACTGCACTGGAACCCAAAACTCGGCGGACTCGAATCGCCCTGGTGCGAAGGTTGTTCCGGGCCCGCCCACCCGCTCTTTCTGTGTGACGACCGCGTCCACTTCCTCTGCAAATCCTGCGCCGCGCCCTGCCCCCATTGCGGCAAGCATTTCTGCCGCGCGTGCCAGCGCCGGTGCAAGTGCGGCAGCTCGTAAATCCGTGGACAGGCACGCAGTCACCTGCCCCGCTGGGGAGGCTCTGCCTCGGCCGAAGAGTGCTCTTCACCGGAGAGACACGGGGACGCAGAGAGATCGCTGAGGAAGACCAAAACCGATATGGCTTCTGCATCGGTCGTAGTTAGTGACAATCCGGGGTTGGCACGCAGAGGGAGCAGAGACACTCGCTTGCTGACGCTGCGAAGCCTTTGAAGATGGTTGAGGCCGGGACCTTTACGTACCGCTGCGTGGCGATAGCGCACCCATGTCTCTGCTAGATGCGGAGGAGGGTGTCGGCCAGAGTCTTGGCATCGAGCGGCTTGCTGAGGTAGCCGTCCATGCCGGCGTCGAAACAACTCTGCTCATCGCCAGCCATGGCGTGGGCGGTGAGTGCGATCACGGGGATCCGTCCGTTGGCGCCGGACGCGGACTCGGACTGGCGAATGCGGCGCGTGGCTTCCAGGCCATCCATTTCGGGCATCTGCACGTCCATCAGGACGGCATCGTAGCGGTCTTCCCCTAAGAGGCGCAAGACCTCCCGGCCATTGACGGCGACGCTTACGGAGTGACCCGATTTTTCCAGCATGCGAACCACAATCAACTGGTTGACCTGGTTGTCTTCGGCCAATAGAATTTTCAGGGGCCGGGCCGATCGTAATTGGTCGAGGGCAGCCTGCGGCCGGGGAGTCAGAGCGGCGATGGAAGCGGCGGGACGCACCTCCAGGGTGAAACGGAAGGCACTGCCCTGTCCGGGCACGCTCTCCACCGAGATGGTTCCATTCATCAGTTGCAGCAGGCGTTTGCAGATGCTTAGACCCAGTCCGGTGCCTCCGAAACGCCGTGTGGTGGAGCCATCGGCTTGGGCGAAGGCATCGAAGATCAGGTTATGCTTGTCCGCCGGCACTCCAATTCCGGAATCGATCACCGCGCCCGAGAGGCGCAGGGCGTTCGCCGCTGGCCGCCCCTGGAGTTGGTGGAGGCGCTGCTCGGCGCCGGAACAATCCAGCTCAACGGTTACGGATCCGCGTTCGGTGAATTTGAGGGCATTGCCGAGCAGGTTCATGAGCACCTGGCGAAGGCGCATGGGATCGCCGTTGACCATGGCCGGCACCTGCGGCGCGATATGCGCATGGAGCCGGATGCCCTTCTGCCGGGCAGCCAGGCCCACCGAGTCCAGCAGATCGCCGATCACCTGGCGCGGACTGAAATCGACCGAGGCGATATCCAGACGGCCAGCCTCAATTTTGGAAAGATCGAGGATGTCGTTGAGCAGGCCGAGCAGCGATTGGGCCGAGGCGCGCGCCATCTCCAGATACTGGCGCTGTTCGGTCTCGAGCGGCCCCTCCAGGGCGAGCGCGATCATTCCCAGGACGCCGTTCATGGGGGTACGGATCTCGTGGCTCATGTTGGCCAGGAATTCGCTCTTGGCCCGGTTGGCGGCTTCGGCTTTAAGGAGGGCTTCGTTCAAACGGGCTTCATCCAGCTTGCGCGCGGTCACATCGCGAAAGATGCTGAGCACGAGCGGCGCCTGAGGCGACTCGATGATGGAATTGGAGACGGCCATCCAGATGGTGCGGCCATCCCACAGTTCAATGGGCCGCTCCATGCGCGAGTCAATGGCGCGATCACGGACGCGGCGGCAGTACGTCTCCAGGCGGCTAGCCTGCAAGGGCGCCGCGTGCATGACGGTGAACAAGCCGCCTTCCAATTCCTCGCGAGATTTGTTCACTAACTGGCAGTAGGCGAAGTTCACGCGGAGGACGCGGCCATCCGCACCAGACAGCCGCATGCCATCGCGGGAGCGCTCCCATACCTGGCGCAGTTGTTCTTCGCTTTGCATGTTTGCAGCTTCCAGGTTCCGCTGCTCAGTGACGTCGTGCACCATGGAAAGCACTTCGGTGACCTGGCCCGAATCGTCGCGCACCGGGGTATTGAACCATTCGCAAAACAGGCGTTTGCCATCCTTGGCGACATTTTCGTTCAGCGAGTGGCTGTTTTCATCGCCGGAGAGGGCTTTGGCCCCAACGGCATCTACCAGCGGCCGCATGTCCGGCGACACTATGAAGTAGACATGGCGGCCCACGGCTTCGGCGGCGGACCAACCGAAAATGCGTTCGGCGGCATGGTTCCATTCAGTGACCAGAAACTCACGGTCCCACGCTATATAGGCGAGGGGCATGCGGTCGACCTGAAATCGCAAGCGGCGGCTGGCCGCCTGGCTGGCAGCCATGCAATTCCAGGCGGCGCGGGTCAGCAAACCGGCGCCCGCGGCAATCGCAGCCAGGATAGCCAGCGCGCACCAGAGCGGCACGGCGTTGGCGCGAGGGGCCGCCAGGCCGGCGGCGATGACGAGCGCGAGCGCGGCAAACGCGATGCGGAATCGCCGGCCGGCCCACAGCGCCGCTACGATCAGGGCGCCGGGACAAATCAACAGGCCGAAATCGTGGAAGCCATCCGGGGAGCCCGCGACCATCCAGGTGGCTGACGCGAGGATGCCGATGGCGGCGACTCTGGCGGCGCATTCCAGCTTCTGCAGACGGTTCAGCCACAAGGCCGCCAGCAGGCAGAGTTCCTGGACTATTACGATGCGGGCCCGGCGGTGGTCACCCAACAGCGCCATGACGACGACTGGTGGAACTCCGGCGAACAAGGTCACCCAGGCGGAGATTTGGAAGGTGCGGGTTAGCGCCGCCTTGCGCCCGGCGGGACAGGCCGGCGCAGCGAGCGAATTCCATCGGGCGCGCAGGGTGCCGATTCCCCTCTTGGTGTGGAGCGTTGATGCCATCGCAGACTTCTTGAGTTACTTATCGGACGTTCGGGGGAAAACTTGAGGCGGCGGCGCTGAGGGCCGGGGGCCAGGGGCCAGGGCCCAGGGGGTCTGCGCGAATTATTTCTTGACAATACGAACTGTTTCGTAGTAACTTCTTCGTAGATATGCCTGAGAAGCCCGAGACTCCTCCTCGACCGACCGATGGGGAACTGGAAATCCTGACCGTATTATGGAGCCGCGGGCCATCGACGGTACGCGATGTGCACGAAGCCATTACCCGCCGCAAACCGGCCCAGTACACCACCGTGCTGAAGCTTTTGCAGATAATGGCCGATAAGGGGTTGGTACGGCGCAACGCGGAAATGCGCGCGCATGTTTACCAGGCCAGCCGTCCAAAGGAGTGGACGCAGCGGCAACTGGCGGGCGATTTGTTGCAGCGCGCTTTCGGCGGCTCCGCCAAGAGCCTGATCGTAGGTGCGCTGGCGGCGCGCAAGACGACGCGCGAGGAACTGGCGGAGGTCCGCCAGCTTCTGGATGAATACGAGAAGGGGACGAAATGAACACACTGGCGCACTGGGTAGAGGCGCCGATCGCCAAGGCGCTCGGCTGGACGCTGATTCACTTTGTCTGGGAGGGCGTGTTGATCGCGGCGCTTTTGGCGGCGGTTCTGGCGCTCCGCGGAACCGCATCGGCGCGTTTCCGGTACGTTCTCGCTTGTGTCGCGATGTTAGCGATGCCGGCGGCGTTTGGCGTTACGCTGGCGCGCTTGTGGCAGAGCCCGGCGGGCGTCGCTCGCGCGCCTGGCAATGCCCGGCGGCCCGGTGGCGCGGTGCTTTCCCTTTCTCAGGCGCCGGCTGTCCCGGCGCAGCCAGCTATGGCCAGCTTGGCTAAACCAGGGCCGGAGAGCCCGGTGGCGTGGGTGGTGCCGTTCTGGATGCTCGGTGTTTTCGCGTTCCATGTGCGCATGCTGGGGGGCTGGGTGGCCGCGCAACGGTTGCGCCGCGTGGGCGTCTGCCGCGCGCCAGATGCATGGCAGCGGCGTTTCCAGGGCCTTGGCGAGCGGCTGTGTCTGACGCGGCCAGTCGCCCTGTTGGAGTCGTGTCTGGGCGAGGTGCCCGTAGTCATTGGCCTCCTGCGCCCCGTGGTTCTGGTGCCGGTGGGCATGCTGGCGGGCTTGCCGGTGGAACAGGTGGAGTGGATCCTGATTCACGAGCTGGCGCATATTCGCCGGCATGACTACCTGGTGAATCTGCTGCAGAGCTTCATCGAGGGTCTTTTGTTTTACCATCCGTCCGTATGGTGGGTTTCCGAGGTGATTCGCGCGGAACGGGAAAACTGCTGCGATGACGTGGTGGTGGCTGTGAACGGGGATGCCCGCGGATACGCGGCGGCGCTGGCCGCATTGGAAGCCCACCGCGGGCCGGTGCCGGAACCCGCGCTGGCCGCTACGGGAGGAAGTCTGATGAGACGGATTCGCCGATTGCTGCAACAGCCGGAAGGGCCGCGGGCGGAAGGGCTACGGGCCACGCTGGCGCCGCTTTTCATGGCTGGCATTTTGCTGGTATCGGTTGTGGCCGCGCTTTCCGCGTGGCAGACGAAGCCCGTCCCCGCTTCCGGCGCCGCTCGCCCCGCGGCCGCCCCGGCGACTCTCGAAACGCCGCGGCAGGCGGCCCCGCAGGCAGCGCAGCAGGAAACGGAGCCGGCGGCCGGTGACGCGCAGAACAGTGACGACCAGACCGGCGATCAAAGTTCCTCTACGGCGACGCAGAGCGGGAACGGCACAAAACAAGCGCCCGAGAAACTCAAGCTGTTGGCGCAACAAATCGCGCAGCCGCGGAGCTTCCAGCCGGAAATCGAAACACCCTATCGCAAATGGCTGAACGAGGACGTCGCCTACATCATCACGGACGAAGAACGGGCGGCCTTCAAGCGCCTCACGACCGACCCCGAACTTGAGCGGTTTATCGAGCAGTTCTGGCTGCGCCGCGATCCCACGCCCGGCACCGCGGAAAACGAGTTCAAGGAAGAACATTACCGCCGCATCGCTTACGCCAACGACCATTTCGCGTCCAACGACCTCCCCGGATGGAAGACCGACCGCGGCCGCATCTACATCAGCTACGGCCCTCCGGACGAGAAGGACTCGCATCCTGCGGGCGGTACATACCAGCGGCCCACCGAACAGGGCGGCGGTACGACTTCCGTCTTTCCCTTCGAGCAGTGGCGCTATCGCTATATTAAAGGGATGGGCAACGACGTCACCATCGAATTCGTCGACTCCACCATGTCAGGCGAATATCGCATGACCATGGACCCGTCCGATAAGGACGCTCTACCGTACGTCCGGGGCGCGGCTCCGGCGGTTGCCACTACCGACAAACTGTTCCATGTGGGGGTGAGCCGAACCACCGGTATGGCGACCATCACAGTCCCGCTCTTTGCCGTCAGCGGCCAAAGACCGCTCAACATATATGGAACCATCACTACCCTGGGTGGCCGCATTGTAACCAGGTTTGAAGAAACCAGCTATGAGGAAAGCGGACTGCAAGACGCGGTATTCCAAAAATCTTTTCCGCTGGCGGCGGGCTCGTACTCTATTGAAGTCACGGTCAGCGCCAACGGCGTGGCGCCCATGATCTGGAACAAGGCGTTTGAAGTGAAATAGTCTTCTGGCGGCTTGGGATTGCGACCTCTGCGGTTCGCTACTGCGAAAACCGTTCGAGACTGTCCCTACTCTCACCGCCGGCAGTTTGCACCTGATCGGCGGGTTTGACCGCCACAGGACCTCTGGTGTATGTTCAACGGCATGAAGCGCTGTCTACTCCCGTTTTTCCTGTCTTGCGTGGCCGGCGCGCAGGTCCACCCGCTGCAGGAGTTGATTGACGCCGCTCGCACCCACTCGCCCAAGCTGAAAGACCTGATCGCCACCGGTCTTCCGGCGCTCCAGGGCCGCGATGGCGCGGCAGTCTGGGGCCAGGAATTCCTCTTCGCCGTGGAGTCCGCTAAGCCGGCATCGGTATCAGTGGACAAACAGCCGGCCGTTCCCATGGCCAATATCCCGGGCACTAACTATTGGTACCGGCTGATGACGTTGCGGCTCGGTACGACTCATAACTACAACTATTTCGCCGACGGCCGGTCGCTCGGGACTTACGACGTCGCCGGCTACAATCCCGATTCCTACCCCATGCCGGGCGCGCCCCGTGGCACGTTGTCCCGGAAGAAAACGCTCGCCAGCAAGGTCTATCCGGGTATGTCGGCCAACTACTGGGTCTACGTGAACGCCGGAGCCGATCTCACAACGGGCGCGCCGCTGATGGTTTGGCAGGATGGGGAAACCATCGTCGGCAACCAGGACCTGCTGCGTTTGCGGCTGCAGACGGTCTCCGACAACCTGGTCTACAAGAAGCTGATTCCGCCCATGGTGCACGTGCTCATCTCGCCCGGCAGCGGCGGCGAGGCCGAAGGCACCCGCATGCGCGGCATCCAGTACGACACCGTGTCCGACCGCTACGGCCGCTATCTGCTGGAAGAGGTGCTGCCGGATGTGGCCCAGACGTACAAATTGCGGCCCGATGCCTATTCACGCGCCATCGCCGGGGCCTCGTCGGGCGCGATTTGCGCTTTTAACGTGGCCTGGTATCACGCCGGCCAGTTCAGCCGCGTGCTGTCTCACATTGGCAGTTACGTGGCGCTGCAATGGCATCCGGAGCAGAACCTGGATGGCGGTTACATCGTTTCCAGCAAGGTGAGGCGCGAACCGAAAAAGAATATCCGGGTCTGGTTGTCCGACGGCGCGGACGACCAGGAAACTCTGGCCGGCGACTGGCCGTTGAATAACATCCTGCTGGCCAACGCGCTCAAGCTCAAGGGCTACGATTTTCATTTCCGCTTCGGCGAAGGCATGCACGCCATCGCCCAGGGCGCGCTGGATCTGCCGGAATCGCTGACGTGGTTGTGGCGCGATTACGATCCGGCGAAGGCCGCCCAGACCTACGAGATGGAAGATGCCGAGCGCGTCAAGCCGGTATTTCGCGTGAAGATCGGCAACCGCGATCCTTGGTGATCGCCCTTTTTTTGTGGGGCAGGTTGCGAGAGGTACCCCCTGGGTCCGGCGGATTGGCAATCCGCCTCTTGCCCGCCGGTTTCGCTTCGGTATACTCTGAACCATGCCGGCTCGTGCTTTGTTCCTCAGCTCACTTCTTCCATTCCTTCTGGCCGCCGAGACCCATCAGGTGGCGGCACAGAAGTACTACCACACGTTCTCCCATGAGCATCCCGTACTCCAGCGGATCAAGACAGGCGATCTCGTCGTCACCAAAACGGTGGACTCCGGTGGCAAGGACGAAAAGGGGGCCGACCGCTCCGAAGGGGGCAATCCGCTCACCGGCCCGTTCTACGTCGAAGGCGCCGAGCCGGGAGACGCCATTCTGGTCCGCTTCCAAAAAATGCGGCTCAACCGTAACTGGGGCACCTCCTCCTATCGTCTGGGCCTGTTTTCAGTGACGCCCGAGTATGTGGAGAAGATCTTTCCGCCTAAGAAAGTGACGTGGGAGATCGACCTTCGTGCGAACCAGGTTCGGCTGCGAGAGCCCGCCAGTGCCAAAGTGAACCTGGAGTTTTCGGTCAAACCGATGCTCGGCTGCGTGGGCGTGGCGGCTCCGGGAGATTCCGCGCCTACATCGGGGCCGGCAGGAAGTTATGGCGGCAACCTCGACTACAACGCGATCGGTGAGGGCGCGACTGTGATTCTGCCGGTGTACCATCCGGGAGCGCTGTTGTTCATCGGCGACGGACACGCCCTTCAAGGAGATGGGGAGGCGACGGGCAATGGCGTCGAGACCTCCATGGACGTGGAGTTCACTGTCGAAGTGCGCAAGAAAATGAAATTGACCGGCCCCCGTGTGGAGACGGCCGACGATATCATCAGCGTTGGGGCGCAACCAGAGTTTGCGAGTTCGCTCGACCGCGCGCTGCAGATGGCAACCACCGACATGGTGGACTGGCTGGTCACCGGCTACGGATTGGAGCCATGGGCCGCGCACGTCCTCATCAGTTTCCAGGCCAAATATGACGTCGTAACCGTGGCGGGCACAATGGCTCTGCGCATTCCCAAAGCCGCGCTGCGGAAATAACGGCATCGGCCGCAGCCGTGGCAATCCGTCCACGCCCGTCCTTGGCGGCGAGCCGCCCTGTCAGGTGCTCCACGAACGGCGCGTTCCTCTGCGCGACGCCTCGCAGTCGATCCACGTGGAATCGACGAAGGAACTGGCCTGGGACACTCCGCCACTCGTCGCCGCGGGTCTGCCACGGCTCCAGCCTACCCGGCCGAGAAAAACCGGTTTTCTCGCCAAGCCGCCAAGCCCCGCCAAGACTACAAAGTCATTTTTCCCCTGGCGTTTTTTCCTTTTGCGTTCTTCTTTGCGCTTTTCCCTTGGCGTCTTGGCGTCTTTGCGTGAAATCTTTTACAGTGACCGCAAAAAGTTCAGCACGTCCTGTTGTTGCGAGGCGCTGAGGCTGTTGAACCGCTGGATCGCCTGGCTGGCCTCCGACCCGCAGTTCTGGTTCGTTGGGTTCATGCATTCGCCCTCACTGGCATGCGCCCGGATCGCCTGCAACAGGTCTGAGGTGCGCCCGTCATGCAGGAAGAATAGTCGCTGGCCCACTCCCCACAGCGGCGCCGTGCGGAATTCGTCCGGACCGGCCGTCCCCTGATGGATCCCGTCCGCCAGGCTCGCACCCATATTGTGCAGCGCGAAATCGGAGTACGGATGGTAGGTCTGGTTCGACATGCCGGTGAAGCGCGACGGTCCGCTGCTGAGCGAAGGCGTGTGGCAGAGCGCGCATCCCACACTGCCGAATAGCGCCTGTCCATTCAGTTGCGATGGGGTGGAGGTAACCGGAACCGGCGGCGCGGAGAGCCTCACGAACATGGCGAAATTCACCACGTCGGACGACATCTCCGACGCCGTGCCGAGGGACAGTCCGGTGACCGGGTCCAGCAGGTTGGTCCCGTCCTCGGGCGACGGGTTGAAGACGCAGCCGGCCACCGCCGAACGCTCATTCGGGAACGCCTCGTTGCTCACGCCCTGTTCCACGTTATAAGCTTCGCCCGCGAAAATCAGCAGCGACTTGTTCTGGGCCTTCCACCCGAAGCGCGTCACGGTGCCATCGTTGCCGGTAGTATTCAGTCTGCCGCTGATCCCCAGCGCGGCCTTCTGGGAGGCGTCGGCCGCCAGGTTGGCTGCGAGAATCGCGTCCGGCGTAGCTTCCACCAACCCCAGCCCGAAGGTGGGCGTCGGGATGCGGAAGATCACATTGTTGTTGGCCAGTTGCGTGGCGAAATCGGGTTGCGCCAGATTGCATCCCGGGGCGTCCGAGCGGCCTTTGATGGTGAACAGACCGTGCACTCCGCCATCCCGCGTATTGCCGCGATTCGGAACCGCGATGAAGCGCGCTTCCCGCACCGGCCCCTGCGCCGTGATGAAGGAAGGCACCGTGTTCCTGGCTTCGTGCAGCGTGGCCAGTGCCACCTGCGGATTCGGCACCGGATTCTGCGGGCTGATCAGCCCCGGACTGCTGCCGCCCGCCGCCGGTTGCGCATGGCACATGGCACAACTGTTTCCGTTGAACGTGGGCCCTAGGCCCGACCCGTTTTCGCCCGGAAGCGTCCCCGACACCGAGTCCACTTCTTTAAACACATTGAGCGCCTGGTTGAAGAATGCCTGCTCCTTCGCATTCAGCGCCGGATAGAAACCGCCCGCGCCCGCCGCGCCCGCCCGCGGCCCTGGATCGGTCTGACCCAAGCTGCACACCGCCCCTACGAACACACCGATACTTACCGTTGTCATCACTCGCATCACGATTTTCTCCCCGCTACGTTTTCGTGAGAGCCGGCGAAAAAGGCCTGCCCGCTCCTTACAAGAGATTCCGCCTGGTTCGCGAAGAGGTTCCGGAAATGCGGGCCGCGGCACCTCTCTGGCGTGCGATAGGTCACAAGTGTAACTAAGATTCAGAGCCGTGACCGTTAGGAAGCGGATGTAGGTCGCCCTCAGATTACCAATCTGCCCCACGAGGGTTCGTGCAAGTTACTTCTGCTTCTGCATGGTGACTTTGGCGCATTTCGGGCACTTCCACTTCCGCTGCTTGTGGAAGACGTGTCCCTTGAACTCTTTCATCGGGACTTTGCACTTTCGACATGTCACGTGTACTCCAGCATCGCACCGCAGGCTGCCCTTCCGCAGCTTCGTTTGCGAGCCGTGCCGATGCCCAGACCCAAGGGGGGAGGCTGCTGGCGCGGGCCGTCCCTGCGGTTATTCATTCCGCAGAGCCGCCATGGGGTCCATCCTCGCCGCCCGCCGCGCCGGAATCCACGCTGCGGCTATCGCTACGGCAACCAGTATTACCGCCGCGGCGCCCTCTATCGACGGATCTCCCGGTTTCATCTGAAAGACCAAACCTTCCACAAGCCTGGCCACCGCCAGCGCCGCGGCCGAGCCGGCCGCGAGCCCCACGCCACAAACCAGCACGACTTCCCTCATGACCAATGCGATAACGTCACCCTTCTGCGCCCCAACCGCCATACGAATACCAATCTCCCCCGTTCGCCGGGTCACGTCATATGAGAGCAACCCATAAATACCCACCGCCGCCAGCGTGATCGCCAGCGCCCCGAACCCCCAGGCCAGCACCGCCATCAACCGGTCTGTCGCCAATGTCCGGTCGAACAGATCTCCCGCGGAATCGATCTGATCGACATGTAAAGCCGGGCTTTCCATTCGTACCACGGAGCGTAACCCGGGGATCACTGTCGCTGGATCCAAGCGGGTCCGCACAAGGAATCGTGTACTGAAAGCCTGTGACTGGGTTTGCAGTTGGCTAAGATAGAACATTGGCTCGGGCCGGCGAACGTCGCGCCGAATGTCTTGAACCACTCCCACGATCCGGTAGGTGACAGTCGTGTTTTTGCCGGTGGCCACATAGAGGTTCCTGCCAACGGCATCGTGCCCCTCAAAGACGCGGCGGGCAAACTCCCGGGTAACAATCGCCACGTTTGGGGCGCCCGCATCGTCTCGCTCGTTGAAATCACGCCCCGCAATCAAATGCGCGCCCACCGTGGTGAAGAAATGCGGCCCCACGTGGTCATAAATCGAATAGTGATTGCGCGGGTCTGAATTCGAAAGGCCATCGGCGTCGAAGTGCGTCGAGTAGTTCCGCCCGGAATAGATACCGTTCTGCGAGAAGCTCACCGCCTCCACACCTGGAACGCCGGCCAGACGCTCTTGAAGCCGCGCGTTCAGCGAAATCAGTTGCGCGCCCTCGTTGCCACCCTGGTAGCCGGCGTCCGCCGGATTCACATCCAGCACCAGCAAACGATTACGGTTGACTCCGGCATCGAACTGCCGCAACTGGCGCAGGCTATAGGCAAACAGGCACGCACCCGCCACCAGCACAAGAGACAGCGCCATCTGCGCCACGGCAACCGTTCGTCCCAGCAGCCTGCGAACTGGAGCTGCGGTTACCGCCCGCGATCCCTGTTGCAACCCCGGCAATACATCTCCGCGCGTGGCTCGCATTGCCGGCAAGACTCCCGACAGCAGCGCTGCTGTCACCGATACGGCAACTACGAACAAGAGGATTCCTGAATCAGGTCCCAGGGTCAGTCTCGCCGGTTGATCCCCTGGAACGACGATCAGACGAACCAACGCGTCCGCCAGAGGCTTGCGTATCGCCACGCCGATCAGGCCACTTGCCAGCGCCACCACCATCGACTCTGTCAGCAGTTGCCGCGCGATGCGCCAGCGACCCGCGCCAATTGCCAGCCGCACTGTCAGTTCCTTCCTCCGCTCATCCGCACGCGCGAAGTCGAGAGTCATGACGTTCACGCATGCCAGCAAGAGCCCCATCGCTACCATCCAGAACACCACGCGCAGCGGCTTCGAGAACCGGTTGCGTAGAAAGGAGATCCCCTTTCCCGCGAATTCCAGTTCGAGCTTGCTCTCAAACAGCTTTCTGCGGTCGCTCTCACTCGCTGGCGGCCCGTTACGTTCCATATCGATTTGGATACTAACCGGCGTTAGAGCGGTGGCGGCCTGTTGCAGGCTGATACCGGGTGCGAGCCGTCCAACGATCGTCAGGAAGTTGGTGTTCTTGGCATCGAGCCAACTCGGGCCCGGAAACAGGCTGGAGACGGCGGTCACCGGCAACCATACGTCGGGAACCTCACCCACACTCACGCCGAAAAACTCCGCCGGCGCCACGCCAATAATCGTGAATGACGCCTTTTCGACGCGGATTGTCCGGCCAAGCACGGGCCCGCTTCCGTAGGCCCTCTGCCAGTAAGCGTGGCTCAGCACCGCCACTGCCGCGGGGTCGCTGCGGCGGTCATCTTCGGGAGTGATCGATCGCCCTATCTCCATACTCACGCCCATGACCCCGAAAAAGCTCCCGCTCACCAGTTGGACCTGTCCCCGCTCTGGTCCTCCTCCATTGTCCAGGCTGCGCGCCATGCCGCCGGACACCGCGACGATACTCTCCATGACCTTGCCGGCGTTTTCCGCGAAACGTTTGTATCCGAAATACGAGCGTGAGCTGTTGACGAATGTCACCAGCCTGTCCGGATCGCGAACGGGAAGGTCGCGCCAGAGCAAACTATCCATGAGGCTAAAGATTGCAGCGTTGGCGCCGATTCCGAGCGCCAGGGAACCAACCGCCACGATCGTGAAGCTTGGCTGTCGCCGCAACGAGCGAATCGCGTACCGAATGTCGGCCAGAAGACCCTCCAGCCATGTCCAACCCCAAACCATCCGCGCATTCTCGGCCGCCAGGGTGACGTTGCCGAGTTCCTGCTTTCCCGCGATCTCGGTCAGCGCCTTCAGTTCCTCCTGCATCTCCCGCTCTTCAGCGCGCCGGAAATGAGGAATCAAGTATTTCCATCTCAGTGACATAGGCCTCCCGGTTTATCTGACCGACCCAAATCGTGCCCTTCCATCACACGCCCGCTCCTGGAGCCCGGACTCATGACTCTAGCGACGGCATTCACAAAATCCGCCCATTTCGAATGGCCCCCGGGCATGTTACTTTCTTCCGGCGATGGCTTTCGCGATGCCGTAGCCGTGGAGCGGCGAAAATGCCAGCGTCTGCAGCGCCGGCATTCCAGTGTGCCTTGCAGCAGGTCCATATGAAGATATTCTATATGACGAACGTCTGGACAAGCGGTTAGCAGTCCCAGTGCCCTATCGCAGGGCGGGAGTTCATGGGATCTCGTGGACGATGAGAGATCAACCGCACGCCCGCGGAGTGGAAGCTCAAGGACCTGCGCCGGCTATCCGTGGAGCGCGCTTGTCCTTGCCCAACAACCTGGCGCAACAACCTGGCGCTACAACCGGCGCAACAACCTGGCGCTACAACCTCTCCGGGAGAAGTTCCGGGTTTGCGGCACCGGAGGGAACCAGGATTGCGATATCAATGGGATGGTTCGATAATGAAGCTGATCTCACTTCCAGGCTGCAAGATGAGGAAACCTCCACGCCGCCGCGAAGGCAAGCCGGATCGCCGGGATGCTGCCCATGCTGACCGGCGACAGCCCCGCTTCTCACGGGAGCCTTCGGTGCTTTACGAGGACGATGCCGTGGTGGTCCTCGACAAACCGGCCGGCCTCCCGTCCGTGCCTATCAAAGGCTCCGACAGTCCGTCCGCTCTGTCTCTGCTTTCCGCCAGACTGGCGGTGCGGAGACAGCGAGCCCTTGTGGTTCATCGCATCGACCGTTTCACCTCCGGCATTCTGGTCTTCGCGAAAACCGGGCCGGATCGCGAGATACTGGTTCGACAGTTTCTCGGCCATACCCCAGTGAGGCAGTATCTGGCGGTACTTCGCGGACGTCTCGAGGCCAATGAGGGGACTCTTGTTCATTATTTTCGACGCCAGGGTATGTTTCAAAAGCTGTGCACGGAAAGGGACGCCGAAGCGGCGCGGGCCGAACTTCGATATTCCGTCGAGCGGCTTCTTACGGGTGCGACGCTGGTCCGGGTCGCGCTGGTCACGGGATTGCAGAATCAGATCCGCACGCAGTTTTCGGCGATCGGCCACCCGGTCATCGGCGACAGGAAATATCACCCGTCGGAATCTTCGGAGCGGTTAATCGCCCGCGTGGCTCTCCACGCCGCCCATCTGCAGTTTGTTCATCCGCGCTCCAGCGCGAGCGTCTCGATTGACTGCCCGCCGCCGGGCGATTTTCAGAGCCTGATTCAGGCCTTATCGCGACCATCCCGTGAGCGCCAGTGAGCGGTCAGATCTTCTTATGTGGGGCAGGTTGTTAACCTGCAGCGGATTGTTAATCCGCTCGCGCGATGCGGCAGCGAGCGTCCGCGCCTTGCCTGAAAGTGCTGTCAAGCACGGGGCAGGCGGATTGCCAATGTCTTCAGGAAGAATATGAAACAACGTCTGCTCCCGATTGTCTCCATCGCAGCTTTGGCTGACCGCGATCTGCTGCGCCCAGGTTGCCACCGGAAACCTTCGAGGATCCGTTTCCGATTCGACAGGCTGTGTTCTGCCGAACTGTTCGGTAACCATCACGCACATCAGCACCGGCCTGGTGCCGAAGGTGGTTACGAATGAGCAGGGAGATTTCAATGCGCCGTCGCTGCCGGTCGGCGAGTATCGAATCGCCATCGGACTAGCCGGTTTCCAGACCAAGATATTGAGCGGACTCGCACTGCAAGTGGACCAGACGGCGATTGTCCCGGTGGTGCTCGAGCCCGGCGCCGTCACCCAGACCATGGAGGTTACCGCCCAGGCGCCGGACCAGTCGGAGAAGCGGCTCTGCGAGGTGCGCTGCCTGGGCCTGCTGGACGACATGAATAATTGGGCCGGCCCGAAGTACATGATCGCCGAGGGCGACACCTACATGAAGTACCCGGATGACGAGACCTTCCCGCAGTTGGTGGTGAACTACGTGAAGATGGAACCGGGTCCCGAAATTCAACGGCGGCTGGACTTCGGTGGTGGATACGTTGCGTGCCGGAGACTACTTTGTCTCGAGCGGTGAGGTTCTCTTCCGTAACTGGAACATCGAAGGTACCGGCGCGAAACGCACCTATGCGGCGGAAGCCGAATGGACCTTTCCTCCCGAATTTGCGGAGCTGGTATGGAGCGACGGAAACACGGTGGATCGGCAAATCATCGATATGAAGGGCATGGCCCCGTTCAGCAGCCACAAATTCCGGGTGCCTTCGACGCGGCCGGAAAGAAATGGGTGCGGTTCGCGGTGTGGGATTCGGCGGGGAACGGCGCATTCACGCAGCCTGTTCACCTCAAGTAAGGTGGCACGGGCATTCCTGCCGGTGTGGTTTTACGCCGGATCGGCGCGCTGGGCGCGGGCCTCACGGCGCTACCAGCTCCCGCCTGCGCGGCTAACCGCCGGCTGCACTGACGTTGGGAGATCGCAACGCTTCGACGACGCTCTCCAGAGGGGCTCCGATCGGATGCAGCCCGAGTTCCATGGCTCGCTTGACTGCCAGCGCATCGCCGGGCGGAACAGTCCAGTAGCCCTCGAACGTTCCCCGCAATTCGCGGAAGAGCCGCAGGATGCTGGGATCGCGTAATGTCGTCCGGCTCGCTGCGCATCGCGCAGGCGGTTAACAATCCGCCGCACTCTCGAAGTCGCTTGTGGAAGGTCGGCTAAGCTCCAACTCCCGGCGGGCGGATTGCCAATCCGCCGCTGCTTGCCAAGCGCTGGCCAAGCTGCCCCATATAGCGCCACGGGCGACTTTCACCCTTTCCCCTGTGCGCCCAGCGCACATCGCGAACAGATTGGCAATCTGCCCCACAAAGCATTTCGGCGGAGTTATGCCTTTCTGAGTTGCCGGTAGCGTTGCAGGAGCGGCTTGGGAGTCTTGTCGTTCTGCAACTCTTTCACGATGCTGTTAGCCAGTTTCTTGCCCAATTCCACGCCCCACTGATCGAAGGAATTGATGTTCCAGATCACGCCTTGCGTGAAGACGCTGTGCTCGTAGAGCGCTACCAACCGGCCCAGCGCGTGGGGCGTGAGCCGCTCAAGGAGCAGCGAGTTCGATGGCCGGTTCCCCTGAAAAACGCGGTGCGGCGCCAGCCAGTCCGGAGTTCCCTCGGCTATGACCTCTTCCTTCGACTTGCCGAAGGCCAGGGCCTCGGCCTGGGCGAACATGTTGGCCATCAGCAAGTCGTGATGCTCGCCTAGCGGATTGAGGCTTTGCGCGAATCCGATGAAATCGCATGGCACCACGCGGGTTCCCTGGTGCAGTAACTGATAGAACGAATGTTGGCCGTTGGTTCCTGGCTCGCCGAAATAGATCGGGCCGGTTTGGTAATCCGCCGAGCCGCCTGCCGGGGTCCCGCCTGCCAGGGCCTCACCCGCCAGCGTGACACTCTTCCCATTGCTCTCCATCGTGAGTTGCTGCAAGTAGGCCGGAAAGCGCTTGAGGTACTGATCGTAGGGCAACACGGCCACGGTGTCCGCCCCCAGGAAGTTGTTGTTCCACACCGCAAGCAAGCCCATGACCACCGGCAGGTTTTTGGCGAACGGGGCGATGCGGAAGTGCTCGTCCATGGCATGGAAGCCGGCCAGCATCGACTGAAAGTTCTCGGGCCCGATGGCCAGCATGGTGGAAAGCCCGATGGCGGAATCCATGGAATACCGGCCGCCCACCCAGTCCCAGAATCCGAACATGTTGGCGGTATCGATGCCGAACCGGCTTACCGCCTCCGCGTTGGTAGAGACCGCCACGAAGTGTTTGGCAACGGCCGCCTCGCTGACCAGGCGGGCCAGAGCCCACCGGCGTGCGCTTTCGGCGTTGGTCATGGTCTCGATGGTGGTGAAAGTCTTGGAGGAGATTACGAAGAGCGTCTCTTCGGGATCGAGATCGCGCGTGGCCTCGGCGAAATCGGTGCCATCCACATTGGAGACGAACCGGAAAACCTGGTCGGGAAGGCCGTCGCGCCGGCTATAGTGCCGCAGCGCCTCGTAAGCCATCACCGGCCCGAGATCGGAGCCTCCGATGCCCACGTTCACTACGTTGCGGATGGGCTTGCCGGTGTGGCCCTTCCACTCGCCGCTGCGCAGGCGGCCGGCGAACTGCGCCATACGATCCAGCACCTCGTGGACCTTCGGCACCACGTTTTCGCCATCCACCACGATCCCAGCGCCGCGCGGCGCACGCAACGCCACGTGCAGCACCGCGCGATCCTCCGTGCGGTTGATCTTCTCGCCCCGGAACATCGCCTGGATGTGTTCGGCCAAACCGCATTGGTTGGCCAGGTCGATGAGCAGGGGGAGCGTGTCGCGCGTGGTCCGGCTCTTCGAGAAATCGAAGTAGATCCCGGCCGCGTCGACGACGAAATCCGCGGCCCGCGCCGGGTCGCCTGCGAACAGCGAGCGAAGATGCGTGCCTTGCATTGCGCGCCAGTGATTCTCCAGGGCCTTCCAGGCCGGTAATTCGGTCAGCATCCCTTCAGTATGAACCAAAGTTCACCACAGCTTGTGGAGGTTCGCCAGCCCTTCGAGGTAATCCTCCTTTAGCAGATTGCTCTTCACACCGTACTCTGCGAGCAGGGCAATCATCTTGCCGGCAGGTACGCCAGCCAGCTCAGCGGCCTTTCCGAGCGACGCCACTCCACTCTTGTAACGCTCGATAGCCAGCATGATCCGGCCCCGGTATACAACATCGCGCACGGCCTTCGAGAGATCCGCTTTTTCGTCCTTCGCGAACCCATTCAAGAACTTGAGGTTCTCGTCGTCCATCCGGATGCTCATGGTTTTTCCCATCACTCTTCCTCCAAGCGCAACCGCGCCGCCCCGATGATGCTCTTCTTGTACCTGCCTGCCCGCTCCAGAATCCCGAGCTTCAACAGCGCGCTCTGCTGGTCGATGGCGCCCTTTTCGTGCATACGCACGAGGATCGCTACCGCCGAGGTGAACGGCATTCTCACCAGCTTGCACGCATCGATGGCACGTTTGTCGTCGGTCGCCGCAAGCTGCGCACTCCGCGCGACCGCCAGCGCGATGGCTTCAGCTTCACCCAGGCCAAGCCCGAGATCGAGACGCAACTTGTTGAACAGCGTTCGTTCCCTGAGGGATTCGAGGGCGATCTGCTTTTCGGCAATCAGCCGCCGAATCAACAATGAGTCGAAGGACGATTTTTCTTCGCAGGCCTCTCGAGCAACTTCACGCGGAACCACGGCAGCCAACGTAGATTGCATCAGAAAACTCTCCAGCAGTTCTGCCTTCGCCAGCAAGATCAGCGTGGAAGCATCGAATACAATCATTATGACACATTATGACATACGTAACCAGCGCATGCGAGTGCGTTCCGGCAACCATTGATCCAGCCGGCTCGATCGACGCTTTTCAGGTGGATGGCGAAGTCGGAAGCACGAACAAAATGCTCCCGCTTACACGTCTCGCGTTGCCGAGGTATGTTAGGTAATGACAAGGCGGATCTATACTCGCGCGGGTCCGAAATCGGCGGTTGCCGTCCAACTCCGTTGATATCGCCGTCGCGTAGCTGTGTGCGCTCAGCGCCGGCTCGGATTCAAAACGTCACCACGCGCGCGATCACTTCACTTCCAGGATCAACCCGGAGTGATCAGAGATCCGGGTCTCCCGCTCCGCGTGCGAGTAACGGCATGACGCGATGCGCGGCAGCAGAACCGGTGTTGCAAAAGCATGATCGAGGCGGAACCCGTTTTTCAGCCTCGAGAACCAGGTATGTTCGGTGACGCCCGGATTATGGTACCGCCACACATCCGTCCAGCCCGAAGCCGATAGCTTCAGGAATTGGTCGGCGCAGACGAAGGTCTTGCCAGCCTCGTCAAGACGGTGCGCGCCCGTATTGAAATCCCCGACGAACAGGAAAGGTTCATGGCGCCGGGCGGCGGCGGCCCCAAGGACGGCTTGCCAGAAGCGTGTCTTCGCCTCACCCGGCACGCCGTCCCTGAGCTTCGGAACGCTACACAAGATATGCAAGAGGGCGAAGCCGAATCCATAATCCGGCAGGTCGATATCCAGCCACCGGACCAGGTTTTCCTGCGGCGCGGGACAGGCGCGGGAGCGGACCATCGGCGTCCGCGAGAGGACGCACAATCCGTTGTCGCTCCCGGCCGGGTTGGTAGATTGGATGTGCTGCCAGCCGCGCGACTTCAACGCATCGCAAAGCGGCACGCCGGGATTCGCGCGGAATTCGCTGAGGGCAATCACGTCGGGATCGTGATCTGCGATCGACTCAACGATTCGGGTCAAGCGCGTGCCGCCGCCTTGCTGGATGTTCCAGGACAGCAGCTTCACCGTTTCTCCTTCTTCAAGCGTCCCACCGTCACTGCGCGCGTTTGGCGTTCCACTCGATCGCCTGGCCGCCCGGAGCGCCTTCCGAGGTCAACTTGAGTTCGTCGCCCTTGGCGTTGACCTTACCCTTATAGGTAAGCTTCATCTCGTTGTCCTGGAACTTCGCGGTGATGCTGAACGTTACAGTATCGCCATCCACTTTGCCATCGGTGATGACGGACTTGCCCATCATGGAACTCGTGGTCTCGCCCGTGAGCTTGTTGCCATCCACCTTGAACGTGAAGGTCCGCTCGATGGCGTTTCCGCCAAGATCGGCGGTTGCCTTCCAGTTGCCGCTGACATCGGCGGCTGACGCCACGCCCGCGAACACTGCCATCCAACACAGAATCGTCTTCATACAATCGCTCCTTTTAAATCCGTCCAAATTTGGCCACGGCTTCCTTAATAGACCGGAACTTCTCGATGAACGGCAGCATGGTGTGCTCCGTATCATCCAGCGCCTGTGCCTTCTTTAACACTTCGTCTGCCTTGGCACGCGGCACCACGGCCACGCCATCCTCATCCGCCGTGATGATATCACCGGCGTTTACCTGCACGCCCGCGCACGTTACAGGGACGTTGACGCCCGCGAAACGGTAGTGGTTGATGGTGGTGGAAGGCGCCACGCCGCGGCTGAAGACCGGGAATTGCAGCTTGCGAATCTGCGGCGTGTCGCGCACCGACCCATCGATCACCGCCCCGGCCAGGCCGCGATACTTCATGGCGGTCGCCATCAGGCCGCCGATACCGGCGTAATCCGCGCCATCTTCGAGCACCATTACATAGACCGAGCCAGGCTTGGCATTGTCGATGGCATCCAGCATGCCTGCCGATGCCGCAGCGCCATCCTTGTGCTCCTCCTTCTTGAGCAGCACCGTGACCGCCGGGCCGGCAAACTTGGCGGGCGAGAGCGGCCGCATCTGGTGCGACATGTAGCTCTTCTGCCCGTACAACTGCTCCATGGCGTCCGAAACCGAAGCCACTTCCACCAGGCGGAAGCCCTCGGTCAAAGGGTCGCCCGATGGTTGGGCCGACGGCTGGGCAATCACCTGCGCCACCAGCCAGACCGCGGCGGCCAGCGCCGCCAGGGCCACAGTCCACAATGTCCGCTTCATTCCAACCTCCTTGAGTACAACCAGACGGGCGGGCCTGGAGGCCCACCCCCACTACTTCCAATAATGATGACCGTTGGGAATGGCGCCGGGGAAGACGTACGCGTACATCATCACGATCATCCCCACCAGCATCATCAGCAGGATGCTGTGCTTCAGCAACGCGCGCAGCAGTTCGCCTTCCTTGCCTTCCTGGCCGGTGACCGCGCAGGCGATCACCAGCGACTGCGCCGCGATCATCTTCCCCATCACACCGCCCGCGCTGTTGGCGGCACCCATCAAAATCGGGCTCAGCCCGAGCTTGTTGGCCGTGATCACCTGCAAGCTGCCGAAGAGCGCGTTCGACCCGGCGTCGGTGCCGCTCAGCGAAACGCCCAGCCACCCAATCATGGTCCCGAAGAATGGAAACAGCGCGCCGGTGTGCGCCATCGCCATCGCCATGGTGGCGTCCATGCCGCAGTAGCGCGTGATGAAGCCGACGCCCAGCATCGCCATGATCGCCACCAGGCTCATTTTCAAGCGCCGCAGCGACCCGGCGAAGACCTGCAGCGTTCGTCCCAACGAAAGGCCCGCCAGCGGGGCCGCGACCAGGCCCGCGATCAGGGAGCCGGTGCCCGCGGTGGAGAGCCACGACACGTCGAACGTGGCCGCCTCAGCCCTGGCTACCGGGACTACGGGCGGCGTGCGGAACACCAGCATGTGCAGGCCGGGGACCGGCGCCTTCCACGAGACCTTGTCCAAAATCGCGGTGACCGAGGGTATGCCCCAAAGCACCACGAAGCCGGCCAGCAACAGGAACGGCGACCAGGCCCACACAACTTTCCCGAAGGTGAGTTCCTGGCCTGGCGCGGTTTTGGCTGCGGCCCCTTCGCCGCCGTAGCGCCAGATTTCCTTGGGACGCCAGACCTTGCGGAAGAAAAACGCCAGGAATGCCAGGGTGCCGATACCACCCAGAATATCCACCAGCGCGGCATCCATGTAGTTCGACCAGAAAAACTGAATGCCGCCGAAGGTGATGCCGCAGGCCAGCAGGCCGGGCCAGACCGCCAGCGTGTCGCGCTTGTTGCACAGCGTGCGGATCAGCCAGAACGGCAGCACCAGCGTGGTGAGCGGAAGGATGCGGCCGATCATGGCGCTGAAATCGGCTTCGGGCAGACCGGTGACGGCCACCAGGGTGCGCACGGGGTTGCCCAAGCCTCCGTAGGCCACCGGCGCCGAGTTGGCGATGAGGCAGAGCAGCGCGGTTTGGAACGGCGGGAAGCCGAGCCCGATCATCATGGCGCCGGACACGGCCACGGGGGCGCCGCCGCCGCCGGCGCCCTCTAGTAACGCGCCGAATGCGAAGGCGATCAGCAGCACTTGCAGGCGCCGGTCCTCGGAGATATCGCCGATGGATTGCTTCACGATGGCGAACTGGCCCGATTCCACCGATATGTCGTAGACGAAAACGGCGGCCACCACGACCCAGGCAATCCGGAACCAGCCGAACACCAATCCATCGGCCACCGCGCCCGCCACCATGACGGCGGGCATGCGGAACACGGCCAGCGCAACGACCACGGCGGCCACGAAGGCAAACACCGCAGCCCGCCACGCCGGGGCGCGGCGCACTGCCAGGAAGTAGAACAGCGTGCAGACCGGGATGGCCGCCGCTACGGTAGAGAGCCACTGGTTGCCCAACGGGTCGAAATTCTGATACCAGGGCTCCCCCATTTACTTCACCGGGTTTGTCATGGGGGTGAAGACCACGCAAACGGGAGCGCCCACATCGAGCACATTGCCCGCCGGCGTCAGATGGCCGGTGCCCGGGTCCAGGTGGAAGACCACCACGTTGTCAGAATCCTGATTGGCCGCGAAGAGGAACTTGCCGGTGGGGTCGATGGCGAAGTTGCGCGGCGTCTTGCCCTGCGTCGGCACGCGCTCGATGGCGGTGAGTTTGCCGGTCTTGGCGTCGATGCGGAAGACGGAGATGCTGTCCGGCCCGCGGTTGGACGCGTAAAGGAACTTGCCGTTGGGATGCACGGTAATCTCAGCGCCGCTTTTTTCGCCGGCAAAGGGTTCCGCGAGTGTGGGCGACGTTTGCACCTCGGCCAGGCTCCCCTTGGCGGCATCGTACTGGAAGGCCGTCACTGTCAGCGCCATCTCGTTGAGGGCGTATGCGAATTTGGCGCCCTTTCCGAACGCGAAGTGGCGCGGCCCCGAACCCGGCGCTACCTTGCCGAACGGCGGGTCGTTCGGAGTGAGCATGCCCTTGACCGGGTCCAGGCGGTAAACCACAATCTGGTCCAGCCCCAGATCGTTCACCAGCACGAAGCGATTGTCCGGCGAAACCGTGATGTCGTGCGCGTGCGGGCCACGCTGACGTTGCGGATCGACGCTGGACCCGGCGTGCTGCACAAAGGACGAAGCCTCACCCAGCGAGCCATCGTCGTGCACGGGAAAGGCGGCCACGCTGCCGCTGTCGTAGTTGGCGGTGAACAGCCACTTGCCGGTATGATCGAGCGCTACGTGGCACGGTCCCGAGCCCTTCGACGAGACTTGGTTCAGCAGCTTCAACTGGTGAGTTGCCGGGTCAATGGCGAAGGCGCTGAGGCTTCCGGTGGGCTGGCCTTTGTAGGTGCTCACCTCATTGGCGGCGTAGAGAAACCTGCCGTTGGGGTGGACGGCCAGGAACGACGGATTGACGGTTTCGGCAACCAGGCCGACAGGCGTCAGTTTCCCGGTGGCCGGCGCAAACTGGTACGCGTAAATACCCTTGCTCTTTTGCCTGGTATAAGTGCCGAAATAGGCGACGAAATCGCCTTTGGCGGCGGCCGCGCACAACGGCGACACCAGCGCCGCCGCGACGATGGCGGCCAAGGTTCTGACGGAATTCTTCACGCTACACGACCTCCACGGAAGAGCGAGTCTATCATATTGACCTCTCACACTGAACGCTGCGATGACGCCGGTTTCCAGGCCGGAGGGGGAGCCGAGGCGAGTTGACGGAACGAAGCCAATTCCTGGGACGGCGGGCTGGCCTTGGAGGGTCTCGATGTGTTTTGGCGAAACGAACCCAATTCCCGGTGCATTCGGTTGAGAGTAAACGGGTTCGGGATTGGGATCGGGTTTGGATTCGTACCAGGAGGAGTCCCGAGGAGAGGTGGGCCGGTAGTGATAGACCTCCCCCCTTGAGTCCGAGAGGCCGCGAGCCGGGAGTTGGGCCGCGGCTTTCGCGGAAGCGGCGCGGGAGACGGCTGGCGTCGGGTTGGGTTTGGCTGAGCATCATTCTTGCCGATCATCAACAGAAAAGGGCAGGACCGGGATTGCCGGACCTGCCCTGCCACCGCATGGTAGCACGAGAAGATGTGAGAAATCGGACGTGGGAGCCTTAAGCTATGGAAAACAGGGGCGAAATTGTTCAGGTTTGCGTGCGACTGGTTTTTCGGTGCTCGACAACCCCGCTTGCCGGGCGTCACGCGCGCGCTTGCCATTCCGTCAGCGTAAATACATAATGTACATATGGCGGTATGAGCTAGGCGGCATGAGCTTACGCTGGGGACCCGAAGAAGAATCGACGGAACCTGGCCCGTCACGGCGTTGCGTTTGAGGACGCTATTCGAATCTTCGAAGGCGCCACGCTTGAGAAAGCGGATGATCGCTTTGATTATGGCGAGATTCGGGTGTATGCCATTGGCATCGTTAGCGGCATTGAGATCACGGTAATCTACACCGAGGTGTCTCAGACCGAGCGTCGGATCATTTCGGCGTGGAGGGCAGAGCGACATGAAAGAGAAGCGTACTGGAGAGTCTTCGGTTAACGATGTCAGCGACTGGAAGCGCGTGCGCTCCCTGAGCGATCGTCAAATTCGGCGAGCCATTGAGGGGGACCCGGAGGTGCGGCCCACCGATGCCGAGTTCTGGAAGAATGCGCGGGTGGTCATTCCTGCCGCAAAGCAAACCATCACGATCCGGCTGGATGCGGATCTTCTCGAATGGCTGAGAAAACAAAAGGGGTACCAAACGCGAATCAACGCCGTTCTCCGGACCTACATGAATGCAAATCTGACGTCCGGGAGGGGAGTTGAGCGAACAACGGCCAAGGATCGCCAACATTAAAGAAGCGAATCGAGCCTACCTTAAGACCCTTCCGGCCAGCGGACCGGGACGTCCTCCTGGCCCCACCGATGCCGAATTCTGAAAAAGGCGCTGCACTCCGAAAGAAAAGGGGATACCACTATTTTGCAGTCGAACGCCAGGTCGCTGCCATCGTCGAGGAGCGCAGGCGGATTGCCAATCCGCCGCAGATTAACAATCTGCCCCACAAAGGATTAACGAACCTGGAGCCCTCGTCTGGGGTTGGTTGACGCAGCCGGAACTCGATGGGCGAGAACCTGGACATTAATGTCCGCCGGTTTGTCCCATCCGTTGCCATCGGCCTTGAAAACATCCGAGTAGCGGCCGCCGGCGTCGAAAAGCAGCATCACGCCGTCGGCGCCATCCTGCGCGGTTCCACTGAGCGCCGCATTGGACGCGTGGTTATACCACGTGTATGTTTTGCCCTCCATGCCGGGGACAGGGCGGCCCATGCCCCATACGCCGAACCGGTACTTCACGCCGCCATCAACCGGCAGGTTCAGGCTTCCAAACTCCACCTGCCAGATGGGCAGGCGAACGCCGAAATCGTCGTAGAAGAGCGCGCCGGCGCGTGTGGATTCGGAGATGCTTACATTGCCGTTGCCGGTTTCATCGCTCCCCGGCGTCAGTTGCGCGGTAGATACCGGCGTCACGCCGGTGTCCGGTCCGCCGAAGTACAGCCGCACGTCCTCGAAGAAATCGGCCAGGTGGTCCGGAACATGGCCGGCGCCACCGGGCACACTCCAGGTTCGAATGGCGTCGATCACCCATCGTTCGCCGGGAGCGCCGATGGTGAATTCATCCCCGAGAAAGCCCTGATCGTGCCAGCCCCACCGGACATTGCTGCGAACCGGTCCAGACGCGTTGTTCAGATTGGACTGGGGCAATCCGCGATTCACTACCAGCACCCCATCCGAGGGAAATGCCTGCACACCCATAAATAGGGACAGAGCAACTGCCGAAAACTGAATTGTTCGCCTCATCGTACCTCTCCGTGAGTCTGATTATACACAAAAGGAGGAGGATGGGGCAGGCGGCGCAGGTGCGGCGCTGAACACCGATGCCGGTCGAGCCGAGAGCATAAAAGATCCGGCCGATTGGAACCAGCCAGGGCGGCATATTGGGCACATTGAGAGTCTAACTAATACGCCAGACGACTAGTGAGCAGGTTGGGTAAACGTTTGCGAGGAGCGGCGCAGATTGGCGGGCTGCCCTGCCGTTGCGACGAGTCTGCCAACGCGGAATGGCTCGCTGCCGCATCGCGCAGGCGGATTAACAATCCGCCGCAGGTTCACAACCTGCCCCACAAAGATCTCGCACGCGCCGCACCGGCGAGCAGACCAGCCACAAGGTGGACAGCAGAATGCCGCCAGCGGCTATGAGAATGGTGTTTCGCACGCCGATGCCTTGGGCGATGGCGCCGCCGGCCAGCGCGCCCAATGGGAGGATGCCCTGGAAGATGAGGTGGGTGGCGGCGTTGACGCGGCCCAGCAGACGATGCGGCGTGATGGCCTGGCGCAGGCTGGTTTCGTTGATGGTGAAGACGGGCCAAGCCGCGTCGCACAGTTGGGAGGCGATCAGAATCGCCGTGCAGACCGCCACCGATCCACGCGCCAGCGGCACCGCCAGCATCGCCAGGCCGATCACCAACGACGAACCGACCAGCGTCCGGCCGACACCCCAGCGGATTGCCAGAGGTTCGGCCAGGAAAGCGCCGGCCAGGTTGCTGATGCCGCCGGCTGAAATCACGATACCCAAAAAGACGGGTGTGAGGCCGAGTTCGCGCGTCACAAACAGAACATACAAACTGCTGGCGAAGCCCAGGAAGAAGGCCGCGGTGGCTTTGCGTCCAGCCAATGGCCGGAGCAAAGGGTGGCGCCAGGCGGCGCGCAGCCCTTCGGCGATTTCCCGGCCCATGTGAGGCTCCAGCGCGCGCGCGGGCGGCGGCTCCGGTTTGCGGATGAGCCAGAGGAAAACGGCCGAAGCGGCGAAGGAGACGGCGTCGCACAGGATGGCGATGGGCGCGGTGACCAGTTGCACCAGCGCGCCGGTGAGAGGGGGCCCGACGATCTCGGCGACCGATTCCGTCAACGCCAGGCGGCTATTGCCTTCGACAAGGTTTTCGCGTTCCACCAGAGACGGCAGGTAGGCCTGATAGCTGACGTCGAACAGCACGGTGAGGAATCCGCTGATGGTCGCGACAAGATAGAGATGGACGATGGTTAGGCGGCCGAGCATGGCTGCCAGGGGAACGACAGCCAGCACGACGGCGCGCCCGAGATCGGCGGCGATGAGGATGGGCCGGCGGCGCAGGCGGTCGGCCCAGGCCCCGGCGAACAGGCCGAAGATCCACACGGGCGCGGCCGATGCCCCGGCTAGTGCGCCCATCTGCAGAGGCGACGCGCCCAGGAGCAGGACCGCAGTGAGCGGCAACCCCACGAGAGTGACTTGGGATCCGATGCGCGAGATGGCCTGGCCGAACCACAGCTTCAGAAAATCGGGATCGCGCAGGAGGCTTGTCAGCATGGTTCTAAGGAAGCTTCATGGCGCCGTAGATTCCCGGCCGAATCTGGTCCACACGACTCATTCAGAACTCTAACAAGGTTTCTCAGCGCGGTCTAAGGACTGAAACTCCTGTTCAAAGGTAGTGTAGACTATCCGGCGCGCCGCGGTTGCCGCACCGGAGCTTGAAAAGAGGAAACCGCATGATTCTAACGACGACCAGTTCCAGGCTGTCTCGCCTTGACGGCGGCGCTGGCGTCGACCGTCTGCGATTTCGCCCGCAAGGTACAAGAAGGCGGACTGCCAATCCGCCGCAGGTTAACAACCTGCCCCACATGCAGATAAGTTACTCGCGGCCGGGCGGGTAGAACCAGTGGAGCAGCGGGGGCGTCATCATGGTGGTGGCGACGGCCATCACTACCAACATCGAATACAAAGACGGCGAGATTACTTTGATGTCCAGCCCTATGTTCAACACTACTAACTCCATCAGGCCGCGCGTGTTCATCAGCGCGCCGAGGGCGAGCGAGTCGCGCCATGACGACCCGCCCAGCCGGGCTGTCAGGCTGGTGCCGCCGAGTTTCCCGGCTACCGCTACGGCGACGATCAATCCACACAGCCACCAGCCTGCCATGCCCCTCACTTGTCCGATGCTGGTGCGCAGACCGGTGTATGCAAAGAATAGTGGGAGTAACATCAGCACCGTAAGTGATTCAAACCTTCCTATCAAGTAGGCAACGAACTGCCGGTTCTTGGGCATGATGGCCCCGGCGATGAATGCGCCGAACAATAAGTGGAGACCCAGGAACTCAGTGACGAGCGCCGACATCATCAAGACCAGCAGCAGCAGGGCCTTGAGGTTGTCCGTCAGTTCCCCGCGGGCGAGGTAGGCGCGTTCGATCTTGGCCAGCGGTTTTCGCGCCACCAGCAGCATCAGGGCCAGAAAAGCTGCGAGCCCGGCGACGGTCATCCAGACTGGGATTGAGGACTCGCCGGCGCGGACCTGCGCCACAATGCAGGCCAGCACGCACCAGCCCGTAACATCGTCGATGGCCGCGCAGGCAATGGCCATGGTTCCCAAGCGGCTGTGCAGCAATTTTCGTTCGCTTAGAATGCGCGCCAGCACGGGGAAAGCCGTGACGCTCATGGCGGCCCCCATGAACAGGGCGAAGCCCGCAAACTTCACGGAGGGATCGGACAGCCTGGGATAGAGGTAGAGGGCCAACAGGGCGCCCAGGGCCATGGGCGCGGCGATGCTGGCATGGCTGATCAGCACGGCGGACGGCCCCTGGCGGCGCAGGTCATTTACGTTGAGTTCCAGCCCCACCATGAACATGAACAGCACCAGGCCCAACTGGCTGAGGGCATTCAGGATGCCGAAACTGGCGGGAGGGAAGAGCAGCCCGGACAGTCCGGGCGCCAGCCAGCCCAGGAGTGACGGCCCGAGCAGAATCCCCGCAAGCAGCTCACCGGTCACGCGAGGCTGACGAATCCGCTCTGCCAGCCATCCAACCGCACGCGTGGCCAGGATGATCAGGGTGAGTTGCGCCACCAACAGGACCAGGTTGGGCATTCCGTTCGCGGCGCTTTGGCGCGGGGCGCTGGTTGGCACGGGGATTGGCACGGAGGGCGGCACGTGGATTGGCGCCGGGCCTACCCCGTGAGCCGCCACAACCGCCAGCAGAATCGCCACGGGCAGGCCTACCAGCGCGACGTAGGTGAGCGCCAGCCTGCGTTTCGATATCGGAAGTGCGAAGTTGGCCAAGTCAGCGTGACCGCGGGCAGCTAAATCCGGCAGCTAAATATAGTACATCACCGATTCGCGGCTGGCCTTGGTGAGGCGCGACGCCTCAACCTGGCTGATCAGATCGGCCAGAGTGGTGCTATCCAACACGGCGGCTATGGCGTCGCGCACCTGTCGCATTATGATTCGAGTTCCGCAGTTTTCGATGTCGCCGCACTCTTCACACGGCCGGTACGCCGTTTCGCTGGCGCACGGCAGGGGGGCCAGCGGACCCTCCAGCATACGGACGATGGAGCCGAGCGTAACCGTGGCGGGCGGGCGGCCGAGTCGATAGCCGCCGTTTTTGCCTTTCTTGCTGTCCAGGAGGCCCTGGCCTTTCAGGTCGAGCAGAATGACTTCGAGGAATTTCAGCGGGATCGACTCTTGCCTGGCGAGCGTGGCAATCAGCACCGGGCCTTCTCCATAGCGGCGGCCCAGTGCCAGCATGGCTTTGAGTCCGTACTGCGTGCGCTTGGAGATGGTCCTCATGGTGGCCTACTACCAGCGTACTCCAACGCACGCCTTGCCAATGCACGCCAGGCCTATGCACACCAGGCCGATGCACACCAGGCCGATGCTCCAGAGGCGCTTGAGGATTCTAACGATGCTGGATGGCGGTGATAAAAACTTTGGATTTGTTCCGCAGGGGTCGCCTGAGGTAGTTTGGACTTGTACCCCGTGTTTCGGGCATTCACCTCAATCCTCTAACTGCAATTTGAAACACTCACGATTTGAAACACTTACAGGAGAACCACATATGATGACGAAGAAATCTCTCATTCCTGGCGGACTGCTGTTTATTTCCATGCTGTGCCTGGCAGGCTCAAAAACCTACGACGTGACTTTCGAGGCTCCGTCCACGGTGGGCAACGTGACATTGGCTGCGGGCGATTACAAAGTGAAAGTGGATGGCGCCAACGCCGTGTTCACCGACACTCACACCAACAAGTCTTTCAGCACGGCCGTCAAACTCGAAACCGGCACGAAGAAATTCCAGTTCACCGCTGTGGATGCCACCAGGCAAGGCAAGACCGAGCGCATCAACGCCATCGAACTGGGCGGCTCCACCACCAGGCTCGATTTCGCCAAGCCCGCCGCCCTCGGCACAACTGCCTCACCGGGTTCCCAGTTGTAAGTATTGGGCACCTGAAGCGGGGCGGGATGCCAACGAGGATGCCAACCTGGTTGTCAATTGGGTGTCTACCGGGATGCCATTCCGCCCCACATTTTTTGCAATCTCCGTACAAAACCCGAACAAATCCGGCCTGGCCTTCCACGTTAGGATGGATGTTGTGAACCCCGAAAAACCATCCGGCGAAAGCCCTACCCGGCGGAACTTCTACGTTGGGGCGATTTACGCGATCGGGGCGTTGATCTCGGCCGCGCTGGGGGTGCCTGCCCTCGCCTACCTGTTTTTCCCTCCGAAAGCGCAGGAACCGGACGAGTGGATCGAGATCGGCGATGCCACGCGCCTGGCCCCTAACGCGCCTACGGAGATGAGCTTTCGGCGCAACCGGGTGGACGGCTGGAAGGTGAGCAGCGAAAAGAGCACCGCCTGGGTAGTGAAGAGCGCCGATAACCGGGTGGCGGCCTTCGGCCCGCAATGCACGCATTTGGGTTGTGCCTATCATTGGGACGAGGCCAAGAACCTGTTCCTCTGCCCTTGCCACAATTCGCTTTTCGGCGTGGATGGCAAGGTCAAGGCGGGCCCGGCGCCACGGCCGTTGGACCGCTACGACATCAAGGTGCAGGGCAATAAGCTGCTGATCGGCAATTTGCGCCCGTCCGGGGAGACCAAGGCATGAGAGCGCACTGGGACCGCCTGGGCATCTGGCTGGACCACCGCACGGGCATTCAGACGGCGGTGCGCAACTTCCTGTACGAGGACATTCCCGCCTCCAGCGGGTGGCACCAGGTCTTCGGCAGCGTGGCGATTTTTCTGTTCATGGTGCAGGCGTTTACCGGGGCGCTGCTGGCCTTCAATTACGCGCCGACGCCGGGCGACGCTTATAACAGCCTGCGGTACATCCTGACGGAGTTAACCGGGGGGCGGCTGATTCGGGGGCTGCACCACTGGGGCGCCAGCATGATGATCGTGGCGGTGGTGCTGCATATGGTGCAGGTGTTTCTGTACGGCGCCTACAAGAAACCACGCGAGGCCACGTGGATGGTGGGCGTGGTGCTGATGCTGGTTACCCTGGCGTACGGGCTTACCGGATACCTGCTGCCGTGGGACAACCGGGCTTACTGGGGCACCGTGGTGACGACGCGGATCGCGGCCCAGGCGCCGGTGATGGGGCCCTATCTGGCGCGTCTGTTGGGCGGCGGAGGGGCGGTGGGGGTAGTGACTTTCGCCCGGTTTTACGGCTTGCACGTGCTGCTGCTGCCTCCGGCCACGCTGCTGCTGATGGCGCTTCACGTCTACCTGGTGCGCAAGCATGGAGTGGCGCCGGCGCCCGGCGACGAACTGGTGCCGGCGAAGAAATTCTATCCACAGCAGGTTTTCAAAGACACGGTGGCGGTGGGCGTGGTCTTCGCGATTCTGTTCCTGATGGCGGTAGCGGTGCGGGTGCCGCTGGAGCAACTTGCCGACCCGACCGACACCTCATACACGCCGCGGCCGGAATGGTACTTCCTGTTTCTGTTTCAGACCCTGAAGCTTTTCAGCGGACCCTTAGAAGTGGTGGGCAGCGTGGTGCTGCCGGGGTTGGCCGTGCTGACGCTGCTCCTGGTGCCTTTTATCGACCGGACCCGGATGGTGAAGGTGACACGCCGGTTCGCGGCGGCGGCGTTTGTGCTGCTGGCGGCCATCGGGTGGGGCGGTTTGACCGCGGCCGCGGTGCTGACCACGCCGAAGGAGGCGGAGACGGAAGTGGTAGACTATTCGGCGCCGACCGATTGGCTGCAGCTTTCGCCCGAGGAAATGGCGGGCGTGGCCTACTTCCGCAAGGAGAACTGCATCGCCTGCCACGTGGTGGGCGAGCACGGCAGGGCGGTTGGTCCGGACCTGACCAAGACTGCGATCCGCAAGGACGCCGCCTGGATGATCCAGCATTTCAAACGGCCATCGGCGATGCGGCCGGGCAGTTCGATGCCGCCGATTCAGTTGACCGACCCGCAGTTGAATTCGCTGGCGGCGTTTCTGCTGAAGCTGAATTCGAAGAACGCCACCGCGCTGGACGATGCGCCGGAATTTGCCACCGACGGCGCGCTGGTGTACCTGGCGAACCACTGCGGCGGGTGCCACCTGGTGAATGGCGTGGGAATGAAAGTGGGCCCGCCGCTGAACGGGCTTGCCAAGCGGCAAAGCCGCAGTTATGTGGAGGAGCATTTCGCCAATCCACAGAAACTGGTGCCGGATTCGATTATGCCGGCGTACAAGTTGAGCCCGAAGGACCTGGAGAATCTGACCAGCTATTTGTTTGCGCTACCTGAATAAGACGGTGGCCGGTGGCCAGTGGCCTGTGAAAGCAACGGTGGCCGGTGGCCAGTGGCCGGTGGCCAGTGAAAGCACCCGGAGCCTTACGCGCGGTCCCGAGCATCCGTCCACCGGCCACCGGCCACCGTTTTTAGAATGCTGCCATGGAAAGGCCTTCGGACTGTAAGGCCGCCTGCATTTTCAGCAGCGCGGTCTTGTGGATCTGCGAGACGCGGCTTTCGTTGACTCCCAGAACGTTGCCGATCTCTTTCATGGTCATATCGTCGGTGTAATAGAGGGAAACCACCTTCTGATACCGTGCCGGCAAAGTGCCGATGGCGCGCGCCAGGGTGGATTGCAGTTGCTTGTGTTCGACAATGTGGTCGGGCTGATAGTCGGGCTTTTCGGCGAATTCCTGCGACCGTTCGCCTTCCTGATCGGGGGCCGGCGTGGAAGAGACCGGGCCTACCGTGCGCATTTCCATCTGCATGCGACGCCAGCGATCCATGGTGACACCCATTTCCTGTGCCACTTCGGCGTCGCTGGGGGTGCGGCCTAATTTGGTGGAGAGTTCGCGGACCGCGGTATCCACCTTCTTCTGACGCTTGCGGAGATCGCGCGAAGCCCAATCGAGTTGGCGGAGGCTGTCCAGAATGGCGCCCTTGATGCGGTGCTTGGCGTAGGCGTGGAAGACCACGTTCTTGGCGCCGTCGTACTTGGTCACGGCGTCGAACAGGCCCATGACACCGGCGTGGATGAGGTCGTCCAGATCGACGTGCACCGGCAGGTTTTCGTGAACCCGAATGGCGATACATTTGACCAAAGGCAGATGGTCCAGGACGATTTGATCGCGAACCTGCTGGGAAACTTTGGCTTTTCTACGCGTAGACACATTTTGGACCGTCATCACTTTCGCCCTCTTTTCTGGTTTTTTTTAGGAGCCGGATTGAATCCGTCCGACGCGAGTGATAATGCAGCTTGAGTGCCGTAGTTGAGTAGCGGGTAAAGGCCTTAGTTTCAGCTAATAAGCTCCCTATAGCCGGTTCCACAATGGAACGTGTTTCGAAATGGAACGCGCGCGTGTTTCAGAAGGGAGCAGCCCAGCCATTGCTGGCTGAGTGGGCTGTGTCAGCGCGGGGCTTTATAGGCGATCAGCGTCTTGACGGCGAGGCCGCCGAGAAAGATCCAGACGGCGGCGCGCATCTTGCCATCGAGGGTGAAGGCCGCCAGCGTGGCTAGAACCGCGTAGGTACCCATGGCCCAAAGGAAGCGCGTGAACACCATAACTGATTCTTGCACGCTGGCAGAGGAAAGCCGGATGCCAGTTTCCGGTAACGCCGTCTAACGGCCAACATCAAGAATCCGCCTTGCGGGGCTTCAGACGTGACACGTGCTAACCTGCTGCCGGATATGCCCACACGCAACAGTCGGCGGCGCGTGCTTGACAGCTTCCTGGAGCAGGAGAACACTCCCGTCTTTACTTCTATCGCAGCGGTGACGGGCGTCATCGGGTGGGGGATCATCGCTATGGATCTCCTGACCACGCCACGTGACTGGGGCGGACTTGCCCAAGGCTTCCTCCTTGTGTTCATCTTGACCGCTGGATCTCTGTTCAACGTCATCGTGGGTGCGATTGCAGTCTCACGTGGTGAATACTGCGGCGGTCGCGTTGCCGCCTTGGGAATAGGGCTTTGGTTTTTGACAGCCGCAGTTTTCTATTTGGTGCGAGGAGGGCGTTTCTGGTAATCCGAAAGAGTTCGTGGAAGTTCGGCGCTGAGAGCACAGGCTTCGACAAGCTCCCGATATGTGGGGTTAGAAGACTTCATTGGCGGGCCAAGTCGAAAAACCCCGTGTTCGCCCGGAACCCGCGCGTTGGGAGAGCGGCATTCATGCTCGCAGGCATTTTACGCTGAAATCACCCCAATCGTCCGCAGCCACGTCTCGACCAGGTCAGGCCACCTCGTGATCGGAAAATTCGTGCGACGTAGCCCAAAACCGTGCTTGCCTTCCGCATACAAATGCATTTCTGCCGCGACCCCAGCCTTCTTCAGCGCGATGTAGTAAACCAGCGAGTTGTTGACACTATCCACGGGATCATTCTCGGCGTGCAGCAAAAAAGTAGGAGGCGTCCGGCCCGTCACAGGGATATCGGGATTCAGCTCAAACATGTCAGACCCAATCCAGAGGTGTCCGGGGTAAAGGGCCACGGCGAAATCCGGGCGGCAGCTTTCTTTGTCCGCCGCATCTACAGCCGGATACAAACGCGTGTCGAAATGGGTGCTGATATCCGTTACCAGGTGCCCGCCGGCTGAGAATCCAAGCACACCGATCTTGTGCGGATCAATATGGTACTCCGCCGCATGGAAGCGGACCAGACCCACGGTCCTCTGCGCATCTTGGAGCGCCATCGGTGCTTTCGGTTTGACCTGACGCCGCCCACCCGGCCCCTCCCCGTGTATCCCCGAGTTCGGAACGCGATACTTCAATAGCACACAAGTGATCCCCTTTGAGGTCAGCCAGTCGCAGACCTCCGTGCCTTCGAG
>DATMNI010000166.1:0-47045 GCA_035570275.1 Candidatus Acidiferrales bacterium | reverse complement strand
GCGGCTGCTCATTCGGCCCCTGGCCGGGCGCGTGCACGACCTCCACCTGGACCACTGGCTGGCTCTCGATGATGTGGCCGATGAAGCTGCGCCCACTCCGGCTTTCGCCCACCCTGATCTGCCCACGGTGGCGCAGTACCTTGGTGAGGCACGTACCGCTGGCGCCGCCCGCATCCTTATGATGGGGGCACACGTGCTTCGCGCCGGCGTCAATCGCCACATCATCGACCTGCTGGAGCGCGGCTTCATCGACCACATCGCTATGAACGGGGCCGGCGCCATCCACGATTACGAACTGGCCCGCATCGGCGCCACCACCGAGAGCGTGGACCGCTACATCCGCACTGGCGAATTCGGCCTCTGGCAGGAGACCGGCGAGCTGAACGATTGGATCCGCGAAGCCGCCGCCCGATCGCTGGGCCTGGGCGAAAACATCGGCCGCCGCCTTGCCGCCAGCGATTATCCGCACCGCGGCCTTTCGGTTTTCGCCGCCGCTTACCGCGCGGGCGTGCCAGTTACGGTGCACGCCGGCATAGGCTATGACATCATCCACCAGCATCCCAACTGCGATGGCGCGGCCGTGGGCGCGGCCAGCTACCGCGACTTTCTGATTTTCGCGCGCACCGTGGAGCGGCTCGAAGGCGGCGTGCTGCTGAACTTCGGCTCCGCCATCATGGGGCCCGAGGTTTATTTGAAAGCGCTCGCTATGGCGCGCAACGTGGCGGGCCAGGAAGGCCGCGCCATCCGCAATTTCACTACGGCCGTTTTTGACCTGGTCCCGATTCAGGGCGACTTTCGGAAGGAACTGCCCAAGACCGACCCCGGCTACTATTTCCGCCCGCAAAAAACCATTCTGGTGCGAACGATGGCCGAGGGCGGGCGGAGCTTCTATTTCCGCGGCCCGCACCGCGCCACCTTCCCGGCGCTGTGGCGTCTGCTTACGGCGGCCCAGCCATGAGCAAAGTCATGACCACGGCGGAAATTCTCGCCGGGTTTCCGAAGCTGCGGGCGCTGGTGGTAGGCGATGTCTGCCTGGACCGCTGGTGTACCTACGATCCCGCGCTGGCCCTGCCCTCGTCGGAAACCGGCATCCCGCGCATCGGCGTAGTGGCCACCGAAGTGACGCCCGGGGCCGCCGGCACCATCGCCAACAACCTGGCGGCGTTGAAGGCCGGTAAAGTGGCTGTGCTCGGCCTGGTGGGTGAAGACGGCTTCGGCCACGAACTGCGCGGCGCCCTGCAAGCGCGCGGCATTTCGTCCGAGCGTCTGTTGGGCGCGCCCCGCATCCCCACCTTCACCTACACCAAGCTCATCAATTCCACTACCGGCGCAGAAGACCTGCCGCGCGTGGACTTTGTGAACACGCAACCGCTGCCCGAAGCGCTGGACCGGGCGCTGGTCGGGATCCTGGAGCGCGCCGCCGCGGATTACGACGTGATCCTGGTCTCCGACCAGGCCGAAACCAGCGCGGGCGGAGTGGTGACTGCCCGCATGCGCGAAGCCCTGGCGCGGATTCCCAGCGCGCTGGTATGGGTGGATTCGAGAATGCGCGCCGAGCGTTTTCGAAATGTGGTGGTAAAGCCCAACCAGCAGGAGGCGGAAGCCGCCAGCATGCGGGCGTTGGGACGGGTGGATTACGAAGAATTGCGGCGGCTCATGAACGCCCCGTTATTGGTGATCACGCAGGGCGGGCAGGGCGCATTGGTAGTCTCCGATGCCAACATCGGTTCCGGCGCCATGTTGGTCCCCACCCGGAGCGTGGCCAATCCCGTGGACATCTGCGGCGCCGGTGACAGCTTCTCCGCGGGCGCCGCCTTGACTCTCAGAGTAACGGGCGACCCGGTGGCAGCCGCGCGGTTCGGCAACCGCGTGGCTTCTGTCACCATCATGAAAAAAGGCACCGGTACGGCCAGCCCCGAAGAAGTTTGTGGGGCAGATTGCTAATCTGCGGCGGATTGGCAATCCGCCTGCCGGGAGTTGGCGCCCAGCCGAACTTCCACAAGCGACTTTTCGAGAGTGCGGCGGATTGCTAATCCGCCCTTCTTACTGCATCTTACCGCATTTTTTTACTGGGCGGGCGGGGCCGCCGGCGCCGTCGTCTCAGGCGTAGTCTTCCCGCGGTGGCAGGTATAGCAGGTCACGTGCATCTTCCCGTCCGGGAACTTGGCATTGATCTCTTTCACCATGGTGATCATGTGCCGGGCAGTTTCCTTCTTGGGGTTTTCATCGGACGCAAAATCGGGGGGAGTCGCCTGCACGTGGCAGAAAAAGCATTGCTGGCCGAGCGCGGTCCGGAAAGCGCCCATGGTCGCGCGGATGTCGGTGTCCGCCGGCAATACCTTCAGGTTCTTCGGCGGCTGAGGTGCCCTCTTGGGTTGGCCGCCGGGCGGAGGCGCATCCTGGGCCTGCAGGCAAACGGCGACAAAAAACAAAGCGGTGGCTAGAAATCGCATGACCCAGGATACTACAACAGAATACTACTACAAGTGGTCGCGACCCTCTGGGTCGCGACGGGTGCGCGTCCGGTTCGCGACCCGGAGGGTCGCGACCACTTATACTGGAGCAAGGCGAAGTCCAACTGCCAAGGCGTCCGCAAGGCGGGCGGGGCAGGCGAGGACGCCTACCTACCAAAAGGAATTTTGCGTGACAGGTCACGAAATCAGACAGCGCTATCTCGACTTCTTTGCGGAGCGGGGCCACCGCATCGTCCGCAGCGGGTCGCTGGTGCCGGCCAACGACCCCACCCTGCTTTTCACCAACGCCGGCATGGTCCAGTTCAAGGACGTGTTTCTGGGCAACGAAAAACGCGACTACGCGCGCGCCACCACGTCGCAGAAATGCGTCCGCGCCGGCGGCAAGCACAATGACCTGGAGAACGTCGGCTACACGCGCCGGCATCATACCTTCTTCGAGATGCTCGGCAATTTTTCGTTCGGCGACTACTTCAAAGCCGACGCCATTGACTTCGCCTGGCAGCTAATCACCAAAGATTACGGGCTGCCTAAAGACAAACTCTACGTCACCGTGTTCCGCGAAGACGACGAGGCCGAAGAACTGTGGCAAAAGGTGGCCGGCGTTCCTAAAAGCCGCATCTTCCGGCTCGATGAGGAAGACAACTTCTGGCAGATGGGTGACACCGGCCCGTGCGGACCATGCTCGGAGATCCACTATGACATGGGCGTGGAAGCGGCCGAACCTGGGCGCGAGCACGAGGAGTTTCCGAGCGATGCCGGCGGCCGCTTCGTCGAGTTCTGGAATCTGGTCTTCATGCAGTTCGACCGCGATTCCGGCGGCCAACTCACTCCCCTGCCCCGGCCTTCCATCGATACCGGCCTGGGACTGGAACGCATGGCCGCGATGTTGCAAGGCAAGTTTTCGAATTACGACACCGACCTGATCCGGCCCATCATCGAAAACGCCGCTGAGTTGTTCGGGGTCACGCCGGGCGGCGATGCTCGGGTGGATACGGCTCTGCGGATTGCGGCGGACCATGCGCGCGCCACCGCCTTCCTGATCCACGATGGCGTAGTCCCGGCCAACGAAGGCCGCGGCTATGTGCTGCGCAAGATCATGCGGCGGGCCATGCGCAACGTGCGGCTGATCGGCGTGGAAGACCAGTTCCTGTACAAGATGACCGGCTTCGTGGCCGAACTGATGCAGCCGGCTTATCCGGAAATGATGGAAAGCGTGCAGCGCGTGGCGCGGGTGGTGAAGGACGAAGAGCACCGCTACGCCACCACCTTCCTGCAGGCCGAGAAGCAGTTCAACGACGCCATCCAATCGCTGGCCGGCCAAACCATCCCGGGCGCCGTGGCCTTCAAACTCTACGATACCTTCGGGCTGGCTCTGGATGAGCAGGAAGACATGGCGCGCGAGCATGCGCCGCCGCTGGCCATCGACCATGAAGGTTTCAATCGCGAGATGCAGCAGCAGCGCGAGCGCGCCCGCGCCAGTTGGAAGGGCGCCGAAAAGGGCGCGGTGGTTCCGGCTTACCAGAAGTTGCTGGAGCGGGGCCGCACCAGGTTCCTGGGGTATACCGATCTCGAATCCACTTCGCGGGTGATCGGGCTGCTGGTGGATAAACAGCCCGTGGACGTCGTGCCGGCCGGCGCCAAGGCCGAATTGGTATTCGACCAGACGCCGTTCTATGCCGAAACCGGCGGCCAGGTGGGCGACCGCGGCGACTTGTACGGGGCCGCGGGCGACCGCGTGGCCGAAGTGGAGACCGTCTTCCCCGGCGTGCCGGGGCTCTCGGTGCATCGCATCCTGACGCACGCGCCCATCGCCGTGGGCGATATCCTGAAGGCCGAAGTAGCGGCCCCATTGCGCGACGCCACGCGCCGCAACCACACGGCCACGCATCTGCTGCACGCCGGGTTGCGGCAGGTGCTGGGCAAGCACGTGAAACAAGCCGGCTCCGTGGTAGAGCCAGGGCGGCTGCGCTTCGATTTCACACACTACACCGGTTTGGACCGCGCCGAATTGGACGAAGTGGAGCGGCTCATGAACGAGCAGATCCTGAAGAACACGCCGGTGGACACCAACATCCTGCCGCTGGATCAAGCTATCGCCACCGGCGCCATGGCGTTGTTCGGCGAGAAGTACGGCGAGGAAGTGCGGGTGGTGAGTGTGCCCGGGTTCAGCCGCGAATTGTGCGGCGGCACCCACGTGCGGCGCACCGGCGATATCGGCGTTTGCAAGGTAGTCTATGAGGGCAGCATTTCGGCCGGAGTGCGGCGCATCGAAGCTATCACGGGCGAGGCGGCGCTGCGGCAGTACCAGGAATCCACCGACGCCATCCGCCGGATTGCCGGGATGATAAAGGCCTCCGAGCCCGAGTTGGTCGAACACGTGGAGAGACTGCTGGCGGGCGATCGCGCCCTGGAGAAGCAGGTGATCCAGTTGAAGGAGAAACTGGCGCAAGCCGCGGTGGCCGGCCTGGAAGCGCAGGCGGTCACGGTCAAGGATTCCAAGATTCTGGTAGCCCGCGTAGACAGCCTGGACCGGCAGCAGATGCGGACGCTGGCCGATTCACTGCGCAACCAGTGGAAGTCGGCGGTGCTGGTGCTGGCATCGGCCGAAGACGGCGCGGTGTCGATTGTAGCCGCGGTTACCAAGGACCTGACCGGCAAGGTGCAGGCCGGGAAACTGGTGTCGGCCGTGGCTCAGGCTGTGGGCGGCAAAGGCGGCGGCCGGCCCGACATGGCCGAAGGCGGCGGCAAGGACGCGGCGGCTCTGGACGGAGCGCTCGACAAAATCCGTAAGGAGATTGCAACCTTACTGTGACAGAGTCATGCCATCTGTGAATGAATCATTCGATGTAATCGTAGTGGGGGCGGGGCCGACGGGGCTGGCATGCGGAATCGAACTCCAGACGCGCGGGGTGAAGACCGTTCTGCTGGATAAAGGTTGCGTGGTCAACTCGCTCTACCACTATCCGACCAACATGACGTTCTTCACCACGCCGGAGCTGCTCGAAATCGGTAACATTCCGATGACGAGCTTAAACGACAAACCAAACCGCGCCGAAGCACTGAAGTACTACCGGAAAGTGGCCGACCATTTCCACCTCGACATTCATCAGTACGAGCGCGTGGACCGCATCGCGGGCCAGGACAACGCGTTCCAGGCGTTCACCACCGACCGCCTGGGATGCAACCACGTTTATGAGGCGCGCAAAATCATTCTGTCGACAGGGTACTATGACGTACCAAACATGCTTAACGTGCCGGGCGAGGAACTGGAAAAGGTCATCCACTATTACAAGGAGGCGCACCCGTATTACAACCACGACGTGGCCGTGATCGGCGCCAAGAACTCGGCCGCCATCGCCGCGCTGGAATTGCTTTGGACCGGCGCCAGGGTGACGCTGATTCATCGCGGCCCTGCCATTTCCGACTCGGTAAAGTATTGGATCAAACCCAATATCGAAAACCGGATCAAGAACGGTGAAATCCGGGCCTACTTTCGTTCGCGAGTGGTGGAGATCCAAAAAGATTCGATTCGCGTGGCCACGCCCGAAGGTGAAAGTCTGTTAAAGAACGATTTCGTTTTTGCTCTGGTGGGATACCGGCCGGATCTGGAATTTCTCAACGCCACAGGCATAACGCTAGAGGCTGCCACACTTAGACCGCGCACGAATGCGGAAACCCTGGAGAGCGAGCGCGCCGGCATTTACCTGGCGGGCGTCATTGTCGCCGGCATGCACACCAACGAGATATTCATCGAAAACGGCCGCTTCCACGGGCGCGCTATTGCGGAATCCATCGCCGCCAAGCTGTCCGCCTGACTCGTCTTATCTCGAATTCCACCAAAAGTAACACCAGCGTGCAGTGTCACCTGCGGTGTCTTCAGGGCTGATCCGCTAGTACCCCGCAGTACCCCACCGTACACCGTTCCGGCCGCCCGGTGAAACGATTGCGGCCCGAGTCGAATCTAATAAACGAAGGGGGCCCGAAAAATGCTTCACTCGATCTTTAATTCGCTGTTTCGTTGTTCTCATCAGCGAACGACATTTCCCATGACGCCCGGGCGAAAGAACGCGGGGTTCTCGGCTCCGGCAGCCACCCGAAGCAACACTTATGTAGTCTGCCTGGATTGCGGCAAGGAATTCGCGTATGACTGGCAATTGATGAAAATCGGCGAGCCGGTCATAGTGCCCGCCGCGGCCGCCGAGGCGCAACCAGTGTATCGCTAAGCGTGTTTGATAGGGCCGGCCGGTCTGACCTGAGACGGTGGCGGCCCCTCAGCCTCTGCCTATGAGCCGCTGCCTGTCAGCCTGGTGGAGAAGATGGGCATTCTTCTTCTCCGCTGCTCTTGTCCTCCCATTGCTGCTGTCGTCTGGTTTTGGAGTCGATGTAACGCTCGACAGCCCGCCCACAATGACGGGGAACTGCCAACCCACGCGGGTCCACTTCGCTGCGCGCCTGACGGCGACGGGCCCTGGGAGAGTCACCTACGTGTGGCTGCGCAGCGACAAGGGCGCCTCGGCGGTGCAGAGCCTGCAGTTCGGCAAAGCCGGTCCGTTGCCGGTTTCGTACGACTGGCTGGTTCGAGCCCGCACCAGCGGTTGGGTCTCGCTCAAAGTGCTGACGCCGGCGCCCCAACAGTCGCGCAAAGTTAGCTTTGCAGTGACGTGCCGATAGTCTGCGCGGCTGAACGGGAGAAAAATCATCTCAACGGTAAAGTGTTTAGGTCTTCAGCTCCGCCACAATTTCGGCGGCGATGGTGCGGGCGCGTTCCAACTCGCCGGGTGGCAGACTGATGGCGCCGACACGCGCGTGGCCGCCGCCGCCATAGCGCTCGCAAATGGTGGCCAGGTTGTGCTTGGGTTCCTGCGGAGTCCAGGGATTCGACCCGACCGAGATCTTGGTCCGGAAATTAGACGGCGTCACCGACACCGTGTAGGTGGAACCGGGGAAAAGGTAGTAAGGCACGAATTTGTTGTAGCCCTCCACATCGTACCCGGTGAGGTCGAAGAAGATCACGCCGTTATCCTGAAGCGCGCGGCCTTTGATCAGGCCGATCGATTCGACGTGACGCCGGTACAGCGGCTTGTATAATTCCTGGATCTCGGGTTCCGCGATGATTTCCGAAAGTTGGCGGCGCTGCATCCAGCGGATGATTTGCTGCACCACGTCCGAGCCCTGGACCGCCTCAATCACCAGCGTCAGTTGCATGGCGGGGGCGCCCAGTTCGACGGCCGTGCGGGCATCCGGGTACTGCGCGCCATCGATCACGATGGACCACTGCACCAGGTCGTCCAGATCGGGCGCGTGGAAGCCGAAGCGGTCGGCGGCCACGCGGGCGATGAAGGCGGCGCACGACTTGTAACTGGGGTCGTAGAGTTTGCGGCCGCTGGTGTCCCGGCGGAAATGTTCGGCATCTTCCACGTTGAGAAAAGCGCTTTGGTGGTGATCGAACCACCAGGTGAGCCGGGGGTCGCTGGAGTACTTGAAATCCACGATGGCGTTTTCGTCGCCATCGAACAGCGATGGGTCGAACATCTGGGATGCCTTGTGGGCCATTCCCGTGTAGAGAAACTGCGCACCAGGGTGGATCGCTCCCGCGATAAAGCGGCTGAAGTAGGCGGCCGAGGCTGCCCCGTCAAAGCAGTGGTCGTGGTAAAGCACGCGTTCGAGCATCGATTCGAGAGGAAAACCTACCAGCTTGCCTGAACGCGACAAGAAATGCAACTGTGAGCATGGTCCAACAAAAGATGAGCCGGCCAACCTTCTTGGAGGCCGGCAATGAAGTGGAGTTAAAGACCCTTACGCTTCCTTTTGGACTGCCCGTTCCGATTTGATCGAGTTCGAAAGGTAAAAGCGCCGGCGGCATCCCCGGCAGCGATACGGCGATCGGCGGAACATCGTCATGATGTTGTCCAGAATGCCGCGGCGCAGCGAAGGGCGGGTGTCTGGGCCACCGCAACTGGGACACCGGACTTTCGACAATGATTCTCTCGCCACTGGGCTGATCCCTTAGCTGAGCTTACCAGAGTAAATCGGATTTCGGCAGAGACAAGAGTACTACGAAGACGTCCGGGCCCGAAACTTTACGCACTTTTACCGGCTATCTGGATGAGATCGGACGGCTGGTTGAACTTATGGCAGATCCATGACGCATCGACGTTTCGTAATAGCCCGCATAGTACACTGCCAGCGCCGGGCTCGATGAACCGCGTGGCGCCCTGCGAGGCCAGGTAGCGAACAGACTCCAACCAGCGCACCGGATTCGGAACCTGTTGAAAGAGGCCTTCGCGGGCTTCGGCGCCGGTGCGAATTTCGCGGGCCTGCCAGTTATTCACCAGCGGGCAGGAGAGGTCGCGAAACCGGGTGGCGTCGAGATCGGGCCGGAGGCGGTCCTGGGCGGGCTTCATGAGTGCGCAGTGAAAGGGCGCGCTGACGGGCAGCAGGACGGCACGCCGGGCTCCCGCGGCCTTGGCCAGTTCGATGGCGCGATGGACGGCGGCGGTGTGGCCGGCGATGACCACCTGATCCGGTGAATTGAAGTTGGCTGCGCTGACGATTTGGCCTTGCGCGGCCTGCTCCAGCAGGGAATCCAACTTGCCTTCCGGCAACTTCAGGATGGCGGCCATGGCTCCTTCGCCGGGCGGAACGGCCTGCTGCATATACTGGCCGCGTTTGCGAACCAGGCGGACGGCGTCGGCGAATTGCAGGCTTTGGGCGGCGACCAGCGCGGAGTATTCGCCCAGACTGTGGCCGGCCACGTAGTCGGGCTCGATGGCCTGTTCCTTGAGGACGGCAAAGGCGGCGGTGGAGACGGTGAGCAGGGCGGGTTGAGTGTTTTCCGTGAGTTTGAGCTGATCCTCGGGGCCCTCGAAGCAGAGGCGGGATATAGGGAACTGGAGGGCGTCGTCGGCTTCCTCGAAGACGCGGCGCGCGGCGGGAAAGGCATCGGCCAGCGCCTTGCCCATGCCAGCGGCCTGGGAGCCTTGGCCGGGGAAGAGAAATGCGGTTTTGGGTGTCAAAAAGCGATTATACGGCAGGGTGGGGGAAGGCTGCGGGCGTCGGTCCAGAGGGATTATTTGAACAAGCGCCCATCGAACACAAAGGGAATACCCGGTTCGACCAGGATCTCGGCGAATTCAGGGTGCCCGGGATTCAGCAGATAGTTACATTCCAGCGGCGCCACAGCCGAACGGACATCCAAGACCGCGGTCGCTAGGGACTCGATCCAGCGATCCCCGATGTCTTTTGGTTCTGCCCCTGAGGAGGACGCGCGCAGTTCATGTTCGGTCAGGACACGAACGTGAGCCGGAATGATTGCTGAGACGCAAACATAGCCTACGGGGAAATCTACCTTGTTCATATGGACCGGTTTTCGAGCACGGCCAGCGAAATGCTCTCGGCCATGTAGACCACTCGTTTACCCGGTGAGTTCCAGCGGCCTCCGGCACGCATGGCGCCCACACCATCGAGCCGCGCGTGGATTGACCGGCACACCCGGTAAACGCGGCGCATGGCTTAGGATGAGATATTGTGTTCGATGCGCGTGAGAATGCTGTCCACGACTTCAACCCCATCCTTGGTCGCGAGGACTTCCGACGGTGAACGGTCCGCAAGCACCGCCAATGGTGTCGATAGCCAGTGCGAGGCTTTGTGCTCGTCTCCAAATACGGCGACGGCATGGGCAACTACCGGAAGCATACGGCCGATGTTCGCGCGTAGCCATTCCGCCTGCGGTTCCTCGATCCGATTTTGCTTCAGGTTGGGCATACCCCAGACTCCATTTTACACGCTATGCCATGCGAATTTTTCGGACGTGGGAGATGCTCTATCGATCGTGCCGCCGCATATGGTTCTTGATAGCGTCGGGGATGACCAAGAAAACCGGCCGATGGCGTGGAGTCGTAGATGGGAATGCCGGCGCGCCATTGCGACGCCGCGGTAGGAGCCACGATGACCAGTTGGCAAGCGCATATCGCGGCAAGGTCGCTCAAGAGCTGCGGTTCAAGCCGAGGTGGCGAGAGCGGGCGGCGATGTCATTTTGAGCGAGTCGTGACTATGTCTCGGCACTCTCCACGAAGTACTTGGGTCCAGTCTGAATATGTTCCAATTTCAAACCACGAATTTCCCTGAGTGAGCAATTGGTGTGCGGATAGCGATTGTCGCCGTCCCATCTGGTAAGAGGAAATGCACTGGGGCCCCCTCTGGGGACGGCAAGGATATGTCCGCCATTCAGCGGGCCTAGATCATCGAAGGTGCTTTCCCAACCATTGGGCGGCCGACACGCACGGCGATAAGTCCGAGACAACCCCAAAAGCCCGGCCGCCCGCAACGAACTTTCTATATCCTCTTTCGGCACAAGTGTCTCTACATCTCCCCGCCGGCAATTGCAGGTTCCAGCCCGTTGCCCGGCCAAGGGCCGCTCCGCACCTCCGCGCTGAGCACCTCCGCGTTCCACCTCCGCAATGATATGCTCATTAAACTACGAAACTCACGGACGTGAAATGACGCCTGCTTCCACTTCCCAAAACCACGACGGGGCGCCATGGTATTTCTGGTGCTCAGTGGCTGCCGTGACTTTCGCAATGCCGGCTTTCCTGAACACCGCACCGAACGCCCGGCAACGGGCCGGAGCCCGCGCCTGATGGGTGAGGCGGTTGATGTTCTCATCGTCGGCGCCGGCTTCTCCGGACTGTGCATGGGGATCCAGCTTCGGGAGGCCGGCATGGACTCGTTCCTGATCATCGAGAAGGGCGAGGAGATCGGCGGGACCTGGTGGTACAACCGATATCCGGGCTGCGCCTGCGATATTCCCTCGCACTTGTATTCATTCTCATTCGACCGGAATCCCGAGTGGACCAGGATGTATGCGGAACAGCCGGAGATCCTGGACTATCTGCGGGCGGCTGCAAAGCGTCATGGCGTTGAGGGTCGGATTCGGTTGAGAACGCCGCTGCACGAAGCCACTTGGGATGAGCGGCGGGGGGTCTGGCACGCCATCGCGGGCGATGGCGTCCGCATCGACGCGCGGGTGCTGGTATCGGGAATGGGTGCGCTGCACGTGCCAAGTTATCCCGATTTGAACGGGATCGAGCGATTTCGGGGACCGGCATTTCATTCCGCGAACTGGGACCCCGGCGTGAATCTCCACGGCAAGAACGTCGCCGTGATCGGCACCGGCGCCAGTGCGGCCCAGTTTGTGCCGCGGATCGCCCCCCAGGCGGGCAGGCTTTACGTTTTCCAGCGCACGCCGGCATGGATTCTGCCCAGATTGGATGGCGAGATTTCGGAGCGGTGGAGACGGGTTTTCCGCCGTGTTCCGGGCGCCACCTGGCTGGTCCGGACGCTGCTTTTCTGGAGGCTTGAGATGTATGTCTTCGGGTTTCTGGGAAATCGCCCGATGCGGCGGCTAGGCGAAAAACAGGCGCGGCTGCATCTGGAAAGGCAGATTCCCGACCCAAAGTTGCGCGACCGGTTAACTCCCGGATACGAATTCGGCTGCAAGCGGGTTTTGATTTCGAGCGATTTTTATCCGGCACTGACGCGTCCGAACGTCGAACTGGTCACGGCGGCCATCGCCGAAGTCCGCGCGCATTCGCTGGTGACTGAGGACGGCGCGGAACGGCCCGTCGACGCCATCGTTTACGGCACCGGCTTTCGCGCCACCGAGATGCTGCGCGGCATCCGCATCACCGGACGCGGCGGCGTGGAGATTCACGAAACATGGAGAGAACGGATCAGCGCGTTTCTGGGCGTCACGGTCAGCGGCTTCCCGAATTTCTTCATGCTGCTGGGTCCGAACACCGGTCTGGGACACAATTCGGTGGTTCTGATGATTGAGGCGCAGGTGCGCTACGTGATCAGTTGCTTGCGCCTGATGCAGAAGCGCGGCCAGACCGCGATGGAAGTCCGTCCGGCCAGCCAGCAGAAGTTTGTGGAAGAGATCCGGCGGCGCCTGCCGCGAACGGTATGGGAATCGGGCGGCTGCCGCAGTTGGTACCAGGATGAGCGAACCGGAGAGAGTCCCGCGATATGGCCGGCCTCGGTTGTGGCGTACCAGAGAAGGACGCGGTCCGGGTCGGCGAAGGATTATGTGTTGAGCGGCGCGCGGTCCACCGGCCGGCCCGCTCCACCTGGTGCGCCGCCGCGCGTGTAAGTTGGATGTAGGGATGGAGACTGCCCGCATCGATGGTACGAGCCTGGGTGAGCCTGGATCGGAGCCGTGACCGTGAGGGAGCGGCCGTCGCGAGCCTGCGTCGCGTATGCTTCCGTCAACAGATCAAGGCCGGCGCCAGGCTTACATCCTCCGGACCGAAGTGGGCTTCCAGAATGGCAGGCGAGCGCTGGCGCACTCAGCAGCACTACTACCTGCGATTTCCCAAATGCTATGATGGTCGAATCTCTCCCGAGAGGTCCCCACACCATGTCAAGCCCTACAGCCAAATTGTCTTTTAGCGAGGTTTTGGCGATCCCGTCCGTTCGCCGGCTCTGGATCGCCCAACTGGTCAGCATTTTCGGCGACTTCCTGGCCATCTTCGCGGTCTTCAGCGTGGTCACGTTTCAACTGCACGGAACCCCTACGCAGGTCACCATGATCCTGGTTGCCTATCTGTTCCCGCTGGCGGTCGTCAGCCCTCTGGCGGGCGTATTCGTGGATAAGTGGAACGTCAAGTGGACCATGATCGCCAGCGACGTGATCCGCGGCCTCATGGTCCTGGTGCTGGTATTTGAGCGCGACTTGAACGTGATCTACGGTGTCTTCCTGGCGATGAGCACGGTCTCCAGTTTCTTCGTGCCGGCGCAATCCGTGGCCGTCCGCACGTTGGCGCCGGCCGCCGGGTTGATGGCGGTGAACGCTCTGATGTCGCAGGCGGTGCAAGGTTCGCAGATCATCAGCCCGGCGATCTCCGGACTGCTGGTACAGTGGCTGGGCGCAAACTCCTGCTTCCTGTTCGATAGCCTCAGCTTCTTCTTTTCGGCCGCGCTGGTGATGTCGCTCACCATCCAACGTCAGGCCGCCACCACGGCGGCCAAGACCGTGCTGCAATCCCTGCGGCAGGGCTTCCGCTTCATCTTCACGCACTCGGCCATTTCGTTCGTGATCGTTTCCATGACCGCCGGAATGTTCGCCGTGCGCTGCTTTGGCGCGCTGCTCTCGGTCTATGTGCGCGACGTTCTGGTTTCCAATGCGGCCCTGTTCGGAACGCTGAATACGTTGATCGGTGTCGGCATGATTACGGGCACGCAATCGCTGCACCGGTTCGCCGCCAGGGTCTCGCAGCAGTACCTGGTGATTTACGGCCTCAGCGGGATGGGCCTCGCGGTCCTGCTGACGGCCCTCTTCGGCAAACTGGTCACCACCGCCGTCGGCATGTTGGGGATGGGCTTCGGCGCGGCCTTCGTCATGGTGCCTTCGCAGACGCTGCTGCAACAGGAAACCCCGAACGAGTTGCTGGGCCGCGTGATGAGCAGCCTGATGTCCCTGCTGGCGATGTCGCAGGTGGTGGCGATGTTCGTGGCGGGGCCAGTGGCCGAGAAAGCCGGCATTCGCAATCTGTATCTGGCCAGCGGCGTCATGCTGCTGACCATCGGCGCCGTGGGGTTCGCCAAACTGCGCCAGCCGGCGGTATTGGCGGAGAAGGCCAAGGCGGCTTCGGCGGACTAGCATGCCGACCACCTAAGGTTAAGATCCATCGGGGTTACGATTATGGAGATGCCCATCCCGCTGGCTCAGGTGGAAGAAGCGCGGCGGAATATCGCGCCCACCATCTTGCGCACGCCGCTGGTGCCTTTCCTGGTGGATGGGCCGGCCGCAGTCTTTCTGAAGCTCGAAAACCTGCAGCCCATCGGCTCGTTTAAGATTCGCGGGGCGTCGAATGTCACGGCACGAACGCCGCGCGAACGCATCGCGCGCGGTTTGCTGACCGCCTCAGCCGGCAATATGGCGCAGGGCGTGGCCTTCTGCGCGCGCCGCCTGGGAGTGCCCGCCACCATCATCGCGCCCGATACGGCCCCCGCCACCAAAATCCGCGCCGTGGAGCGGCTGGGCGGACGCGTCATCCAGGTGCCTTTCGCCGAATGGTGGCGCACTTTCGAGACCCGCGCTTACCCCGGCGTGGACGCCACGTTCATCCACGCTTTCGACGACCCCGACGTCATGGCGGGCAACGGCACCATCGCGCTGGAATTGCTGGAGGATCTGCCGGACCTGGATGCCGTAGTGATCCCATGGGGCGGCGGCGGCCTCTCCTGCGGGATCGCGTCGGTGCTGCGCCAACTTGCGCCCAAGGTGCGGATCTACGCAGCCGAGGTGGAGACCGCCGCGCCCCTGGCCGCTTCGCTGGCGGCGGGCGCGCCCCGCACCGTGGACTACCAGCCGTCTTTCGTGGATGGCATCGGCAGCAAGATGGTCTTCGCCAATATGTTCGAGCTGGCGCGGAAACTGCTGGACGGCTCGCTGGTGGTGTCTCTCAAGGACGCCGCGCAGGCCATGAAACTGATGGCGGAGCGCAACCGCGTCATCGCCGAGGGTGCGTCGGCCTGCGCGGTGGCCGCCGCGCTCTCCGGCCGCGCGGGCTCGGGTAAAGTGGTGGCGATTGTCTCCGGCGGCAATATCGATCTCGACAAGTTCGCCGGTTTGGTGGTTTGACGGGCGCGGAGCCGGAATGCCACGAAGCCAATCGAAGACGCGATGATGCAGCGCCTCGAACCTCTTGTGCGGGTTAGTTAGTGGCTCTGTCCGCCGCCGGCTGGCACCAAAGGGCCGGCTGCTTCACCCGGCTCGGTGGTGATCGTGGACTGCACGTCGAACTTCTGGAATCTGGAGTTCCTGTATTCCGTCCTCACGGCTGGCTTGATTAACCTGGCGAACTGGAGGCGGCCGTCAATGACGCCCGAGATCGGCAACCAGGCGCCTTCGTCGATCTTTTCGAATTCCCAGGTAATCGTTGTGCCCGGTATGAAAACGATGTGGCGGCCAACTACCGTGTATAGCGATCTCAGGATCTGATGGTCAGCCTCGTCGATCCACAGCTTCTGCGCAAAGCTGAGGACCTCTTTCTCGTGCACGTTGGCCGCGGCGCGGCCCTCCTTGGGAGTGCTGCCTATGACCCACGCTTTACGGCCGCGGATCTCCTCTTCACCCAGCAGGCGGTTGTCGAAAAGAGTCAGGAGGTCCTTGTAGGTTCCCATGCTGACGTATTTGTAAAACAATCCGGAGCGCCGCTGCCTAAGCCGCTCCTCGGCCACCCGCCGCAATTTCTTCTCTTCCAGGGCCTGCTCTTTCGCGTCCAGCGGCCATTCGTTGCGGGCGACCAGCTTTTTGTATGCTTCCCCCTCCAGAAAGACGATTTCGTGTGTTTCCGATCGGTCCTTCGTGGGCTGGCTGTTCTTGTCGAAGCGGAAAAAGTCGGCCTGCTCCACGTACGTGTACTGGCTGGCCCGCTCCTGATTCCTGGTCTCGGCTTCGATGAATCCCTTCAAAATCTCGATAGGGTCCTCGGCGGCCCAGAGGGGCAGGGCGGCCAGGAGCACCAGCATTACCACAATGCCAATGCATCCACGCGGGGCAAACGTCGCGATCGCTCTCCTCGAGGAGGTGCGTATGACAATCCCTCCACCCGCAAATTGCCCGTTAACACAACGGGAGACAATCACAGGCCGGTCACGCCTAAGTGTAAACCTGGTAACATTCAGTCCGCTCACGATTGCATTCACTTCGCCCTCCTTCTCAGGGTTCGGGTCCATGAAGGCCCGCAGGCGCCAGGGGTGCGCCCGATTTTGCGATCTACTCGCAATATGTTACCGATGTCCCTGCGTCTGCGGCAGGCGTTCCGGGTGTGTCGCGCCTTTACCCGGAAGCCTGCACTTACGCGAAGGGTATTGTCCTGCAAATAACCGCACAAATAGACGAACTTCAGATATCCTTACAAAAGCCGAAAGTCCCAGATCACGGTGCCCGCCACAGGTATCTTGTCGGGTTGGCTGGACACCAGAACGATCGCGTATTCGCCGCTCTCCAACGGTGAATTCGGGATCAAAACCACGTCGCCGTCCCGAGTTTCCTGCCGGCAGGCAACGGCCTCCTCATCGATACCAAGGATGTTTGAGGTCACCGGGTTTAAGGCGCCGCCCGTTAGTTCGGTGCTGATGTGAACGCTGCGAACGATTCTTGCTGAATCCTTCACCGAAGGCTTCAGCCGCAGCAGCAATGGCGACGCCCCCTGTAGCGATTGAGCCGGAACCGTGAAACTCATCTCGCTTTTTTGGAGGCCGGTTCCTGCCGACAGGCCCTGCACGAAAGCGACGTTAAAGCCCTTGGCCGGTTTGGGTTTGTGGAACACTTTGATCATTCTTCCAACAGCCTGTTCCGCCACGAACCCACCGACTATAGGTATGGGCACCGCTCTGGCAGCAACTGTGGCAACGGCCCTGTTTCCAGCCGCGCCTGCAAGATTGCTCGAGTTGCTGGCAACAAATGTAACCATAGCCGGGTGCGGAACCAGGGCCGTGATTTGACCTGAACTCGATGTGGCAACGACATTCTGCGCGTTCGCGACTCCAAGAACAGCGATGAACGCGAAGCAACACGAAAAGGGCTTGGTTGTCATCTGGTATTTCTCTCCTTCTGCACGTTAATTCTTCCTATTACAGCAAGAGTCTATCATTGCGGCGGCCGGCGAGTTACTTATAAACAGTCAAGAATATGTAAAGACGGCGCCGCACATAACTCGTCCGGCGTTACTTGTGTTGCGTGCTGTGATCTTTGCGCCAGGCCGGTGGTCCGGGCATGCGTCCGGAGTGCTAAGTGTAACTACGATCTTGAAGGGCTGTAAGCCTTCCAGGTGTAGTTAGGTATCGGGTGTAAGCGCGCCGCGCCCTGACCGCACTAGAAACTATAGCTAAGCTAGTTTCTGTCGCGAAACTGCCGTGCGGCACCAAAGAAACACTCCCTAACGGTCGTGGCTCTGATTGCCTCGCTGACAATACAAGACTTCGCTTCGGAGCCGTGACCGTTAGGGAGCGGTCTTACGAGGGGAAACCGAGTTTCGCGACAGAAACTAGATAGGGGTTCGCTTTCCACTTACAGTTGATTAAGGAAAGAATGGGAGCGCAGGACGTTTCCAGCCCGCGATCCGCCGGTGCAAGCTCCCGCCAGCCCGCCGTAGACCGGGTTACCCCAGAGCGGCCCGGGTGGTGTCTTCCAGAAACGCTCCGCCGCCTGACGTTCCCCAAGCGCAAACCGGTCAAGCCTCAGGCACCCAGGAGCTCCCATGAGCAGCCAATCCAGCGGCTCTGCCTCGCAAACGAAGCGGCATTGTGGCGAGGACGCCTACCCTGCCTGCGGATAAGCAGCCGCAATTTGCTTCCGCACGAACTCCAGGTCGCGCCGGATTGCGTTGATCTCGTCCTTGGGCTGGTAGGTCATCGAGATCGAAATCGGGCCCACAAAGCGCACGCGCGCCAGGGCGCTGAAGAAAGCGGTCCAATCCACCATACCCTCGCCCAGCGGACAACCCGTTGCCTTCCAGCTTGCGCCATCTTTGGCCCAGTAGAAATCCTTCACGGTCACGGCTTTGGTCCGTGGCAGTGCCAGCCGCAAGGCCAAAGCGCCGCCCTCGATGCCGCCCTGCTCGGTGGCATAGCCAGGGTCGAAATCGTAACCTACCCAGCGCGGGTCGATCCCGCGAAAAATGGTATTGACGTCCCACGTGGAAGCACCCACATAATCGCCTGCCCGGTTGTGCAGGCAGGTGGCGATGTTGTACGCCCGCGCCACCGAAGCCAGCGTCATCACATCGCGCTGCACCTCGGCCAGGCGCGCGTCCAGGTCGGGGGCGTTGTTGTAGCGCCAGTAGCCGGGGCGAATCAGCGGTATCTGCATAAACCCCGCGATCCCCATCAGCTGGCGTCCGTTGGGATCGTTGGCGGATACGATGGAGGTGGAGAGAATCGGAACGTCCAGGCCTACGCCGTTGACCGCCTCAATGGCGCGCATCAGGTCGGAGTTGATTTGTTCCGGCGTGATGTGGCCGCCCGGCTCCACCGAAAGATCGCAGCCATCGAAACCCATGTCGCGCAGCACCATACCCAGGTTTTCGTATTCCACTTTGACAACCTGTTTGGAGTAAAGACAGACAGCCGGCGAAGTCCGTGGTTTGGCAGGCTGTTTGGCCCTGGTAGGCGGAGGTTTCTGCGCCGGAGCCTGTGCCGGAGCCTGTGCCGGACCCTGCTGCGCCGGAGCCTGCAATGCCAATGCCCCGGCAACGCCCATCGCCATTCCCGACAGAACCCGCCGTCTCGTCAGTGCCATGGACCGTGTTAGACCCTCTAATATTGTAATCCAGCCCGGATTCGGGCCAAGATTGTGGGGCAGGTTGTTAACCTGCGGCGGATTGTTAATCCGCCTGCGCGATGCGGCAGCGAGCCAGCCCGCGTTTGCCGTGCCCGCCAGGTGCGACAAAGGCTTGCACCCTCACGCTTCCCGGTCATCGCTTGCCCGTCATCCCTTCCCCCTCAGCGCCTGCCTTTAATGATGGGCGTCAGCGCCTTCTTGATCACGGTCTCGCGGTCGCCAGTTTCCCAACTTCGATGAATCTCGGCATCTTTCATACCGGCGATTCTTCCCACCAGCAGAAAAGGCGGCAAGGCATAACGCAGGGTCTTCCAGCGCGCCATCTCGACCAGCCCGCCAAGCGCGCGCTCGCGCATCAGATCCAGCGCCGCGGGGTCGCCGTTGCCGGTCAACGCCTTGTCCGTCAACACTACCAGCGCATCGGCCGATTGTACGCGGTCGCTCAGCACAATCGAATTCAGCATCTCCACGAACCAGGTGGCCTGGATCTTGATGCCCAAACCCGGCTGCTTTTGGGCCAGCACCGCGATCGCCTTCAAAGACCTTACGGCATTGGCGCGAACCGCCTCGTCGGGGTCCTGCAGCGCGTATTGGAGATCGTTGATCACCGCCAGTTTGGCCGGCGCGTAACCGATCACGCAGGCCGCCACCGCGCGTTCCTCGGGCTCCGATCCGGTGCGCAGTTCTTCACGCAACAAATCCAGATGTTCCGCCGCGAATTCCGCCATTTTCTGCTGGAGCGCGCGGGCCGCCGGTTCGGCCATCAGCCCATGGCCGGCGCTGAGGTCTTCGGCCGTGTTGCCGGCTTGCGCGGCCCGCGCTACGGCCGCCAGGAAGGCGTGGTAGGTGTCCATTAACTCCTGCGGCAGCGCAACGCTTCCGGCCGGCGCCGCGCGGTAGTCGAAATGCGGCGCGCCCTTCTCTTCGATGCCGATGAACAGGGCCACCGCGGCCCGATCGCAACAAACCGCTTCCACGCGCGCCTGCACTACGCCGGAGATCTCTTCGATGCGCTCTTCCATGGCCCCTTTGGAGGGCGGCAGGACGGCGCCGGCCTTCAATTCCAGGGCGCTCAGAATCTTGTCTCCTGCGGTCTTGCGGAGTCCGTAGAAATTAATATCGCCCACCTGCGGCGCCTGGGCGGCCGCCGCGGAGACGAAAGCCATCATTAGAAGAATCCGGTTCACATTCATGAGAGCTTTCAGCGGTCAGCCATCAGCTTTCAGCTCAACCCCGCGCGGCTCCTGCGTTTCAAGCTGACCGCTGATCGCTGAAAGCTGATAGCTGATCGCTGACTTACGCCTGCTTCTGAGCCAAGGGTCCGATCACGGGCACCACCACGGTCTTTCCCTGATAGGCCCACACAATCATTAAGATCCAGACCGCCGTGAACGCCAGCCCAAGAAGCGGGGAAAGCGCGTCTACCAGCCAGGAACCCAGAATGCTCCCGATGATTGTGAAAACCATATTCAGACAGATCGACGCTACAACCCCCGCCACATTCAGGAAAATCGATTGAAATGCGTGGAAGCGGATGTTCTTCCGCTTATTGTACGGCTCCAGCACCAGAAACAAAATGCCCGTGAACAGTCCCAGCGAATAGCAGAGGGCGGCGGCGACGTTGTCCGTCAACCCAGCCGCCGCGACGCCGACGCCAGGTGATCCGGCCGGGGCAGCATCGCCGGGAGAGGCAGCGCTGCCCACTGCGGCACCGCACTTGGCGCAAAACCGTCCTTCCACCGCGGATCCGCAGGCGGCGCAAAAGGCCATGGTCCAATCCTCCACCTCGACTCTACAGTCTATGTTCACCGCGCGCAACTATTTGGCACGCGCACAAGTCACCCATCTGCTGTTCCGCGGAGCACCGTCCGGCCTGCAAGCTCCCGCATGGCCTTAGTCCCAGCTCAGAATCACTTTGCCCGAATTGGCCGAGCTCATCGCCTCGAATCCCTTTTCAAACTCGGTGTAAGGAAACCGGTGCGTGATCACCGGGCTTATGTCCAGGCCGGATTGCAGCATCACCGACATCTTATACCAGGTCTCGTACATCTCGCGCCCGTAGATGCCCTTGATGGTCAGCATGTTGAAGATCACCGTGCGCCAGTCGATCGCCATCTCCTCCGCCGGAATCCCCAGCATCGCGATCTTGGCCCCGTGGCTCATGTTGGCCAGCATGTCGCGAAAACCGGCCGGGTTGCCCGACATCTCCAGGCCCACGTCGAAGCCCTCAGACATGCCGAGTTGCTTCTGCACGTCCGGCAGGTTGCGCTCCCGCACATTCACCGCCAGCGTCACACCCAGTTTCCGGGCCAGTTCGAGCCGGTACGGGTTGATATCCGTGATCACCGTGTAACGCGCGCCGGCGTGCCGTGCCACGGCTGCCGCCATGATGCCGATCGGCCCGGCGCCCGTGATCAGCACATCCTCTCCCAACACCGGGAACGAAAGCGCCGTGTGTACCGCGTTGCCGAACGGGTCGAAAATGGCGGCGACATCCAGATCGATTCCTTCGTGGTGCCGCCACAGGTTGGTCATCGGCAGCGAAATGTATTCGGCGAACGCGCCGGGGCGGTTGACCCCGACACCCAGGGTATGTGCGCACATGTGACGCCGCCCGGCGAAACAGTTCCGGCAGCGCCCGCACACCACATGGCCTTCCCCGCTGACAATATCGCCCGGAAAGAAATCGGCCACGTTGGAGCCCACCTCCACGATCTTGCCCACGAATTCGTGCCCGATCGCCATCGGCACCGGGATCGTCTTCCGCGCCCATTCGTCCCATTTGTAGATGTGGACATCGGTGCCGCAAATCCCGGTTCGCAGCACCTGGATCAGCACGTCGTTGATGCCGATCTGCGGAACCTCCACGTCATCCAGCCAGAGGCCGGGCTCCGCTTTGCTCTTCACCAGCGCTTTCACTCTTCTACGATAACGTAGTGCGCCGTGCCACTACGCCGCGGATTCGCCATCTGCCTCACAATAAGAAGGTGCCCTACGATGCCATTCTGATCGTTTCATTCGGCGGCCCCGAGGCCGTTCCGGAAGTGATCCCCTTTCTCGAGAACGTGCTGCGAGGCCGCAACGTCCCCCGCGAGCGCCTCCTGGCCGTGGCCGAACACTATTATCACTTCGGCGGGCGCAGCCCTATCAACGGCCATTGCCGCGAGTTGATTGCGGCCTTGCAAAAAGAGATCGCGCTGCCGGTCTATTGGGGCAACCGCAACTGGCACCCCATGCTGGCCGATACCGTGCGCCAGATGGCGGCCGATGGCGTACGGCGGGCGCTGGCCATCGCCACTTCGGCCTACGCCTCGTATTCCGGATGCCGGCAATATATCGAAGACATCGTGAAGGCGCGCGCCCTGGTTGACCAGTCGGTTGGGGAATCGGCGCCGGAGATTGACAAGCTTCCGCCGTTCTGCGACCACCCGCTGTTTCTTCAGGCGAATGTGGAGCGCGTGGGCGATGCTCTGGCGCGCGTGCCCGTGGAACGTAGAGCCGCCGCGAGCCTGGTCTTCACGGCCCACAGCATCCCGGCGTCGATGGCCGCAACCTGCCGCTACGAAGAACAACTGCTGCACACGGCGCGCCACGTTTCCAAAGCCGTGGAGCACGACGAATGGGACCTGGTCTGGCAGAGCCGCAGCGGCCCGCCCGGTCAGCCATGGCTGGAGCCGGACATTCTCGATCGCCTGCGGGTGCTGGCGGAGAACGGCGTGAAGACTGTGGTGGCCGCCCCCATCGGCTTTCTCTCGGACCACATGGAGGTGATGTACGACCTGGATGTGGAAGCCGCCCAGCGATGCGCCGCCTTGGGAATCGAGTTCGTGCGCGCCCAGACCGTGGGCACGCATCCGGCTGTGATCCGGATGCTGTGCGAACTGATTGAAGACCGCCAGTCAGGCCGCACTACGGACCTGTGCGCCACAGACTGCTGCCCCCCTCCGCGCCGGTAGAAGTGCATCCATTTCGCCCGCCGTCCGTCGGGCGATGGGCACTGGTCGCGATTCAGAACCGCGCCGTCACTATCGCGCCATTCTCTTCCCAGGCCGCCAGCATCCCGCCATCCGGCATGGTGACGATTGCCGGGAAGGCTCCGGCATGGGAGAGGTGTGTCGTCTTCATCGTGTTCGGCACTTGCATTTCGATGCCGGCCGGCGTGGACCACAGCACGTAGAATCCCTGTTTGTTGGCGCCGAAGGCCACATCCATTCCCGTCCCGACCTTCGTCTCCGGCTTGCCGGGCTCCGCCAGGTAGACATCGTGATCGCGCCGCCAGGCTGTGACAATCTTGCCGTTCTGCACGGCGATGCCGCCGCCATCCATCGGACAGGCGTCCAGTTTCCAGGTCCCCAGGCCGGCCTTTTCCGCCGCGCCAACGGGCTTGCCGCCGGCGAGGCGCAGTGTATACAGATCGCGTGAGCCACCCGTCGCGTTGCGGAACATCGCGACGAACTCGGGGTTGCCGATCGAAATATTGGCCAGCGGAACACTGCTCAGCGAAGGGTTGCCGATCGCAGCACCGCCCAGCGAAACCAGCGAAGGCGCGCAGCACTGGCAGATGGTGCCATCGGGCGATTCGTACAGCAGCACGTTCTTCCCCCAGGTTGTGCCGCCGTCATTCGAAAAAGCGCCGAACAGCCGCTTGCCATTGGGCGGCGTTCGGTCATCCAGCCACGCCGCGGCCAGGTGGCCTTCGGCATCGGCCGCCATGGCATGCAACCCTTCGCGAGAGGCTTTGGGCTGGTCATTCACCGTGACCGGCTGGGACCACGTGCGCCCGCCATCGGTCGATCGCCATGCCAGCAGGTCGCCGGGGTCTGAGGAGACGGCGCTCACCACGATGATGTTGCCGCTGATGTTGACTCGCGGCCCCCGGTGGCGTCCCAGCAGCAGCTTCGGCAGGTCCGCCACCTTCGCGGGTTTGCCCCAGGTGCGGCCGTTATCGCCCGATCCCGTGAACCAGATGGATTCCCCACTGCCAAACACCATCGCCACCATGCCATTGCCCGACGCAAGCTGCGGCTGGCGGTTCGGCGCCGTGGGCGAAACCGGCTGCAGGTGAAGCGCCAGAAGCGCGATCGCGAATGAGAGCATCCCTCCAGTGTATCCCCGCAGTGTAGGCAGATGCGGTAGCCGGTGGCCGGTGGCCGGGTAAGGCGCGCATCTCAATCCCAGAGTCTGTAAAATCGAACCGATGGCTTCCGGACTCTGGAACGACTTCATTTACGTCTGCCGCACCCTCCGCGCCCGCCCGGGTTTCGCCGCTGCCGCCGTGCTGCTGCTGGCGATTGGCATCGGCGGAACCTCGGTGATCTTCAGCGTGGTGGATGCGGTGATGCTGCGGCGTCTGGCGGTCCCGCGGGCGGGCGAGCTGGCTCGTCTGGTCAGCATGATTCCGTCGCGCCCGCCGGTCTCGGCATATGGGCTGCCCGAATACGAAGAGTGGCGCGCCCGCACCCGCGGTTTCTCCAGCACGTTCGCGGAATCGGATCTCGACCTGTCACTCTCCGATGCCTCATCCTCGGGTGGCTCGGCCACCTTGCCAGTCCGTGCGGGCATTGTCACGGGCAGCTATTTCCCGGTGCTCGGCGTGCCGCCGGAACTGGGCCGTCTATTGACCCGCGAAGATGAGTGGGCCACCGAAGGCGAGTTGCCCATGGTGTTGAGCTATGAGTTCTGGCGCAGCCGGTTTCATGGCGACCCCCGGGTGCTGGGCCATGCAGTGCACCTCAATGGACAACCGTTTGTGGTGGTGGGCGTGCTGCCGAAGAAGTTCAACGGCATTTCGGTGGAAACCGGGCCGCAGATTCGCGTGCCGTTGATCGCCGCCAGGTTCGTCACCGCGGAGCATGATCCCAAGGTCTGCTGCGTGTGGGAAATCGCCGGGCGGCTTCGTCCGGAACTCACCCCCGGCCAGGCGGAGGCGGAAACCGTGAATGCCATGCGCGCCGCCCTGCTGGCAGTGATGGCGCAAAAGGGGCCGGTCACCGAAGAGGACCGGCGCGGGGTGGCGCAGGAGGATATTCGTCTCGAACCCGTGGAGCACGGCGTTTCGCTGCTGCGCCGCCGCTTCGGAGACGGCCTGCTGGCACTATTGGGCGGCGCCCTGCTGCTGCTGGTTCTGGCCTGCGCCAACATCGCCGGCCTGCTGCTGGCGCGCGCCGCGGCCCGCGAGCAGGAGACCGCGGTGCGTGCGGCATTGGGCGCCACCCACGCTCAACTCGCCAGGCTCTGGATGGTGGAGACCGCCCTGCTGGCGGCGGCGGGCGGCGTGGGCGGGCTGGTTCTGGCATGCACCGCACTGCCCTTTATCGCGGGCTCGCTCCCGCCGTTGCGAGACCTGGGTACGGATCTGTTGCCGGTGGCGCTGAATGTGGAACTGGACTGGCGACTGTTCGGGTTCGTTTGCCTGCTGTGCACCGCCGCCGCCGTTCTGGCCGGTCTGAGCCCCGCCTGGCACGCCTCGCGAACCAGCCTGACCGAATCGCTGAAAAGCACCATGGCCGACCCTCGGCGCGCGCGCCTGCGAACGGTGATGGCCGCCACCCAGGTCGCCATCTGCACCATCGTGCTGGCTAACTCGGGGTTATTAGTGGAGACCTTTCGCCAATTGGAGACCGCGCCCACAGGCTTTGACAGCGATCATGTGGTCACCTTTACCGTAGACCCGAAGCTGGCAGGATACGGGCCGGAGCAGGCCAACGCCGCGGTGTTGCGGCTGGAACGCGAAGTCCGGAGCCTGCCGGGCGTGGCCGCCGTGAGCCTGGCGGCCCGTGGCCTGATGCGAGGGTCGGGCGTGAAAACCTCAATCGGGCTTCCCGGAACGCGGAACACCGAACGGCTCAACGTCAGCATCAACACGGTGGCGCCGGAATACTTTGACACCATGGGGATGAAGATTGTGGCCGGGCGCGGCCTGCAAGAGTCCGATGGCGCGGCGCAGAAGCCGGCCAAGGTGGTGGTCAACCAGGCCTTCGTGCGGCGCTTCTTTCCCAAAGAGAATCCGGTGGGCCGCCATTACGGCACCGGCTTCAACTCCGTGATCCAGCCCGATTTCGAAATCGTGGGCGTGGTCAGCGATGCGCGCTACCGGTCGGTGCGCGAGGATTTCCAGCCCACCACGTTTGAGTGCCTCCGCGGCGACCAGACAGGCATGAAGGCCTTCTTCTATCTGGGCCATCTGGAAGTGCGCACGTATGGACCGCCCGAAGGCGTCATCGTTGGGGTGGAAGGTCTGATGCGGCGCATCGATCCCAACCTGCCGTTCCGCGAGGTTCGCACCCTCAAGCAGGAAGTACGCGATTCCATGTGGGCCGAACGCACCCTGGCGGGCATCGGGTCGATCTTTTCCCTGGTGGCGGCGGCTGTCGCCTGCATCGGGCTGTACGGCCTTCTGTCGTTCACGCTGGCGCAGCGCCGCCGCGAAATCGGCATCCGCATGGCGCTGGGCGCTGGCCCCGGAGAAATCGCCAGGGTGACACTGGTCCGCGCACTGGCATTGGTGGCCGCCGGCGCCGCCGCCGGCATTTTGGCTTCGCTGGCCACCGCCCGGCTGCTTACCAGCCTGTTGTACGGCGTCACGCCGACGGCCCCCAGTGCCAGCCTGGCGGCGGTCGCGATCATATTGCTGACTGGAGCGCTGGCGGCTGCGCTACCCGCCTGGCGTGCGTCGCGCGTCGATCCGGCGGATACTCTGCGGATGTAGTCTGGCCAATGAATAGGCAAGCCGACTCCCTGCTGCCCCTTGATACCATTGAGGTGTAGAGGCTGACATGCAACAGAGTTCCCTCCACAGTGCTAGAAAGCTTCCGCTGCCAGTCCGAACTGCCCTGGAGCAACTCTTGGGCCGCGCCCTAAACGACAACGAGGCGATCAGCGTTCGTGCATACCAGCCGCACGAGGCTCCAGCAATGGAGGAGCAGGCCGCCATCGCCGAGGAACTGCGTCATTACTTTGCGGGAATCGACGAGAGAGCCACGGACATCCCGGATATTGAACAAGAGGAAATCCTGGACGAAGCCATCCGAAGCGTCAGGCCCGGTTATAAGCCAATTCGGTGAGGATCACGCTCGATTCAACCATCCTGGTACGGGCACATCGCCGGGCGGCGGACCAGCGCGAGCGCTCTTGGTTGAGCTTCTCCAACGCGGGCATCGGCTTGTGCTGTCAGCCTCGTTACTCGAAGAAGTCGAAAGGGTTCTCCACTATCCCAGGCTCCTGAAGCGGTTTGCTTTGACCAACGCCGAAAATAACCGCCTTCGTTGCTTTTCTTGCTGCATCGGCGGAAGTCTTAGAAGCCGCCGAAGCTATCACACCACCAATTCGAGACCTCAACGACGTACACATCCTTCAAACGGCCATTACCGGCAAGGCGCAATATCTCTGCACCCTCGACGAACACTTTTATGAAGCGCCGGTGGTCGAATTTTGTTCGGTTCGAAGTGCTGCCGAGCATGGTTAGGCATCCCGCGGTGAAGAGCCGGGCTTACTCTATGCGATTACGTGGCGCCCGATCTGACGGCCGGGTGCAATGGTGTCGGTGAGCCTAACGGACTCTTCGAGTAGTCTTCTTTGCGCCCTTGCGGCTTTGCGTGAAATCTTGCTTTTTGGAATCCCACTGCGTCTGCATGGTCTCGTCGAGCGCATCCCCACGAGCCATCGCTATCACGGTACCCCTATAGGGCTGCGCATTGCTCTGTTCTTCACCCGGACCTATGCACGATCGCAACGGCCAAAACTCGCCGGGATCATGCTGGCAGCCCCCATCTGGAGATTCCGCGCTCCGATCCGCTCTCGATTCGACACCAAGCTGAACTCGAACGCTACTGCGAGGAGCCAACTCGTCGCCTAAGACGCAATCACATGACAATCTCTTGGGTAAGGATTCTAGTCTGACTCACACCTTGTCTGGTTCACACCTTGCGCCCGCACGAACGGTAGATCTCCGTGATCAGCTTGATGTCCCGGAGTCCCTCTTCGCCCGGCGTCTTCGGTGGGTTATTCTGCATAATGCATTCGGCGAAGTGGTCGGCCTCGCGCACGAATTGGGCGGGATGGCGCTCGGGGTTGGGTTCGTCCAGCGGCGGCTCGCCCTGAATCCGAGCCACCAGGCGGAGGCCCTCGTACCCCCACGCCGGCTCGCCGAGGAGCATCCCCTTGGTCCCGTAGACGCGGAAGAATGTGCCCAGGTTGGCCCCGTATGAAGTGGCGCAGTTGGCGACAATTCCCGAGGGAAACTTCATAGTCCACATCAGGCTCTCTTCGACTTCTCCGAAGCGCCCGTCTTTATCGATGACAGAAGAGACGCCCTTCACCTCCACAGGTTCTTCGCCGGTGAGGTAGCGGCAGCCGTTCAGCGCATAGATCCCCATATCCATGAGCGGACCGCCGCCTGCCAGTTTTCCGTCGAGCCGCCATTCCCCCGGACGGATGTTGAATCCGCTGCCGGTATCGATAGTCTGGATCTTACCCAGCTTGCCGCTGCGAATCAGTTCGATGGCCCGAAGATTCACCACCGGCTCATATTGGCAGCGGTACCCCAGCATCAGCTTCTTGCCGGCCTTGCTGCAGGCATCGATCATCGCCTCGCAATCGGCCACGGTGTTGGCCATGGGCTTTTCGCAGAGCACGTGCTTGCCGGCCTTGGCCGCGCGAATCGTGTACGCCGCGTGCATGCTGTTGGGCAATCCCATGTAGACGGCGTCAATGTCCTTGTTGTCGGCGATGGCATCGTAATTGTCGTAGCTGTAGATGTTCTTGGCCGGCACTCCGTATTCCGCGGCAATTTTCTCCGCTTTATCGCGGTGGCCGCTGACCAGGGCGGTGATTCGCGCGTGCCTGGAATCCTTCGCGGCACGTATGAAGTTGTCGGAAACCCGTCCCAGTCCGACGGGGCAGTAGCCGATTTTGCGGTCATTGTCTTGTGCCATGGCGGAAGCCAGTTGCGAGACGACTCCGGTTGCAGCCAATCGTCCAATTTCTCTGCGGGTCAGTTTCATAACGTTGGGTCTTCCCCCTGCGGCAAGGATTCTATCACGAACTGACATGGCAGAGTAAGGCTTTGTGGGGCAGATTGTTAATCTGCGGCGGATTGCTAATCCGCCTGCCGGGAGTTGGCGCGCAGCCGAACTTCCACAAGCGACTTTCGAGAGTCCGGCGGATTGCTAATCCGCCTTCTAGCTCGGTTTCCCACCCTCGCCCTAAAGCTCCGGTCTCCACAACCGATATATAAGATGTACGCTAACGTGCGCGCCTTATGATCTCACTAATCGGAATCTTGATTGTTCTCGGAGCCATTGCCGGTGGCTACATGATGGAACACGGAAAGTTCATCGTCCTATTTCAGCCGGCCGAACTGGTCATCATTTTCGGCGCCGCCATCGGAACCGTGGTAATTGCCAACCCCTTGCCCATTCTGATCAAGATCGCCAAGGGAATCCTGGGCGTTTTCTCCGGAAGCATGTACACCAAAGCCCTTTACCTGGAGAACCTGAAAATGCTGTATGAGCTGTTTGCTTATGCGCGTAAAGCCGGTACTGCCAAGTTGGAGGAGGATGTCGATCACCCGGAAAAAAGCGCGATTTTCGCGAAGTATCCCAAGTTCATGAAATCGCACCACGCGCTGCATTTCCTGTGCGACACCCTGCGCACTACCGTCACCGGCGGCGTGGACCCGCTGGAGATCGATTCCATGATGGAGGTGGACCTGGAGGTGCACCACCGCGAGACGTCTGAACCGATCGCGGCCTTGAGCACCATGGCGGACGCGCTGCCCGGTTTGGGTATCGTGGCAGCCGTACTGGGTGTTGTCCTGACCATGGGATCGCTCGGGGGCCCGAAGGAAGCCATTGGCGAAAAAGTGGCGGCGGCGCTGGTCGGCACGTTCCTCGGCATTCTGCTTTGCTACGGATTCTTCGGACCGCTTGCCGGGGCCATGACCAAGAATAATGATGCCGAAGGCCAGTATATGGGTTTCTTGCGCATGGCAGCCCTGGCATTCACCAAGGAATTGAGCCCCATCCTGGCGGTGGAACTGGCGCGCCGGTCCATTCCTCCCGTGGTCCGGCCTACGTTTCAGGAGATGGAGGCATCCTGCCGGGGCGGCGGTGCGGCCGCCGCGGGCGGTACGCCTGCGTCCTAGGTGAGCATTATGCCAGCTAAAACCGAAGCAGAAACCCCGGCGTCAGCACCACCGGCGCCGACCATCGTCATCATCAAGCGGAAGAAAGCCGGACACGGCGGCCATCATGGAGGCGCCTGGAAGGTGGCCTACGCCGATTTCGTCACCGCCATGATGGCCCTGTTCATCGTGCTGTGGCTCATGAGCGCCGAACCGGAAGTGAAGAAGGCCGTCGCCAACTTCTTCAACAACCCGTCCGGCCCCGGCACGTTAACCGGAACTGCGGCGGCCGGGCTTGGCAACGCCATCACGTTGCCGAAAGATGACATGGAGAAGCTCGCCGAAAAGATCCGCCAGGCTCTCATGAACATACCGGATTTCCGCAAGCTGAAGGACAATGTCGAGATCACCGTTACCTCCGATGGCCTCCGCATCGAGTTGCTGGAAACCGAGGCCGGAATGTTCTTCGAATCGGGCAGACCAGTGCCTACGCCCGCCGGTGCCCTGCTTTTGACACATCTGGCCGAGGAGTTGGGCAAATTGCCGAACAACCTGCTGATCGAAGGTCACACCGATTCCAGGCCCTTTTCCCACAATGGCGAATACTCCAACTGGGAACTATCCTCCGATCGTGCCAATTCCGCCAGAAAGATCATGCAAGCTCACGGCGTTCGTCCCGAGCAGGTCTTCCAGGTCAGGGGATACGCCGATCGCCAACTCCGGCACGCCGATGACCCCGCCGCCGCTTCCAATCGCAGAATTACCGTAATCGTGCAGTACCTTACCGCGCCGCCCGAAGCCGTAGCCGCGGCTCAGGCGGCAGAAGAGGCCAAGGCAGCGGGCAAGAAGGGTGAGGTGGCAAAACCAACCGAAGCCGGAAAACAGTCTGAGCCCGGGAAAACCGGCGAGACGCCCACAGCAGTTCCGCCCGCGAAGGCGCCTCCGCCTGCCAAAAAATGAGCCGCGGCAATACATACGCTAGGCGCATCACCACGACGCTTTTTTTTGGAAGTTGCGCGGCCCGTGTTTCATTCCTCTCAAGGAACTGAAGGCCATTCACTTCACCCGGGAAGGTGTGCAATACAATCCAATTAGTCCAACTTACGCACTTGGGCGGAAGTTGGGTTAGTCCTTTGCCTGCTCCTTGTCGGCCTGCGCGGTCCCTGGCAAACGTCGGTGGCAACTTGCCGGCCTTCTTCTGAGTTAAACCTAAAAACGGCAGTTGGCTTACTGTCGTTCTTAGGATCAATCAGATCCAGTTTTCGGATCGTACGGATTTGCGGTAGACACAGTACAAATGAGCCCGAGTATAATAAGCGTATGGTTTTGCGAAGGGCTCGGAAAATGGGTATCCTTCTGGCTTTGCAGTTGCTGTGCGCGGGGACCGCTGCCTGCGAACCCGCGCGAGTGACCGTAAATCCGAATTCCTGCACCGCCGTGTCGCAGCAACAGAAGCTTTGGTTGCCGGCGGAATGGACGCCCCTTTACCGTTACGTGCGGGCTTGTCCGATCGAACAAGTCGGGACGAAGCCTGCAATACTGTTGGTTTCCGTCTTCGCCGCGGACTATTATAAAGATCAACCCGGAGATGGGGTACCACAGGTAAAGATGCCGCGGCCCATTCTTTTTTCGCCAACCGGCAAAGTGCTGGGGAGACTCCCCTATAATTTCCCGGACGATCCCCCAACTGAATTGCAGGTCACGTTCTCGGACTGGCAAGCCGGCTTTCCAGCACGAGTCGAACTATTCTTGAAAGATCCGGCTGCCGGTGGTGACCGCAGGTTGCGGCCCTTGGTGTGGGACCGACAGAGGGCCGAATTTCAACCCGAACCTAAGCAGGAGAAGAAGTAAATGGTTGAACTGAGTGCAGCGGCTCAAAAGCTCAAAACTGCCTGTGACACCGCGTATGACAACAACGCTTCGTCCTGCAGTAACGCGGTTTGGGACGTGGTAAAGGCGATCGTCAACCCGGACGAGCCCTTTCGCCAGGCAAACAAGCTAATTGATAACATGGCCGTCAATTGGACAAAAGTGAGTTTGGACAAAGGATACGAACTTGCTAATCAAGGAGTTGTGGTGGTAGGCGGGGCTAACGCTTCTCCCAACGGGCATGTGATCGTCATCTATCCAGGGGACAAGAAGGGAAACGGCGGCTATTCTTATTTCTGGAAGAAGGGCAACAAGAACCTTATCTTGACCGCCACAGGGATTTACGCGAGGTGTATGTCGACCTCGATGGGTTCATGGCCCGGCGCCCAGAGTCGCGGCGACAAGACGGTATGGGATCCTTGGGGATCAGACGACAAGTTTGATGATGTCGAATTCTGGACACCCAAGACGAGCACCCAAACCTGACCCTCGCTCGGCCGCTGAGCGGCTTTCCGTCGGTTGGGCGCCGGCACGGCGCTCATAAAAGGGTGCCATGGTCTTGCGCCAATTGCCGGCGTCCATTGCGTGCTCCGCGGCGCCGAGACTGAACCTGCCTGGACCTGCTGGACCCGCACCGAAGAATATTGTTGCCAGCACCCATTGCATCATCGGCGGCCGAATCAGGTCCGCCGGGGTCCGGCAGGCTGAGGCTCCCCCTTATTCATGTCGAACGATCGGCATTCGCTATCCGGTGCCAAGCGCGCGCGACGTCACCTTGAGGACCGGCGCAGCCTCTTGCGGCCGCGGCGAGCCGCGCGTCGTGGCCCGGCCCGTGATCCACGGCGGCGGCGCGCGGGATCCGGAGATTGGAATGCAGCGTCTTAGTAGATATTTAATTGCCCTACATATACTCTGGAATCTGAATTCCCAATACGCCCGCCGTACGCTCCAACTGGCGGCCGAAGAAGTCCGTCATCCACAGCAGGAAAACCTTCTTCTCGCGGTTTGCCTCGTGGATAATGCTGTACTTCTGGTAGAAATTGCTGAACGCCTGCGCCAGTTGGAACGCATATCGCGCCACATGGGCGGGTTCGCCGGCTGCCACGGCATTCTCCACGGCCCAATCGGCCTTCGAAGCCGCCAGCAACACTTGCCAGAAGTCTTCGAACTGCACTTGGCGCGCCATGGCTTCGGGACTCAGCTCCGCCCCAAAATCGGGGATCTTCTCGCCCTTTTCCTCCAGCTTCCGCAAAATGTTGCGCGCCCGCACGGCCGAGTACTGCACGTAGGGCCCGGTCTCCCCCTCGAAGCTCAACGCCTCCTGCAAGTCGAAGGCGATCACCGTGTTGCGGGTGTACTTCAGCAGGAAATAGCGCAGCGCCGCCACCGCAATCTGCGAAGCCACGCGCCGGTTCTCTTCGTCCGAGTTCTCCGCATGGCGGGAAACCACTTCGACCAGCGCCTTGGCGATCAACTCATCCAGCAAATCGTCGGCCTTCACGCCCAGTCCCTTGCGCCCGGAGACTTCCACGTATGGTTTCTTCTGGTCTTCTTCGGAAAGCGGTATGCCCAGATCGGCGCAGCAGCGCGGCGACAGCGCCACCATCTCGTACGAAAAATGAACCGATTGTCCGGCCTGCTTCTCGTAGCCCAACCCGCGCAGACCCGCCACCACCACGTCCTGCAAATACGATTGGCGCGTGTCGATCACGTTGTAAACCCGCGTCGCGTGCCCAAACTGCTGCCCGCTCGCCACCGCCTGGTCAGTCGTCACGTATAGCACCCGCCCGTCCTGATAGGTCTTGAGCGGGCGATAGTAAAAATCCTTGCCGAGCAGCCCAAACTTCCAGAGCTGGTAGGCAATGTCCTTGCCCACGTAGGTCACGGTCCCGTCCGACCGCACAATCACCTTGCCTTCCTCGGAAAGGCCCGGCATCACCCAGCAGCCGGCGTTCTTCCCCTCGGTTTCGAAGTAGATGGCCTTCCGCTCTTTGAGCAGTGCGAAAGCCGACGCCCAGAACTGCAGATGCAGAATCTCGCTCTCCCGCGGCAGCACGTCGTACTCCACGTCCAGCCGCAGCATGGTCGCCAGATGCGCCTCGACAATGGCGTCGGCCACCAGGTGCGCCAATGCAGCCACGTCGCCCTCGCCCGCTTCGATGGCGTGCAGCGTGGCGCTCCGCCACGCCAGCGCTTCCGGGTGGTCTTTATAGTAGTTGGAGGTGCGCGCGTAAAGGTCCCAGCAGTAATAGTCGAAGCGCACCGCCGGGTCGGCCAGAAGCGCCTTCACATCGGCGGACGTCTGGTGCTCCAGGTAGTGGAAACCCACCACCACGTCCGCCACCTGGACGCCGGTGTTGTCGATGTAATTCTGCACCTCCACCCGCTGCCCCCGGGCTCGCAACATGCGAACGAACGTGTCGCCCAGGGTCGCGTTCCGCAGGTGGCCGATGTGCGCCGCCTTATTGGGGTTGATGTTAGTGTGTTCGACGATGGTCTTCTCGTCCCTGTCCTGGACCGGTTCCGGCTCGCCGCGCAACAGGGCCGCGGCGTAAGCTCCGCGGTCCAGCCGGATGTTGATATAGCCGTTGCCGGCCACTTCCAGAGCCGCCACCCCCGGAATGGGGCCGACCTCGTCTACCAGTTCGGCCGCAATCTTTTTCGGCGACTGCCGCAACTGCTTGGCCAGTTGAAACGCCGCCGGCACCGCCATTTCGCCGAAATCGCTCTGCCGCGGCTGTTCCACGTTCACCTGTAGATCCACGCCGTAGCGTGCCTGAATGTGCCCATGGAAGGCGCTCGAAACCTGTTTTTCAATGGAATGGAACACGGGAAACTATGAGTATACCGTGCGGCCCCGGCTCGGTATTGTCGACCGATACCGTGGTCCGCCCTGGCCTCGCCGCCGGCCTTCGACCCTGTTTTCCCGCGCACGCCATGGTCCAAATTATCGCCCCCATAAAGTATAATGATTGACCCTTTACTTTCAACCGACTAGAATGGTGGTTAGGGTGTGTACCTGGGGCCTTTATGAAAACGGACTCGCCGCTGAAGTCGCGACATTCGGAAATTCTTAGTTCTATCGTCCGGGCGTATATCGAAACCGGCGAACCAGTCGGTTCGCGGACCATTTCGAAAGGGCGGAATAACACGCTCAGTCCGGCTTCCATTCGAAACGTGATGGCCGATCTCGCCGACGAAGGATATCTCTCGCAGCCGCACACCTCCGCCGGCCGTGTCCCCACCGAGAAGGCCTTCCGATACTACGCCAGCACCGTTACCGTCAACCGGATCGCCGCCGGCGAATCCGACCGCCTGAGCAACGAATTCAACGGCTTGGACACCGTGGGCGCGCGGGTTGAGCGCTCCAGTTTCATCCTGATGGAACTGACCCACCACGTGGGCATCGCCGCAGCCATGCCGGCGCTGGCCCAGGAACTGGACCAGATCGAACTGGTGCCCCTGGCTGCCAACCGCCTCCTCATGATCGTAGTCACGCGCGACCGCATGGTCCGCAACCGCGTCGTTGCGCTCGATGAACCGGTCTCGCCGGAGGAACTGGTCTCCGTCCGGAATTACGTCAACCACAACTTCCGGGGATGGCAACTGGGCCACGCGCGCCGCGAGTTGCTGCGCCGGCTGGAGGAAGAGCGCGAACGGTACCACGCCGTGCTGCGCAAACTCCAGTTGCTCTATTCCAAAGGCTTGCTGGAAGCCGACACGTCGCCCGAAGTGCACATGGAAGGCGCTTCCAATCTCCTCGGCCTTGACCTCCACCTCACGCGCGAGAAAATGCGCGAGTTGTTCCACGCGCTCGAAGAAAAGCAGCGTTTGATCGAGCTTCTGGACCGCTTCCTGGAACAGCCGCTAGGCGAATTGGAGGTGCACGTTGGGTTGGAACAGGCGCACCCGGCCATGAAAGGTCTGGCCTTGATCGGCATGACCGTTCGGATGGCCAGCGGCCTGCCCGGCAAAGTGGCCGTCTTAGGCCCCATGCGCATGAATTACGACCGCGCCATCGCGGCCGTGCTCCAGACCGGCAGGGCCCTCGAGAACTCGCAGTTTTAACGCCAGTTCGCCCCTGCCAACTCGCACTGCCAACTCGCAATTTTGACCCATTTGCTAAACTGGTATCAGTGGACACCCAGAAGCCTGAAGAGAACCTCCCTGACTGGTCTGAAGAGACGGCATTCGATGTCGAAAGCCAGTTAGCCTGCCTCACCGCCGAGCGCGACAAGCTTGCCGCGGAAAAGGCTGAGTTCGAGGACCGCCTGCTCCGCTCCCGCGCCGAATTCCACAACCTGCGCCGCCGCGCCGAGAGCGACAAATCGGATTATCTCCAGTTCGCCGCTATGGACTTGGTAAAGGATCTGCTCCCCATCATGGACGATCTGGAGCGCGCCCTGAAAGTGGAGACCGCCGACCGGAACTTTGCCAAAGGCGTCGAGTTGATTTATCAGCGCATGGCCGAGACCCTGAAGAAGATAGGGCTTGAACCCATCGAAACGGTGGGAAGCCGGTTTAACCCGAACCTGCACCAGGCCGTGGAGCGCGTACAGACCGAAGGGGCGGAAGATCAGACCATTTTGGGCGAGTTTCAGCGAGGCTATAATTTCAAAGGAAAGCTCCTCCGCCCCGCGATGGTAAGAGTAGCAGTGAAGCCGTAACGCAGTGAATCCCGTGGCGAAAAGAGATTATTACGAAGTGCTCGGTCTCGGTAAGGATGCCGGCGACCCGGAAATCAAAGGGGCTTACCGCGAGTTGGCCAAGCGGTTTCATCCCGACCGCAATCCCGACGATCCCAACGCCGAAGAGAAATTCAAGGAAGCCTCCGAAGCCTACAGCGTGCTGAGCGATGCCCAGAAGCGCGCCACTTACGACCGCTTTGGCCACGCGGGCCTGCAAGGCGCGGCCGGCGGTCCGCCCGGATTCAACTCCGATCAGTTCGCCGATTTCGGCGATATCCTCGGCGATTTCTTCGGGTTTGGCGATCTCTTCGGCGGCGGCGGTGGCGGCGGACGCAAGCGCAGCCGCGCGCAGCGTGGTGAGGATGTCCGCTACGATCTGGAAATCAGCTTCGAAGATGCCGTATTCGGCCTGAGCGCCGAAATCCAGGTGCCGCGCATGGAGGCCTGCGAACGCTGCCGGGCTTCGGGCTCCGAGCCCGGCACCGGACCCAGCACTTGTCCCACATGCAAAGGCCGCGGCGAGGTTATGTACCAGCAGAGCTTCCTGTCCATCCGGCGCACCTGCAGCACCTGCACCGGCACCGGGCGGGTTATCCGTAATCCATGCAGCGAGTGCCGCGGTCAGGGCTACCGCCAGGTGCAGCGCAAGCTCAAGGTGAACATCCCGGCAGGCGTGGCCGATGGCAACCGCATGCGCCTCTCCGCCGAAGGCCAACCTGGCGCGCAGGGCGGTCCTCCCGGCGATCTCTACGTCTTCCTGAAAGTAAGGCCCCACGCCTTCTTCGACCGCCAGGAGCAAGATCTGCACTGCACCATCCCGCTCAATCTGGCACAGGCCGCCTTGGGCTGCGAAATTGAAATGCCCACCATGGAGCAGCCGCAAAAGCTCAAGATTGCCGAAGGCACGCAGAACGGAGCGCAATTCCGCATTCGCGGCAAAGGCGTGCCCATCCTCAACGGTACCGGCCGCGGCGATCTCTTCGTTCATGTCCAGGTGAAGTTGCCCACCCGGCTCACTCGCGAACAGCGGAAACTGCTGGAACAGTTGCGCGAGACGCTCCCCGTGGACAACCGCCCCACCGAGAAAGGACTGTTCGAAAAGGTTAAAGACCTCTTCATGTAGCGAGAACTCGCTGTTCCACCACCGGCCCGACGAAGCCTTCCAACCCGGCAGCCCGATCGAAACCGCGTGCTACAAAGCCGATCGCGCAATTCTCAAATCCGTGCGTGCTAGAAACTAAGCCAGCGCACGCCCGCCGAAGGCGCGGCAGTTTTGCTGAAAGCTGACGGCTGATCGCCGATCGCGGAAAGCCACCGCATCATCTCCTGTTGCCGGTCCGCGTTTCCCAGCCCCACCTCCAGATTGACATAGCGCACGCCGCGGGCCGCGGCCAGCCGCGAGAGCGAACCATCGTCCTGCTTCGGAGCATGCTGCTGCAGCACTACGTTGTACGGCGACGTCTTCAACACCGCAAAATCCATGGGGTCGGTGCACAGGAAAAAGGCATGCGGGTCGCCCGGCTCGCGCAGCGAAGTCTGGTCGCTGATCTCCACCTCGTCCATTACCGAGTACGTTTCGGAGTTATTGTGCAGCGCCACCAGCAGACCGCCTTTCGGTGGAACCAGTGCGCGCACCAACCGCTCCCGCCCGCGGTCCAGAAGGTTCAGCGCCGCCTGCAGCCGCTCCGGCGCCAGTCCCGGGTTCAGCCGCTTCAAATTCGCCTCCGCCCCGACCCGTGAAAACATGCGGTTCGGATCGAGCTGGGCCGAATCCCGGGCCGAATCCCGGGCTAAATCCCGGGCTGAATCCACCGTAACGTTGCGAGTGTGGTTCTCCACCAGGTAGGCGATGCCTTCGTGGGTTTCCATGTGGCGGGTCAGCACCCCCCGCGCTGTCTCTTCGTTGCCATGGATCAGCAGGTAGCGGCGCGTGGCGTGTCCGTTGCGCACGATGCGGAAGCTTGCGCCAGCCAGGCGAATACGCCGCGGTTGCAGGAACGGCAGCCAGCCGAAAGCCAGAAACTGGCGCCGCGAACAGGCCGGCCGCCGCGCCGCATGCAGTGCGCCCTGGCCCCTGGCCCCGGGCCCCTGGCCCCCAGCCTTTGGGCTCACGCGCCCTCCTCCTCCACCGGCTTCTTGTGTTTCGGCTTCTTCCGCTGCGACTTCGGCTGGATAGCCTTCGACGCCGGCACCGTGCCTACGCGTTCGCGGGCGATGGCTTTGATCTCCTTGCCCAGGTCAAAGCTTTTCTTCTTGCGTGCCAATCATCCTCCGGACCGTTGCCGACAGCATCTCCGGAGAAAACGGCTTGAGCAGAAATGCCACTCGTCCCGGAGCCGCGGTTTCCACAGCGGCCATGTCCACAGCATACCCGCTTGCCGCGATCACCCGGATTGCCAGGTTGGCCCGCAGTAACCGCCTGGCCAGATCTTCCATGGTCATCCCAGCCATGGTGGCGTCGAGCACCGCCAGATCAAACTGGGCCGGGGCTGCTTCCACTTCTTCCCACGCTGCATCTGTGCTGTCAGACGTTGTTACGGTGTATCCCAACCGGCTCAGGTAAGCGTTCATCATCTTCAGCAGCGCCGGCTCATCGTCCACAATCAGGATTCGTCCCAGCGAGTTCTTCATGAGTTCGGTCAAGAGTTCTGTAACTGGCTCCGCTTGTATCATCACTCTATGAAATTCCATTCGGAATATCTCACATTCAAGACCAGGAAGCATCGCGAGTACCTTGATATTACCCCAAAGGTCGAGTCCGCTCTGGAAAGTTAGTGCGCTTTAGCGCACTAAGTGGAAAAGAAGAGAATCCGGCAGGTAAATCCTGTATACGCCACGTGTATCACCACGAGGGTGTGGGTGGATGGCGCCGAAGACGGCCTGACTGCCGACTTAGACGAATGGCTCAAGAAACTGGCGCTGTTCCGCCCGCCTCAAGACGGCCAGCGTTCGAAACGCGTCATCAATAAGATAATGGGTGAGTGAGCACAACGGGAGATTCTCCCAATTCCCGCCTTTGGAATTGGATGTCCGTACCCGGTATGCCGCGAAGGGGAATCGATCCCGGCGGCTCATCCGGTTTGCCGTGAAAGGGTATCGCTCCCCGCGGCATTCACTCGATTGGAGAGACCGGATTGGAGAGAACAATGACACGCATTTTCGTTTCCGTGCTTCTAAGCGCCACGCTTGGCTTGCCCGCCGAGTTGCCGGTGAAACAAGTGGTGCTGTACAAACACGGCGTGGGGTTCTTCCAACGCTCCGGCAAACTCGCGGCGGGTGAATCGGCGCGGCTCGATTTCAACGCGTCGGAGATGAACGACGTGCTCAAGTCGCTCACCATCGAAGAGCGCGGCGGCGGCAAGATCTCCGGCCTGCGCTACGACTCCCAGGACCCGCTCAGCCACAAGCTCTCCGAGTTCCCCTTCCAGATCGGCGACACGCAGCCGTTGAGCGCCATGCTCGGGCAGTTGAAGGGCGCGCGCCTGGAATTGAAGTTCGGCAACGAGAGCGTGGCCGGCGCCATCGTCAACGGCCGCCTGATCGCGGGCAGCGATAAGCAGCCGGAGCGCGAACAACTCACGCTGCTGCTGGACTCGGGCGAGTTGCGCACCGTCGATCTCAGCGCCGCCACGGGCATCCACTTCACGGACCTGCGGTTGCAACAGCAGTTTAAGGACTACCTGGCTGCCCTGGCCGCCGCGCGGTCCAAAGACAAGCGCAGCGTCTACATCGATTCCACCGATGCCAAGGAGCGCGAGGTGGTGGCCGCTTACATGATCCCTTCGCCGGTGTGGAAATCGAGCTACCGGCTGATCTTCGGCGACAAGGGCGACAAGGGCGACAAGGGCCAGCCGGTACTGGAAGGCTGGGCCATCGTGGACAACACCACCGGCGAGGATTGGACCAGGGTGCAGCTTTCGCTGGTGTCGGGCCGGCCGATTTCCTTTGTGAGCCAGCTTTACGCGCCGAAGTACGTGGAGCGGCCGTCGGCGGAATTGGCGGACGATAACGCGGCCAGGCCGGTGGTGCATGAAGGGAGCTTTAGCGCGGGAATCGCGCAGTTGGGGCAGGGACAGCAGGGACAGTTGGCGGGCATGGGCGGTCAGATGAATGGGCCGGTATCAGGGCGACAGGTGGGGACGATGGCGCAGCTCAAGGCGGCGCCTGGCGTGCAGTTTCCGAACTCGAAATTTGAGGTGGCCCCCAGCACCATCGTCGCCAATGCCAGCGGTCAGGAATTGGGCGAGCTCTTCGAGTACCGTATCGGCCAACCCGTGACCATCCGGCAGAACGAATCGGCCATGCTGCCCTTCCTGCAACAGGCGATCGAAGGGCGCAAGCTGCTGATCTATTCCGACCACAGCTCGCAGCACCCCACCAACGCCGCCGAACTCACCAACAGCAGCGGCAAAACGCTGGATGGCGGACCCATCACCGTCTACGATGGCGGCGTTTATGGCGGCGAGGCGCTCATGGAGACTCTCAAGACCAGCGACAAACGCCTGATCAGCTACGCCGTCGACCTGGGCACCCGCATCACCGAAGCCTTCGGCAGCAAGCAGGCCATCGTCCGCGAGATCCACGCCAACCGCGGCACGCTCACCACCAAACTGGCCGCCGAAGAGACCCGCACCTACACTATCCGCAACGTGGACAAGAAGGCTAAGACGCTGATCCTGGAACACCCGCTGCGCCAGGGCTACACGCTGCTCAATCAGAAGCCCAGCGAAAAGACTCCCGGCAACTATCGCTTCGAAATCCCTCTGGCCGCCGGCGCCAGCCAGGAGTTCGCCGTTGCGGAGGAGCGCGTTTTCGACCAGTCCTACCAGGTCACCAACCTCACGCCGGACGTGCTCCTCGGCTACGTTCGCAACCGCGCTCTCAGCGACGCCGGCCGCGGCCAGTTGCAGCGCATCGCCGACCAGAAGTCGCAGATCGCCGAAAACGACCGCGCGTTGCAGGAAGCCGAGAGCCAGATTCGCGTCCTGACCGCTGACGAAGACCGCATCCGCCAGAACATCGGCAGCTTGAACAGCGTCAGCGGCCAGCAGCAGCAGGTGCAGAATTACGCAAAACAACTCGACGGCCATGAGCAGCAGTTGGCGACGCTGCGGGACCGGCAGGCGGAGTTGCAGAAGAAGAAAGGGGCGCTCCAGGGGGAACTGGATAAGTTGGTGGAGGGGCTTGTGTTTTGAGTTACCAGACCAACTCCACTAGCGAGACGGCCTGGCGGGGGAGCGGGAAGGCGAGGCGGACCTCGCCGGCGCGGGCTTCCGTCCACTGCGGCGAATCGAGCAGTTGGAGCCGGCCGGCGGCTTCCAAAGCGGCGTACTGTTCGGGTGTCGGCTGCTGCGGTGAGCCGAGCACTTTCCACGCGGTGTAGGCGTTCGAGTGCGTCTGATCGATGCGGTAGTGGCGGGTCAGTACGCGCCGGGCGCTGGCCGGCACGCCGGCGATGCGCAGTTGCACGGCCCCATCGGGCGCGGGCACGTCATCGTCATGATAATTCCAAAGCAGCACCGTGATGCCGTGGTCGGAGCGCGCGGCCAGGGCGTCGATATCGGGTTTGCCGTGCACGCCATCCTTCACCATGGCATCGAAATCCACCCCGGCGTCGCTCTCCACCTTCACGCGATTGCCCTGCATCAATCCGGCCATGCGGAAGACGTTGAGCACGGGCTTGTCGATGCCGTTCGAGGCTAGGGTTCGGAAGCCATCGAAATAGGGCTGGTCCTCGAATTCGAAGGCCCAGGTCAACATGCCGGCGATGTTGGCCCCGCGGCGCGCGGCCGAATCCAAAATATTTTTCATCATGACGGCGGTGTAGGCGGGGTAGAGCGTGCCGTTGCGATAGGCGTTCTGCGGATAGACGCGCGCCGAGCAGGCGGCGCAGCCTTCGGGATCGGATTCGCTGAGCACGATCGGGAGGTTGCGAAACTTCGGGAACCCGGTCACGATGCGAAAGCCGGTGTCCACATCGTCGGCATTCTTGGCGATTCCCATGCGGACGTGGCCATCCACCACGGTGGGGCGGCCCTTGGCGTGGTAGGTGATGAAGTCGAGCGGCGCGCCCGCGGCGCCGGTCGCGCTGTTCTTGCCGTCGGCGCAGTGTTCCAGAAACTGTTTCAGGAAATCGCCGGCGCGTTGCGCGGAAGGGCCGGTGGTAGCGGGTCCGCCGATCCTGGCCGTGGGCAGGGCGCGCTTGACGCCGGCGGCGGCGAAATCATATAGCTTGTTGTACTCTTCCGGCGTGCCGTGCCAGTAGCTGATGTCGGGCTCGTTCCAAACCTCCCAATACCAGGACTCCACTTCGCCGCGCCCATACTTGTCGACCGTGTGTTTAACCCACTGGTAGACGAGTTCGCCCCACTTGGCGTAATCCTTGGGCGGGTAGCTCCAGCCGATGCTGTATTGCTCATTGCGCGCGCCGGGAATCCAAGTGGGCTGGTACGGCTCGGGCTTGACCGAGAGAGCTTTGGGCATGAATCCGATTTCGACGAAGGGCTTGGCGCCGGCCTCCAGCCAGGTGTCGAAGATGCGGTCGGTGATGGTCCAGTCGTAGACCGGTTTGCCGTTTTTGTCTTCGGTGTAGGCGTTGGAGGAGCCCCACTTCAAGCCGGGGGTGCCGTCGCCGGTGGCGAGCATGAAGTGGGTGCGGATGAAGACGGGCGCAGGCGCCAGTGTGCCCAATTCGCCGATCAGTTTGCGGCCGTTTTTGGCGTAGGTGTAGTTCGGCTCGTCGTAGCCGAAGTATCCATAGATGGGCTGGAGGGGTCCGGCCGACTGGGCGGCGTTCACGCGAATCGTGACGGGGTTTTGGGCCGGGGCTGGGGCGGCGAGGAGAAGGAAGATGAAGATAAGCGTGCGCATAGGTTGGCGAAAGGCGGCGTGGGGTTTGCTCCGAAAGGTCAGCGGACCGCCCGACCCCGGCAGGCGGATTGCCAATCCGCCGCAGGTTGACAACCTGCCCCACAATTGTTGTGCAAGGGATGATAAGGTTGCCATGGTTAGAAGCTGAATTTCAGAGCCAGTTGCACGTTTCTGGGCGTGCTCAGAGTGCTTGTCACCACGCCGCCCGTTGCCGTGTCGATATTGGTGCCCGGCGCGCTGAAGCTCGGGCTGTTGGTGAGGTTGAAGGCCTCGGCGCGGAACTGCACGCGGCCGCGCTCGCTCACCTGGAACTGTTTGAACAGCGAGAAGTCCAGGTTCTTGAACTTGTCCTCACGCAGAATGTCGGCGCCGGCGTTTCCATAGGTGAAGTTGGCGGGCAGCGCAAACGCGGTCTTGTCAAACCAGTTGGCGATGGTGGGGTTGGCCAGCGTGCCCGAACCTATCCGGTTGGGCCGCTGGCCGCCGATGCCGGTGTTGGACACGTCGCGCGAAATGGTGGGCGTGAACGGCCGCCCGCTGCGCACCACCAGGATGCTCTGCACCTGCCAGCCGCCAAGCAGCGCGTTGGTGAAGACTCCAGCCCCATTCAGAAGTTTCTTGCCACGGCCGACGGGCAGTTCGTAGCCCACACTGGCGGTGAGGTTGTGCGGAATGTCGAAAGAAGAGATGGCCCGTTCGTAAGCGAAATCGCCTCCAACGGAAGGTGTGTCCCCCACGGTAATGCTTTTGGACCAAGTGTACGAAACCAGGTACCACAGGCCGGCCGTGGCGCGTTTTTGATACTTCACCTGGAGCGCCTGATAGATGGAATTGGCGTCCTGCGCGTTGTAGGTGATGCCGCCGAAGATGGGGTACGGACGGCGGGCTTGAATGGCGCCGGCGCCGGCGGGCGGATCGTTTACAGGGTCGCCGTTATAGAGGTGCGTCCCCTTGTTGCCGACGAAATCGACTTCAAGCGCCGAGTTATAGCCCAGGTCCTGCTGAATGCCGAAGTTCCAGTGCTGGTCGTTCCCCTGGCGCATGTGGACCAGACCGCCGGCCAAGCTGGGATTGGTGGCCACACTGCCGATCAGATGCCCGACGAAGAAGTTCGCCATGGTGTGGGTGCCATCGTTGAACACTGTCTCGCTCAACGTGTACGGTACCATGTTGTGGTTGACGCGATTGCCGCTCGATTCCACCTCATAAAAGATGCCGTAGCCGCCGCGTAACACCGTCTTGTTTCCGAAAGGCCGCCAGGCGAAGCCGAAGCGCGGCGCCCACTGCCGGTTGTCGTTGTAAGTGCAGGTGACGGGCAGCCCGGCTTGCGGGCAGGTCTGCACCAGATTGCCAAACACGGCATTGGCGGTGGACGCCGCGAACTGCGCTCCAAGATCCAGGCCGCCGACGGCGATGGGCTTGGCATTACCCGGCAGGAAGGTGCCGACCTGTCCTTTGTACCCCGTGAGCCAGGGCGAGTATTCGTAACGCAGGCCAAGATTCAGCGTCAGACGGTCGTTCACTTTGAAATCGTCCTGGGCGAAGAAATGCCAGTACGTGGCGTATCCGCCGAACCAGTCCGCCGGGAAGTTACGTCCCACCGAGAAGGGGACGCCCACCATGAAATCGGCGAACGCGTCGCCGGTGCCGGCCGGCTTGGCCGCGTTCTGCGTGCTGCTGCCGTTGAAACTCCATTGGCCTTCGTAGACCCCGCTATCGGTGAAAAGCGGAACCCAGTTGCGGATGCTGGCGCCGAATTTGGCGATGTGGCGGCCCTTGATCCAGGTGAGGCTATCGTTAAACTCCTTGACGCGCAGGTCCTGGGTTTTGGGCCGCTGGTCGAACGTGGAACCGCTGAGCCCGCTGTATCCGCTCCAGCCGAAATCGGGGAATGAACCAATATCACCCGGACGGTGGCCGGTATCTTCGAAGCCGGTAATGCCGGCATCCTTGTAGAAGTCGTGGTTCTGCAGGAAAGCCTGTAGATCGATCATGTTGGGAAGATAGCTGAAGCGTGCCTCGTTGACCAGGTTCGGCTTGACATTGCTGATCAGCGAGGCCAGCAGGTTGAGCCCGCGCGTGTTCAACGCGGCGTAGCCCAGGGCGGGAAACGCGTTAGGGTCGAGCTCATCGTAGTTGATCCAACTCAACCGCACGAAGGCCCGGTTGGTGCTGGTGATGGTCTGGTCCAGACGAACGGTGAACTGATCCTGGTTCAGCGTCTGCGAGGGCGCGAAGATGGCGTGGTTAACGCCGAAGTTCGGGTCCGGGATGTACTTGTCGAAGAACTGCGCTTGCGCCGACAGGCGGTTGGTGGGGATGATGTTGCCGGGGAAGGGCGAGCCGGTTTGCCCATCGTAGATCGTGTTGAGACCGGCGGCGCTGAAGTTGCCGCTCTTCATGGCAACGGTGGGGACGGTGTTGTTGAACACCTGCCCGGCGCGCTGGCGCATGCCTTCGTAATTGACGAAGAAGAACGTACGGTTCTTGCCGTTGTACAGGTGGGGAATGCTTATCGGGCCGCCAAAGTAGCCGCCGAACTGGTTGCGCTTGAGAACGTCACGGGTGAGCGCGAAGAAGTTGCGGGCATCCATTTTGTCATTGCGGAGGAATTCGAAACCGCCACCATGGTACTGGCTGCCGCCGGCCTTGGTGGCCACGTTGATGACGCCGCCGGCGTTGCGATACTCGGAGCTGTATTCGCTCTGCTGCACCTGGAATTCCTGGATGGCGTCGATCGAGGTCTGAATCAGGGTGCCGCCCTGGTGATGGTCGGTGACGTCCGCGCCATCGAGATAGAACGAGGTCTGGGTGCCTCTGACGCCGCTGACGGAGGTGCCCGATTCGTAGTTGGCGCGGATGCGGAGCAGGTTGCCGCTGCCGGGAAGCAGCGTGGCCCCCGGCGCGAGGCGTGCCAATTCGTAAAAACTACGGCCGTTCAGGGGAAGGTTCACGATCTGGGCGTTGGTGACTTCCTGACCCAGGGTGCCGGATTCGGTATTGAGCAGCGGAGCGGTGGAGGTGACCTCCACTTTGGTGGAAGCCTCACCGATCCGGAGTTCGATATCGACGCGCGCCGACTGGCCGACCACGACTTCCACGCGCTTAACCTGGGTGGCCTGAAAACCGGGCGCGTTGACCTCTACGGTGTAAAGGCCGGGGTCGAGCGGCGTGACGACGAACTCGCCGACCTCATTGGTGGTGATGGCCTTGGCCTGTCCCGTGGCTTCCTGCGTGACAGAGACGCGGGCGTTGGGAACGACGGCCTTGTTGGGATCGGTGACGGCGCCCAGGATGCGGCCGGTTTGGATTTGCGCCCATAAAGCGGAGGTGGCGAACGACAGGGCAAGAGACGCGGCGAGAAACGCGGCAGGAACAAGCTTCATGGCTTTTTCTCCGGAAACCTCTAAACAGCTCTACGTGCGGTGAGTATATACGGTAGGGTCGGAGGCGTCAACCAGGATGGGAGCGCTGGGAGCGCTGGGAGCGCTGGGAGCGCTTGCAGCGATTCCTGTGGTTGGGTGAGGCCGGATGGCGGTGGCCGGTGGCTGGGAAACAGATGCCGGTGGCCGGATGCCGGTGGCCGGGGTAGGAACGGGGGTTTCCGGGCCCATTGGCTTCGTTTCGGAAGGGGGGCAAGTGGGTTCCGTTGGTTCGGGTTGGGGGTCGGAAAT
>DATMNI010000165.1:0-29223 GCA_035570275.1 Candidatus Acidiferrales bacterium | reverse complement strand
CCGAGCTCGGCGTCTTCGCGAACATCGCGCAGGATGTTGGTCAGCTGGAAGGCGACGCCGCACTTCTCGGCCAATGGCAGCGCGCTCCGCGTATCGAAGCCGAAGATGTGGATGATGGTCAGGCCCACCACACTGGCCACGCGGTAGCAGTATTGATACAACTCGTCGAAGGTCTCATAGTGGCGCGGCTCCAGGTCGCTGGTCACCCCGTCGATCATCTGCCGGAAGTATTCGTGCGGGATGCCGAAGCGGCGCACGGTGTGATGAAACGCGGGCCAGACCGGGTGATCGCTGAAGCGGCCTTCGAGCGCGTCTTCGAGCTCGGCGCGCCATCGCTCCATGGGTGCGCGCGTGGCGCCAGGCTCGTCGCTCAGGTCGTCGCAGTAACGCATGAAGGCGTAGATGGCGCACATGGCCTTGCGCTGCTGCCGGGAGAGCAGGAGAAACGAGTAGTAAAAGTTCTTGGCGCGGCTGCGGGCCACGCGGCGGCAATACTCGTAGGATCGGTCCACCTGGTTCACATCCACCTGGTTCACATCCACCTGGTTCATCACAGGGGCGACCCAGAGGGTCGCCGCCACGACACTCGCGCCAGCGACGACAGCAGGAGTCCCGCACGCTCCAGTTTCGAAATGGCCGGCCGCGAAGACAGCACGTCGTATCCCTGCCGTTCGATCTTATCCAATACGCGCATGCCACCGCGGCTGAACAGGTCGAGATCGATCGCCAGGCGCCGCTCCACCATGCCCGTGAGCGGCAGGCCCGCCAGAAAAAGCTCGCGCGCCTTTTCCACAATTTCCCGCATCACTTCGCGGAACCCGGGAGTGAAGCGGCGCGCCACCAGTTCTTCCACCGTATAGCCGTGGCGCTCCATCACGTCCAGCGGAATGTAGACGCGGTCCTTGAGCAGGTCCACCGTCACGTCCTGCCAGAAGTTGGCCAGTTGCAGCGCGGTGCACGTGGCGTCGGAGAGTTTCTGGCGTTCGTCATCCGCGTATCCGCACAGGTATAACACCAGGCGGCCCACCGGGTTGGCGGAGTTGCGGCAATAGGCGAACACGGCGTCCCAATCGGGGTAGCGGGTGACGGTTTGATCCTGCACGAAGGCGTCCAACAGGTCCGAAAACGGCTGGCGCGGGATGCCATACTTCTGCACGGTGGGAAGCAGTGCAGCGAAAACCGGATGGGTGGCACGGCCGGAATACATCGCGTCCAGTTCGCCGCGCCACCAATGCAGCAGGCGGAGGCTTTCCTCGCGGCCGCCCATCTCATCGCCGATTTCGTCACCCAGGTCGTCCGCCCAGCGGCAATAGGAGTAGACGTTGTAAAAATCCTGGTGGAGGCGCTTGGGCAGCAGAAAACTCACTACGTGAAAGTTCTCGTAGTGGTGGGTCGCCAGCCAGCGCGTGTAGGCGCGGCCCTCTTCCTGTGAACAGGTCTTACCTAGTGCATCGGGAGACCTGACAAACTCGGCGGGAGGCAGATACATGGGCCTGGGCATCCGCAATCGGACACCCCACTCCTACGGCACGATGGCCGTTTTCAAGTGGCCGTTATGGCTCATCAGATGGCGCATCACTTCCAGCAGGTTCGCCAGCGGCTCTTCGCGATTCACGAACACCGAGGCGGTGATATGCCCGGCGCAAACCAGGTCCATGGCCTTCCGGACATATTCCGGAGTGTGATGAAAGCTGGCCTTGCAGGTGATCTCGGAGTAGTGCAGCAGTGCCGTATCCAGGTTCACTTTACTGTCGTTAGGGCAGCCGCCAAAAAAGTTAACCGTACCGCCGCGGCGGACCGAGTTGACTGCCCATTGCCAGGTCAACGGCTTGCCGACGGCCTCAATCGCCACGTCCACGCCGCGCCCGTAGGTTAAGCCGCGGACGTCCTTCACCGGGTCGGAGCCCTCGCTTCCCACAATCAACTCGTCGGCCCCGAGCGAGGCCGCCCGATCCAGTTGCGGCCGGCGCCGGCCCACCGCGATCACGCGGCAACCGCGCAGTTTGGCCAGCTTAACGAACATCAGACCGATGGGACCGAGGCCAATGATCGCCATGGTATCGCCCGGGCGAGGCGCGGCCTCTTCGAATCCGCGCACCACGCAGGCCAGAGGCTCCACCAGAGCCGCATCCCGGTAACCCACGCCGGCGGGAATTTCGTAAGTATTGCGCTCCACAATGCGCGCGGGAATTCGGATGTACTCGGCGTAAGCGCCATTATTGAACAGCAGGTCTTCGCAGAGATTCTGCAGGCCGCGCCGGCAGAAGTAGCACATTTCGCAGGGCGCCGAATTGGCCGCCACCACCCGCTGCCCGGGGGAAAACCCGGTTACGCCCTCGCCGACCGCGACCACGTCGCCGGCTAACTCGTGCCCAAATACGGCCGGAGGCACGATCATCCTGGCATGATATCCGCGCCGGAATACCTTCACGTCGGTGCCGCACGTCAGGGCCACTCTTACGCGGACCAGAATGTCTCCACTCTGAATTGTGGGAACGGCTACCGGCTCCACCTGCAAGTGTTCCTTGCCGTAAAGCACGGCAGCCATCATGTGGGTATTCACTATGACCACCGCCATTCACGATGACCAGCACCGATCACTATGAGCACCGCCATTTTCTATGACCACCTCTGTGGCTGAACGATTATTTTCAAAGATTTGGGTTCCGGATGCAATGCCAAATCGAATCCTGAACGGATTTTAACCAAAGGCAAACGGTGCGAAATCAGTTCCTCCAGCGGCAAGCGGCCTCCGAAAACCAGATTTGCGGACTCTTCTTGTAAATCTATTGATGCACTATAGCACCCAAACAGAGTTCTTTCTCCGGCGCAAATATCGGCGCCCGTAGATTCAATCCGCTCGGTGGCCGACGTCTGGGCAAAAAGCAGGATGCGCGAGCCCGGCCGCGAACAGGCAATCGCCTGGTCCACGATTCCCGGAACCGAAGCCGCCACAATCACCAGATCGGCGCCGCGGCCACCGGTCATCCGCTTCACCTCCCCGGCCACATCCACTGTGCGGGGATCCAAGGCAACCCCGGCGCCCGATCGCCGCGCCAGTTCGCGGCGCTCCGACATGGTGTCCGAAGCCGCCACTTGCGCCCCGGTCCGGTTCACCAGCATGGTGAACATGAGGCCGATGGGGCCCTGCCCCAGGATGGCCACGAAATCTTCCGGCTGCGGGTCGCACTGCGTTACGGCCTTCAGGCAGGTGTTGAGCGGTTCCACCAGGGTGGCGCGCTCGAACGAAACCCCATCGGGAATCCTTTCCACACCCTGCTCTACGATCCAGTCCATCACCCGCACATACTGGGCGAATCCGCCCCCCGCCGGCTCAAACCCCGCGGTAATACCAACCTTCTTGTATACCGGACACTGCGCGTATATCTTACGCCGGCAATAAAAGCAGGTCCTGCAGGGGATGTGGTGGAAGGCAACCACGCGGTCGCCCGGGCGGAATTTGGTGACGCCCGCGCCCACGGCTGCCACAACCCCGGCGGTTTCGTGGCCGTACACGCGCGGCGGCGACAGCAGGTTGTACTCAATCTTTTTGAGATCGGTGTGGCAGATGCCGCAGGCTTCCACGCGGATGAGGATCTCGCCATGTTGGATCGCCGGGGTCGGAATCTCTTCCACACTGACCACACTGCGCCCGCGGTAAACTGCCGCGTGCATGGTCGCCGGTATGGTACCAAGCGGCACGGTGCTCAGCTCAGAATCGGCAGTCGGCAATAAAATCCCCCAGTACACGCGCGGCACGAACACATCGCTGACGTAACCGCATCAGCTCAGGCACCCGTACCCACGGATGGCGCAGTGCACTCCTCAGAATACGTATTGTATCGAAATGGCCGTCCGGGCGCAGGGCTCCATTAAAGTCATTCGCCATATCTTCGCCCGCGAGGTCTGTCACGGCACGCACGCAGTAGACGGGCAAGCTAAGAGCTTCGGCACGTTGGGCTACACCGGCGGCTTCCATTTCCACCGCAATGGCGCCGGTGGCATGCAGGCGCGCCTTTTCAGCCGCACTTTGCGCCACATGGCCGATCGAGCAGATGGCGCCGATGCGATGCGGCACGCCGCTGGCCACGGGCCGCAACGGATACTGGCCCGCTCCGACCACCGAGGTCCCCACCACCACGTCGGCGATGCGCAGTTCGGCATCCAGCGCCCCGCAAAAGCCCGTGGTCACCACTGCCTCCGGCCGGCAGGCGGCCACCGCTGTTTCTACCGCGGCTGCGGCCCGTACCGGCCCGGCGCCATTGGCCACGAGGAGGACATCATGGTTGCCGATGCGCGCGGAACGAACCCAATCCACCGCGACGTTCGCGGCGTTCGCCACCCTGGCGGGCCGTGGATCGGCGGAGCGGGCGAGAATGCCGGTGTATTCCATGGGGTGAGACGCTACGAAGAGAAGCCGCATCAGGCCGCCCGCGAAAACCACTGCACCGCTCGCATCAACGCCTGTTCCGCAGGCCGCGGATTCCACCCCAATTCGCGCGCCGCCTTCCGGTGCGTCACCCACATCTTCTTCTTTGCCATGCGCACCGCGTCCAGAGGCACCCGCGGCGGCTTTCCCGTGACGCCGGCCCATGCCGTGCTGCAAGCGCCCGCGCACCACGCCACGGCGTACGGCAGTTGCAAAGTTGGCGCCTGGCGGCCGGTGATCTTTGCCAGCTTCTGCAGAATCTGCGCCAGCGTCAGGTTTTCAGACCCCAGAATGTAGCGCTCTCCGCTGCGCCCGCGCTCGCCGGCCAGGACGTGGCCTTCCGCCGTATCGCGCACATCCACCAGGTTGAGCCCCGTATCTATGAACGCCGGCATGTCGCCATTCAGGAAATCCACCACGATCTTGCCCGTGGGTGTCGGTTTCACGTCGTGGTCTCCAACCGGCGCCGTCGGATTCACTATGACAACGGGATACCCATCGCGCGCGAATTCCAACGCCACCTGCTCGGCCAGAAACTTGGAGCGCTTGTAGACCCCGGCCATGTCGCCAAGCGCCACTGGCGATTCCTCATCGCCAATACCGCCCGGCGGGATGCCGATACAGCCGACCGTGCTGGTGTAGACCACGCGCTCCACGCCGGCCCGTTTCGCCGCTTGCAGAAGGTTCCGGGTGCCCTCCACGTTGGACCGGTACAGTTCACCGGGATCTTTGGCCCAGAGCCGATAGTCAGCCGCCACGTGAAAAAGCAAGCCGCAGCCGGTTACGGCGCGTTCGAGAGACGCCGCGTCGCGCAGATCGCCGGTGATGGACTCGACGTCCAGGGCGTCTACCCGGCTGCCTGCGCGGACCAGAACTCGAACGGGATAGCCACGTTCGCAGAGAACTCTGGCTACGTGCCAACCTAGGAAGCCAGACGCTCCGGTAACGAGGACGGGTTTCATATCGGGATCGGCAGGCGGATTAACAATCCGCCGCAGGTTGGCAACCCGGTTGGCAACCTGCCCCACATAGTGCTAGCGCAGGGTCCAGGCCAGCATCTTGAGATTGTCGGCAAGGCCGACATTGATGCCCAGCGCTGCCGAGGGTTCGTAGCCGCAGTGCACCATGCAGTGCTCGCACCGCGGATCGTTGCCCTGGCCGTAACTCTCCCAGGGCGTTTGCGTCATCAGTTCCTCAAAGGTCTTGTAGTGGCCATCGGTGATCAGATAGCACGGGCCTTTCCAACCTTTCACGTTGTAAGTCGGGTTGCCCCACGCCGTGCAGGGCAGTTCCCGCTCGCCCTTCAGGAACTCCAGGTAGATGGGCGTCTGCCGGATGTTGAAGCGCTTGGCCAGACGGTCGATATCCTTGAACTTCTCGTACACGTCCTCGCGCGTGAGGAAAATCTCGCGATCGTTTACCGCGGAGTATCCGTACGCCGGCGCGATCTGGTGGCCATCCACGCCCAGAGTTTCGAGATAGAGGAACAACTCCTCGATCTCCTTCATGTCCGTCTCTTTGTAGACGGTGGTGTTGGTGCAGACCTGGAAGCCCGCGGCCTTGGCCAGCTTGACACCCTCAATGGCTTCCTTGAACACGCCTGTCTTCTCCACGGCGATATCGTGATTCTTCTCCATGCCGTCCAGGTGGACGTTAAAGAAAAAGCGCTTGTCCGGCTTGAATTCATGGAGCCGCTTCTTGATGAACATGCCGTTGGTGCAGAGGTAGATGTGGCGGTTGCGCTCCAGGATACCCGACACCAACTCGCCGATCTGCGGGTACATCATAGGTTCGCCGCCGCAAATCGAAACCACCGGCGCGCCGCACTCATCCACCGCCAGCAGGCATTCTTCCAGCGGCACGCGCTCCGTGATGCTGGTCTCGTACTCGCGAATACGCCCGCACCCCGTACACGTCAGGTTGCAGGCGTGCAGCGGCTCCAGCATCAGCACGATTGGGAAACGCTTATTGATCATGGGATGCGGCTGCCGCTTCTCCGCCGTCTTGCTGGGGAGAATGCGGAAGGGGTTGGACGCGTCCGTGCCCAGCGCGCCTCCAACCACCACCGTCTTCTGCCATTCGGGACGGGGACGCATCTTATTCTTGAAAATGTATCCTGCAAGACCGGCGGTCATCGAGATTGGAAATTTCATCGTTTATCCATTTACAATAAGATCTGGTTCAGATCGCATTGGCCCGGGCCTTCACGAACGAAGACAAAGCCAGTAGCGGAAAATAGTCTTTGTATAGGTGATAGTTCAGGTACGAACCTCGTGTAACTCCGGCCCCCGTGGCCGGCTCATCAGCCCAGCTTCCATCTTCACGCTGGGTTTCCAGCAGGTATTCGATTCCGTGCTGCACGCTCAAACTGTTGGCATCGCCCCCGGCGATCAGGCCCATCGTAGCCCAGGCCGTCTGCGATGGCGTGCTCGGAGCGGCCGCAAACACGCCCTGGCCGCGGCTTTGTCCTTCGGCACCCCGTTCGCAACTGGAGCCGCTTTCGCCCCATCCCCCATCGGCATTCTGGATGGACCGCAGCCACTCGCCGGCGCGCAGAACGTGCGCCTCGCGGTCGCTTTCGCCGGCCGCTGCCAGTCCTCTTAGCGCAAGACAAGTCCCGTAAATGTACGCCACGCCCCAACGGCCAAGCCAACTTCCGTCGGCCTCCTGGTGGTCCACCAGCCATTTGACCCCGCGCACCATCGCAGTATGGCTGCCGCTCACCCCCTGCGCCGCCAGAGCCTCCAGCGCGCGGCCGGTGATGTCGGGGCAGCTTGTGTCCAACATGCCGCCGCCGCCGGCGAATGGGAGCCGATCCAAAAACCTCCAATTGTGGTCCGCGTCGAAGGCCGCCCATCCGCCATCGGCCGACTGCATCGCCAGCAGCCACGCCAGGCCGCGTTTTTCGCAGGCCTTCTGCGCCGCCCCATCGGATGCCTGCGCCTGGCTCAGCGCCAGCAGCGCCATGGCGGTAGCGTCGGTGCCCGGATAGAATTCGTTGCTGTACTCGAAGGCCCAGCCGGAAGGCTCCGTGTTCGGCCGCTTCCAGGACCAGTCGCCCTTGCGCCGCACCTCACGGGCCAGCAGCCAGTCCGCCGCCTGGGGCAGCGCAGCGTCGGCCGGATCCCGTTGGGCCAGCGCGCAGGCCGCTAGCGCTGTATCCCACGCCGGCGAAAAACGCGGTTGGAAGAAGAACTGGTCGCCGTCGTCCACCATCAGGCTGTTGAATTGGCGCAGTGCCGCCACCCGCAAGGGATCGTCCTCGCGGTAGCCCAGCGCATCCAGCGCCATCACCGAGTACATCATCGCCGGATAAGTAGCGCCCAACCCGTCGGAGTGGCGCAGGCGCTCCAACATCCAGTCTTTGGCTTTCTCAACCGCACGCTGGCGGAGGGTTTTAGATCCGTGCCGCTCCCACCATTGGAGAAGGTTTTGGGCGAACGGCGCGGACCGCTCCCTAACGGTCGCGGCTCTGATAGGTTCGTTAAGGTCGGGTTCGTTAAGGCCGGGTTCGTTAGGGATGAGTTCGTTAGGGAGTTCGTTAAGGATGAGTTCATCCAGGTTGAAGCCCGCCGGGACGGGGCGGCGGCGGTTGGCTGACTGCACGATGGAGAGCGGCACTGCCACAGTTCGTTCCCAGGCGGCCATCTGGTAGATGAAATCAAACGGCAGAAGAATCAGTTCGACCGGGATGTGCGGGCAGTCTTCGGCGGGATACAAATTGAACAGGCTAAGGTGGATTTTGAGCCGGCTGCCGGCTGCCTGAATGCCGCCTGCATCCAGGATGTCCTGCCGCAGACGTGCCATGCGCGAATCGCCAACCGGCAGGCCCGCCAGCTTGAGCGCGCCATAAGCCTGCACGCCGGCGTCGATGCTCTCGGGAAGCGGGGCGTCCAGAATCGACCGCACGGCTTTGTCGATCAGCGGCCGGGTTTCGGGTGTCCACTTGCCCTCGACGGACGGATACAGCCAAAGTTGAAACAAGATGTAGCCGGACTCCAGTGTGGTGTCGGCTACCGTGAGTTCCCCGCACCAGTGGCCATCGCGCGCCTGCAGCCCGCTGAGATAATTGGCAGCTTTGCGCCCGGCCTGCGTGGCGGCCGGCTCCAGAGTGCTGCCGATTTGGATGCTCCGGGCTTGGATAGGCGCGCTCATCGAATTGAGACGGTCAACTCCGCGGGCAATGAGAATCTGACGTCTTCATCCACCAACTCGATCTCTTCCAACTGCTGGAAGCCGTGTTCGTCCAAGTACTCGATCAACTCCTGCACCAGGTGCTCCGGCGCCGAAGCCCCGGCCGTCACCCCCACGTTCTTCACCCCGTCGAGCCACAAGCCATCGACGTCGCTGCGGTCGTTCACCAGGTACGACCGGACGCCGAATTTGTCGCCCACCTCAACCAGCCGTTTGGAATTCGAGCTGTTTTGCGACCCTACGACCAACAGCAAATCCAGGCCTTCCGAAACCGCCTTGACGGCCATCTGCCGGTTCTCCGTGGCATAGCAGATGTCCTGGGTCTGGGCCCCCTGGATCAGCGGAAACCGTTCCTTCAGCCGGATCACGATGTCGCGGGTTTCGTCCAGGCTCAGCGTGGTCTGCGTCAGGTAGCGGACGCGCGCGGGATCGTGCAATTGCAACCGGTCCACATCCTCGACGGTTTCCACCAGGTAGCTGCGGTCGGGCACCTCGCCCAGCGTGCCGATCACCTCATCGTGGTCCTTGTGGCCAATCAGCACGATACTGTAGCCGTCGCGCGCAAACCGGACGGCTTCCAGATGCACCTTGGTGACCAGCGGGCAAGTGGCATCGATCACATCCAGCTTGCGCTCCAGCGCCTGCTTGCGCACCGCGGGCGCCACGCCGTGGGCGCTAAAGATGGCGCGGCCACCCAGGGGCACCTCGTCCAGTTCTTCCACGAAGACCGCGCCGGCGTCGCGCAACTCATCCACCACGTGCTTGTTATGCACGATTTCCTTACGGACGTAAACCGGCGGCCCATACAAATCCAAGGCGATCTTGACCACATCGATAGCCCTGACGACTCCAGCGCAAAAGCCCCGGGGCTTGAGCAGAAAAATCTTCTTCTCCGCGCCATGATTGAGTGCGAAAGGCTTAAGAGGCATATAGGCGAATAGGACTAATTATAACAGGACCGTTACCGGTTCGGCCCGGCATAAACCGTAAACTGCAAGCTTTCGCCCGAATTGAGACCGGGACGATATGGCACACTGTGTGCATGTTGGAATGGGCGGACGTCCAAATTGTAGATGGATTGAAACTCCGAATGGTTGCAAGCACTTCGGGCATTCGGGCGATCGAATTCGAGCCGCTGCCCGCCGGAGAAGGCGTGCCGGACGCCGTCCAAAACCCGGAAAATTGCCTGCTGGCCGAGACTTGCGCGCAATTGCGGGCCTATTTCGCCGGCCAATTGCGCGAATTCCGAGTCCCGCTGGATATGCAAGGCACGGGATTCCAACTGCAGGTCTGGCGGCAATTGGGGATAATCCCCTACGGGGAAACCCGCAGCTATCTCCAAATCGCGGCGGCCATTGGATCGCCCGCAGCCGTTCGGGCGGTCGGCGCCGCCAACGGCGCCAACCCTATCCCGATCATCGTCCCCTGCCACCGGGTGATCGGCGCCAGCGGCAAACTGGTCGGCTACGGAGGCGGGTTGCCGCTCAAGAAGCGCCTGCTGGAGTTGGAGGGGGCCCTGGCGATGCGTCTGGATTTTCGAGGGTAGAAGTGGGGGATGCCGGTGGCCGGTGGCCAGATGCCGGTGGCCGGTGGCCGGTGGCCTGTGGCCTGTGAAAGGCGATCCGTCCGGTGCTTCACAAGTAGCTGCCGGGGGCCGGTCTGTGACGCATCTTGCGAGACTCCGTGGAATACTTTGACGTGAAGCCAGATGACTCCTTTTCAGTAAGTTGCAGAGACTCATAAAGGCCTTGTGCCGCATCTTGCGCGAGGTTTTCGGCAGATGCGTCACATGAAAAAGCATGAGAGCACACTTCCATGCTTAATGTGTAGCACGGGTGGTGGTGGATTCGGGGCTTGCGGGTCTGAAAATACTTGAAAGTAAAGGGAGAAATAAATGCGAGTTCCGCGTCACCGTTAAGCGGCCAATCGGAAAAAGCACAGGGTCAGAAGGACAACCCATTCTTTTTCAGATGGATCTGTTCTGATGCGGCAATGTCGAGGGCTGTGCCGTACTCCGGGGCGGCGACTTCACCGCGGAGACGCGGAGACGCTGAGGAAAGCGCAGAAGACGAAAATAGAACCTTGAGAGCGCGGAGCAAGCGGAGGCCGCCGAGCAAAGCAAGGAGGAGGCAGTCGCGGTGAACAAAGGCTCTTGCGGAAGGCCCGAGTGTTGGGCCATAATCCGGGGCGCACCTTTGAGTGCACGCGCTGGCTTGGCGCCAAGAATGGGCTCAGATAGGCCACATATGTGACTGGCCGGGCGTCTCCGTAACCAGTCTCCATAACCAGGTTGATCCGCAGGAGGTCCAGTTGGAGCCTTTTTCAGTAGACACACTACAGAACAAATAGTAGAATGGCTACACAATGAGCCAAAAGCCGCCCTCGCGTGTCGATCTGCTGCAAGGCACGCTCGACCTGCTCATCCTCCGCACCCTGATTGCGGGACCCACCCACGGCCACGCCATCGCCAAACACATTCAGCGGACCTCGGAAGACCTGCTCCAGGTGGAGACGGGTTCTTTGTACCCGGCCCTGCACAGGCTGGAGGCGAAAGGGTGGGTCGCGGCCGCGTGGGAGCTGTCCGACAAAGGTAAGCGGGCCAGGGTCTATCGCCTCACGCCGCTGGGGCGGAAACAGCTCGCTCGCGAACAATCGAAGTGGCAGGCGTTCGCGCGGGCCATGGGGTTGATCTTGAATCCAGCCGAGCAGGAGGGAAAATGAACGCATTCTTTCGCAAGTTGAAATGGTTGACCGAACGCCGCAACAAGGAAGCCGAACTGCGCGAGGAACTCCAGTTCCACCTCGCGGAGGAAGCCGAACAGCAGCAAGCGGAGGGGTTGGCGCGGGAACAGGCCCGATGGGCGGCGCGCCGCGAGTTGGGCAACCTCACCTTGCTGCAGGAGAACACCCGCGACGTATGGGGATGGACTGTCCTGGAGCAACTCGGCCAGGACCTGCGCTATGCCTTTCGGACCATGGCCGCCAACCGGCTGTTTACGTTTCTGGCAGTCTCGTCCCTGGCGCTGGGAATCGGCGCCAACACCGCGATCTACAGCTTCATGGACTCGATCCTGCTGCGCTCGCTGCCGGTGTCCGATCCCGGGTCTCTGGTCGTCCTGAACTGGCACGCCAAGGCTAACGCCGGAGGACGCGACTTCGTGATGCATGGCATGAGCGGCAGCACTTGGGGCGATCCCCAGTCGGGAGAGACAAGCGGCATGTTCCCCTTCCCGGCGTTCGAGCTTTTCCAGAAATACGAATCCGTTTTTTCGACCGTGTTCGCCCACTACTCATCCTGGCAAATCAAGCGGCTGAACCTGACCATCAAAGGACAAGCCGGCATTGCTGCCGGCGAGTACGTGTCGGGCGGTTATTTTGGTGGACTCGCCGTTCCCCCGGTTGCGGGGCGGCTGATCATTCCCGATGACGACCGGGCCGGGGCGCGGCCCGTAGCTGTGGTCAGCTACGCGTATAGCCAAAGGCGCTTTGGAGGCGCCGCCAACGCGGCCGGCCAGCCAATTCTGATCGACAACCTGCCCTTCACCGTAGTGGGCGTTACGCCGCCTGAATTCTTCGGCGTCGATCCCGCGGCGGCTCCGGATGTCTATCTTCCGATGCACACCAATGAATTGATGGGAGCCGGCCATCAGTTTGGCTTCCGACCCGAAAATTACCTGGCTCGGAACTACTATTGGATTCAGGTCATGGGCCGATTGCGTCCCGGAGTCAGCCTGGCGCAGGCCCAGGCCGAGTTGGCGCCGGCATTTCAGCAATGGGTAGCGGGCACCGCCGACAATGAGCGGGAGCGGGCGAACCTTCCCGCGCTGGTGATCGTCCCAGGCGCGGGTGGCCTGGAGAGCCTGCGGCGGCGGTACTCGCAACCGCTCTATGTGCTGATGACGCTGGTGGCGTTGATCCTGGCCCTGGCGTGCGCCAATGTCGCCAACCTGCTGCTGGCGCGCGCCGCGGCGAGAAGGCGCGAAATGGCGCTGCGGCTGAGCGTGGGTGCGGGCCGGTTTCGCATTGTGCGGCAACTGCTGACCGAGAGCGTTCTGCTGGCGTCGATGGGCGGGGTCCTCGGGGTATTGTTCGCGATCTGGGGGATTCGTTTCCTTACGCTGCTGCTGGCAAACGGGCGGGCGAATTTCACCCTGCGCGCGGAATTGAACTGGCACGTGCTGGGTGCGGCGGCCGCACTTTCCTTGCTGACGGGCGTGCTGTTCGGCCTGGCGCCGGCGATGCAGTCCACACGTGTGGACGTCATATCGGCCCTCAAGGAAACGCGGGCGGGCCAGCCGGGTGCGCGGCATTCTTTCCGGGGCGTCAGCATAAGCCACGCGCTCATGGTGTGTCAGATCGCCATCTCGCTGCTGATGCTGGTGGCGGCTGGGCTGTTTGTGCGGACGCTATCGAATCTGCAATCGATCGAGCTCGGCTTCAATCGCGAGAACGTGCTGCTGTTCCAGTTGGACGCCCGGAAGGCCGGGCACAAAGACCCGGAGATCGCTGCCTTTTACGGCGATCTACGCCAACGGTTCAGCGAGATCCCGGGCGTGCGCAGCGCGAGTCTCTCGGAAGATTCGCTCATCGAAGCCGGGACTGGACTGCCCATCGGCGTGTCCGGCGCGCCATCCAGCCCGGACAATCGAATCCTGAATGTCGGACCGGCGTTCTTCGGCACCATGCAGATTCCGATCCTGGCCGGCCGTGATTTTGACGAAAGCGACCGGCCCGCCTCGCCGGCCGTGGCGGTGATCAACGAGGTGTTTGCCAAGGCCAATTTCGGCAATCGCAATCCGCTGGGGCAGCATCTGATTATGCGGAAAGGAGGGAAAGGAGAGCCTCTCGCGCGCGACATGGAGATTGTGGGTGTATCCAGGAACGCGCGGTATGGCGGTCTGAAGGAGGCCATCCCGCCGCTGGTGTATATGCCTTATAACCAGGGCTACCCGCAGCCGGATCAGATGGTGTACGCGCTGCGGACGTCGGGCGACCCGCTGCGGTATGTCAACTCGGCACGCGAAACGGTGCGCCAGGCGGACGCGCGCGTGCCCGTGTCCGAGATTAGAACCCAGGCGGCGGACATAGACCAGACGATCAACCAGGAGATCACGTTTGCCCGTTTGTGCACCGGCTTCGCCATCCTGGCACTGGCGATCGCCTGCGTCGGTCTCTACGGCACGGTTTCGTACAACGTCGCCCGCCGCACCGGCGAGATCGGCATCAGGATGGCGCTGGGGGCGCAGCGCGGCGGCGTGGTCCGGATGGTTCTACGGGATGTCCTGGCGCTGGCGGCGGTGGGCCTGGCCATCGGCCTTCCCACGGCGCTCGGCACGTCGAAATTTGTCGCGTCCTTCCTGTACGGAATGAAGTCCAACGATCCTCTGGCGCTTACGCTGGCAGTGGTGACTCTGCTGGGCGCCGCAATTCTGGCCGGGTACCTGCCTGCGCGGAAGGCTTCGCGAATCGACCCGATGAGCGCGCTACGGCATGAGTAAGGTTGGCGGGGCTATTTTGCGGCGGTTGCCAAAATGCTCTGCAGCGGCACGATTAACGAGCCGGTGCGCCCCGTTCCGGCATCCCGGACGATGATGTGAAGCGTGACCGCGGAATTCACCAGGCGGATGGAGGCCGGGACAACCATGGCCCCGGCCTCATAGCGGGCGCGCGTTTTTTCGGTGAACTGAAACTCAACCGAGTTGGAGATCTTCGCCAGCACCGTACCGTCTTGAGCGCGTTCCACGAACAGATTGTCGATTTTCCCCGACCATTCGCCGCCGGAACGCTTTAGAGTCAAAGTTCGAGGGTCCAGGTTCATGCGGATCCGGAGTTCGCTGCCCGAACGGCCCTTCACAAGGTCAACGCGGGCATCAATTCCGAGATCGGTTGCATTGCGCGGATTCAACAACTCGGCTTCCAGCGCCTGCTTCTTCCTCGCCGGGTCGCCGCTGGATTCCGGTCCCGCATAATAACCCTGCCGGTAACGCAGTTCCAGCCCGCGCCGGTTCACGCTGACCCGCAGCGGATGGAATTCCCCGTCGCGCTCGTCGCCGGCAAGATAGAACCCCAGGGTATAGGTGACCTGCGAGTCTTCCACCGCTTCCCCAACGGCGTTGCCCAGGTCGTTGCGGTGGTAGTAGGCTTTGCCTCCGGTGGCTTCCGCGAAACGCTGCATGGTGTCGATGTTGTTCTGGGTGCCGTTCATCAAAAGGCGCGCGTCGACAGCGTACAGGGCTACGTTGGCATCGTTCATGGCGGCCGTTGTGGCATCGAACGACGCCTTCGAGTCGATCAGTTGCCTCCCCGAAAATCCGCCCGAAACCCAGATCACGCTCTTTCGCCCAGGCAGTATCGACATATGACTGGAGATGGCGCGAAAAGCCGCCATGGTATCCTCCGCGCGCCGGCGCACAAAGAAGGCGGTTTCCGCCGGGGACATGCCCGTGGTCAATTCATCGCTGACGTCGCCGGATGGCAACATGCCAGTGGCGGGGCGGGTCGGCCTCCGGCTCATCCCCGCCCGCGGTGTGAGGGCCGGCGGCCTGTATGCGGTGATGCTCTTCATCAGCAGTTCGCGGTCGGAAGTGTAATCCTGCACGATCGCGAGGCCCAGGTAAAGAACATAAATCGCCATCCGGTCGCCGGGCCGGAGCTTACCAACGAGATCGATGATCTGCGTGCGCGCGTAGGCGAAATCGTCAAAGGTGGTGTTGTTCCCATCCAGCACGATGGCGGTTACACGGCCGGGTGCGGCAATGGCGGGGACGCGGTTCGAAAAAACGTTGGCCGCCGCCGCAGGCGTTGGTTGAGGGCGCTCTGCCGGCTGGCCGGACTCCGGCGCCTGCCCACCACGGTCGATGCTGAAGATCTGGATGGCGCGCGGTTTGCCGCGGTCGATCACAGTAAAGTCCGGTTTCGAAAGGTCGCTGACGGGCCGGCCCCTGGAGTCTTTCACTACGACGTCAATCTGCACGACACGCGTCTGGGAACGCATGGTTGGCAGAGACTCCGAGGCCGGCGCCGGCGGTAGCGATTGTGCCGGGACCGGTGGGCGCACGGACAGCGCTGCCAGAACGGCCACTGCGATTCCTGTGCGCTGGAGAGCCACTAGCCCGACTTTCGCACATTTGAGTAGGTTGAGCACTGGCAGGGCTTCGCAAGCCTGTTGACCAAGGGTTCACGCTGGTTCGGGTTTCGGCGAGGGTATCACGATTTGGTGCGCCTGTTCATTGGCCGAAACGAGAATGGGCTCCAACGCGACATTTACGACGAATACAAAGAGAACTACCGGATGGAAGAGGAATTTCGCCGGGACCTCAAGAAATACAGCGAGCAGACGCAGCCCCGGATTCGACCTGCGCAGGTGCCGCCCGTCGTGCCCGCGATGGCGCGCATCCGGCCGGTGGCCACTAACCGGATGTACAACGCAGTTATCGTTTCCCAGAACTTCGGCGGCGAATGGTCGGAATCCACGACTGCCCCAATTCCGTCCGAAGCAAAAGCAGTTTTGCAAAACCAGCAGAGCATGCGTGACCTGTTGGCGGGCGCCGGCGTGAGCCGCCAGCGCCTGGCGTGCGAATCACGTCCTCAGGCGGCATCATAGTTTGGACAGAGGTTGTCTACCTTCCTCGCGACCCAGAGGGTCGCGGCCACTCTCAGGCGGCCACATAGAGGACTCTGCCGTATTTGTGGGCCGGATAGGCGATGCCGCCGATGATGTTCTTCGTGGCCTCGAAGCGTTCGGATGCAATGATCTTCACATCGACCGGGAAGTTGACGTCGCTAATGGCGTCCTCGATGGCCACACTCTCATCGTGGCGGTTCGTCGGTGCCGGTTCGACGATCAACAAGTCGATATCGCTGTCCTTGGTCATCTGCCCGGTCGCGGCCGAGCCGAACAGAATGATTCTGTCGGGCCGCGCCACGGTCAGAACACGCCGGACAATTTCGCGCATTAATGTCTCGTCCATCAGTGTCTCGGCGAACAACCCAGCGGCGCAAGAGAGCAAGAGGCGGCAAGAAGGCGCATTAGCAATCCGCCGCACACTCTCGAAAGCCGCTTGTGGAGGTTCGGCTGCGCGCCAACTCCCGGCGGGCGGATTGCCAATCCGCCGCAGCTTGCCAAGCAGTGCTTGCCAAGCTGCCCCACATAGCGCACGTCGCGAACAGGTTGGCAACCGGCCCCACAGTACAATGTGGGTCGGAGCAAAATGCATGTCCAAATCGCGCAGGCAATTTTTGAGCCGGGCCTCCATCAGCCTGATGGCTACGGCCGCGGCGTGCCGTAGGGACGCCCCCCAGCCCGCCACCCAACCTGCTGCACTGCCGCCCGGAGCGCCGCCGGCATTCGGCACGGCGCCAGAGGTGGGACCTGAGGTTTCGACTGGGACCTTTGCCGAAGCGGAGAAACTTGTCCAGGTTCCACTGAGCGCGGCGGAGCGTGAGATGGCGGCCGGCAACTGGCGCAAGGCCATGGCGCCGGTCTATGAACGCCGCACCGGGCCGCGCAAGCTCACATTGGAAACGACACTCGCACCCGGGTCGCGGTGGGATCCGGTGTTGCCCGGCCAGAAAGCGGGCCCGGAGCGCGACCGGTTCGTCCGCACCAAAGCCGACGGCCTACACGACCCGGGGCCGCTGCCCGCCAGTGACCAGGACCTTGCGTTTGCTCCGGTGACCCAACTCTCGCGGTGGATTGAGGCGCGGAAGCTGAGCTCGGAGCGGCTCACCCGCTTGTATCTGGACCGGCTGGAGCGCTTCGACTCCAAGCTGCGATGCGTCATCACCCTCACGCGCGACCTGGCGCTGGCGCAGGCCAAAACAGCCGACCAGGAGATTGCAGCGGGCAAGTACCGCGGCCCGCTGCACGGCATTCCTTGGGGCGCCAAGGATCTGATCGACACCGCCGGTATCCCCACGACGTATGGCGCCGAACCCTTTCGAAACCGCGTGCCGGCGCAGGACGCGGCGGTGGTGAAGCGGCTCCACGAAGCGGGCGCCGTCCTCATCGCCAAGCTGAGCCTGGGTGCGCTGGCGCTCAACGACATCTGGTTCGGCGGCCAGACCATGAATCCGTGGCTGCTGGAGGAAGGCGCATCGGGCTCAAGCGCCGGCCCCGGGGCAGCGACGGCCGCGGGATTGGTGGGCTTCGCAATTGGCAGCGAGACCGGAGGCAGCATCGTCAGCCCCTCCATGCGTTGCGGCATCACCGGGCTGCGGCCCACTTACGGCCGCGTACCGCGCACGGGCGCGATGACCCTGTGCTGGTCGCTTGACAAGCTTGGCCCAATGACCCGCGGCGTGGAGGACGCGATGCTGGTGCTGCGGGCCATCTCCGGCCCCGACCCCGGGGACGTTTCCAGCGTGCCCAGCCGGCTCGACTTCGATTCCGCCGTGTCCGTCCAAGGGCTGCGCGTAGGCTATTTCTCCGGTTGGATGAAGGAAAGCCCAGCCACCGACGTTGACCGCGCGGCCCTGGAGGCAGCCAGGAAACTGGGTATGGTCCCGGTGGAGGTGACACTTCCCGACTGGCCCTACGGCTCGCTCAACCTGATTCTTTTCGCCGAGGGCGCCGCCGCGTTCGAGGAACTCACGTTGAGTGGCGGGCTGAAGCAGCTCAAGGTTCAGGTGCCCGACGCCTGGCCTAACCTTTTCCGCCAGGCGCGCTTTCTTTCGGCGGTGGATTTTGTGCAGGCCGACCGCTTACGGCGCCGCGTGGCTCAAGAGATGGCCCGCATCTTTTCGCAGGTGGACCTGCTTCTGGTGCCTTCGCTGCGCGACGAAATGCTTACGATCAGCAACTTCACCGGACATCCGTCGCTCACCTTCCGCGCGGGCTACGTGGAAGTGGCTGAGGCGCGCAGCGATTGGGCGCCGGACCCAGCCAACCCGCTGCCGAAGTTCTCGCCGCGCCGGCGGGTGCCCCACGGCGTCACTCTCATCGGCCGTCTCTTCGATGAGGGCACGCTGGGGCGCGCCGGACTCGCCTTCGAGCGCACGCTCAGCGTGGCGGGCGAGCGGCCTCCGGGATTCTGACCGATTCCGCGCCCGGCTTCGCCATGGCGGCGCTGACGTAGGGGAGCAATCCGCCCCCAAGCCCCAGGGTGAATATGCCCCAATGGAACGGGTGCGGCATCCCGGCTGTCATGATGTTCCTGTAGTCGACCGCGAAGGCCAACACGATGACTCCCGCTCCAGCCGTAATGCCGAGCCAGCGGGCGCGCCCGATGCGCACCGGTCTGGCGCCGCCTTCGCGCCAAAGGTGGTAGACGCCCGCGCCGATCATCGCAGCCGACACCAGCACGGGCGCGAGCACGGGGCCGGTCCACGGCACCGGGAGGAGAAACAAAATGTCCCAGGTGAAGAGCGATGCCGGCCAACCAAGCAGCACCTTCAAGAACAGGTAGAACGCGATGTCCCAGACGCCGAACGCGATGGCAAGCACGGCCGCAAACTGGCCGGCGTTCCGGGCGGCGGCGAGCGCGATGCCGGCAAGCATGACGATGGTGGCGGCTTCCCGCCCGATCTCGATGGCGAGCGTCTTCGGTTGCACCGCGCCGGATTGCCGCACCTGTTCGAGCGTCAGCAGCGGGAACAGGTCGCCGGGCGGACGGCCGGGATAGAACCGCTGGCGGGCCGGTTCATGGAGATCGCGCAGGTAGCTCACGACGGCGGCTTCCAGGTAACCGAAGGCGGCGCTGAAAAGCAGCACGGCGAGGATGGTGCGTCTCACGGGAAGTTGGTAAGGCTGCATCCTGAAGTGAGACTACGGGATCGGGCAGGTTGCGCGCAAGTTCGCAACGTTTCGGGTTGCCGATTTGCGGGCGAGGCCGCTGACGCGGGCGGCTCGCTGCGCATCGCGGAGGCGGATTCGCAATCCGCCGCGCTCTCGAAAGTCGCTTATGGAGGTTCGGCTGCGCGCCAACTCCGGGCGGGCGGATTGCCAATCCGCCGCAGATTAACAATCTGCCCCACAAATTCCTACTCCCAGCAGGGGCTGACAAGGGGTTTGATATACCATCGAGTGTGCGAGGTGAAAATGACTGCTGTACCCAGGGCGTGGGCCGCGGCGGTTTTCCTGGTAACCGCTCTCCACGGCCAAACCGGCGAGCATTGGGTGGCGACGTGGGGCACGGCGCAAGCGCAGTTTCGGAACGCCGGGCGTTCCGGGCCGGTGGCGGCCGGCCGCGGAACCGCTCCGGCCACGCCACCACCCGCGCCGGCTAAGGGGCCGCAAAGGCGGTTCGGCATCCCACCGGGTCTGGCGGGGCTGAACAACCAGACGGTGCGTATGATCGCCCGTACCAGCATCGGCGGCCGCACACTGCGCATCCGGCTTTCGAACGCGCTGGGTGGGACCCCGGTGACTATCGGAGCGGCCCGCCTGGCGCTGCGGAGCAAGGATTCGGCGATCGTTCCGGGGTCGGATCGTGTAGTGACGTTCAGCGGCAGAGCCTCGGCAGTGATGTACGCGGGACAGACGCTGGTGAGCGATCCGGTGAGTCTCCAATTGCCGCCGCTTTCGGATGTCGCGGTGAGTCTCTACTTCCCGGGTGAAACCGGCGCGCCCACCAGCCACACCTTCGGGTTGCACACCACGTACCTGTCGAAGAAGGGCGACACCACCGCGCAGGCGGAAATGACGGAGGCGGACGCGACGCACCAATCCTATTACTGGCTCGCGGGTCTGGATGTGCTGGCCCCCGCCGATGCCGGAACGCTGGTCACTTTCGGCGATTCCATCACGGATGGCGACCAATCCACGCCCGAAACCAATGGCATGTGGCCCGCCGTACTGGCCGCCCGGCTGCAAGCCAATCGCGCCACGGCGCACATCGGCGTGGTGAACGCGGGGATCTCCGGTAACCGCGTGTTCGGCGACAACGGAAGCGCGCTGGCGCGGCTCTATCACGATGTGTTGAGCCAGCCGGGCGTGAAGTGGATGACGCTGATGGAAGGGATCAACGACATCACGGGCGCCTCACGGCAGGCAGACGGGGCGTCCACTCTGACGGCGGACGACTTGATCGCGGCCTACCGGCAGATCATCGAAACGGCGCACCTGTACGGAGTGAAGGCGATCGGCTGCACGCTCACACCGTTTGGCGGGTCGAACGTCTACAACCAAGACGGCGAGGCGATTCGCGACGCGGCGAACCGATGGATCCGCACTGGCGGGGCCTTCGACGCCGTGATCGATTTCGACGCTGCCACGCGCGATGCGTCCGACCCGAAGCGGTTCAGCCCGCTGGCGGATTCGCCGGATTACCTGCACCCGGCCAACCCCGGCTACAAAATGATGGCCGACGCGGTGAACCTGGCGATCTTTTCCAGGCGACGGTGAATCCGAAACCGCCGGAGCGCGGCCATTCGGTCTCGCGCCAACTTGCCCGGTGGCGACCCCTTCACACGAACCGGCCCGAACCGGGCCTCGGCTACTATTGAACGTCAGAATGCGTTAACGTGGATGCGGGAGACGCTGGGAAATTGCATGCCGATAAAACTCAACTCCGAAATCATCACCGCCGCCATCCTTGGGTTCGAGGAACAGAAGCGGCACATCGACTCACAGATTGCAGAACTCCGTTCCTCGCTGTCCGGTTCGAGTTCGGCACCCGCCGCCACGTCGGAAGTTCCAAGAGGCAAGCGCCGGAAGATGAGCGCGGCCGCCCGGAAGCGCATCGGTGACGCCCAACGAAAACGATGGGCCGAGTCGAAGCGGCAATCTGAACCGTCGCAGGCCACGGCGGAAGCACGGAAGCCAAAGCGTAAGCTGAGTGCCGCGGGAAGAGCAGCAATCGTCGCCGCCACCAAGAAGCGGTGGGCGCTTGTGCGTGCCGAAGCTGCGAAAGCCGCACCGAAGAAGATGGCCCGTAAAAAGGCGACGGCCAAAAAGACAGTAGCGAAGACCGCCCCGGCAAGGGCGGCGGAGAAGGCTGCGGCGAAAACGGCCGAGGCTGCGAACCAAACTGCGTCTCAGTTGTAAGAGCACTGGGGTGAAGGCAGGCGCTTCGGAGGAGGCGCCGGCGAAACGAACTCCGCTGACGCCTCAACGCCTGTGTACCCGTTTTTCAGAACGTCGGCCTTAATCACAGCAGACGGAAGTTGACTTCGATCTGCGCTTGCACCGTGACCGGCCTGCCATCCTTGACCCCGGGTCTGAATCTCCACTTCTTGACCGCTTCCATCGCCTTTTCGTCCAAGCCCAAGCCCAGGCTGTGGAGGACGCGGATGTTAGTGGCCTTGCCGGAAGGATCGACTTCTATGTAGAGCAGCACCACACCCTGGTATTTCGCCTTGCGCGCCTCCTCGGAATACTCGGGCTCGACCTTTGACAGCAGCGTTGGAGCCGACACTCCGCCGCCCGCACGAAAAACGCCACCGCCGATGCCGCCCCCGTCGCCGGCGCCAAAACCCGGGCCCGTGCCACTACCGATACCCCCACCCTTGCCCGATCCGATGCCGCCCCCCGAACCCGGACCATTCGACGCCGGGCCAATCTTTCCCAAGGGGTCGCCATATTGTGCCAGATTCGCGTTCGGGAGCTGCACATCGGGCGGCGCGATGAGGGTCGGCTCCATAGTGAGTTTCGGGTCGAGATTGGCAACCACCGCCATAGGCGGCGTGAACTGCCTCAGCGCAAACTTGGGAGCCCGGCCCCGCGATGCAGGCAAGAGCGACCGGTCGCCGCCGCCTCCTCCACCGCCTGACGTCCCAGGCTTGACCGTTGCAGGCGCCGGCAGATCCGGAGGCAGCGCAGGCGCAACCAACACCGCGGAACCGCCCGTGATCCGATGTCTCACGGTAGGGGTAAGCGCGGCGGTAAACACCAAAACGACGACTGCCGATTGCAGCGCCATCGACATCACCCACGACTTCTTCTGCCGGCCATACTGGCCCCAGATGTTCCGCACCAAGACCGGTTTGGACGTGATGTCCAGCAGGGGAGGCGCGGGTTGAAAAAGCGCGTGGGCTCCGTCCCAGAGTGAGCGATACCACGGCAAATCCAGCGCCGGCAGCAACAGGCGCGCCAGATGGTCCGATGCCGGGATGACGGTCCAGCGGAGCTCCGCGGCGCGATCCCTGGTGCGCGCCCGGTCGCTCCAGTTCCGGACAGCTCCCCGAAAATGGGAGATGGAGGTGGTGAGGCTCGCGATCTTCGCCTGGCAGGCCGCACACTCTTCCGCGTGGTGGCGTTCTTCAATACTGACGTCGCCGATGAGGTACATGGAAACTCCTTGCTCTGTTAAGTGCTTGCTCATTTCGTTCCCCCCAGCCTGGCGCGTACCGATTGGAGCGCCCGAAAGAGGTGTGTCTTTACCGTCCCTTCCTTCATCCCAGTGACTTCGGCGATTTCCAGAAGGTCCATGTCTTCTACAAACCGGAGCAGGAACACGGTCCGCTGCCGCGCGGGCAGACTGGCGGCGGCAGCCCAGATCGCTTTTACCTGCTCTTGGACCAGGGCCGCCGCTTCCGGAGACTGTTGCTGGTCCGCAATGGAGTTCCCGATGTCGGCCACGTCCGCACCGGGGTGCAGCGAACGTCTCCAGAACTTCAAGCGGCTGCTGGACTCGTGATTCCGTACCAGGTTTGCCGCAATCTGCATGAACCAGGTGGCGATGCTGGACGCGCCCCGAAACTGGCCGCGCGCCTGATAAGCCCGCACGAAGCAGTCTTGCGTCAGATTCTCAGCGGTCTCCCGGTCGCGCAGCGAGGCCAGGATGAACCGGAATACGCGCGGCCGATGCAGCCCCACCAGCGAATCGAAATCCTCGTTCTCTTCGGCGTGGGTATCACTGACCACTGGCGCCAGCCCGGATGAACGACTTCGTTCCATTCGAATGTATAGACCGATTTGCCAGCGTCCGGGTTTACACGCAGAAAGGGAAAAACTCGCCAGCCAGACGAATTCAGGCAGCGCCGCCGGTAATTTCTTGAAGGCGGCGCACTTTCGCTTGATGTCGGGGGCTGCTACCGGACTCTCAGCATGGTGAACAGGAACGCATCCACATCGGCGGCCTGCGCGATGCGTTCACTGAGTGCTGTGCCAATGCCGTGTCCCGCGCTGTCGGTGGTTCGCAGATAGACGGGCTGCCTGGATCCGCTGGCCTGCAGGCGAGCGGTCATCTTGCGCGAATTCGCAGGTTCGACACGCGGGTCGTTGGCGCCGGTCAGAAACATCACGGCCGGATACTGCACACCATCGACGACGTGGTGATACGGGGAATAAGCGAAGAGCGCCTTGAACTGGTCGGCCTCTTTCACGGTGCCGAATTCGGTGACGTTGAAGGCGCCGTTGGGCGAGAGTTCAACACGCAACATATCGTAAATCCCGACGTGTGCAACGACTGCGGCGAAGAGTTCGGGATGCTGGGTGAGAGCGGCGCCCATGAGCAGGCCGCCGTTGCTGCCGCCTTCGATGGCGAGGCGCTTTGGGTTGGTGTAGCGCTGGTCGATGAGCCACTTCGCGCAGGCGGCAAAATCGTCGAAAACGTTCTGCTTTTTTGTGAGCATGCCGGCTCGATGCCAGTCCTCACCGTATTCGCCGCCGCCGCGAAGGTTCGCGATCACATAGATGACGCCGCGGTCGAGCAGAGGGCGGAGCCCGATGTCATAAAATGGCGGGAGGCTGATTCCGTAGCCGCCGTAGGCATAGAGAACGACTGGATTGTTGCCGTCGAGTTTCGTGCCCTTGCGGCGGATGATGTTCAGCGGCACGGACGTGCCATCTTTGGAGACAGCGAATTGGCGGAGCACCTCGGTGTCGCTGTAGTCCGCGGCTGCCGCCTTCCTGAGCGCTGTCGGCTGGAGGCTGCCGGTAGCGGCGTCGAAGCGCGACCAGGCGGGCGGCTGCAGGTAGGTTTGGGAAAGCACCAGCACGTCGTCTGATTCCAGCCCCACCACTCGTCCGACGGAAGACGACGGGGCGATAGGAATCACGCCCTTCGGCGTACCCTTCTCGTCAAACACTCTGACCTGCATGGGGCCGCCTGCCTGGTCGACGACGTAAAGGCGATGAGGCGTGGCGATAATTTCCTGAACCGCGGACTTACTCTCAGTGATGACTGTTGGCGCGCTGGCCAGAGAGGGGTTCGAAAGCGGCATGCGCAGGATCTTTCCCATCGGCGAGCCCTGGCGGGATACCAGCCAAAGTGAGTCGTTACCGCCGAACGCCGCCTGGGTCACGGAGTCGGCCAGGCGGGTGACCTGTGTCCACCGGCCATCGGGACTAAGCAGATAGTGGGCGAACTCACCGCCGTCGCCATTAGCCATTTGCGCCAGGATGTAGCGTCCGTCGCCGGAAGTGCTGAGCAGGATCTCGGCGATGCGAGGGAAATCCTTGCCCAGCGAGTAGGTGTCGGTGCTGACAGGAGTACCCAGGGTGTGAAACCAGACTTGTTGGTAGAAGTCCAGGTCGGCGGCAGGACGTTCCCCGGCGCGGGGATAACGCGTGTAGTAAAACCCTTTGTCGCCCTGTTTCCATGCGACACTGCCGCCCGCCGTGCCGTTATTCACACGCGGGATCACATCGGCTAGCGCCTTGCCATTGGAGGCATCGTAAACGTGGACGTCGCCGCTTTCACTCCCGCCCCGAGAGAGAGATACAGCCACCAGCTTGCCATCATGGGAGGGTTCGAAGAAATCGATCTCGGTACCGCCTTTGGCGTCGATCTGGTTTGGGTCAAGCACTACCTTCTCCGCAGCGGGATCGGTCGCCGACCTCATCCAGACCAGCAGCGGCTGTTCTTTGGGCGGTTGCGACTTCAGGGCAAAAAGGACGCCGCTCCTATATCGCAGAGCCGAATATGAGGAGGACGAACTGCCATACAGCTTCGCGAGTTGGTCCTGAAGAACGGCTCTCATGGGTTGGGCGTCCAGAAAAGCCCGCGCATAGCGGTTCTGGGCAGCGCTCCAGGCTTTGACTTCGGGATCGGCGTCTTTTTCGAGCCAGCGATAATTGTCGGTTACCTTGACGCTGTGATAGATGTCGGTGACTGGCCTTTGAGGTGTGGCAGGCGCTTGCGCGACCACCAGAGTGGCGGAGAGGACAGCCAGCGTTGCAGAGCGGAAAAGGGCAAAAAGCATGCCGAATTGTACCAACCGGGTCCGACATCAGGCTAGTTTTTGCGGGGGGAGGTGCTAGCCGCACGGCAGGCACAGCGTCAACCGGATCGGCCCGCGCGCCGCCCATGCATTCACACAGGTAGTGCTCCGTCGTTTCCGCCACGGCCCAAGCAGCAGCCACGAAGGCCGCTGGGCGGCACAAACGCTGTCGCGGTTAGGTTTCAGAGGTTTCCGAAGAGTGCTTGTCGCGCCGGCCCATGAACTGATGCAGGGCGAAAGGGACTTCGTCGGGATGCGACGCGCACCAGGCAGCGATGCGCTCGAACTTCAGGGTATCGTCGGCGATGGCGCTGATTTCCATCAGCTCGGTTTCGATGGTTTCCGGGTCTCGCATAGAATTCCTAGCATGGCACACGTCGTAACGGTAGCTTGGGCTGTTGTCGCACCACTTTCGTCCGCGATGCTTCCAGATCGCCGACCAGTTTGGAGAGCAATTCGCGCTACCCCGCGGCGTTTGGCGCGTGTAAACTGTACTGATATGCCTTCCACCGGCTACCCGTTCCCTGGAATAGAGATTCCGATTGGAAACTTTTAGGAGACTTCGATGAAACGGATTCTGACGTCGTCACTCGCTTTGGCAGTGCTGGCGGCCGCGCCCGCGGTTGCCCAGCGCAAGGCAACCATCACCAATGTGCCTGAGATTTCATACTCGTCCGTGCCGAACTTATTGAAACTCAGGCCGGGGGAGTATCTCGGTGAAGCGGTTGCGGTGGCTACCAACTCCAAGGGCCATATCTTTGTTTTTCACCGCAGCGCCAACACACGGTTGTTTGAGTTCGACCAGGCCGGCGCCTTCGTCAAAGAGATCGGCAGCGGCTATTACGGCTTCGAGTTCGCCCATTCGGTGCGCGTCGATAAGGACGATAACATTTGGGCGGTCGATGAAGGCAGCAACATGATCACGAAGTTCAGTCCCGACGGAAAGGTGCTGATGGTGCTCGGCCGGAAGCCGCCGGCAGTCCTGGGCGCGCAACCTTATCCCGCCGGCCCGAACGTGCCCGCGCAGAAGTATATTTTCTGCCGGCCAACGGATGTGGGTTGGGACCCGCAGGGCAATATCTTCGTTGCCGATGGCTACTGCAACAATCGCGTCGTGAAATATGACAAGAACGGCCGTTTCCTGGCGCAGGCAGGCAGCGAAAAGGCAGGCAGCGCTTTGGGAGAATTCAACCTGCCGCATGGCCTGCAGGTGGACGGACAGGGTAATGTCTGGGTTGCCGACCGCACCAACAACCGCTATCAGGTGCTCGATAACAATCTGAAGCCAATGCGGGAGATTACGAACCTGGGCGTCGGCTGGACCGTGTGCATTTCGCAGGGTTCCCATCAATACGCGTTCCTGTCGAACTCTAACCCGAACGGAAACATGCCGGGAACCTGGGACATCACCGGCGAGATCTACAAGGCCGAACTGGACGGGACCGTGATCGGCAAGTTCGGGCACCCCGGCAAACTGGCACCCGGATTTCAGGTGGTTCACATGATGGATTGCCGCAATCCGAATGAGATCGTCGTGGGCGAAATCGAGTCCTGGCGGGTGCAGAAACTCATTCTCCGGCCAACCGCGGCCAGTGCCGGCGGCGCACAGTAGCTCGCAGTCATACAAGGAGAACACCCATGAAACGTCTGATCGAAACTCTGCTGACCGCGGCCTTGATCGCCGGAGTTCCGGCAATCGCCCAGAAGGAAGCGCCTGAAATTCGCTTCGATTCCGTCGCCAACGCTCTAAAGCTTCCCGCCGACATCTATCTTGGCGAAGTCGGCGGTGTGGCGACGAATTCGCGCGGCGATATTTTCGTCTACACGCGGACCGGCCATCCTACGATCACGATCGGCACCGCGCGTCCCTTCGCCCATGGCGGCTCGCGACTGTTCCAGTTCGACCGCACCGGCAAGTACGTCCGCGAGATCGGCAAGGACTCGTACGCCTTCATGTTCGCCTCTCAAGTCCGCGTGGATCCGAGCGACAACATTTGGGCGGTCGATGAGATGACCAACACGGTCATCAAGTTCGATCCACAGGGCCGCGTCGGCATGTTGCTCGGGCGAAAAGCAGAGAACGTCAGCGTTCCTGCGCGTTCGCCGGCGGGCAGCGGCGCCGGACAGCCGACTGACCTGTTCGACCACCCGACCGATGTGGCTTGGGACGCGGCCGGGAACATATTCGTGGCTGACGGGCTTGGCAATGCGCGTGTCGCGAAGTTCGATAAAGACGGCAAGTTCGTGAAGTCGTGGGGCAAGAAGGGAACGGCTCCGGGCGAGTTTGCCAATGTCCGCAGCATCGCGGTTGACGCGCACGGCAATGTCTATGCCGCGGACGGCGGAAACCAGCGCGTCCAGGTTTTCGACAACGACGGCAACTTCAAGACGGCCATCGCCAACGTCGGGAATGCGCAGGCACTTTGCATGACGAAGGGCGCCAATCAAGTGCTCTATGTCTCGAATTCCAATCCCACAGACGACATTGACCGCGACGGTGAGATTTACAAAATGCGCCTGGACGGAACGATCACCGGCAAGTTTGGCAAAGCGGGCAAGTTGCCGAAGGAGTTCGGAACGGTGAATGCCATCGACTGCAGCAACGAAAATACGCTCTATGTGGGCGAGATCGGCAATCTGCGGGTGCAGAAACTGATCCTGCACTGAGGTGTGCGAAAAAAGGGGACGGAAAACCCAGGACGACGTCCCTTCGGAGGACCGGCATCCGCCGCGAGTGGATCTCCAAAGCGGGCCGGGGCGCCCCGTGGACCAGCCTGGCGTTGCGAGAGCCTTCGCCAGCCTTGGCCAGCCTTGCCGCTGCCACGGCGCCCACTCACACAATTCGCACCCGATTCGGTGCGGAGGTTCGAGGGGTCGTCGCTGGGTGGCGTGGGCGCGCGAAACACCGGCGCTTGAATCAGCCGATAGCGAAGATGTGATTTGCGCCTGGCTGTGTGGCATGTCGCTCTTCGCGGAGCGGGTGCTTAACCGAATTGGGGGAACCGCCTTGTGAGCACGTTTCTGTGGGGCAGGTTGCCAGCCGGTTGCCAACCTGCCGGATTGGCAATCCGCCTTCCGACGTTCGGAGCGAGCCCCGAGGCGCTCGTTGGGCCAGCGTCAGGCGGATTGCCAATCCGCCGCAGATTAACAATCTGCCCCACATAGTAGTACGAGCCGATTCATACCGCGTTCCCCCAAAACTGTTAAGCACCCTCGCGGAGCTTTTTCCTTAACCAGCCGTGTACAATGGGTTTTCGGCTGAATCACCGCAGCCGATCATGTGACGAGTGGCCTGCGTGGCGACGCTTGTGTCAGGCCCTCCTGCGTAGTCTGCGCCCGTGCTGGCCCCGTCCGCTTGCCAGAGACTTCGCACGGCAATTATATTTCCCATTGAATCAGTGAGGTAGGGGGAGATTCGCATCCGGGGAGATTCGCAAATGCCCAAATTAGCGCTTTTTGACGTAAACTTGCACTTAAGTGAAGGCAAGTAGCGGACT